>JACPEG010000029.1 GCA_016183615.1 Betaproteobacteria bacterium
GCTCGCACCTTTGCACTTGGGCTTCCTTCAGACAATCCCTCGCGGGCTTGCCCTTGCCCTCGGCTAGTGGTTATCCTGACTTCATGATGTCCTCCCACAGGGGACTTTCACCCCATAAGCTCATGCCCATGTCGGGCGTACACCCGGCAACCCACCGGACGCGCGGCGAGCGTCGTGCATCATCAACCGCCATCTCCGCGCGCCGGTGGTTTCCACGTTATACGTCGCTTGTGGCGGGTGGTGACAAAAGGCACACGTCGCTGTAGAATTCAACGATGAAGCCTTTTCGCTGGAACCCTGAGAAGAACGAGGCGCTAAAGGCTGACCGCGGCTTGTCCTTCGAGGGCATCGTTGTGGCGATAGGGTCTGGTGGGTTGCTCGATATCTTGGCTCACCCGAATAGGGCCAAGTATCCGAATCAGCGAGTACTGGTAGTCGCGTTCGATAGTTACGCCTACTTGGTTCCTTTCGTGGAGGAAAAGGACCACTTTTTTCTTAAGACCATCATCCCCAGCCGTAAGGCCACAAGGGAATATTTGAATCAAGGCGACCAAAATGTCAAAAGTTGATGCCTACGAACTGGAAGTCCTAACGGCCTTTGAAAAAGGCAAACTCAAATCCATCGCCACAAAGCGGGAGCTTGAAAAGTTAAAGGCCGCCGCGAGGGCTACGGCAATCAAAGATCGCAGAGTCAACATCCGCTTGTCCTCCATTGACCTGAGCGATATTCAGGTCAAGGCACTAGAAGAGGGTGTTCCATATCAAACGCTGATTGCCAGTGTCCTGCACAAGTACGTCACTGGCCGGCTCTCCGAGAAATCGCAACGTATAACTGGTCGCTCAACACGGACGTCCCGCAAGCGGGCCGCCGGTGAGCGCGGGCGTTGATATGGCTTCCCGCTGTCAAGGTGCGAACTTCCTCCTCCCGTGCCGGGCGCAGCGTGGTGGTGCGAGATTCGTGCTCGATAGGGAACGCGGCGGGGCCGTGTGTGACGACGGTCGATCAAGCTGATATTCGGGCGTTGGCTAGCCGCAAGACTGTTGTGCGTCACGGAGCTGCCTCGCTCTAGGCTCTGAGGTGCCGGCCCGAGGGCCGGATCAATAACGTCCCGACGAGGGTTCTCCTGTCGTGGCCGCACCGCGTTGCCGATCGGGCAGGCGAATTCGGTTCTGCGCTAATGCCTCCTGAGTTTTGAACGGGGAGGGCTGCTTACGCGGTGGGTTTGACTTCCCGCGCGATCGCCCAGACGAAGCCCGCGAGTTCGCGGGCGATGGCCACGACGATCTTGTTCTTGTGCAGGCCGCGCGCGGCCAAGCGCCGATAGCGGGTGCACAGGCGCAGCTGCGCCTTCCACGCGAGATCACACAGGCGTGGGTTCAGGCCACTTGGGCGGCGCGCGATCCCCCAGGAGACGCGTGCCGGGTGCTGATAGGCCCAGGCGGCTTCCACGAGCGCGCGGCGCGCCGAGGTATTGCCCGCTTGGTAATAGATCCTTGGCGACGCCGCGGCCCGGCTGCAGCCGCTGGCGCGCCTGGCGCTGCATGCACACTGCGACCTCGCGCGTGCGCACGAGGTCGCGAACAGGCAGGCTTGCGTCCGGTTCTTATCCTAAGCCACGACGTGTTCAACGAGCGCTCCGGCACTGTTATCGCGGTAGCGCTGACCAGCCAGCCTCAGCGCGCAGGTTTCCCGCTCACGCACGAACTCCAATCTCCAAAGCTGCCCAAGCGCTCGTGGGTCAAGATCAGCCAGATTCGCATCCTTGCTGTCGAGCGCATTGGTGCAAGACTCGGTCGCTCCACGCCAGAAGAACTTGCGCATGTCGTGGAAGGCCTCAATGAAATCATCGGAATCTAACTCCAGGTCGAACGGACGGGCCACCAGCGCCTCGCCATCATTGAGCATCATGCCGGCCCGCCGGAGCCGCCGCGCCATCGTTCAGCACCGTTGGCGGCGCGCCGGTGGGCTCCACCCAACTGTGCCGTCGATACCGGCGCGCCAGCAACCGCGCACGGTTCACGGCGGACGTTGAAACACAAGAAAAAACCCCGCCGAAGCGGGGTTTTCAGTTTTGGAGCCTGAACTCCGGGAGTTCCGGCCCCCCGCGAGTTGAGCGGCGAACGGGTTCGTCCGCTCCAACTCGCGGAGTTAAGCCGGCCGCATCGCGGTCCGTTTTAACCTTTAATAGTCCATGTCCCCCATGCCGCCGCCGGGCGCGCCGTGGGCATGCTTCTCTTCCTTCGGCAGCTCGGCCACCATGGCGTCGGTGGTGAGGATCAGCCCGGCCACGGACGACGCGTTCTGCAGCGCGAAGCGCGTCACCTTGGTGGGATCGATCACCCCCATCTCCAGCAGGTCGCCGTACTGGCCGGTCTGGGCGTTGTAGCCGAAGTTGCCCTTGCCTTCCAGAACCTTGGCCAGAACCACCGACGGCTCGTCGCCGGTATTGGCCACGATCTGGCGCAGCGGCTCTTCCAGGGCCCGCATCACGATCTTGATGCCGGCCTCCTGGTCGGGATTGTCGCCCTTGAGCTTGCCCATGGCGGCACGGGCCCGCAGCAGCGCCACGCCGCCGCCCGCCACGATGTTTTCCTTGTCGTAGTCGGAGGTGGCTTCCTCGATCTGGGCCCGGACCTGCTTGATGCGGCCTTCGAGGGCCTTGGGTTCCCCGGCGCCGTCGATGATGGTGGTGTCTTCCTTGCCGATCTCGATGCGCTTGGCGCGCCCCAGGTCCTTCAGGGTCGCGTTCTCCAGCTTGAGGCCCAGCTCCTCGGAGATCACGGTGCCGCCGGTGAGAATGGCCATGTCTTCCAGCATGGCTTTCCTGCGGTCGCCGAAGCCCGGCGCCTTCACCGCGCAGGTCTTGAGGATGCCGCGGATGTTGTTGACCACCAGGGTCGCCAGCGCTTCGCCTTCCACTTCCTCGGCGATGATGAGCAGCGGCTTGCCGGACTTGGCCACCTGCTCCAGCACCGGCAGCAGATCGCGGATCGAGGAGATCTTCTTGTCGTGGAGCAGAATGTAGGGGTCTTCGAGCACCGTGATCTGCTTCTCGGGGTTGTTGATGAAGTAGGGGGAGAGGTAGCCGCGGTCGAACTGCATGCCTTCCACCACTTCCAGCTCGTTGTCGAGGCTCTTGCCGTCCTCGACGGTGATGACGCCCTCCTTGCCCACCTTCTCCATGGCGTCGGCGATGATCTTGCCCACCGCCTCGTCGGCGTTGGCCGAGATCGAGCCCACCTGGGCGATTTCCTTGCCGGTAGTGCAGGGCTTGGAGAGCTTCTTCAACTCGTCCACCGTCGCAGCCACCGCCTTGTCGATGCCGCGCTTCAAGTCCATCGGGTTCATGCCGGCGGCGACGAACTTCATCCCTTCCTGCACGATGGCCTGGGCCAGCACGGTCGCGGTGGTGGTGCCGTCGCCCGCCACGTCGGAAGTCTTGGAGGCGACTTCCTTCACCATCTGCGCGCCCACTCGAGCACCACGTTGCGGCCTTTCGGGCCCAGGGTCACCTTGACGGCGTCCGCCAGAACGTTGACGCCCGCGATAATCCGGCTGCGGGCCGAATCGTGAAATTTGACTTCTTTGGCTGCCATAGTCTTTCTCCTGCAATCCTGCTGTTTCGGATCAGGCGGCTTCGAGCACGCCCATGATGTCTTCCTCGCGCATCACGAGGAGTTCCTCGCCTTTCACTTTCACGGTGGTGCCGGAATACTTGCCGAACAGCACCCGGTCGCCCACCTTCACGTCCAGGGGACGCAGCTTGCCGTCTTCCAGCAGCTTGCCCTTGCCCACCGCGATAATCTCGCCCTGGTCGGGCTTCTCGGCGGCGGTATCGGGAATCACGATGCCGGAAGCGGTCTTGCGCTCTTCTTCCACGCGCTTGACGATCACACGGTCGTGCAACGGACGAATGTTCATGGTTCCACTCCTATTGGCTGAAGTTCGAAAAATGCAAAAAACCCGCAGAATGGCCGGCGCACGGCGTCCGGACCACCCCGACATGTTGTGTTAGCACTGGGTGCTAACGGCCAGAATATGGGTGCGGAATCGGCGGTTTCAAGGGGAACCGGAGGAGGCTGAAAAGATCTCGGCGAACAATATTATAAATTACTATGAAACAACGAGTTATACATGCATGGCGAGTGAGGCGGACGCAGACTGTCGGGGATAAATCCCCTCCTACCACCCCGGTAGGAGCGAATTCATTTGCGACTCCGGTCGACGATGCCGGATGTCGGGGATGAATCCCCTCCTACCACCCCGGTAGGAGCGAATTCATTCGCGACTCCGGTCGACGATGCCGGATGTCGGGGATGAATCCCCTCCTACCACCCCGGTAGGAGCGAATTCATTCGCGACTCCGGTCGACGATGCCGGATGTCGGGGATGAATCCCCTCCTCATTCGCGACTCCGGTCGACGATGCCGGATGTCGGGGATAAATCCCCTCCTACCGGCCCCCGGGTGGCGGGCCGTAGCCGTACTCGCCTTCCTTGCCCACGAAGGGCGGCACCCGGCCCACCAGGGCCTCCAGCATGATGAGTTCTTCGTCGGTGTGGTTGATGACCGGTGCCGCTTCCATCATCTCCTTGATGAGCTTCCCCGAGCCCATGCCCCAGATGTAGCGCGGCGCATCGTGGTGGCGGGTGACCACCGTCTCGCGGACTTCCGGCATGCCGGTGGCCTGCAGATCCACAGTGCCGTAGCAGGTACAGACGTAGCTCTTGTCCGCATCCGATTCCACGTAGATGCCGGTGCCGCGGATGCCGATGGTGGCGGTGGCGGTCTGGATGCCGCGGGCGCCGGTGCCGAACACCGAAAGCAGCTTGCCGGTGACCATGCGCAGGGCGCTCACCGCCAGTTCCACGCCGGCGATCTCGAGCTGGCTCTTTTCCCGGATCAGGAAGGCGTCCCGGCCGATCACGAACACCGCGGTGCTTCCGGGACCGGTGACCACCCGGTCGCCGGCCTTGACCGGGGTGCCGGGCTGGGCCGGGACCCCGTTGACCGTGACCCGCCCCTCCAGGCGCACGATGCCGCGGCTTCCCGGTACCTGCCCGGAGGCGAGTACCTGGCGAATGGCCGCCGGCAGGGGCACGATGCCCAGTGCCGCCGCCGCCAGCAGCTGCTCCAGCCATCGCCTGCGCGCGGAATTCGACCTGTGCCGTTGATTCATGGGGGATCCTGATTGGCGGATGACGACGGAGTGCCGCCGATTATTCCCTACCGCTCCATTCGCCGCAACGCCGGCGTATCGAGGCTGTAGAATGAAATCATGGCACTCACCTCAACCACGACCCGGCCCGTCCCCGGCGCCGCAGCAGCCTCGCCCCCGGCCTGTCTTCCCGATTACCACGGCGGCAGCCTGGTGAACCTCATGGCCTCCGTCGCCGCGGCCCGCGGCGCGGGTTCCGCCTATGCCCCGCTGCGGGGACTCGATGCGGCAACCCTCGCCCACGCACGCAACATCGTGCTCATCCTGATCGACGGCCTGGGCTACAACTACCTGAACGCGAACGGCCGGGGCGGCGCGCTACACCGGCACCTCAAGGGCCCCATGACCTCGGTATTCCCACCCACCACCGCCGCGGCCATCACCACCCTGCACACGGGAGTCGCGCCCCAGCAGCACGGGCTCACCGGCTGGTTCACCTATTTCCGGGAAGTGGGCGACGTGCTGGCGGTGCTGCCCTTCCGCAGCCGCCACGGGGGGAGTTCCCTCACGACCATGGGCATCGAGCCGGCGCAGCTGTTCTCGGCGCCGGCGATTTTCGATTCCCTGGCGTGCCCGTCGTGGATCGTCTCCCACAAGAGCATCGTGGATTCGGACTACAACCTGTTTCACTCGGGAAACGCCTCGCGGGTGGGCTACGACAACCTCAAGCACTTCTTCCAGGCCATCGAGCTCACCGTCAAGGAAAACCGCGAGCCCAAATACGTGTACGCCTACTACCCGGAGCTGGATGCCCTGTCCCACACCTTCGGCGCCTCGAGCCCCCCGGTGGCGAAGCTGTTCCGGAAAATCGATGCCCTGTTCGAGGAATTGCTGGAGGCCCTCGCCGGCACCGACAGCGTGGTGATCGTCACCGCCGATCACGGTTTCGTGGACGTGAAGCCCGAGGAAACGCTGGAGCTGGCCAACTTCCCGCGCCTGGCGGAAACCCTGGTGCTGCCCTTGTGCGGCGGGCGCCGGGTGGGCTATTGCTACGTGCATCCCGAGAAGACCCGGCAGTTCGAGGATTATGCGCGGGAGCTGCTCGCCCCCTACGCCGACCTTTACCGCAGCGCCGATCTGATCGAGCGGGGCTGGTTCGGACTCGGCGCGCCGCATCCACGGCTCCACGAGCGCATCGGCCATTACGCGCTGGTGATGAAGGGAAATTACGCCATCAAGGACTGGGTGCTGGGCGAGCGCCACCACGTGCATCTGGGCGCCCACGGGGGCGTTAGCGCCGCCGAGATGCTGATTCCGCTTGTAGTGGCGGAGGTTTGAATCTGGCGGCCTGCGGCCGCCATTAGACGACCGGCGGGCAGAGCCCGCCCTACGCGTTGACGAGAAGCCGACGTGAAAATCAAGACCAACGGCATCGAAATCCATTGCCAGGTCCTCGGCGATTCCGGCCCCTGGGTCACGCTGTCCCATTCCCTCGCCTGCAACCTGCACATGTGGGACCCGCAGGCGAAGCTGTTCTCGTCCCGCTACCGGGTGCTCGCTTTCGACACCCGCGGCCACGGGGAAAGCGACGCCCCGGCCGGCGCCTACACCCTGGAGCAGATGGCCGACGACGTGGCGGGCCTGCTCGATGGGCTGAAAATCGACAAGACCCATTTCGTGGGGCTGTCCATGGGCGGCATGATCGGCCAGGTGTTCGCCCTGAAGTATCCGTTGCGCCTGTCGAGCCTCGTTCTCTGCGACACCACCAGCCGCTTCCCCGCGGGCTCCGAGAAGGTGTGGGAAGACCGCATCAACACGGTCCAGGCCCAGGGCTTGGAACCGATGGTGGCCCCAACGCTCGCCCGCTGGTTCACCGAGGGCTTCCGCGCCTCGCGCAGCGACGTCACCGGAAAAATCGCCGCCATGATCCGCGCGACGCCGGTGGCGGGCTACATCGGCTGCTGCCACGCGGTGCCGATGATCCACACCACCGCTCACCTCAAGGAGATCCGCTGCCCGACGCTGGTGATGGTGGGGAAAGACGACCCCGGGACCCCGGTTGCGATGGCGGAAGCCATTCAGCGGGAAATCGCCGGATCCAGGCTGACGGTTATTCCCTCCGCCTCCCACCTCTGCAACCTGGAGCAGCCGGAAGCCTTCAACCGGGCGCTCATGGAGTTTCTGGATGGCTTGTCAGTGTGAACGGTGCGTGGGACGCACCCTGCGCACCGCCACCCGTCCCTCGTAGGGTGCGCCCTGCGCACCGGTCGTGGTTTTTGAGCCATGCGGTGCGTGGGACGCACCCTGCGCACCGCCGCCCGCCCCTCGTAGGGTGCGCCCTGCGCACCGGTCGTGGTTTTTGAGCCATGCGGTGCGTGGGACGCACCCTGCGCACCGCCGCCCGTCCCTCGTAGGGTGCGCCCTGCGCACCGGTCGTGGTTTTTGAGCCATGCGGTGCGTGGGACGCACCCTGCGCACCGCCGCCCGTCCCTCGTAGGGTGCGCCCTGCGCACCGGCATTGTCTTGCAGGGTCGAATGGCCAGGAGAATAATGTCTTCAGGGAACGGGCGAAGGAAAGATTTCCATGCGCCGGCTTGCAGTCATCCTTTTGGCGCTGATGCTTTCCGGCTGCTTTGCCAGCTTCAGCAGCCGCGGCTCCGCTGTGGCGCCGACGCCTCCGGGCAGTTCCGCCGCGGTGGTCACCCGGACCGGCGGCAACGCCATCCAGGTGAACTCCCAGGGGGCCCAGGTGCGCATGGACCTGCGCACCTATCTCGGCGTCGCCCTGGTGCTCGGCGTAATCGACGGCGTCAACTACCTGCACCATGCCCTGAAGGCCGCGTTCTCCAGCCCGCCCGCCACGGCCCCGCAGCCACTCCGTGAGGGCTCCCCTGCCCCGGGCGCGGTTGAAACCGGGGCGCCCGCCCCAAAATAAACGCTTTATTCGGGAGGATAGAACCATGCGACACGTTTCGCGTGCCCTGGTGGGCGTTTGCCTCGCCGTGGCCACCCTCGTCTCCGGCGCCGCTTCCGGCGCCCTGCCGCTGCTCCAGGGGAAGGAAGGCCTGCCCACCCTGGCGCCGATGCTCAAGGACGTCACGCCCTCGGTGGTGAACATCGCGGTGCTCCAGCGCTCGCCGGAGATGGACAACCCGCTGCTGCGGGACCCCTTCTTCCGGCGCTTCTTCAATCTTCCCGAGCGGCCGCGGCCCCAGCTCTCGGCCGGCTCCGGCGTGATCGTGGACGCGGCCAAGGGCTACGTGCTCACCAACCACCACGTGATCAAGGATGCCCAGGAGATCGTCGTCATCCTCAAGGACAACCGCCAGACCAAGGCGAAGCTGGTGGGCTCCGACGCCGGCACCGACATCGCGGTGCTCAAGATCGAGCCGGAGAATCTCAGTGCCTTGAGATTCGGCGATTCCGACGCCCTCAGCGTGGGGGATTTCGTGATCGCCATCGGCAATCCCTTCGGCCTGGGCCAGACCGTCACCTCCGGCATCGTGAGCGCCCTGGGCCGCAGCGGCATCAACATCGAGGGCTACGAGGACTTCATCCAGACCGACGCCTCCATCAATCCCGGAAATTCCGGCGGCGCGCTGGTGAACCTGAAGGGCGAGCTCGTCGGCATCAACACCGCCATCATCGGCCCGGCGGGGGGCAACGTGGGCATCGGCTTCGCGGTGCCCGCCAACATGGCGAAGGCGGTGATGGCCCAGATCATCCGGTTCGGCGAAGTGCGGCGCGGGCGGCTCGGGCTTTCCATGCAGGACCTCACGCCCGATCTCGCCAAATCCCTGGGCGCGAATCTGAAGGAAGGCGCGGTGGTGACGGAAGTGGAGCCCGATTCCCCGGCGGCCAAGGCCGGGCTCAAGCCGGGCGACGTCGTGATGACGGTGAACAACCGCCCGGTGCGCAGCTCCGGCGACCTGCGCAACCAGCTGGCGCTGATCCCGGTGGGCGAGAGCGCCGACATGAGGCTCATCCGCGGCGGCAAGGAAACGGCGGTGAAAGCCCGCATCGGCCAGGTGGAAGCTCAGAAGCTCGCCGGCGGTGAAGCGCTGCCCGAGCTGGCGGGCGCCACGGTGGCCAACTTCCAGGCGGGCTCCGGCCGCGAGAAGAAGGAAGCGGTGATGGTGACCGAAGTGGCGGCGGGCAGCCCCGCCTATTTCCACGGCCTGCGGCCCGGCGACGTGATCGTCGGCGTCAACCGCAAGAAGGTGCGCACCGTGAAGGAACTCATCGCCGCCTTCAAGGGCGCCGAGCGCATCGCCCTTAACGTGGTGCGCGGGGACTTTCTGCTGGTGATCGTGGTGCGCTGAGGACCACGGCGCCGGCTTTCCGAGGCGCGCTCAGCCCCCGGACAGCGCGCCGACGATATAGATCTCGGCCCCGGGAGGAACCGGGGTGGCGAGATCGCGGACGATTTCTTCGCCCAGGAAGATCTTCATGTGGGGGCGCACTTGGCCCTGCTCGTCGATGACCCGGAACGCGAGTCCCGGGAAACGCCGGTCGAGGGCCGCCATCACCTCGGCCGCGGTGCCGCCCTCCACTTCCACCTCCGTGGCGCCCCCGGTGTAGGAGTCCAGCAGCGCCGCAATGCGCACCCGCACGGATGCCATCACGGCAACCGCACGGCGGCAACCGCCATGATCTTGGGCAGGCCCCGCGCGAGCATCGTCCAGGAATCGCCCTCGTCGCCGCTCCACCACAAATCGCCCGAGGTGGTGCCGAAAACGAGGCCGAGCGGATTTCCGCCGTCGTGGGCCATCGCCTGGCGCAGCACCGTGTACCACGCCTGGGGCGGCAGCCCGCGATCCAGGCGCTGCCAGCTTTCGCCCCCGTCGCGGCTGCGGTAGACGGCGGGCCGGCCGCCGACGCTGGTGCGCGGCCACACCGTGCTCCCGTCCATGGGCACCACCCAGCAGGTCCGGTCGTCCCGGGGATGGCAGGTCACGGGGAAGCCGATGTCGCCCACCTCCTTCGGCATGGCGTCGCCGATGCGCCGCCAGCGCGCATCCCTTTCGTTCTCCTTCCAGTCGAGGCGGTAGATGCCGCAGTGATTCTGGTGGTACCAGCGGCGCGGGTTGGCGGGATGGATCACCACGTCGTGGGGATCGTGGCCGAATTCGTACTCCGAGCCGTCTTCCTTCGGCGGCGCGAAATCCATGGCCACGCCACCGTTCACCGGCCGCCAGCTCGCGCCCGCGTCCTCCGAGAGGAAGATGCCGCCCCCGGAGAGCGCCACGACGATCCGCTTGGCATCGGCGGGATCCACCTGCACCGAGTGGCACTTGGGGCCCTCGGGCGTGCCCGGCGCGAAGTTGTAGCACCACTGGGCGAGGGTCGGGCAATCGTTGAATCCCGCCACCGCCGACCAGGTGACGCCGTCGTCCTCGCTCCGGAAAAGGCCGATGGGGCTCGCGCCCGCGTACCAGAGCCCCGGCTGGCTGGCATGCCCCGGCGCGAGCCAGAACACGTGATCCACGCTGAGCCCCTGGCGGCGCGCATCGTCGGGGCCGAGGGACGAGTTCGCGTACTCCTCCTTGGGGCAGAAGGCCGGCGGGCGCGCGGCTTCCTTCCAGCTGCGCCCGCCGTCGGTGGAGCGGTACACGGTGGGCCCCAGGTGTCCGGTGCGCACGGCGGCGAGGAGCGTCCCCGCGCCGCGCGCATCCTGCACCACGTGGTGCACCTGGCAGCCGAAGAACCAGGGTTCCTCCAGCTTCCAGTGCTTGTTGTCAGCTATCCGCCGGAGCGCCCAGGCGCCCTTGCGGGTTCCCAGGATCCAGGCATTCGCATTTGCGGGGGCAATGGGCTGCGTCATGGGACCTCCTTCGTTCGAAAAATCGTCCTACCCGGGATCGGCGCATCAAATGCCGCCGGCAAAGGCGGCAGCTTTCTCCTCCCCCTTCAAGGAGGAGGCTGGGAGGGGGATGGGATTCGAGCGCCGACCCATCCCCACCCTGGCCCTCCCCTTGAAGGGGAGGGGAAACCCCGCGTTAACCCATCCCCGGACGGCGCTGTCGCTCCTCGGCCTGGGCGACCGTTTCCCGGATCGGCCGGATCGGCCGCACCTCGATGCTGCCCACGCGCGCCGGCGGGATCTTCGCCGCCACCTGGATCGCCTCGTTGAGATCCCGCGCCTCGATCATGTAGAAGCCGGCGAGCTGCTCCTTGGTCTCGGCGAAGGGACCGTCGGTAACCGACACCTTGCCGTCCCTCAACCGCACGGTGGTGGCGGTCTGAACGGATTCCAGCGCTTCCGAGGCGATGCAGTGGCCGCTCGCCCGTATCGCCGTGTCGTAGGCCACGCAGTCTTCATCGGGCAGCTCGTCCAGCCGCTTTTCGTCGAGGTAAACCAGGCACAGGTATTTCATTGCATTCTCCTCAGGGCTCCACGATGACCATCCACGACACGCCGAAGCGGTCGGCGACCATGCCGAAGCGCGGCGAAAAGAAAGTCTTCGCCAGCGGCATCTGCACCTGCCCGCGCTTGCCAAGGGCCGCGAACAGCCGCTCGGCCTCGGCTTCGTTCGCCGCGGTGAGCGACAGCGAAAAACCCTGGAAGCTCGGCTTCCCCAGGCACCGCCCGTCGGAGGCCATCACCGCCGTATCGCCGATGCGGAAGCTCGCATGCATCACCTTGTTCTCGGCGCCGGGCGGAATCATCCCCGGCTGCGGGGGCTCCGGGCTGTCCTTGAAGCGCATCAGCATCTCCACCTCGGCGCCGAGCGCGGCGCTGTAGAACTCGATCGCCTCCTCGCAGCGGCCTTCGAAGAACAGGTAGGGTTGAACCTGCATTTGTGTCTCCTTGTCTTGCGGTCTGAGTGATCGTCGCAAACAGCGCCGGCAAGCACGCCGTATTTATTTCTTCGCCCCGCCCCCCATCTCGCGGAAGCGCTCGACCGCCTCGCTGGGCCCGAAGTCCTCCAGCTCGAACAGCTGACGCACCTCGATCTCGCCTTCCCTGCCATCGACGGCGGGATTGGGAAAGCGCTTCGTCCATTCGATCGCCTCTTCCTTCGACTTCACCTGGATGAGCGTGTAGCCGGCGATCAGCTCCTTGGTCTCGGCGAAGGGCCCGTCGACCACCGTGCGCTTCTGTCCGGAGTACTTGATGCGCCAACCCTTGGATGTCGGCTGCAGCCCCGAGGCGTCGAGCAACGCGCCGGCCTTCGCCAGCTCCTCGTGGTAGCTCGCCATCTCGGCGATGAGCTTCTCTTCGGGCATGACGCCCGCTTCCGAGTCCTGGGTGGCCTTGACAATAATCATGAACCGCATCGTCGCAAGTCCTTGTAGCAAGTTGAAATTCGGAGCCGGGTCTGGGCGTGGTCCCACCCTCCTGAGGGGAGGGGAAAAAACCCTTTCCCCTCCTTGGACAAGGAGGGGTGCCGGCGCAGCCGGCGGGGTGGTTCGATTCCGAACTCAGCCCCGCCTGGCACGCGGTTCGCCCATACTCAACAATAGTCGTTCGGGGAAGCGCCAAATCGACAACGGGGGCGATCAATTTTTCAGTTCGGCCAGCCGCCGCTCCAGAAACCGCCGTTCCGGCTCCGACTTCGTGAGGGCGAGGGCCCGCTGATAGGCCGCCCGGGCCTCCGCCGCTCTTCCCAGCCGGCGGCACAGGTCCGCCCGCGCCGCATGGGCGAGGCGGTAGTCGGCGAGTTCGCCGCGGGCCAGGATGGCGTCGATGAGCCGCAGGCCGGCCTCCGGGCCGTCGCGCATCGCCACCGCCACGGCGCGATTCAGCTCCACCACGGGCGAGGGCTCCACCCGCGCCAGCACGTCGTAGAGCCCGGCGATCTGGGCCCAGTCGGTCGCCGCGGCGCTCTCCGCTTCGCCGTGCACCGCGGCGATGGCCCCCTGGAGCGCATAGGGGCCGAAGCGCCGCGACGACAGCGCGCGCTCCACCAGCGCCAGGCCTTCCGCAATCTGCTCCCGGTTCCAGAGCGAGCGGTCCTGGTCCTCCAGCAGGATCAGGTCCCCCGTGGGCGAAGCGCGCGCCGCGCGCCGCGATTCGTGCAGCAGCATCAGGGCGAGCAGCCCCATCGCCTCGGGCTCCGGCAGCAGCTCCACCAGCAGCCACCCCAGGCGGATCGCCTCGCCGGAAAGATCGGACCGGGTCAATGAAGCGCCGGAGGACGCGGCGTAGCCTTCGTTGAACACGAGATAGATCACGCGCAGCACCGCATCGAGCCGCTCCGCAAGCTCGGCGTGCCCGGGCACCTGGTAGGGAATGCGCGCATCGCGGATCTTCGCCTTGGCGCGCACGATGCGCTGCGCCAGCGTCGGCGCGGGGGTGAGAAAGGCGTGGGCGATCTCCTCGGTGGTGAGGCCGCACACCTCGCGCAGCGTGAGCGCGACCTGCGCATCCGGCGAGAGCGCCGGGTGGCAGCAGGTGAAGATGAGCCGCAGCCGATCGTCCTCGACGCTGTCCTTGTCCTGCTCCGGCGCCTCCGCGGCGAGAGCCTCGACCTGTTCGGCCACGTCGTCCAGCGCATCGAAGCGGGCGCGCCGGCGAATGCCGTCAATCGCCTTGAACCGCCCGGCGGAAACCAGCCAGGCCCGGGGATTGGCGGGCACGCCGTCGCGCGGCCACTGCTCGAGCGCGGCCCGGAAGGCATCGTGCAGCGCCTCCTCGGCGAGGTCGAAATCGCCCAGCAGCCGGATCAGGGTGGCCAGCACCCGGCGCGACTCGGCGCGATAGACCGCCTCCACCATCTCGCGCGTACGCTCGATCGCGTTGTCGTTCATCGGTGGCATGTCTCCTGAATCCCGGCGCAGCGGCTGTCGATCACGGTAACCTGTTCATCACCCCGCAGCTTCGGGGGCGGTGTCCGTCAGATCCCACTTCGCGCCCAAACTCCGCTGAGTGCTTCCGTCTCGCCATCCGACACCGCCCACATTATCATCACGCTATCGGAAGCGTCCGACAATTGGGGGGAGCCCAGTTGTTATGCTGCGCCGCTCGCATCGTCCGGTCCGTACTTCGCGCGGAGCACTTCGTGCAGCTCGTGCATGTGCTCATGGTCCGGCTCGGCCGCCAAGGACGCGAGGTCGAAATCCAGGCAGATCTCGATGTCCTTCTGCGAAAGGTAGTTGCCGTGGATCAGCACTTCGCGGATTTGGTCGGCGGCGTCGGGATACTCGCGTTCGTCTGGGTCGTGGTTCTGGAGCAGGAAGTCGCGGTAGCAGTGCTCGATGACCGGCCTGGAGTGCTCCTGGATCTCGTCCACGACGCGCAGGATCTCGGTGATCTTGGCGTCGAGCGCAGCTTGGGTGCTGAAGAAGATGTTGCCGTTGGGGTGGGCGGTGTCATTGCGCTCCTTCACGAGCGCCGCGTAGCTGCCCACTTTTGCATTGTCACATCCGATCAGCTTGAGAAAGCGAAGAACACTACTCTCGTTCACTCGCCAGAATGTGAAGGGCGACGTCGCTGCAAGCAGCTCCTTCTCAAGGTCCTTGTTGAACCCCACCATAGCCATCTCGAAATCCTTCGGTTTCGTCTGCTTGATCTGCCAGATGTTGAAGTAAACACAGCTCATGGTGAGCATGTGGTAGGCGAGGAAGGCGAACTGGTACTTGGCGTGGGTATAGTTCATCTCGAACGCGTCCCACAGGAACTCGATATATTCCTGCTCCTTGGGGCTCTTGAAGGAGAGCGGCAGGTAGTTGCCCAGCTCGGCGGCTTCCTCCATGGCTATCGCTCAGAAACGGAAGCCAAACAGCCCACCGTCTTCCCTGGCATCAGTCAGGACCGTCGGGAGTATGTGGTCCCGAAGGTCAAAACCGGCGACGGTCGCCTCGGCCACGGTCAGTTGGGTGCGCAGATCAGACGCCTTTCCGACGATACTGCCGAACGCGCCGGCACCTGCCGCTTTCTTCAGTTCAGCCAGGGTCTTCTCCCGATCCCGCACTTTCTGCCAGTCGCTGGCAATCCTCCAATCCAGGCCAAGCAGGAACAGCAGGGCGACCTGATGGTCACCGGCCTGCTGCATTATTGCCTGCTTCTCAGGAGTGGTGAACGCTCCGCTGAGTTGCCGACGCACGAAATAGGCGAACAAGGAACGGAATGTCGGGACACGCCCATCGTTCTCAGGCACCTCATGCAACCCGAACATCTTTTCGCCGAGGACTTCTACCCACTCGGAATTCGAGAGGCTGATCTTCCCATTTGGGAAGCTGTCGCCTTCAAGATGAATCTTGGATTTCTGGTGCCCAGAGCGTTCAACCCGAAGCTTCTCGCCACCGAGATCGAACGCCATGCCGAACGATTCGTTGACGAGCGGTCCTGAGCAACACAGAGAGCCCTTCTCGGCTTTCGAGCCGGTCAAGAAATGAATTATCTCGATCAAGCTGGTCTTGCCCGCCCGGTTGCGGGTTTGCTTATCCGTCGCGCCCGCTTCCTTTTGCGCGATCAGCACGTTCAGTCCGGACTTGAACTCCAGCGCCTTGAAAGTCGCGAGACTGCTGTACATGCGGTGGATCATGATGCCCTCCGAACAAGCAGCCCGTCACGCAGATCGATCGCCCCGATGAGAAACAGCAGGTCGAGCGCAAGCACGAATCCGTCGTAGTGCATGGATCGCGATGCCTTCTGGTCAAGGACAGCGCGCGGCATCTGCTCCCACAAGGCCGACACGGTGACGGGGTGTGACAGGTGCAGCAGGATCGCCGCGCCGACGGTCAGCAGGGCACGGTCCTGGGGTAGGTGCTTGGAGGGAAGAATCATCGTGCGGCGCTCCGTGGTTCTTCGAAGATGTCGCAGCGCTCGAAGTAGTACGCGATGACCGCGAGTACGGCCAACTCGTGCTCCGGCGTCCCGCGATGATCGCCCCCGACCCACGATTGAAGCGCGGCGAAAATCCGGTTCGGGCCATCGCTCCCGCGCAACCGCCGATACTCGGCCTTGAAGGCCTCGGCCAATCGTTCCCCGAGCGTCTCGTCGTGCCATTGGGCGAGAAACTCGGCGACCAACGGAGACTTGATCATGCCTTCCTTGAGCAAGCGCGCTACGGCCTCGGACAAGGCGTTTGCCTCGATCTTTCCCGTCGGCACGTCCTTCACATCGGTCATCGGTCGCGCTGGAAGCGCAGCGATCCTGTCCAGCACGACCTTCAAATCACCGAAGCCCAACTTTGTCCTGGTCGCGTCGGTCAGGGCAGGCCCGAACCATGACGCTTTGTCGTCCGCCGTGAGTTTTCGGAAGATCAGTCGAAGTTTCTCCAGGCCCCACGGCTGCAATTGAATTCCGGGGTTTGCAGTCTCAAAGTCGAGTAACAGCTTCTGAACATGCGGCGGCAGTTGTCGAGGACGGCGCGGGCGCCGTCGATGACTTTCTGGTAGCCCTCGATCTCCGCCACGATCTCCTTTTGCACCTCCAGCGGCGGCAGGGGGATTTCCAGCTGAGCAAAGAACCCTGCGTGAAAGCTCTGCACTGTGACACCGGGCTTAATGCCCTGCTCCAGGATGTGCCTAGCTCGTCCTTTCAGGATGGCAAACAGATACCGAGGATCGAGGCGGTCATCCGCTGGAATCAGCGCGATGATATCCTGGTTGAAGCACATCGCCCGGCCCGTGAGGGCCAACGGAAACGTGTGCTTGAGAATCCCCGACCGTACGACGCAGAGAAGTGTTCCAGCGGGAACCAATGTCGTGGCGCTACCGCGTATAGCTTCCTCGGAGACATGATCCTCGGTGTCGTAGAGCACATCCACCTTCATGTCCTTCGGGGACACCCATGGAATAGGGCCGCTCCAATAGCCGATGTTCTCTTTGGCAGGCGTTCCGCCACTGACACGCTTTGTCACTTGGCCGAGCGGCACGAGTGGCCAGGCGGCAGTTGCACTGATTCCTTCCCGATACCTGTCTCCGCTGAGGTTGTAGTCCCCATTCGCGGCGATCTTCTCTTTCGCCACGATCAAACCGCAGGAGGGCAGAAGGTCGGCAGTCGGTTGTCGGCTACGCAGGGCGTGGAGAAATGCGTCGAGTTCAGTCTTCACCTGCGGCAGGTCGTTCTTCTCGATGGCACGGCGCTGGGCGCCGAGGCCGAAGCCGTCGTTCTCCACCTTGAAGAAGGCGATGCTGACCGCCCAATTCCTCCGCTTCGGCGTCCATGTCGTCCATGAACTTGTAGATCAGGGCGATGGTGATCTGCTCGACCTGGCTCTTGGGGTCGGGCACCTTGCCCACGAGGATGTCGCGGGCGGTGTCGATTCGGCGTTTGGTGTCGGTGTCGAGCATGGGCAACTACTTGAGCCGCCTGGGCGCCGGGGAGGTTGTCAGCACCTGCATTTGTCGAATTGCGACTGCGTTGAGCCGCCGCAGCCGGTCTCCTTGCGGCAGGTTCATGTGGATCAGCTCGGCGTTCAACCCTTCGATGTTGGCCAATACCAGCAACTGTTCGACGGTGGCGTAGTCCCGCATGTTGCTCTTCCCTCCGGGATTGGACTCTCGCCACTCCTTCGCCGTGCAGCCGAACAGCGCCACGTTGAGCACGTCGGCTTCGCTGGCATAGGTGATGGCGGCCTGCGCCCGAGTGACTTCGGGCGGAATCAAGTGCGCCTGGATAGCATCGGTATGGATGCGGTAGTTGAGCTTTGACAGGGTGCGGTTCAGGTTCCAGGCGAGCGACAGGCGATGGTTCTCGTCCTCCTTGAGGCGCTGGAACTCTTTGATCAAGAAGAGCTTGAATTCGACGGAAATCCAGGTGGCGAACTCGAAGGCGATGTCCTTGTGGGCGAAGGTCCCGCCATAGCGTCCGGCCCTGGACACCAGACCGATGGCGCCGGTTTTCTCCACCCATTGCTTGGCGGTCAGGATGAAACTGTTCAGCCCGGCGCTTCTTCTAATCCCATCGAATTCGATGGGATTGAACTCCGGGTTGTTCAGCCTTTCCCAGATACCGAGAAATTCGATGGTGTTCCGGTTTCGAAGCCAGTTGGAGATCAGGTAATCCGTCCGTTCGGAATCCTTGTGCCGCGCGATATCGGTCAGGGAGATGTAGTCCTGCTCCCGGTGGACCAGAACCGTGACGGCGGTTCCCTTCACGCTGACAGTGGCCTTGTGCGTCTTGGTCATGGGCGCTCCTATGTGGCGAATTGGTTCGAGGAGACATAGTCCTTGATGTATTCCGGGACGAGGGCCCGGTACTTCGCCGGCACCGCCTTGAAGTCGCGGGTGGAAAACATAGGATGGGTCGCGAGCACGGTAAAGTCCTTGCTATCGATGATGTGGCGCACCTGGTCGCTGGTGACGTAGGCCTTGAAAAACGTCTTGATGGCCGGGATGGCCTCGGCCTCCCCGGGCTTGAAGTCGGCGACGAACTTGGCGAACTCCTCCTCCAGCAGTTCATCTTTGGACTTGAAGCGCGGAATGAGGCCGAACACCTTCTCCAGGATCTCGCGCAACGTCAGGCGGCGGTCCACGGCGGCGGCCTTGCGCAGCTTGTCGAGGGTGTAGTACTCCTCGGGCTTGTCGAAGACCTCGCGGTTCACGTAGTCAATGACGCGGTCCCACTGTCCGGCCTCGACGGCCTTGGCAATGGTCTCGTTGCCGCGCACGGTATCTTCGAATTTCTCGAAGAACATGCGATCGATCTTCATGCCCTCGGCAGTGATCTGCTCTACGCGCATCGACGCAAGGATGTCGGCGCCAAGGTGCTCGTAGGTGCCGCCGGTGACGACGGGGCCACCGTCGCTCTCTCTGCCCTTCCCTGTGGGCCGGGGCAGCTTCAGCACTTCGTCGTAATTGAACTCCTTCTCGAAGTATTCGCAGTTGGCGAAGAAGTCGAAGAGCTTGAGCGCCATTTTTGATGGCTTCTGAACGCCGGCCTTGAGACTCTCGTCGAAGACCTGCTCCAGGAAGTTGTGCCTGCGGGTACCACGACCCTTGATCTGAATGAAGTCCGTGGGCGAGAAGATCGGACGGAAGAGGCCGAGATTGAGGATGTCCGTGCAGTCGTAACCGGTGGTCATCATGCCGACCGTGACGCACACCCCCGCCTTGCTGGTCTTGTAGGCGGCGATGACGTTGCCCGAGCCGAGCAGATTGTTGTTGCTGAAATTGATCGTGAACTGCTGAATCTGGGAGGTCACCCCCACCTCGTACAGGGCCGCCAGGTCCGCATCGAGCATGACCTTCTGACCCCGGACGAGAACGATTTGCCTCTCGATGCGCTCCGCCGAAATAACGACTCCCTTATCTGCCATAACCCAGTTCCTTCAGGTTTTTCTTAATCAAGGCTTCCAGTTTTTCGCTTTCCTCGAACTGCGCCTCCAGGTCCTTCGTCATCCGCGCCATTTTCTCCTCGAACGGCTCGCCGGCGCGAGGAGAGCCATGCGTAGCGCGGGCTGCGTCTGCCGAACGTTTCACGAACGGCGCCGCCCGCCTTTCACCGCACAGCGGCGCGCCGCTTATCGGCGCGTCCGCGTGGACCGCGGGGTCAGACCTCGCAGGTACTCGGGTATCTCCTGACGAAGCACGTTCCGCAGTACGGTTTCAGTAACAGGTTGATCGGCTTCCGTCAGGTATTTCCGAAGGGCCTCATTCATCATGGTCTGATATCCGGTCCCGGCCTTCTCCGCACGGGCGCGAAATGCCTCGAGCACTGCGTTGTCGATGAAGATGGAGATGCGTGTCTTGCCCTTCTGGGGAATCGCGGCGCCACGCTTGCCTTTTGAGAAGTCGTATTCAGCTCTCATACTGTTTCCGCTCCTTTCGGGTCGCGCGACGCGCCGAATCAATAACGCCCTCCACGTCGGCAAACGAGACCCTGTGCTTCCTGAGGTTCTCGGTTGCCTTGGCAGGGTCGTACTAGAACCACATGCGGCAATGATATATATGATGTATGCCTGTCACAAGGTGCGAGTATTGTGAGGGGTCGCGGAGAGGGAGGGCGGCGCGCTGGTCACCCCCGCCCCAGCCCTCCCCCATCAAGGGGGAGGGTGAGAAAACACCGTCGCGTCGGACCACCTCTGTCTTAGGGGAGGGAGCGAGGTCATCCCCTCCCTGACCCTCCCCCCTCCAGGGGGAGGGAGTGTGGCTTTGATGCGGAGGAGGGAGTGCAGTGGCTACACGTTCAAATACCGATCCGTGTGCGGATTGTGCTTGCGCAACCCGGAAACGAATTCGCGGAACGGCAGGCCGTAGGTCTCTTCCAGTTCCTTCGCCCGGGACTTGAGGTCCGCCCAGGGGACTTTGCGCGCAGGCCCGTTGAGGGCAAAGGTGATGAGATTGCCTTTGGGCTCCACTTCCAGCAGCAGCACGCGGCCCTCGAAGGCGGCTTCCATGCGGGTGAGCCAGGCGTCGAGCCAGGGGGCGGTGGTGAGAAAGTTGGTGACCAGGATGCCGTTGCGGGTCAGCGCCAGCCGGGCGCGGTCGTAGAACATGGGGGTGACCAGGGTTTCGCCGTGGTCGCATTCCACGTAGCCGTCGGTGAGGATCACGTCGAACGCGTCTTCCTCCCGCGCCACGTACCCGGCGCCGTCGCCGATCACCACCCGGAAGCGCTCGTCCTCCGGCGGCAGCTCGAAGAAGCTGCGCGCCGCGGCCAGCACCTGCTCGCTGATCTCCACCGCGACGGTATTGACCCAGGGAAGGCGATGATAAATGAACTTGGCCAGCGATCCGCCGCCGAGCCCGATCATCAGCACCCGCTCCGGCCGCGGGTTGAACAGCAGGAAGCCCATCATGCAGCGGGTATAGGCGAGCTCCAGCTCGTTGGGGGCCGCGAGGCGCATGGCGCTCTGCACCTTGTCGCCGCCCACGTGCAGGTGGCGCACGCCGTCCTGCTCGGAGAGTTCCACGCCGGGGGCCTTCCTGGTGCGGTAACGGAAGAATCTCACGACGATCCTCCGCTGCGGATCTCCGCCACCACCGCGTCGATGAGCCGGCGGGCGATGCTCACCCGGTGGGGGAGCATGGGCAGCGCGTCCACCTCGTACCAGCCTGCCGCCTCGATTTCGTTCAGGTCGGGCTTGAGCTCGCCGCCCGCATAATCGGCGGTGAAGGCGATCATCATGGAGTGGGGAAACGGCCAGGACTGGCTCGCGAAGTAGCGCAGGTTGGCGATCTCCACCCCCACCTCCTCGCGCACTTCCCGGTGGGCGGTTTCCTCCAAGCTTTCCCCGGGCTCCACGAAACCGGCGAGCGCGCTGAACATCTCCGGCACGAAGCGCGGCGAGCGCGCGAGCAGCAGGCGCTTGCCGTCCCGCACCAGGATCATGACCACCGGGGAGAGCCGCGGGTAGGCGTGCCGGCCGCAGTTCGGACACTCGCGGGCGCGCTCTCCCGGCATCAGGCGGGTGGGCTGGCCGCAGCCGCCGCAGAACTGGTGGGCGCGGTCCCACTCCACGATCTGGTAGGCCCGGGCGGCGAGTCCGAACAGTTCGTCGGACAGCCTCGCGAACAGCCGCCGCAGGGAATACCAGTCCATTCCCGCCGGGGCCGGCGTTTCCGCCTCCACTTCCCCGGAGTAGCAATCGCGCTCGCCGAGGCGCCCCAGATATTGCCAGCGCAGGAGCGCCAGGCCGCGGGCGGGCGGCGGGTCGCCGTCGAGAATCTGCGCGGCATCGGTGCCCTCGCTCGCCAGCAGCCGCTCGCCGCAGAACACGAACCACAGGCCGGCGCCCGGTGCGGGTTGCGGGGAATGGCAAAGGGGAAGGAATTCAGAGTTCATGAGTCCCTTTAGTGCGTAGGAAATACCCACGGACATGTGCTATTGCGTAGGGTGCGCCCTGCGCACCATTTGACGCCGTTGACCGGTGCGTGGGACGCACCCTACGCACCGGGAAAAATCGGCGTCGTTCCGGTGTCTGCCCGAATGACGGTTCCTACCGCCGCTTGTACTGCGTGTCCCCGAACATCGCGTCCCAGCCCTTCTGGTCCAGGGGGCCCTCGCGGCGCTTGTTCTTGAGCACCGCCAGGCCGCGCTGCACCGCGGGCCGCGCTGCGATTTCGTCGAACCAGCGCTTGAAGTTGGGATAATCGGGATGCTCGACCCCCTGCCGCTGGGGGGTGCGGGTCCAGGGAAAGGTGGCGATGTCGGCGATGGTGTACTCATTCCCCGCGAGATACGGCACTTCGGCGAGACGCTTGTCGAGCACCGCGTACAGGCGGTTCGCTTCCTTGGTGTAGCGCTCGATGGCGTAGGGGATCTTTTCCGGCGCGTACACCCGGAAGTGATGGGCCTGGCCCAGGAATGGCCCCACGTTTCCCATCTGGAACATGAGCCACACCAGGGTCTCGTAGCGGGCGCGGGGCTCCTGGGGCAGGAGCTTGCCGCTCTTTTCCGCAAGGTAGATCAGGATCGCGCCCGACTCGAACAGTGAGATGGGCTTTCCGCCGGGGCCGTCGGAATCCACGATGGCCGGGATCTTGTTGTTGGGGCTGATGCCGAGGAACTCGGGCTTGAACTGGTCGCCTGCCGTGATGTCCACGCTGTGCACGGCGTAGGGCAGCCCGATCTCCTCCAGCATGATGGAGACCTTGTAGCCGTTGGGGGTGGTCCAGGTGTAGAGGTCGATCATAGCTGCTCTCCAATGCCTTTCATGGTTCGACAAGCTCACCACGAACGGCGTTTTAGCCCGTTCGTCCTGAGCCTGTCGAAGGATGAACGGGCCCGGAAATCACAGAAACCCGATCAGCGCATCGAGCACTTCGTCCGGCTGCTCCAGCATCATGGAATGGCCGCAGCCGTCCACGCTCACGGTCTGCGCCCTGGGCAGCGCCGCCAGCAGTTCCTTGGCGTTGCGCGGCGGGGTCATGAGATCGCGCCGGCCCTGGATCACCAGCACCGGGCACTGCACCTTGCGCGCCGCCTCGACCCCATCCAGGTAGTCGTTGCAGGCCTTGAGGTCATTGTAAAGCACGCCGGGCGCGGAGCGCTCCAGCAGCCGCACGTAGCCCCCCAGCATCCACAGGCCGGGATTGGGATTGGGACCCATGGGGCTCATATGCCCCCAGATATTGAGCATGTCGAAGGCGCTGTGGTCGTTGGCCTTCGCCGCGTCGAGCAGGGCATCGGTCACCGGCATCGGCGCCGAGGCGCCGAGGAGCGCGACCGCGCTCACGCGCGAAGGATGCCGCGCCGCCGCCTCCAGCACCGCCAGCGAGCCCATGCTGTGGCCCACCAGCGCCGCTTTCTCCACGCCCGCGGCATCGAGCACCTTGGGCATCCAGTCGGCGATCGCGGCGATGGAACCGAGCGGAGTGCCTTCCGAGCGCCCGTGCCTGGGAAGATCCACCGCCAGCACGTTCCGGCCGTGGTGGGCGAAGTAGCGGCTCTGCAGGGCCCACACGCTGTGGTCGTTGGCCGCGCCGTGGACGAACATCGCGGTGGGCTGCTCCGGCTTCAGGGGACGGGTGCCGGTATAGGCGAAGGTCTTGTGATTGTTGACTGTGAGGTACATGGTGGCCAATGGGTTATTCCTTCCCCCTTGTACGCGAAAAGCTGGCCCTTCTCGTCATTCCTTCCCCCTTGAGGGGGGAAGGTCAGGATGGGGGTGTGCCGCCGTTAGATTGCTGTATATCACTTCAACCACCTCGTCGCAGTTATTCAGAACGTCGTTGTTCCAGAACCTCAGCACTCTAAATCCTTGCGCTTTCAACCAGCCATCGCGGACTTCATCGTATTTCGCCTGATCCGCGTGCTGGCCGCCATCCACCTCCACGACCAGCTTTGCTTCGAGACATACGAAATCCACGATGTATGGGCCCAGAGGCATCTGCCTGCGGAACCGGTGGCCCGCCAGTTGTTTTAAGCGCAGTTTTTGCCACAGGCGCCTCTCGGCGTCGGTCAGATTTCGGCGCAGCGATCTGGCGCGCCCGATCTGTTCAGTTGCCAACTTTAATCACCCCCATCCCGACCTTTAGTTCCGGCGTAACCTAAAGGTTAGCCTTCACAGCAACAAGGCGCGATGCGCCGTGTTGTCCCCCTCAAGGGGGAAGGAGAAAACCAACCCCATCGCCTTGCCTTTCCTCTCAAGGGGAAGGAGAAAACCAACCCCATCGCCTTGCCTTTCCTCTCAAGGGGAGGGAGAAAACCAACCCCATCGCCTCGCCTTTCCTCTCAGGGGGAAGGAGTCAAACCTTCTGGGAGGCGTAGAGCCCCCGCCCCAGGTCCTCGATGAGATCGTCCGGGTCCTCCAGCCCCACCGAGAGGCGCACCGTGCCTTCGGTGATGCCGGCCGCCTTCAGCGCCTCCGCATCCATGCGGAAGTGGGTGGTGGTGGCGGGATGGATCACCAGCGACTTGGCGTCCCCCACGTTGGCGAGGTGCGAGAAAATCCGCAGCGACTCGATAAAGCGCCGCCCGGCAGCGCGCCCGCCCTTCAGGCTGAAGCTGAACACCGCGCCGCAGCCCCGCGGCAGCAGCTTCTTCGCCAGCTCGTGGTCCGGGTGCTCGGGGAGTTCCGGGTAGGACACCGACTCGACGGCCTCGTGGTTTTTGAGGAACGCGACGATTTTCCGGGTGTTGTCCACGTGGCGCTGCATCCGAAGCGGCAGCGTTTCGATGCCCTGGAGGATGTGAAACGCGGTGGTGGGCGCCATGCAGGCGCCGAAGTCCCGCAGCCCCTCGCGCCGGGCCCGCAGGATGAAGGCGCGGATGTCGGATTCCTCGGCGAAATCGAGGCCATGGAAGCCCTCGTAGCTCTCAGTGAGGGTGGCGAATTTCCCGGAAGCCTCCCAGTCGAACTTGCCGCCGTCCACCAGCAGCCCGCCCACCACCAGCCCGTGGCCCGAGAGGAACTTGGTGGCCGAGTGGAACACCAGATCGGCGCCGAGATCGAGGGACCGCTGCAGATAGGGCGTGGTGAAGGTGGCGTCCACCAGCAGCGGCAGCCCCGCCTCGTGGGCCACCTCCGCCACCCGCGGAATGTCCAGCACGTCGAGCCCGGGGTTGCCCAGGTTCTCGCCGAAGACGAGCCGGGTGTCGGGGCGGATCGCCTGGCGGAAGGCGTCCACGTCGCGGGGATCGACGAAGGTGGTCTCGATGCCGAAGCGCGGCAGGGTGTAGGTGAGCAGATTGTGGGAGCCGCCGTAGAGGGCCCGGGAAGCGACGACGTGGGAGCCGGCGCCCATCAGCGTGGCAATGGCGAGGTGCATCGCCGCCTGGCCGCTCGCCGTGGCAATGGCCCCGATGCCGCCCTCCAGCGCGGAAATGCGCTCCTCCAGCACGGCGCAGGTGGGATTGGAGATGCGCGAATACACGTGCCCCGCCCGCTCCAGGTTGAACAGCGCCGCCGCGTGGTCCGTGTCCTTGAACACGAAGGACGTGGTCTGATAGATGGGGGTCGCCCGGGCGCCGGTCGCCGGATCGGGCTGGGCGCCGGCGTGCAGGCTGAGCGTGTCGAAGTGCAGGTATCTGGGTCCGGCCATGCGTTGCCTCCCTCGGGCGCAAGGAAGGGAGCATTTTAGTCGACCGGTGCGTGGGACGCACCCTACCCGTGACCTCGCGGGGTGCCGCAGGGTGCGCCCTGGGCACCAAATGCGGCGGCTGACCGGTGCGTGGGACGCACCCTACCCATGACCTCGCGGGGTGCCGTAGGGTGCGCCCTGCGCACCAAATGCGGCGGTTGACCGGTGCGTGGGACGCACCCTACCCGTGACCTCGCGGGGTGCCGTAGGGTGCGCCCTGGGCACCAAATGCGGCGGTTGACCGGTGCGTGGGACGCACCCTACCCATGACCTCGCGGGGTGCCGCAGGGTGCGCCCTGGGCACCAAATGCGGCGGCTGACCGGTGCGTGGGACGCACCCTACCCATGACCTCGCGGGGTGCCGTAGGGTGCGCCCTGGGCACCAAATGCGGCGGCTGACCGGTGCGTGGGACGCACCCTACCCAGATTGAGCCGCAGTTGACCGGCGGGCACAGCCCGCCCTACTGGAGGCGCTCCGCGACGCCGGGCAACGAGCCGGACCGTAGGCCCCAATGCTATATTTGGCTGGATGAACCGGCTTCTGGGACTCTTCGCGGTGTGGATTACCGCCCTGCTCCCACCGGTTCCGCTTCATCGTTGAGCTTCTCGCGAAGCACGGTCTTAAGCACCTTGCCGTAGTTGTTCTTGGGAAGATCGTCCACGAAGCGGTATTCCTTGGGCCGCTTGAACCTTGCGATATTGCCCAGGCAGAGACGGTCCAGGTCGTCCCCGGATATATTCATTCCCGGCGCCGCAACCACGAAGGCCACCACCTCCTCTCCCCACTCGCGGCTCGGGCGCCCGACCACCGAAACCTCGCCCACTGCCGGGTGCCGCAACAATACTTCCTCGACCTCCCGCGGATAGATGTTCGAGCCCCCGCTGACGATCATGTCCCTGCATCGGTCTTTCAATGTCAGAAATCCATCCTTATCGAAGGCGCCCATGTCTCCCGTGTGCAACCAGCCGTTGCGGACCGTCGCGCTTGTCGCCTCCGGGTTCTGCCAATAGCCCTTCATCACCGTTTCTCCGCGCACCAGCACCTCCCCCACTTCGCCGGCAGGCAGAGGCTTGCCCTCCTCATCGGCTACGCACACCTCGAGAATCGAATGGGCGACCCCGACCGATCCCAGGCGCTGCTCGTAACGGGGATGGGACGAGTCTCCGATGTGGAACTTCGACAGGAAAGTGATGGTCATGGGGCTCTCCCCCTGGCCGAAAATCTGCGCAAACCGGTTGCCCAGGACGTCGAGGCCGTCCTTGATGTCCTCCAGGTACATCGGCCCGCCCCCGTAGATGATCGTCTTGAGCCCTCGAAAGTCAGGCGCATGCTGCTTCGCGTAATCCACGAACCGCTTCACCATGGTGGGGGCCGCGAAGAACGACGCCCCTCGGTGAATCCTGCATAACTCGAACATCTCCTGGGGATCGAAATGCCCGCTTGACGGAATCACCTGGTTCGCACCCTTGATCACGTGCGCGAAATTGCACATTCCCGACCCGTGAGACATCGGAGCCGCGTGGATGACGCAATCCTCCTGGTCGACCGAATCCACGTCCGCCAGATGGCAAAGCGCCATCAGGGCCAGGTTGCGATGGGTCAACATGGTTCCCTTGGGACGGCCGGTTGTTCCGCTGGTGTAGAACAGCCAGGCCACGTCATCCGGCGCACTGGCATGCATCGGCGCCGACCGGTCGCCGCGCTTCAGTATCCTGTATTCCTGCGATGAGACGTCGATGAGCCTGATGTGGGCATCGAACGACTCGTTTATGGCGGACAGGGATTCGCCGAATTCAGGCGATGTGAAGCAGTAACGCGCACCGGAGTTCAGGAGGATGAATTCGGCCTCTTTCGGGTGGAGCTTGGCATTGATCGGCACGACCGTCAGGCCCGCAAACCATGCGGCGTAAAGAATCTCGATATATTCGGGGCGGTTGCCCATGAACAATCCGACCCTCTCCCCCGGCTTGAGACCCAGCGCCTCCACGAACATGGAGCCCATTGCCGCGACATCCTGCGCCAGCTGCGCGTAGGTGCTCCAGGTCTGGTCCCCGTGTGCAATCGCCGGATTGTCCGGAAATACCCGGCCTGCCCTGACCAACAGGTTCGCCAGATTCATCGCTCCACCCCCTTTTCTGCAACCAGCGGCGGTCTCATCGGGTCACGCCCGCAGAGGCTCAAGAATGCTGACATAGTTGGCGACGGCTGCACCGCCCATGTTGAACACGGCCCCCAACGCCGCGTTGGGCACCTGGAACTTGCCCGCGCGGTTTGTCAGTTGCATCGCCGCCATGACATGCATCGAAACGCCCGTGGCCCCAATCGCGTGTCCCTTGGCCTTCAGCCCTCCCGACGGATTTACCGGCAGGCTGCCCCGTAGCGCCGTCCACCCTTCCAGAATCGCCCTCTCCCCCTGCCCGGCCGGGGTCAGCCCCATGGCTTCGTAGGTCAGCAGTTCGGCGATGGTGAAGCAGTCGTGCACCTCCGCGAAGCTCAGATCCCGAATCCCGATCTGCGCCTGCTCCATCGCCTTTTTCCACGCCAGCCTCGGCCCCTCGAAGTCGGACACGTCGCGCCGGCTCATGGGCAGAAAATCGTTCAGATGCCGGGCCGCGCGGAAAAAAACGGCTTTGCGCATGCCGAGGGCGGTGCGTACATCGCTCAATACGACGGCGGCCGCCCCGTCTGCCACCGTCGAGCAGTCGGTTTTTCTGAGAGGAGGCGCGACCACGGGGTTGGCCTCCGATACCGTTCTGCAGAAATCGAAACCCAGGTCCTTCTGGATATGAGCGTACGGGTTCAGCGATCCGTTGTAATGGTTCTTGGCCGCGATCTGCGCCAGCACGTCCGACTTGTCTCCGTGCTTGGCGTAGTACTGCTCCGCAATCAACGCAAAGATGCCGGGGAAAGTCATGCCCCGGTCCGCCTCTTCCGGCGTATAGCTCGCATTCGCGAGTACCCGCGTCACCTCTGTCCCGGGAACGGAGGTCATCTTCTCCGCTCCCACCACGAGCACCAGGCTTCCCTTCCCGGCCTCAATGTAATTGAGCCCCTGATAAACGGCCGCGGAGCCGCTGGCGCATGCATTCTCCAGGCGCGTGGCCGGCTTGAAGCGCAGGTCCGGATGGAACTGGAGAGGAAGCGAGGAGATGAAGTTCTGGGGAACCAGGCCCCCGTTCATGTTGCCGACGAATATGGCGTCGATGTCCCCGGGCTCGACCTCCGCGTCCCGGATCGCCTCACCCACCGCCGAAACGATCAGGGATTCGAGGCTGTGCTTCTCCAGTCTTCCGAACCGGGTATGTCCCCACCCAACGATGCACGCCGTCATGTCCTGTTCCCAAAGCGATGTGTGGTTCTCCGTGATTCCGCCCGGCGGTTGCTCCGGGGTCCCGGATTGGGCCCGTGCCGGACCCATCGCGTTCACCCGCCGCGCCCGGAGGGCACTGCCCTCCGGGCCTTCCGTTCACGGTGACTAGCGGGCGACTGCCTCCAACTGGCCAAGCGAGATATCGTCCGGCTTGACGCCCTTCGGGTTGGAGCCCATGTTGCTCACCCAGGTCGTGGAGTGGTAACGCTTGAAGTCGATCACGTGCCCGGATACGGGGATCACCGACTTGTACCCGTCGTCCCCGACGGCAGGCCGGTTCTGGAAGATCATGAACTTCCAGAAGTCCCCCTTCTTGTCGAACATCTCTCCGAGATAGACCCGGGGAAACGTCACTTCCATGTAGATCAGCTTCTTCCCGTAGGGATGCTCTTCCGGAGTGATCCCCTCGATGACGTAGACCTCGCGCGGCTCCCATTCCACGTTCTTGGGCCACCAGTAGGGGGCATTGTCGAGATCGATCAGCGGGAACTCTTCCTTGGTTCCCCGCTTCGAGACATCCACGCCCATCGGCTTGGTGTGGGCAATCACGAACACCGTGCGCTTGCCGAGAAGCTTGATGCTCTTGTACTTGGGCGGCGCCGCGTCCCAGATATCCCAGTCGTCGTAGAGCTGGTCGGTTCCCCCGATCGGATCCATCCAGGCACCGCCGGAAAGCCGGCGGGTGCGGCGCACCGACTTCAGGTACGCCCAGGTGTCATCCGGCTTCAGTGCATCGTTGTAACGAACGGAAAACGTTCCCAGGCCGCGGATGTCCTGGGGCGTCACCGCGAACAGCGTGGTCTTGTGCTGAACCGCGCCGTCCCCGAGGACCACCGGCCCGCCGTCCAGCCGCCCCTCCAGGTAGACCCGCTGCGAGTGCCATCTCTGGACCCGCTCCAGGCCGCTCTTCCCGTCGAGGAACAGGAAGGCGAGTTCCTTGATGTCCAGAATGTGTCCATAGGTGGCCGCCCGGATGTTCCAGATTACCTTGTCCCCGGCTTGTGGATCCTTGAGGTCGATGGTCTCGGGCGGGAAAGGCATGCCCGCTTTCCACCCCTTGATGTCCCGGGTTTTCGGATCGAATACCACATCCTTGTGGTACTTTCGGGTCGCTTCGACATACTTCGGATCCATGTCGATCTTTTCGGAGTGCCTGATCTTCATCTTGAATCCGTGGTTCTTGATCAGCCATTCCATCCGCTCGGTGATCATGCTGCCGACGGCCTTGCCTTCGAAAGTATCGTTCCTGATCTTGTCGAAGTTGTCCTTGCCGATGACGGTGCCGGCCGGCACTTCCGCGCCGAGCGCGCCGCCGACCGCCACGGCCAGTGCCACGCCGAGCGCACCCAGCGCGAACCTTTTGACTGCCATTTGCTTCCTCCATTCATGCGTAATCATGTTTGTCTCCTGAATCAAAATAACCGCGTCAGCCTGGCCACCAGCTGGCTGTTGTTCGCGAAATAGCCGAACAGCTGCACGTTGGGATTCGGGTCGAAGGGGACGCTGGCGGCTCCCTTCCTCCAGAAGATGTCGGCCTCCACCTTGAGGCGCCACTTGTCGCCAAAAACGAAGTCGACGCTCGGAATCAGGAATCCCCCGCCGTTCGTCAGATCGAAACCAACCGCGAGCCCGGGGTTGATGGTGTCCCCCTTGTAGTTCAGCACGGTCCACGCGGTCAGAATCGTGCTGTGCTCCTTCAGCGGCGAGCCGTACGCGAACAGCCTTACCAGATCATCGGAGTCCTTGTGGTTCAGGACCCAGGTATCGAAAAGCTGAACCGAGGACAGGGACGGCCGGTTGGTCCCGAGCACTCTTTCGAAATGAAGGTTCTTGTCGGCCCGGAGCATGGTCGACAGCACATTCTTCTTCTTGATGCCGCCAAGTCCCAGCCCGGCTGCCGCCCCCTGGGTCGGGGCCAGCAGCGGACCCTGGCCGACGTTGAACGGCTGATCCTTGATGTAGGCCGCCTCCGCGCTCAGCACCGCGTCCAGGCCCGCACTGTAGCCGCTGACCGTGGCGCCAAGGACGTCGATCTTCGGATGAATCAGGTCGAATACAGGTCCCGCGGGGGCCTTCAGGAAGGGCGCAAACGCGGAGTTCGCCACCGGGTCCGCAGAGAATGTCCTCAAATACGCCACCGAGTAGTTGACGGGCCCGGCTTCCGCCGACCAGCGAATCCCACCCGTGACATCCCGGTAGTCGCCGTCCGGGTGTTCGCAGTCCTTGGCGGTAAAGGCCGTCAGATCGAATCCGCGATAGGGCTGGAAGAACCATCGCCCGCCCCGGATGTCGTAGGTGTTGCCGATGTCCTTGCAAGGATCCAGCCCGGGGCGAATGTAGCCGTGAATCTGGCCCTTGGCCTCCGGTACCTGGAGCCTGGCGCTCATCAGCACCAACGGCTTTCGCCATTCCTCGTTTTCCCCCTCGAAGAACAACCGCCAGCTCAGGTCATAGCCATGGACCAGATCCATGGCGTGAAAAAAGTCCGACTCGCCCCAGACAATCTGCTGCTTGCCGAGCCTGATGCTTAGGCGGTCGGTGGGGTTGAAATCGACATAGGCCTCCCGCAGCTCCGCCTGGTTGTAGTTATCCATGATGTTGGGGTCGTCCCCGCCAAGCGTCCCGGTGGTCGCCCTCAGGGCCTCGAGATCCTTCAGATAACTGGTCTTGTATTCCCGGTCGAGTCGTGCAATCGCCTTCCATTTCGCCGGTCCGGTCTTGAGGTCTGCGTCCAGCAAAACCGAGCCGCGGATCATCGATGGCTTGTACCGATCGTCGCCCGCCGTCTCCGGGATATCCTGGAGATTCATGGAAACCCAGCCACGAGCGTAACCTCCCAGGTGGAAGTTCTCCTCGGCGCCGCCAATACCGGCCTCCTTTTCGGCCGCATAGACCCCCTGCCACCCCAGCCCCAACGCCGCCAGGGCGAGGCCGGTCGCACTCATCCTCAGTCTGTGCCCACATCGTTTCGCCATGCTCGCTCCTCCTATGATTTGGTGTCGTGATGCCCGTCTACCGATAGCGCGATCTTCTTTCACCTTGCCGCCTGCGCCTCCGCCGGCTGCTGCATCAAGCCGCTCTCTGCCTGGTCAACCGGATGGCGCCGACCCCCGACCACAAACTCCGGGCGGAACACGTAAACCATCGCCGGCATGACGAAAAGGGCGGCGAACGCGGAGAACGAGAGCCAAAGGGCGATCAGAGTCCCCATGTCCGCCTGCAGCCGCAGCGAGGAGAATGACCAGAGCACCACGCTTGCGATCAGCGTGACTGCCGTGATCAACACGCCCTTGCCGGCGCCGAGGATGGACTGCTCGATGGCTTTCTCGATATTCGCGCCGCGATGCAGGTTTTCCCGGATCCCGTCGACGATATAGAACGAGTAGTCGACGCCCAGGCCGATTCCCAGGGCCACCACCGGCAGCGTGTTGATGTTCATGCCGATGCCCTTCCACGCCATGTAACTGAAAGTGAGCGTGTTCGACAGCACCACCGGCAGCATGAAGAAGATCCCGGCAATCGTTGACCGGTAGGTCACCGTACAGCAGATCACCAGCACCAGCAGCGCCAGCGCGATGGCCTCGATCTGGCCGGCGAGGATCACCTCGTTGGCTGCCGCCAGGACCCCGATGAGTCCTCCCGCGAGCAGGTACCCGCCTTCGGCGATGGGATTTTTGGCGACATACTCCTTCACTCGCGCGACCGCGGTCCTGATGGTCTCCCCCTGGTGGTCGCGGAAAAACAGGGTTACCGCACCATTGCGGGCATAGGAATCGGCGAACCGGTCCATGTCCCCGGGATCGGACCCGGAGACGAACATGTACATCAGTTCTCCGTTCTCGTTGGCACTGCTGCCGAGTTCTCCGTACCTTGGATTCCCCTCGCGCAACACTCTCTTGACCGCCGGCAGGATGTCGACAAGGGAAATGGTGCCGCCGATCTCCGGCTGCGCCTCCATGTATTTCTGGAACCGCGCCATGCTGTCCAGCACGGCGGGTTGCTTGAGCGCCCCTTCCTGCTTCCCGGCGACGACCACGAACATCCGGTCGGATCCCTGGAACTTCTGATTGATGGCCGTCGCATCCCGGTTGTAGCTCGAATCCGGCCACAGGATCGGAGAGCCCGGGTTCGCGTCGCCGACCTTCAGGCGGAACGCGTAGATTCCGGAAACCACGAAAACCACGGCGGTTCCGGCCAGCACGCCGTAGCGCCAGCGCGTCGTCACCACCCTGATCCCGAGCCGGAGCACCTTTTCAATCGCCCAGCCGACCTCGATGGGATGAACCGGCGGCCTCCCGGGCTTCACCCATGACAATAGGGCCGGCGTCAGAACCAGGGCGCTCAGCAGAATCGAACAAATCCATACTGCGCCGATGTAGGAGATCTTTTGCAGCATCGGAATCGGCGTGAGCGCGACCACGATCACGCAGCCTGCGTCGGCGACCACGGCCAGCACGCTCGGCTTTATCAGATTCGACAGGCTCGCCCGGCTGGCGGCCGCCGCCGAGGTCGCGCCGGCCGCAACCTCGTCGTCGAACCGGTTGACGAGCTGCACCGAATTGGAGATCGCCTGGGCCGTGATCAGGAACGCGACCACGATGATGAGCGGGTCCAGATGGAAGCCCATCAGTCGCGCTGCCCCGAGGGCGATCAGCGCACTCGCTACTCCGGTGATCAGCGGCAGGACCATGCCGTGCCAGGACCGCGTGATGATCAGCAGCAGCAGCATCAGCGCGCCCACGGTAAGCACGAAGATATGGAGGGTTTCCGGCAGGTAATGCACGACCAGCCCGTAGAGAATCGGCTCCCCGACGACCCGGATGGTCACCCCGTCCCCCTGGGCCTTCTCAGCGATGGCCGAGATCTGCTTGAACGCTGTTGTGTAGTTGACCAGGTGATCGTAGAAATCCACCGTGATCAGTGTCCCCTTCAGGTCAGTGGAAACGTACGCCCCATATACGAGCGGGTTATTGAGCACCGCTTCCTTCAGGTGCGCCACTTCCTGGTCGTTCCTGGGGAGCGCGGGCCACATCAGGGGGCGCGACTCGATTCCCTCGGTGGAGGCCCGCACCTCTTTGAGCTTCTTGGACGCCAGAGACACAATCTGGTAGGGGTCCACGGCATCCACCTTGGCCAGGGCCTGGGTGATCTGCTGGACCTTTCTCAGCACGGCGAGATTGAATACGTCGCCCTTTTCCACCTCCAGCATGATGCTCACCATGTTGGAGCCGCCGAAGGTGGGGGCGAATTGCTTGTTGACCTTGATGTACGGATGGTTCTGCGGAAGCATGTCGCTGAACACGGTCTTCACCTCTATTCGGGCTGCGAGTGCGCCCATCACGGCGGTGAATACCGCGACCAGCACCACGACCGCGATCCGGTGCCGGATCAGCGCCTCGACCAGATATTCCAGCTTCCTGAACGTGAAGTTCCTCATGATCGTCCGCTCCGCTCCTCACACCTTGCGGCCCAGCATCCTGAGCCCGCCATTTCCCATCCGGGCCAGCACCGCGCCCGCCAGGACATAGCCCTCTCCATCCCGAATGATCTGGGTGCTCCAGCCGAGATGGCTCTCCGCCACCCGCGTGACCCTCGACACCGCGCCGTCGAGGCCGCCGGTCACCAGAACGCCCTTGTCTCCGACGGCGATCCAGGAGTTGCCGTCCCAGATGACGTTCAGCAGGTGTTCGCGGGTTCCGCTGTCGGCAGTGCTCCAGCTCTTGCCGCCGTCCCGGGTCGAGAGGATCGTGCCCGCGACGCCGACCGCCACGCCGTTGAGCTTGTCCCTGAACGCCACCCCCATCAGGCTGGATTTCACCGGCGCCGCCACGGCTTTCCACGAAGCGCCGCCGTCGGTCGTCATCATCATCTGTCCGAACTCGCCCACGAGCCAGCCGTTGTCCCCCACGAAAAAAATGTCGTTCCATGCCACATCCTTCTCCTCCGCCCTCCGGGTCCACGTCGCCCCGAAGTCTTCCGAGAACAGCAGCGCGCCCATTTCGCCGACTGCCCATGCCTTTCCGGCGTCAAGGGCCTTGACCTTGAGCAGCTTGTTGGCGACCTTCGACAGGGGAGCCTGGGACGGCGCCCAGGATCTCCCGCCGTCGCGGGTGGTCAGCACGGCCCCGTTGTTCCCCACCACCACTGCGCGGTCCTTGTCCCAGGTTGCGATGGACTGCAGATGAGCCGTGCGTTGCGCCGACTGGACCGACCAGCTCTGGCCGTCATCGTCGCTGCGCACGATCTTGCCGCCAGTGCCTACCGCCCATATGATCTTGGGGGCGGGAACGGCAACGCCGTAGAACGCGTCGCGCTTTTCGATGGCGGGCTGGGGAATCTGCGGAATATCCACCTCGGCCTTCACGAACAAGCCGGCATAAAGAAGCCCTCCGATGATCAGCACCTCAAGCAGCGTGCCGATGATCGAGGTGACCCGCCTCCCGCGGCCTCCGTATTTTCTGAAAGCTCGTAACATCCTTTTCCTCCATTCATTCCCGGCGTCGCCGGTGCGGCACGCGCAACGCACTTCCGGGCGCATGGCCGATGAGCACCTGAAGATCGCTTGCAAAACGTAGGAGCAACAGTTGTGCCAATTCGATAAATCGTTGTTTTGAGTTGCCAATCAATGCCACCGTCGTATGGAGACCGGGACAAAAATGTCCCCGCGCAGAACGTTCGCGGAACAAATCTGCATCGCGCACCAGACAGTGATACCGGACGCCAATCAGTTGCGTAGCGCCGAAACGATGGCCAGCACCTTCTCAGGCACCGCATCGGCCGGGACCGGCGCGAAAAGAAAGGACACGTTTTCGGGTACCACCGGCGCCGCGGCGTCCGCGTGCCACAATTCGGCAGGCACGCGGCAGCCCAGCACCGTGGAACCGGGCGCCGCCGGCATTTCTTTTGCCGGGCCCAGCAGAAAATTCACCCGGCCATCCAGCTTCTGCAGTCCCTGGACGGCATCGCCGACTTGCAGCCCCAGCGACCAGCGGTAATGCCCCGCCAGATTCATCACCGGGTTGCAGCGGTCGAGCAGTTCCGCCGCCGGCCGGCGGGGCTCACCGGCTGCATCGATCAGGATGCCGTCGAGACCGCATTCCGCGAAAGACCGCAGGCAATCGGCCAGGTACACGGCGACCGCCTCCTCTTCGTCGGGGCCGCATTCCGGCGTCCGCCCTGGATGCCCGGCTGCCAGGGCAAGCCAGCCGCACGGGGTAGGCACTCGCAGCACGAGAGGGGGAGAGCCGCGATAGGAGCGCGATACCGCGTTGAGCAGATCCGCGAGCTGCGCCCTCGGTCCCTCCATGCCCAGCAACGTACGAGCCACCCTTTTTGCGGAGTGTCCGGGGGAAGCCGCCTGTGGATTGCGCCGCAGCCAGTGGGCCATGAACGCGCCCATCGGAATCTCGATCACGTCGGATTTCAGCAGCGATTGCGCCTGCTGGATCCACCACAGCGAGTGGTGCGCGTCCGCCCACGCCTCGGCGCCGTCCTTCAGGAACAGCCGGATGGCGTAGTCGGCGCTGTCGATCCACAGCGGACGGGCCGCCTGCGTGCCGCCGCGAAGGGAGTCGGCAAGTGGTCGTGCCATGATTGCCCCCTGACCAACCGGACTAGCGCTGCTCCAGCTCCTTCAGCCGGCGCTCGAGCTCCGCGATCCTGACGTCCTTCGGATTCGGCATATAGACCGGCTCGATGGCATCCGCGGCCATCCTGCGCTGCGGCCCGCCGGCGAATATCGTGGACCGGTCATCGCCCCAGCAGCCGAAATAGGGCAGATGGGCCGGGGGTGTCGGCGTGACCCATTGTTCGAGAAAACGCTTGAACGGGACACCACGCGCCTTGCGCGAAGCCCGCTCGGACTGTCTCGCCTGCTCGGTCGCCTCGCGGTCGAGCACCAGTGTCTCCGGGTTGTAGGCGATGTGGTAGATCTCGCGCGCTGTCTCGCGGGAGATCAGTCCTTCCTCGATGTCCCTGATCACGAGATCGGGGTCGCGCTCGAGCACGTCGCCATAGCCGCCGCCGGCCCCCTGGGTGATCATGTACAGTTCGCCCCGGTTCGCCACCTCGAACTGCAAGCCGGTGTGGTGGGACGTATAGGAGGCGCCCTCGAACGGCCGCTTGTTCATGATGTCGGGGATCGAGAACTCGAACTTGCGCGGATCCTTCTTCATGATTTCGAAGACATCGACGCCCTTGACCTTGCACAGCGGGTAGGTCGGCGCGGCATAGCCGCCGAACAGCCCCGGCACGCTGGATATTTTCGAGCCGATGCAGCACACCATGAATCCCCACAGGGGGCTGCCCAGACTGGAGGCGATCATCTCGTAGCCCTGGCCGCCGCGGTACTTGCCGAACGCCTGGTTGTCGCGCATCAGCTTCTTGGACACGATCTGGATGAACGGTATTTCCTCTTCATTGAGCTCCTGCTCGCCCAGGTCGGCCATCGGCGCGAATATCGGCGCGATGGCGTGCTCGCCGTCGCGGTCCGCCCTGGCGCCGCCGCCCATCCCGTTCAGGTCGGCGCACAGATTACCGACCATTTCGTTATGCTGCGTGATGCCGCCGTAGATGAAGGTCCGGATCATGTTGTGCCATGGCGCCACCACCTTGGTGAATTTTTCCGGGCAGCCGTAGAGGAACTTGGCCACCGCCGCCTGGCCGGCGGTGAAAGCCGGGAAGAACGTCATCATGCTCTGGGCGTTCGGCGTGTGGTACGACGAATGCAGCGCCGACTTGCGGTCGGTCGCCACCCGGATCGGGGCGAACACCGCCTGGTTGCGCGGCAGATCCGGCCAGACGAACACCAGAAACAGCTGCGCCAGCATGCCCTTGAGGGAGGACAGCAGCGTATTGTTCGACCGGTTCGCGAACTCCGGACTCGAACCGCGGAAATCGAAAATCAGCTCGTCCCCCTGCTTGCGCAGGGCCAGGTTGATCTTGACCATGCAATTCTCGCGCAGGGTGCCGTCGGCGATGACCATGGTGCGGACCGTCCCGTCCGGCCAGGCGCTCACGCGCCGCTTCACCTCGGTCTTGACGTCGTCCAGGCCCTTGCGCAACGAGGAAATCACCGCATCGATGCCGAACTCCTCGATGGCCGATTTCACCCGCTCCTCGATGCGGCGGCAGACGAAGAGCTTTACCTTCATATCCTCATACTGCAGTTTCGGCTCGCGCACCGAGTTCTGCAGGAAGGTGACCAGGTCCTTCTTGAGCTCGTAGTTTTCCACCACCTTGAAGGGAGACATCTTCAGCCCCTCTTCGTAGACCTGTTCCGCAAGCGAGGGCATGCCGCCGGGCTCGATGGCGCCGTTCTCGCCCTCGTGCACCGTCGCTCCCGCCCAGGCCACCAGCCTGCCTTCGTGGAAGATCGGCAGCAGCAGGCTCTGGTCGGTGTTGTGGATGTTGCCGTAACGGGCATCGTTGTGGATGAACGCGTCGCCCGGCCTGATGCCGACGCTCGGATCGCCGGCCCAGTACTTGTTGATGAACTTCACCGGGTGATGGACCAGGGCCGCGAACAGCAGCACCCCCCCTGCACTCGACACGGCGAGATCGCCGCTCGCCGTATAGACGCCCGTGATCAGATCGCCCCACTTGGCGCCCGGTGCCGCGCCCATTTGCTCCAGCATCTCGAACGCTTCGTTGGCCCCGGCCTGGAGGCGATCGCGAATCAGCGTCAGCACCGCCGGATCGGTTTCCTTCTCCATCGCCCGGCTCTCGATCTCGGTTACCGGAGCGATGTCATGGTCTTCCATGATTTCCGGGTCCGGCCCCAGGAACAGGACGTTGTCCGCCAGAAACTGGTCGATAAGCGCTTGTTCGCGATCGCTTTGATTCAGCTTCTCTACTTTGCCCATGGTTTACTCCGAAAGTGTTGAGCGATGCAGAGCGCTCAGACGAGCGCCTTGTTGTTCGACGCCACCGTGCCCGCATCGACCGCCGGCTTCTCTGATCCAAGACGCGTGAACCAGGCCGCGCCGTACTCGCCGATTTCCAGACGCCATCCCGGCTCGACCAGGTAGGTGGTTGTCGGCGACTCCACCACCGCCGGGGATTCGACGATGTGCCCGACATCGAGCTGTTCCAGATCGTAGACGCCGGCTTCGACCGGCTCCTGGGAGCCGACGAAATAGCACATCCGGGTGCCGACCGGCGCCGGAGCTGCCGTCGCCTTGCCGGCCGGACGGATATGCTTGAAGTGGACCGTCTCCAGCTCCACGTAGCTCAGCACCCGGATGGTGTTGATCCGGATACCGGCCTCGGGCGCCTCGCTGCCCTTGCCGAAGCGGTTGCCGTAGTCGAGGGAGAACTGGTTGATCAGCGCCATGACATCGTCCATGCCGGAGAGGCGCGAGGCGGGCACCACCACGGTGGTCTGCACCAGCTGGTTGCCGTAGCGCATGTCGAGCTCCAGCCGGTGCCTGACATCCTCGCGCCGCATGCCCTGGCGCAGCAGGTCCTGGGTCCCGGCCGCCTCCAGTTCCTCCACGATGGCGTTGAATGCCCCGTAGTCGGAAAAGAGCTTGCGCGTGTTGCTGTCGTACACCCACATGAACAGCGAGCGCTCGTGGATGTGCAGCTGGTGCATGTTGCCGGCCCCCACCGCGGAGAACACCGAGCTGAACGGCGGAACCAGGATCTTGTTGATGCCCAGTTCGTTGGCGATGCCGCAGCAGTGCAAAGGCCCGTTGCCGCCATAGGCCAGCATGGTGAAGGAACGCGGGTCGTAGCCCCTGGAACGCAGCTCCTGGAAAATGCCGTTGGCCATGTTGCTGTCGACGCGGCGCTTGATCATCATGGCCGCCTCGATGGGCGAAACTGCCAGTTCTTCGCACAGATTGTCTTCGATCACCATCTTCGCGCGGGACGCCTTCAGCTTGATCTGGCCGCCTGCATAGTTGTCCGCGGCGAGATAGCCCAGGATCAGATCGGCGTCCGTCACCGTCGGCTCCATGCCGCCGCGGTCGTAGCACGCCGGGCCCGGATCCGATCCGGCGCTGGCCGGTCCCACCTGCACGGTGTGGTGCATGCGGTCGTAGCGCACGATCGATCCGCCGCCCGCCCCCAGCGTGACCAGGTGGATCATCGGGACGCTGACCAGCCAGCGCTCGATCACGGGGTTGAAGTCGTAGTGCTTGACCCCGCCGCTGACGACCAGCCCGATGTCGAAGCTGGTGCCCCCCATGTCGGTGCAGATCACGTTGCCCAGATCCGCTTCCAGCGCCAAGTGCTCGGAAGCGCTGACGCCCGCCACCGGACCGGAGTGGATCGTCTGCAGGGAATCGGTTGAATTGAGCTGGGCCATGCCGCCCGAGTTGTGGATGACCAGCATCGGGCGCGAATAGCGCGACTCCCGCAGGTTCAGTTCCAGGGAACTCAGGCCGTGGTACATCACGTCGTGCAGGAAGGCATCCATGATGGACGAGGACATCCGCACGTACTCCCCCTTGCGGCCGGCCACCTTGTGCGACAGCACCACCGGCATCGCCCCGAGCATGTGCTCCGGGTACTCCTCCAGGAGCACCTCTTCGACGCGCCGCTCATGCGCCGGGTTCACTACCGAGTTGACCAGCGCGACCACGAAGGCCTGGGCGCCGCGGTCGACCAGGTTGCGGATCCTCACGCGCAGATCGTCCTCGTCCAGGTGCATCAGCACCCCGCCGTTGGCGTCCAGGCGCTCGCGCACCCCGGCGATCATCGGAATCGGGACCAGCGCCTCGGGACGGCTCGCAGCCGGCAGGTCCTGCTGGTAGCGCATGTCCAGGCCTTCCCCGTAGCCGCGCCCCCGGGACAGGGGCACCGCGCTCTCGAAGCCGGCAGTGACCAGCATCGCCACCCGCGGTCCCTTGCGCTCGATGAGGGCATTGGTGCCCAGCGTCGTCGCGTAGCGGACCGAGTCCACGCGCGACAGCGCCTCCTGCACATCGAGGTTCAGGTTCGAGCATGCACCTTCCAGGGCCTCCCTGAAGCCGAGCGCCAGGTTGTGGTGCGTGGTAAGGGCCTTGGACTGGATATAGTGCTTGTCCCAGACCATGAAACAGTCGGTAAACGTACCCCCGATATCGACCGCAACGCGCTTCATCGCCTACCTCCCGCCATGGTGATGCTTGTTGCACTGGGGCTGGTGTGCCACTCCCATCGGATCCGGACCCGCGAGCTCCGCCCCGCTGAGCGGTCGGCGGCCGCGCCATTGCGCCTTGAGGGCGTCAATGTCGAACTCCATGTCATTGAGCGGGGGATGGCCTATTGGAAGGTATTCGGTCTCCACCATGGTCCCGCACTCGGGACAGTAGTACTCGATGATCCGCACCCATTCGTGGTCCGGAGAAAAGGTGTACTCATAGAGCTTCGGGTCAAGGATCGGCTTGTGGATCTCGCGCGGATCGCGCACATAGGCAAGAAGCCCCTCCTTGTACGGACGCCGGGCGGAGCCGATCTCATGTCCGCAGCAACGGCAGCCCCAGGATTCCCGCTCCAGGTCGATCTCCAGATATTCGGTCATTGGCACCTTCATTTCTTGCGGCTCCTTGTGTGCTGCAATACGATGTCCAGGTTGTCATTGATGGCGAAGCGCCATCCCTCCGGCACCCGGCACGTGAAATACTCCTCCTCGATGATCGCGGGCCCGTCGGCGTACATGCCCGGGCTCATGTCCTCCAGCCGGAACAGGGGCAGATCGACCCGCCCGTGTCCGACCAGTGCCGAATCCCGGCCCGGCGTAACCCGGGTGCCGAGCGCCTGGCGGGTCCGGAGCGCCGTCGCACGGCTGGCGGGTGCGGTATCCAGCGGCCTGAGAGAGAAGTGAGGAATCGGCTTCGTGGCCCGGACCAGCACGCGCGGGTTGTCGCCAGGCCTGAGGCCTTCCGGCAGGCGTATCTCGCCGTTCAGATGGTGAGCGGCTTCCACTCCGTCACGCGCGAAGGTGAGCGCCCGCTCGATCGCACACTCGGACAGATCGAATCCCTCCGCAAACATGTCCCGCTCGGCGCGCGCCGCCAATCTTTCAAGCGTCTCCTGCAGGCCCTTGGCGCTGATCTCCGGAAGCGCAGCATCATAGGTATGGGCGATGTCGCTGAAACCGATGCCGAAGGCGCTGAACACGGCTGCCAGACGCGGCACGATGATCTCGCCGATGCCCAGATGCTGCGCGACTCCGCATGCGGCGATCGGGCCGGCGCCGCCGAACGCGAGCAGCGTGGTGTTCGCGGGGTGTTTGACTTGGGGGGCCATGGCGTGGGCAATCTTCTCCTGGTAGGCCCGCTCCATCATCAATACCGCTTCCTCGACGCTCGCCCCCAGGGGCCCGGCCACGTTTTCCTGAACCGCGGCTCTCGCCCGTTCGATATCCAGGCGCAAATTGCCGCCGAAGTAGGAATCGGGATCGAAGATTCCCATCAGCAGGTAGGCGTCGGTAATCGTGGCTTGGCGTCCGCCGCGCCCGAAGCAGGCCGGCCCCGGGGTGCTGCCCACGCTCTCCGGTCCGACCACGATCTCCCCGCTGACGACGCGGAACACCGAACTTCCGCCCGCGCCCAGACTCTCGACCTCGCTCAGGGGGAAGGAGATGGCGATCGATTCGAGCTCCCCCCAGCGTTGCTCACGCACCCGGGCGTGATCGACCATGCCGATGTCCGTCGTGGTACCGCCGATGTCCATGGTCACGATGGTCTTGCGGTCATAGTGCTGGGCGATCGCCTTCGCACCCTCCATGCCTCCGCGCGGTCCCGAGCCCCAGGTCTTCAGCGCGATGGTCTTCGCCACCCGGGAGGACGTTCCGTCGTTGCAGAAAATCAGCAGGGGATTCTTCGCCCGGTAATCGCGCAGCACGTTTTCGGCGTTGTAAAGAAACCGCTCCATCGCCGGGTGCAGGAAGGAATTGAGCAGGCCGCTCCACGTGCGTCGCGCGTCATCGCCGTCATCGGACAGCTGGTGGGAATACAGGATCGGCACCGCCCCCAGCAGATGCCGCGGATAGCGCAGGAGCGTCACCCGCTTGACCCGCGACTCGTCATCGATGAGGGTTTCGCCCCCCAGGCTCACAACGATCCGGTTGGCGCCCTGCGACATCAGGTGGTTGATCACCGTGGTGATGTTTGCCTCGAATGCCTCATCGTCTAGACCCAGGTCGAGAGAACCGACGCGGTCGCCCACCATCGCCTCGAACAGCTCCCTTTCGTCGTCGTTGCGGATCAACCTGGAGATGCCGGCGCCCTGGCGCACAATCAGCCCCAGCCGCGGTCCGATTCTCTGGACTACCGCGTTCGTTCCCTGGGTGGTGGAATAGCGGATGTAATCCACCTGCTCCAGCAACGCCTCAAGGCACGGCTCGCCGTAGATCTTGCGGGATGCCTCCTTCAGCACTTCGACGAAGCACATGGTCAGATCGTGCGGCGTGGTCAGCGTCTTGGCGTGAAACACCCGATCGCCGTGAATCACGCATGCGTCCGTCAGGGTCCCGCCGTTGTCGATGCTCACAAGCATTGGCATTGATTTACCTCGATCAGAATTCGGTTGGTTGCGCTGATGGCAAAAGCAACAGCTGTGCCAGGCGTCCGATCCGGCGTCATCGCGCAGGAATGGATGCGACCCATTCGAAGACCGGTTCAAATGTGTGCCAAACCGAGGACGGCGTCGGACAAATCCGCCTTGTTCGACGGACAGAAACGCCTGGACGTGATCGCGATGCCGCGGGTCGCGGCGGACGGCGTTCGCGCGCCGGCCGCAACGGAATGCGGGATGCCCGAACGGAGGAGCAGCCCGCGCTGTCGCCGGCGGTCGTGGTGCTACAGTGGCTGGATCGGTAGTGCTATGAGCACTTCAGGCGGAAAGGGGGTGCGGAAGGCAAGGGTTTGCCGGGGCCGGCACCCCGACGTCGCGGAACGCATGGGGCCGTCTCCCTCAGGGAGCAACCGCGTTCCCCTTTATCCGGAGTACGCGGCGGCGCAACAATACAGGCACGGGATCGCGGAATTACGCCCCCCGGGCGTTGCGCCAAAACACAGTCCGAGCCGAGCTTGCCGCCGGAGTGTCCTGTTTGTGGGACATTCCTGTCTGCCGCCCGGCACTGTGCGGGACATTCCCCTACAGGAATTGCCGCTGGTCGATGCCAAGGGCCTCGAACTTGCGGTAGAGCGTCGACCGCGACATCCCGAGTTCCCTCGCGACCCGGCTCACCTTCCGGTACTTGTCCAGTGCGGCAAGGATCACCTTGCGTTCGTAATCCCGCAACTGTTCGGCCGCAGACTCCATGGCGCTTTCGGGCGCGGCGCCGGCCTCCCCGATCTCGGGTGCCTTCGGAGGATTGGCCCCGCTGCGAATGTCCGGAGGCAGGTCGTCCACGGTAACCTGACCCTCGGCGCAGATGATCGCCGCTTCGATCACGTTGCGCAGCTCCCGGACGTTTCCGGGCCAGGCATAGCTCATCAGCCTGTCCTCCGCTTCGGAAGCGAGCGGCAACAACGCGATGCCATGCTTGCTGCAGAATTTCTCCGCGAAGCGGCGCGCCAGCAGCCTGATGTCCTCGGGCCGCTCCCGCAACGGCGGAACCGTGATGCGAACAACGTTGAGCCGATAGAAGAGATCGCTGCGGAACCCCCCCTTGGCGATTTCGGTCTGCAGATCGCGGTTGGTGGCGGCGACAATCCGGCAATCGGTATTGCTGGGGCGGTCCGTGCCCACCCGCTGATAGGTCCCGTCCTCGAGAACGCGCAGCAGCGCCGCCTGGATTTCCAGGGGCAACTCCCCGATTTCGTCCAGGAACAGCGTGCCGCCATTGGCGGCCTCGAAGAATCCCTTGCGCCCCTTCGGATCCGCGCCCGTAAAGGCGCCGCCGACGTAGCCGAAGAAACTGCTGGTCATGAGTTCCTTGCTGAGCGCACCGCAGTTGACCGGAAGGTAAGGGCCTCTTGCGCGCGCGCTGCGGCCATGGATGTAGCGCGCGATCAGTTCCTTGCCGGTACCGGTCTCCCCCGAGATGAGGACGTTGGCGTCGCTGGCCGCAGCCTTCTCCACGAACTTGAGGGCCCGAACCGTTTCTGCGTTGGCGGTCACGAAATCGCCTTTGCATACCGGCTCGGTAGCGCTGGCAACGCGCAAGCTTACGCGACCGGTCGAAACGCCCACGATATACACCGTTCCGATCAGGCGTTCGGTTCCGGGCATCACGATGGGCACGGTCTCGCGAGTACCGCCTTCGGCCATGCGCTCAAAGGCATTCTGCTCCGCAAACTGCTTCGCCGCCTTGGTGGAGCTGTGGCGCACGGGCTGTCCGCGACGGTCCACCACGACCAGGCTCTCCGTGGGATACCGCGACAGGTACTCCTGGAACCGCTGGATCAGGTAGTTCCGCTCGAGCTGGAAATCGAGCCGGAGATTGGCCTGAATCGCGTTGGCCAGGGAATAACTGAGACCCAGGGCCTGGTCGCGATAATCCTTGTCGATGGTCGTGAAGTCGATGACCCCGAACAGCTCGTCGCCGTCCGGCCCGAAAATTGGGGTCGCGGCGCAGGTCCAGCTGTGCCAGCCCTCGCAATAGTGCTCCGCCGAGTACACGTGGACGGGCTCGCGCCTGCTGATGGCGGAACCGACGCCGTTCGAGCCGGCAACCGACTCCAGCCACCGCGATCCTTCGACAATCCCCGAGCGCTCCGCAGCCAGGCGCCGCACCTCCCGGTCTCCCGCGACGTGGAGGATCGCGCCGGTACCGTCGGCAAGGATCAGGATCCCCGGCACATCGAACAGGCAGGTGCTGACGCGATCGATGGCGGGTCGTGCCTTGTCGAGAAGCTGTTGATTATCTTCAAGAAGAGCGCGAAATTCTTCGTCGCTGAGCCTTAACCCGATTTTCATGGCGACATCTATGCCCAGCTCCGCGCAGTGCCGCCAGTCTTCTATCAGAAGACGCTCATGGGGATCCGCAAGCTCCTCGGCGGAGACGAGTCCCGCGTTGAATCGCTCCCAAAGCGAATAGGTCTTGGCGCGGTCCTTTTTGAAACCGAAATAGGGATTTTCTCCTGCCATGGTCCTGCTCCTCCTCGCGCTCCCGGCTTGGTCTGATTTCTTCTTATGGCGGCTCGTCGTGCTCCCGTGGATGCCGCGGGGCTCCACCCGGTGAGTCCCAATATAGCACCAAGGCCCAAGCAATTCCCGTGCTAGGTCCGTGCTGCGCCGCAACCAGCGTCAGGGGGCTCACCCCCCACTTTAGACTCCCTTTATGTTGGCCCCATAAAATACTCCGCCCCACGCCTTGTTCGGCATGAACCTTGCTTCGCATATCAATAACAGTCCATGAAACGGACCGATGTGTCGAAACGACCCAAAGATGAATCGCCCGACATTTAGCCGTTTCCCGGGCTGACTGCGAATGCTTCGCCCATAGGGCAGGGAATACAGGCCATGACCGAGATGCTGATCAACACCATCGTGCAACATCATGTTTGCAGGATTTTTCAGGATACGGCACACATGCTGGGTGTGGCGGTGATCGCCATTCCGGATGCCGACGCCGCGCGATTGAATCACGCCGCAGCCGAGCTTGAGGAAGTGCTGACTCATTACATCCTGGCCAATTCCGCAACCGTCGAGCAGGCGGAGCTTGGGCTTCGCTCGCGAAGCCCAACAATATTTTTCGCGTCGTCCGTGACTTTTTGTTGGGCATAAATGCCCAACCTACGCAACGCGGCCGGCCGCCTCGACCTGCCGCGCCACCTGCAGCGGCACGGCGATGAAGAAGGTGCTGCCTTTCCTGGGCTCGCTCACCGCCCAGATGCGCCCGTCCATGAGGCGCACCAGTCGGGCGCTCACTGACAGCCCGAGGCCCGCGCCTCCGTAGCGGCGGGCGGGGGAGGCATCCGCCTGGCCGAAAGCCTCGAAAATGGTATCGAGCCGCGCCGGCTCGATGCCGATGCCGGTGTCCGCCACCGCCACGTGCAGAACGATGTTCTCCGGACCGGAGTCCCGTTTCGTCACGGTAACGCCGACTTCCCCTTTCTCGGTGAATTTCACGGCGTTGTCCACCAGGCGGTCGATGACCTGGCGCAGCGCATCCGTGTCTCCCAGCAGGCGCTCGGGCACGTCCTCGGCCACCTCCCAGCGCAGCCGGATGCCCCGGGCCTCGGCCCGCGGCTGGAAGCTCCCGATCTCCCAGGCCAGCAGGTCCCGCAGCACGAACACCGACGCCTGCAGCGTGGACAGGCCCGATTCCAGCTCGGAGAACTGCAGGATCTCTTTCAGCAGCCCGTGCAGCTTCCTGCCCGAGCCGTGCACCGTCTCCAGGTTCTCGCGCACCTCCGGCGCAAGCCGCGGGTCGGTGAGCGTAAGCTCGGTCATGGCGAGAATCCCGTTCATGGGCGTGAGCAGCTCGTGGCTGACGTTCGCCAGGAACTCGGCCTTGGCGCGGTTCGCCGCCTCGGCCGCGTCCCGTGCCCGCACCAGTTCGGCCTCGTGGCGCTTGCGTTCGGATACGTCCTGCACGATCCAGATGGAGCCTTTCTCCATGCGCGCGGCGTCAATGGCCTTGCCGTAGATGCTGCACCAGAACAGCCGGCCGTCGCGGTGGCGGACCTGGGCGTCGCGGTGGCAGGTGAGTCCCTGGACGAGCTGGGGCTGGAGTTCCTCGCGGATGTCGCGGAACGCGTCCGCCGAGCGGTAGAGCGCTTCGATCCGGATGTTCGCGATCTCCTCCCGCCCGTAGCCGAACATCTCCTTGAAACGGGCATTGACCCATATGGCGCGGCCATCCTTGATGAACACGATTCCGACCAGGGCGTTTTCCAGGATCACCCGCATCTCGGCGAGCGTATCCTCCAGCTCGGCCTCCATCTTCTTGCGCTCGGTGATGTCGCGGGCGAAGGCGCAGGCCATTTCCTCGCCCTGGAACACCACGTGACTGACCGTCACCTCGACCGGGTACTCTTCCCCCGATTTGGTCCGGTGCCGGGTCTCGAAGCGCAGCAGCTTGCTGCGCCTGATCTCCTCGAAGTGCTCGGGCCACGCGGTCCGGGGATAATTGGGATCGATGTCCCACACACCCATGCCCAGGAACTCCTGCCGGCGGTAGCCCAGCCGCCGGACGCTGGCGTCGTTGGCGTAGATGAAGCGGCCTTCGCCGTTGACCCAGAATACCAGGTCGCTCGCCATGTCCACGGTGTACTGGGTGCGCTGCAGCCGGGCCTCCTGGCTGTGAATGTGCCGGTCGGCGCGGCGCACCACCAGGAACAGGGCCAGGTAGAGCGCCGAAAACACGAGCACGATGCTTGCCACCACCAGGGCCTGGGTGCGCTCGATGCGCGCGACGAACGGCGTCACGTCGTCGTAGAGCTCGAACACGGCCTCGGTCTCGCCGGTCACGGGGCGGCGCATGGGCATGTAGGTGGATATCAGGTTGGCGCGCTCGATGGTCTGCTCGAAGGCGCTGAACCGGTCCTTGAACACCAGTTCGCTCGCCACCTTGCCGGACAGTGCGGCGATCACGCCCGCATTGCGGCTGCCATCCTGCCCGATCTGGGCCAGCTCGCTGGAATAGATGCAGCGTCCCCGGATATCCCAGACCTTGATCTTGGCCACCGACAATCCGCGCGCCTGGGTCCGCACCGCCTGGTCGAGCGCGCCGAGGCCGGGGTAGTCCTTGAGCCGCTCCGCGGGCGCCGAAGCGGCAGCGGCCACCACGGAGGAAAACTGCGGCCACAGGGCATTGGCGAAGGTCTGGGTCATGTCCACGTTGTGGTCTTCGCCCATCTGCAGCAGGTTCTGGATCGCGATCTGGCGGTAGAGAACGCCGAGCAGGATCGAGGCGATGAGCATCGAAACCAGGCTGGTCAGAGAAAAATAGCGCAACAGCTTGAACATGGTCTGTATCGCCGCCTGCCTGCCCGGCATCCGCCGGACGGGGTACGTTATTTGCAGAGCGCCGGACAGTTTTTTGTAGAACCGGATGCCGGCGTGCGCCGGGCCGCGGCGCGAGGTGGTCCCTGGACTGCTGAAAAAATTATCTGCGCCGCCGATGCATCATGCAATGAATATATGGAGAAAAACTGAGCTGGATCAGAGAACCGGGGATATGGCACCCGGAATCTTGCGATTTTTCGCGGCCCTTCAAGCGCAAAGGCCCCTTCCGGGGCCTCTGCCAATCGGGGACCCCCCGACCCATGGCGGGCCGGCGGGCTCGCGGGTGTACCGCGCTATTTCACCTTGTCGGGGCCGCCTGCCTTGTTGCAGGCACTCAGGTACTTGTTGCGCTCATCGCCTTTGAGACCCTTGGCCGCGGCGGCCTTGCTGCAGGCGCCGAGGGTGGACTTGGGCTCGGCCGCGGGCTTGGCCTCAGCCACGACTTTCGGCTCGGCTGCGGGCTTGGGCCCCGCCGCCTTGGCTTCGGCCGCCGGTTTCGCCTTCAGGCATTCGCTCATGAACTTCTTGCGCTCATCTCCGGCAAGCTTCTTTTCCCCGGCCTCCTTGTTGCAGGCCGCCATCTTCTGCTGCTGGGGGGTCGCCTTCTTTTCCTCGGCCTGGGCAAGGCCGCTGATGCCCAGGACCACGAGCGCTGCAATCAGAATCTTGTGCATGGAAATCTCCCGTTGGGTGATCGTTATGGGTTGATGCCGCCGGAATCGGCGGCCGCAGAAGTATATACCATGTGGGTTTCCGCAACCATTGCGCCGGGTCCGCCGGCGGTCCGCGAACTAAGGGACGCCCGGCTGCTCTGCAAATATCCGTCTGTTCGCCTGACCTTTGAACGGTCCCCCCCGTTCCGATTGCCTTCCGCGAATTGAGGGACGCCCCGCGTCCCCTCCTATTCGCGGAGTTCGCACGGCGGGGCGCGCCAAGCGCCCCGTCCGTGCGAACTACCAATAGGCTTCGATGGTAATGTGCCCCGGCTCCTTGCGCTTGTGCTTCCTCATGCCCCGCGCTTCCAGCGCCGCCGTGGTGTCGCGAACCATGTCGGGGTTGCCGCAGATCATGACGTGGGAGGCCTCGGCCGTGAGCGCGCGCCCCGTCCTCGCCTCCAGCCGCCCGTCGCGGATCGCCTCGGGAACGCGGCCGCGGATGGCGTAGCCCGTGTCCTCGCGGCTCACGAAAGGCAGGTAGCTGAACCGGCCGGCGTGGGCCGCGGCAATGGCGTCGATCTGCTCGCGGTAGGCAAGCTCGTTGGCGTGGCGCACGGCATGCACCAGCACCGCGTGCCTGAAGCGCTGCCAGGGCTCGGCGGTCTTGAGGATCGAGAGGAACGGCCCCACGGCGGTGCCGGTGGAGAGCAGCCACAGCGTCTCCGCGTCCCGCACGTCGGCGAGCGTCATCAGCCCCGAGGGCCGCGGCGCCAGGAAGGCCGCATCCCCCGGCTCCAGGGCCGCCAGCCGCGGGCTGAGGGGCCCCTGGTTGATGACAATGAAGTAGAACTCCAGCGGCCGCTCGTCGGGGGCGTTCACGTAGGAATAGGGACGGGAGACGATTTCGTCGTTGATCGCCAGCGCGAGCTTGCCGAACTGGCCCGCTCTGAAGGGCTCCACCGGCGCCTCGATCTGCAGCGAAAACAGCACGTCGGTCCAGACGCGCTTGCCCACCACCTTTCCTTCAACCCACTTGCTGGTGTCCGCCATTTGTTATTCGTCCTTGTGCCACTACATCGGTCCACGCGGGCCGGCGCCCTACACGGACCATGCTTCCGTCAACGGCGCCCGGAGGGCGCGGCCCGCCCTAAATGATCTTCGATTCACGTAGCCGCCCCGCCTCGGGTTGCATGACTTGTAGGTTGGGCATTTATGCCCAATATCAAGGCAGCAGGTAGTTTGGGCTGCGCCGCATGTGCAGCCCAACACCGGGCAACGATGCACCCGGAGTGTTGGGCTTCGCGGAGCGAAGCCCACCCTACCCGATCCCGGTTCCGCAATCGTGATCTCAATTGAGCTGGATTCTTTCCCCCCAGGGCACAGGCGCCCGCCCCTTGACCAGCCAGATGACCGGGTACCCGGGCGGCGATTGCGGAAACTCGCCTTCGGCGTCGGTGAAGTACACCAGCAGGTCCGGCCGGCGTCCCTCCCGCTCCACCCAGTCGAACACGGGGGTGAAGCGGGTGCCGCCGCCGCCCTTCAGCGCCCGGGGAAGCGTCAGCGCCTCCCATGGCTCGTACACCCAGGGGCTGCCGGCCGCGAGCTGCTGGTCGCAGGCGAGCAGCGTCACCCGCGCCCGCACCTGGCCCTTGAGGGCGTCCAGCTCGGAGGCAAACTCCCCCAGCTCCGCCTCGCCGATGGAACCGCTGGTGTCGAGGGCCACCACTAGGTCGAGCTCGTGTCCCGCCAGCCGCGGCAGGATGGCCTCCCCCTCCCGCCGCGAGGGACGGAGATAGGTGTAGTCGTTGCGCGCCAGGCTCATCAGGTAACGGGCGAGCAGGCTGCGCCAGGAGAGCTGGGGCTGGATCAGATGATCGACGGCCCTCAGCCAGGATTCGTCGAGCCGCCCGGCCTGACGCGCCTGCTGGGCCGCCATCGCCAGCCGCTCGCGCCACGCCAGCGCCAGGTTCTCGCATTCCGCGGAGGCGCGGGAAGCAACGGCCGCGTCCGCCGGCGCAAGCGTGGATGCCGCCTTGCGCTCACCCCCGCCGCCTGCCCACTCCAGCGCGGCGGCTTCCCCGGCAAGCTCGCCCGTTTCGCCGGAGCCCGCCTCGCCCCGGTTCCCCGAACGCGCTCCGGCCGCCCCCGCGCTGCCGCCCGTCCCGCCCGCCGGTTCCGCATCGAAGGCGTGGCGGTCGATGGGCATTTCTCCGGTGTCGAGGGGAATCAGCGGATAGATCTCCTCGGCCGTCAGCCCCCGGAAGGCGGGGTTGATGAGGGCCCCGGCCGGCGGCCGCAGCCCCTCGTCGGCGAGAAGCTGATTGACCGCATAGTCGCACGCCACGTCCCAGCGCTTCTTCACCCGGTGGGCGCGCCGGGCGAAATGCGCCAATGCGCAGTGCAATGCTTCATGGGCCAGCAGAAACTGGAGCTCTGCGACCGTCAGGGCGGCCACATAGCGCGGGTTATAGTAGAGCGCCCGGGCATCGGTAGCCACGGTGGGGCACCAGCGCGGGTCCGCGGCCGTAAGCGGCAGGTGCATCACCAGCGCGCCGATGAAGGGCTTCTCCAGGATAAGCCGCGTGCGGGCCGCGGACAGCCGGGTGCGGAGGGGATCGCTCATCCGGTTATGGTGGGGCCGTCGAACGAACAGGGTCAAGGCGCGGGGCGAACCGGCGAGCGGGCCGGATCACGGCCTGCGCGTTTTTTCCCCGGCCTTCTTCAGTGCATCGCGGACCGCATCCGCCTCGCGCTGCAGCGCCTTGAACTCCTCCAGCCGGGCCCGGTCCTGGGTGCGCAGCCCCGCCACCAGGGCGCGGGTGGCGTCCCTTCGCAGGCGCACGTATTCCAGCAGCAGGGCGTGGCGCTCCTTTGACGGCGATTTCTCCGTGAGGTTCACGGCGGCGAGGCGCCGGTGGCCGCCGTCCCAGCGGCGGGCGGCTTCATCCAGCCGGTCGGCGAGCTGCAGGTCGTCGAGCGCGCCGCTGCGGCGCCCGTCCACCGCCTGCTTCCATCCAGCGAGAATCGCGTCCTCCTCCTTTGCAAACCACGCCACCTCGTCCTTGAGGCGATCTTCCTGCCGGTAGTCGTAGCGGGGCGGCGGCACCAGCCACCACAGGACGACCAGCACCAGCACCGCCGCAATTCCTCCCACCGCGAACGGGACTCCCGGGCGCGCGCTTTCCGCGTCGAGCGGGCGCGCGAGCAGCCAGCCCAGCCCGAATCCCGAGACCAGGCCGCCCACGTGGGCCGCGTTGTCGATGCCGGGCTGCACCAGGCCGTAGAACAGCGAAAACAGGACGAACGCGACAGTGCTTCCCGCCAGGGACTTCAGGGCCGCCGGGTTTACCTGCTCCCGGTACTTGGCGAGAAATGCCCCGAGGGCCCCGTAGACGCCGAACACGGCGCCGGAAGCGCCGACGCTGGCGGAGGAATCCGGGTTCCAGAGCAGGCTCGCCAGGCTGGCGGCGACGCCTGCGGTGAGGTAGACAAAGCCGTACCGGACGCCGCCGTAGAGCAGCTCGGTAAGGCGCCCGGCGCTCCACAGGGCCCACATGTTCATGGCCAGGTGCAGGATGCCGAAATGCAGGAAGAGGGCGGTGACCAGCCGCCACCATTGTCCCGAGGCCGTCAGCGGATGAAAGTTGGCGCCCCATTTCAGATACAGGGCGCCGTCGGGCTTCAGGATGCCGGCGCCCAGGGCCAGCATGAGAAGGAAGGCCGCCACGTTGATGGCGACGATGGCGGAAGTGACAAGGGGCTTCGGCGGATTGCCGTTCACCGCGATTCCCCTGGACCTGCCCGCCCCAATCTGCCCCCCCCTTGCAGGAGCGAATTCATTCGCGACCTCCTGCCTGGTCGATCTCGGTCGGGGATGAATCCCCTCCTACACCCCCGCAGCGAATTCATTCGCGACCTTCGTCGGGGATGAATCCCCACCTGCCTCCCTTGTAGGAGCGAATTCATTCGCGACCTTCGTCGGGGATGAATCCCCTCCTACACCTCATCGGGGGGAGAGGATTCCGCGGGGCGGGCATCATTGCTATTCGTTTTCCGCCACCGGCGCCCACTGGGTATCGTAGAGCATGAGGTCGGAGATGGAATTCGCCCACTCCGCGAACTCCGGCACGTGATAGAGCGGGGTGCCGATGGAGCGCTGCAGGTCGGTGACGAGCATCACGCCCAGCTCGCGCTGGGGAAAACCCCGGGCATAGCGCAGGATGTGGCCATAGACCTTTCTTGCGTCGGGCCGGCGGCTCGCCTGCAGCGCGCGCCGCACCAGCGCCGCGGCAACGCCATATTGCAGGTCGATGCCCTCGGGCATGTCGGCGCTCCGTCCCTCCACGATGCCGTCGAGATCGGGCATGCGGTCCATTTGGTCGATGAAGGCCTTGAGCTCGATTCCCGCCGCCGCGCCGACGCAAGCCTGCAGCCCGTCGAGCAGCAGCTCCCGCGCGGAAGCGAATTTCTGCAGCGCCCGGTGGGCGTACTCCCAGGAGCGGGGGCTCGGGAAAGCCACCGGGTTGTGGGCCGGGTCGAAATCGAACAGCAGGTCCGGGCGGAATCGCAGGAACGCGATGAGGCGCGGATCGATCGCCGCATGGTGGGCCCACGCCACCCAGTCGTCGAGATTCGCTTCCACCTCGTAATGGGTGAAGCGGTTGGCGAGCGGCGCCGGCATCGGGTAGGTGACGCCGCGGTCGCCGTGGCGATTCCCGGCGGCGAAGATGGCCCAGCCCTCCGGCACCGCGTAGTCGCCGAGCCGGCGGTCGAGGATCAGCTGGTAGGCCGCCGCCGACACCGCGGGCGGCGCGGAAGTGATTTCATCCAGGAACAGAATGCCCCTCGCCCCGTGGCGCGCGGCGTCGGGCAGCATGGCCGGCACCGCCCATTCCACGAGGGAATCCTTGCGAAACGGAATCCCGCGCAGGTCCGAAGGCTCGAGCTGGGAGAGGCGGATATCGGTGAGGGGCACTTCGTGGCGGGCGGCGATCTGGGCGATCATCTGGGACTTGCCCACGCCCGGCGGGCCCCACAGCATGACCGGCGTGTGGTGGCCGGCATCGGTGGCCCGGAACTCCCGGTCGAGGATGGCGAAGATGTGGGACGGGCGCATGGGACGGCGGTCTCGGGGAGTCCGGGAAATGATACCACCAAGGCCCGAACCATCCCGAACCGCAAAGGACGCCAAGGACGCAAAGAAATTCAGCCCTGTGATTTTCCTTCGCGTCCTTTGCGTACCTGGCGGTTTACGCGTTTCCTGGAGAAAGCAGAAACCCTAGGAATCGCCCGGGAAATTTGCTACCGTGCAACCTCTCCGAGCAAGGGTCTTCATGAACTTCTGCAGCCACTGCGGCGCGCCGGTCGAGGTGCGAATCCCCGACGGGGATTCGCTGCCACGACACGTTTGCCCGTCGTGCGGCGCGATCCACTACACAAACCCGAAGCTGGTGGTCGGCAGCATCCCGGAGTGGGAAGGAAAGATCCTGCTGTGCCGCCGCGCCATCGAGCCCCGCCATGGGCTGTGGACCCTGCCCGCCGGATTCATGGAAAACCATGAAACCATCGTCCAGGCGGCGCTGCGGGAAACCCGGGAGGAAGCCAACGCCAACGTTGAAATCGGCGAGCTCTACGCCCTCTATGACCTGCCCCACATCAGCCAGGTGTACATGATGTTCCGGGCAAGGCTGCTGGACCAGTCATTCAGGCCGGGGCCGGAAACGCTCGAAACCCGGCTGTTCACCGAGGCGGAGATTCCCTGGGAGGCCCTCGCCTTCCGCACCATACGGGAAACGCTGCGGCGCTACTTCGCGGACCGCGTCACCGGCGAGTACCGGCTCCACATCGGAACCATCGAGCCGCCACGCTAGCCGGGGCTCAGGCCCCGCTTCCAGAACTGTGCCGCCACCACGGCGCCGGCCAGCCCCAGGCCGATGAAGTCGCTCCAGGCTGCGGGATACACCAGCAGCAGGCCTGCCGCGATCAGCATCATCCGCTCGAGCAGCACCGTCCTGCGGAACAGCCACCCCTGCACGCCGCCGGCGAGCGCCGCAATCCCGACGAACGCGGTGATGGTGGTGTGGATCATGTCGAGTACCGAGCCCTTGAGCAGCAGGCCCACCCCGGCCGGATCGAGCACGAAACCGAACGGCACCAGGAAGGCGGGCAGCGTGTATTTCCAGGAGAACAGCGTCGTCTTGTAGGGATCGCCGCCGGTGATGGCCGCCGCGGCGAACGGAGACAGCGCCGTCGGCGGGGACACTTCCGAGAGCACCGCGTAATAGAAGATGAACATGTGGGCCGCGAACTCGGGCACCCCGAGCTTGGTGAGGGCCGGCGCCGCGATCACCGCGCAGATGATGTAGGACGCGGTGACCGGCACCGCAAGGCCCACGGTCCAGACCACCAGGGCGGTATAGACGGCGGTGAGCACCAGGTTGCCGCCCGCGAGCTCGATGACGATGGAGCTGAACTTGAGCCCGAGGCCGGTCAGCGTCACCACGCCCACGATGATGCCGGCGGAAGCGCAGGTCGCCGCGACGCCCAGCACCCCCACCGAGCCCGCCTTGAGGGCCTCGACCAGCCTGGTCCGGTAGATCGGCGTGTCCCGGGTCGGAATGAATTTGAGAGCGGTATCCCGGCGCAGGAAAGACATGCCCGCCGCCAGGATCGTGGCCCAGAACACGGCGATGATGGGGGTGAAGCCCAGCACCATGAACACCACGATGGCGAGGAGGGAGATGAAGTGGAAGCCGTATTCCTTTGTCATCTGCCACAGGCTCTCCCTGGTGCGGATCTCCACTTCGTGCATCGCGAACCGGCGTGAATCGAGCTCCACCATCAGGAACAGCGACAGGTAGTAGAGGCAGGTGGGGATGACCGCCATCAGGATCACGTCGAGATAGGAGATCTTGAGGAACTCCGCGATCAGGAACGCCGCCGCCCCCAGCACCGGCGGCGAGATGATGGCGCCCAGGCCTCCGGCCGCCAGCAGCCCGCCGGCGGCTTCCTTGCTGTAGCCCGCCTTGGCGAGCATCGGATAGGCCACCGAGCCCAGGGTGACGGTGGTGGCGACCCCGCTGCCCGACGGCCCGCCCAGCAGGAAGGAGGACAGCACGATGGTGCGGCCCGCCGCCGCGTGGGTGCCGCCGGTGGCGGCAAAGGAGAAGTCGATGAAGAACTTGCCGGCGCCGGAAAACTGGAGCACCGCGCCGTAGATGGTGAACAGGATGATGAAGGTGGCGGACACGTCGATGGCGGTGCCGAAGATGCCCTCCAGGGTCATGTACATGTGGCCCACCAGCCGCTCCACGTCATAGCCGCGGTGGGTCCAGGGGGCCGGCAGCTGGGGCCCCGCCATGGCATAGACGACGAACGCCGCCACCACGATGGTGAGGATCCAGCCCGAGGTGCGGCGGGTCGCCTCCAGTACCAGCAGCATCAGCGCCACCCCGAAGAAAATGTCCCACTGGTTGGGGGTGACGGCGCGCTCGATGAAATCGTCGAAGTCGATGAGCAGATAGGCGATCACCGCCACGCCCAGCAGCGACAGCACCACGTCGAACCACATGAGCCGGTCGCGGAAGCGCTTGGCGGCGGGAAACAGCAGGAAGCACAGGAACAGCACGAAGCCCACGTGAATCGCGCGCAGGATCTGGGTCGGCACGATGCCGTAGGCGGAGTACAGGTGGAACAGCGACATCGCCACCGCCACCGCGGTGAGGAAAATCTCCAGCCAGCCCTTGAAATGGCTGGCCGCGCCCTCCTCCTCCTCGATGTACTCCTCGGCCCGCTTCAGGGCCTCTTCGCTGATGACGACTTCCTGCTCGGCGGGCGGGTTGCTCTCGGCCATCAGAATCTCCCGGCGAAGCTACCTTCGGTTGGCAAGATACGCCGCGAGAGGCTTGCGGGCCCCGCGCAGCACGATGCGATCGCCGTGTTCGCCCAGCTCCAGGAAGGAGTGCTCGGCGCCGCCGATCTTCATGCGCTGGGGCACCCCGGCCGCCACCCGGAATACCACTTCCGGCATCACCCGGTTCATCACGTGATAGTCACCAGGGGCGGTGATGCCGAAGTATTCGCGCACTGCGCCGCTGGGGCTCCACAGCGCCTTGAGCACGATCCCCCCGTCGTCGCCCACCGTGAATTCCTCGGTGATGGGCTGATCGTACATGGAGTGATGGTAGGTGACGGAAAACACCTCGCCGGCGTCAACCCGGAACAGCACCGTGCGTCCGCGGGATGCGTTCTCGAACTCGGCCACCGTGACCGGGTAAATCAGGGTGGTCGCAACCAGGACGAAGGCTGCGGCCGCCGCGGCGATCCCGCTTTTTTTCACCCGATGACCGGAGTTTTATTTGGCCTTGAGCCCCTTCTCGGTGAAGTATTTCACCGCGCCGGGATGAAATGGGATGGGCGAGCCGCCGTCGTACTGGGCGGCGAGGTTCAGGTTGATGGCTTCCGCGTGCACGCGCACCAGGTCCAGCTTCTGTTCAAACAGCGTCTTGGTGATGTCGTAGGCCAGCTTCGCGTCCATCTTCTCATTCACCACCACCACGTTCCACACGTCCACCACCGCAACGTCCTTGTCCTGGTTGGGATAGGACTTGGCGGGAATCACGCCCTTCACGTAGAGCGGACCGTATTTCTTCACCATGTTGGGAATGGCATCGATGTGGTCGAGCAGCTTGATCTTGAGCCCGGGGGTGGCGGCCAGATCAGTCACTGCCGCCGTGGGAATGCCACCGGACCAGAAGAAGGCATCGATCTTCCTGTCCTTCAGCGCGTTCACCGATTCCGCGACCGAAAGCTTCTCGCGCTTCACGTCCTTGTCGGGATCGATGCCTGAGGCCTCCAGGATCCGGAGCGCGATCACCTCGGTGCCGCTGCCGGGGGCGCCGGTGGCAATACGCTTGCCCTTGAGATCGGCCATCTTGTTGATGCCGGTGCCCTCCACCGTGACCCACTGGGACTTGTTGGCGTACACCACCGCAATGGAGCGGATCGGGGTCTTTTCCTTGAATTTGCCCAGGCCGTTGTAGCCGTCCCACGCGGTATCCGCCAGGCTCCAGGCGATGTCCGCCTTGCCCGCGCCCACCAGCCTGAGATTATCGACCGAGGCGCTGGTCACTTCCGCCGTGGCATCTACAGTGGGCAGGTACTTGCTGAGCACCGCGGCGATGCCGCCGCCCAGGGGATAGTAAACGCCGCCGGTGCCGCCGGTGGCGATCGAAAGCTTGACCGATTTCTGTTGGGCCTGGCCGGGACCGGCCGCGAAGGCGAGGATGACGGCGAGCAGTAGCGCCTTTCTCATGGGATTCCTCCAATTGTTTTTGGGTTGGACGGCCACCGGCCGGGCGATGGCCGCGGACCGTGGGCTAATAATATAATCGCAGAACCTCGGGCGCAAACCATCTCCTTGTCGCAACAATCAAAAATTTCCATGGCCGGACCGCTTTCCCACATCCGCGTACTGGACCTGTCCCGGGTCCTGGCCGGGCCCTGGGCGGGCCAGAACCTCGCCGACCTGGGCGCTGAAGTCATCAAGGTGGAGCGGCCCGGCGCCGGCGACGACACCCGCGGCTGGGGCCCGCCTTACCTCAAGGATAGCGAGGGCCGCGACACCACCGAGTCGGCCTATTTCCTGTCCTGCAACCGGGGCAAGAAATCGGTCACCCTCGACATCTCGAAGCCCGAGGGCCAGCGCCTTGCGCGCGCGCTCGCCGCGCAAAGCGATATCCTGCTGGAAAACTACAAGGTGGGCGGGCTCGCCCGCTACGGCCTCTCCTATGACGATCTCAAGGCCGCGAACCCGCGGCTCATCTACTGCTCCATCACCGGCTTCGGCCAGGACGGGCCCTATCGCGACCGGGCGGGCTATGACTTCATGATCCAGGGCATGGGCGGGCTGATGAGCATCACCGGCGAGCCGGACGAGGCGCCGGGCGGCGGCCCGGAGAAAGTGGGCGTGGCGATCGCCGACATCATGACCGGGATGTACGCCACCGTGGCGGTGCTCGGCGCGCTGGCCCACCGCGAGCGCACGGGCCAGGGTCAGTACATCGACATGGCGCTGCTGGACGCCCAGGTGGCCATGCTCGCCAACCAGAACATGAACTATCTCACTTCCGGGGTTGCGCCGCGCCGGCTCGGCAATGCCCACCCCAATATCGTCCCCTACCAGGTCTTCAAGACCCGCGACGGCGACCTGATCCTCGCCGTGGGCAACGACAGCCAGTTCGCAAAATTCTGTGCGGTGGCCGGGCGCCCGGAACTCGCGGATGACGCGCGCTTCCGCACCAACGCCTTGCGGGTCCGGCACCGTGCCGTGATCGTTCCCGTCGTCGCCGAGCTGGTGCGAGGACGAACCACCACTGAGTGGATCGGGCTTCTCGATCCCGCGGGCGTCCCCTGCGGGCCCATCAATACGCTTGCCCAGGTGTTTTCCGACCCCCAGGTGGTTCACCGCAAGCTGCGCATCGATCTTGCCCACCCCGGAGCCGGGACCGTACCGCAGGTGGCGAGCCCGATGCGGTTTTCGGCCACGCCCCTCGAATACGCCGCGGCGCCCCCGCTGCTGGGCCAGCATACCCGGGAAGTGCTCTCCCGGCTTCTCGGCCTGTCCGGCCCCGAGATCGACGCGTTGCAGGGCGCCGGAGTCATCTGAGCCGGCAGCGACGAGACCGTGGCGATCGCGCCCTCGATCCGGTGGCAAAAGTGGACGGCGGCGACGAATTCGCGATCGTCCTGGAGAACGTGTCCGATGCAGGGGAAGCCGAGGTGGTGGCCGAAGGCGTGGAAAACGGCGCCCAGCTCGATTTCCTGCGGGCCCAGGGCTGCGACCTGATGCAGGGCTATTTCTTCAGCCACCCCCTGGAAGCCGACCTGATGACGGCGCTGCTCCAAGGTACCCGCAGCGACGTGCTCCCCGGACTTTTTCCCATTCGCAGCGCGGCAGGCTAGAATCTCTCCTCATGGGAGGGATGAGAAAATTCGCCGGGGCGTTCCTGCTTGCCTCGCTGGCCTGCGCGGCACAGGCCGAGACACCCCAGGAGTTCACCGCGCGCCTGAAGCAGGTGCGCGGCGTCACCGCCACCGTCAACCAGCGCGAGGACGGCAGCTTCGGCTCCATTTCGATCCGTATCCCGCCGAAGGTCCTTTCTGACCGCTCCACCGCCGACGAACTTCTACCCCAGGTCGGCAGGTTCGCGGCCGAGGCGAAGCTGAAGGCCGACGTGCTCACGCCCACAAAGGAAGACGGCGACTACGTGGTGCAGAAGCTGAAGGAGGCCGGGGTGGCCAGCGTCACCGCCAAGGTCATGGCGGAAACCGTGAGCCGCAAGGACTCGCGGATTTTCCTGATCCCCGAAAAGCGCGAGCCGGCGAAATGACTCAATCGGTGAGCCGCCGGTCCTCTCCGGTAGGTTGGGCATTCATGCCCAACGCTACGCGGACCGGGTGATTGTCGGGCACAAAGTGCCCGACCTACGGTTCCAGCCGCCGGTCCTCCCGCAGCAGCTTCTCGTAGTCGGCCGCGGAGAGCGGCTTGCTGAAGTAGTAGCCCTGGATTTCGTCGCAGTGGCTGGCCCGGAGGAATTCCAGCTGCTCCCGGGTTTCCACGCCTTCGGCGATGACCTTCAGCTTCAGGTTGTGCCCCAGCGTGATTATGGTCTGCGTAATCCGGGCATCGGCGGCGGCGGCGGTCACGTGCCGCACAAACGATTGATCCACCTTCAGGCGGTCCACCGGAAAGCGCCGGAGGTAGCTCAGGCTCGAATAGCCGGTTCCGAAGTCGTCGATCGCCAGCTGGACGCCCAGTGCCCCGAGTCGCTCGAGAATGGCGATGAACTCCTCGGCGCCGTGAACCACCATGCTTTCGGTGATCTCCAGCTCCAGGTAGCGCGGCTCGATCCCCGAATCCGCCAGCGCGACCGCCACGGTACGCACCAGATCGTAGTGCCGGGACTGGCGCGCCGACATGTTGACCGATACCGGCAGCCGCGGCAGGCCGGCCTCGTGCCACGCCTTGTTCTGTCGCAGGGCCCGGTCGAGTATCCACTCGCCGATTCCGACGATCAGCCCCGTTTCCTCCGCGAGCGCGATGAACCGCGACGGCGGAACGCATCCCAGGTCGGGGTGGTTCCAGCGCACCAGGGTCTCGGCGCCGATCACGCGACCGGTCGCCAGTTCCACCTGGGGCTGGAATTCGAGGAACAGCTCGTCGCGCTCCAGGGCCCGGCGCAGGCTCGCTTCCAGGCTGAGCCGCTCGGTCACCCGGGCATTCATCTCCGGGGTAAAGAACTGGAAGTTGTTGCGGCCCAGTTCCTTGGCCCGGTACATCGCCGCATCGGCATTCTTGAGCAGCGTCTCCTCGTCGGTTCCATCCTGGGGATGGAGGCTGCAGCCGCCGCTGCAGGTCAGCAGAAAATCCCGGTCCCCCACCTGGAACGGCTTGGACACCGAGGTAATGACCCGCTGAAGGACGGAGGAAATGTGCTCCTCGCTCGGCTGATCGAACAGCACCAGCACGAACTCGTCGCCTCCATACCGCGCCACCGTATCGGCGTCCCGCACGCACGCCCTGAGCCGCTCCGCCACCGTCCTGAGCAGCGCATCTCCGACGTTGTGGCCCAGGCTGTCGTTCACGAACTTGAAATGGTCCAGGTCCAGAAACGCGACCGCCACCAGGTGTCCGTAGCGCTGCGAATAGGCGATCGCCTGGCGCACCCGGTCCCGCAGCAGGTTGCGATTGGGAAGGCCGGTCAGCACATCGTAATTGGCCTGATGCTCCAGGTCCTCCTGGTAGCGTTTAAGCTCGGTGATGTCGTTCTGCACGCCAACGAAATGAGTGACCCGCCCGTCTTCATCGCGCACCGGCGCAATGTGCAAATCGTTCCAGAACAGGCTCCCGTCCTTGCGGTAGTTGCGCAGGACCACGCGTCCCTCCCGCTCCTCGCGGATCGCCTCCCGGAGGGTGTCGAGCTCCAGCTGCTGCCGGTCGTCGCGGGTCAGGAAACGGCAATTCTTTCCCAGCACCTCGTCCCTGGCATAGCCGGTGATCTGCTCGAACGCCGGGTTGACATAGACGATGGGATCGTCGCGCCGGGCATGATCGGTGATGATGATCGCGTTGGTGCTCGATTCGATGGCGCGGTCCCTGAGCCGCACCGCCTGCGCCGCAATCCGCTCGGCGGACAGGCCGCGGTCGATCAGAAGGTAGAGCAGCCACGACGTGGCCACCATGAAAAACCAGCCGTTCAGCGTCTGGTACCAGGTGAGATCGTCGAGGGGAATGTCGGTGAGCAGGGTGACCGGGATCCCGTTGGAAAACAGCACCCAGAGGCCCACGATCACGCCGTACACGGCCGCAATCTGCAGGGCCTGGCGCTTCCGGAGCGGCGACTTGGGATCGAAAAGACCGCGCATCATGGGTGACCTCCCCTTCGGAACGTGAGGTTTGCCATCGGCGGCCCCGGGGGCCGCGCCTTTTGGTCATTCTAGTCGATGGCCGTCCGCACCGTCTGGAAATGGATGTCCACCGTATCCTCGATGTCCCGGGCGTAGCCTCCCGCCATGGTGACCGCGACCGGGATGCCGCCGCGGCGGCAGGCGCAAAGGACCATGCGGTCGCGCTCGGCAAGTCCCTGCTTGGTGAGCGCGAGCCTGCCCAGCCGGTCGTCGGCGTAGGGGTCGGCGCCCGCGAGATAGATTGCAAGATCGGCGCGGGCGCGCCGGAAGGCCTCGGCCAGCCCCCGCTCCAGCGCGTCCAGGTAGGCGCCGTCGGTCGTCCCGTCGGGAAGCGCCAGGTCGAGATCGCTCGCCTCCTTGCGGAACGGGAAATTCCTCGCGGCGTGTATCGAGAACGTGAAGACGGTTTCGTCGCGGGCAAAGATCGCCGCGGTGCCGTTGCCCTGGTGCACGTCGCAGTCGAGGATCACCACCCGCCGCGCCCTGCCCTCGGCCTGCATTGCGCGAGCAGCGATCGCCGCATCGTTCAGTACGCAGTAGCCTTCGCCCCGGTCGCGAAAGGCGTGATGGGTGCCGCCCGCAAGGTTGATGCCGCAGCCCTCGGAAAGCGCGCTCCGGCAGGCCGCGAGGGTCGCGCCGGCGGAACGGCGCGATCGCTCCACCATCTGCGGCGACCAGGGAAAGCCGATGCGCCGCGTCTCGTCGGCAGAAAGCTCGCCGCGCAGGAGCCGCCTCAGGTACCGCGGATCGTGGGCCCGCAGGATTTCGGTGTCGCTTGCCGCGTCGGCCGCGAGCAGGCGATGACCCGCGATCCACGACGCGGCCGCCACGCGCTCCCGCAGCCGCGAATACTTGGACATGGGAAACCGATGCCCCGGCGGCAGCGGCAGGACGAAGTGATCGCTGTAGTAGAATTTCACGCTACTGCGCACAAAAACGCCGTGGGGTGCGTGATACGCCCCCTGCAATTCCTGGCAACGTCCAATAATACGCAATGCCCGCCAAAAGTCACAGCCCGGCCCCGGCCATCACCGCGCTCGCGTCCTCGTTACCGGTTCACGGGATAGGCGACGACGTATTCACACAAGAAGCGCCTACGCGATCGGCGCGGCCGGTCTTATGTATGCGGGCTGGCCCATGATGTGAGTGGCGTACACCGATCGGTCATCGGCAAGCATCATGAGCACAAAGAGACGCTCCGCCACAGTCGCCGTGTTCTCCATGCGCCGCGCCAGGAGCGGCGTCGCGCCCGGATCAAGCACCACGAAATCGCCTTCCTTCCCCGGCGCGAAGTTGCCAATCTCCCCGTCCAGGTAAAGGGCGCGCGCCGAGCCCAGCGTGGCGAGGTAAAAGGCCTTGAACGCCGAGAGCTTCTGACCGCTCAACTGCAGCACCTTATAGGCCTCGTCCAGGGTGCGGAACATGCTGAAACTGGTGCCGCCGCCGACGTCAGTACCGATGCCCACGCGCACCTTCTTGTCGCGCGCGCCGCTTAGGTCGAACAGGCCGCTGCCGAGAAAGAGGTTGGATGTCGGACAGAATGACATTGCGGTGCCGGTGCCCGCCATACGCTCGCGGTCGCGCTCGTCCAGATGTATGCAGTGCGCATATACCGCGCGCTGTCGCAGCAGCCCGAAGCGGTCGTACACATCGAGGTAGCTGCGACTCCAGGGATAGAGCTCCGCTACCCAAGCCACTTCGCCCTTGTTCTCGGCGACATGAGACTGCAGGTAGACGTCCGGGTGCTCGTCGAGAAGTTTCCCCGCCAATTCCAGCTGGCGCTCCGTCGAGGTCGGCGCGAACCGCGGGGTCACTGCGTATCTGAGACGCCCCCTGTGGTGCCACTTCTCGATCAGCGCCTTGCTGTCATCGTAGGACGATTCCGCCGTGTCGCGCAGGAAATCGGGACAGTTGCGGTCCATCATGACCTTGCCGGCGAGCAGGCACATGCCTCGCGCAGCCGCTGCCTCGAAGATGGCGTCCACGGATTCCTTGTGCACCGTGGCGAAGACGAGTGCCGTGGTGGTGCCGTTGCGCAGCAGTTCTTCCAAAAAGAAGTCGGCCACTGCACGCGCGTGCAGCGGATCGGCGAAGCGCCTCTCGGTCGGGAAGGTATAGCGCTCCAACCATTCCAGGAGTTGCTCGCCATAGGAGGCGATGATGTCGGTCTGCGGATAGTGGATATGCGTGTCGATGAATCCGGGCAGGATGAGCTTGCCGGTATAGTCGATCATCGCCGCGTCCGGCGGCAAGCGCGCGAGCAGTGCGCCCGCCTCGCCAAGTTCGGCAACCCGCCCGTCGCGCAGGACCAGCAGGCCATCTTCGAAATATTGGTGTGCACCCTCGCCCAGATCGTCGGGATCGTCGACGAAGTGGAGGATGGACGCGCGGAACGCCCGGATGCGCTCACCGCCCTGCTGTTTCGATTGCGCGCTCATGCTGCCCCGTGCATTACTTGGTCGGCGCGCCCTGAGCGAACCAGGTGGCGATGAGCTGCCGTTCCTCGTCGGTCATCTGAGTCAGATTGCCGATCGGCATGTAGCGGTTGCCAACGGTCTCGGCCACCTTCGGCGCGTTGGTCGCGATCTGGTCGGCAGTCTCGAGCAGCACGCCCTTGGGCGGCTGGGCGAAGCCGGGCTGGGTCGGCTGCGCGGCATGACAGGACACACAACGCGCCTGGAACACGCCCTGGACCTTGGCGAACGCGACCGGCCCGGCGCCTTTGACAGAGGCGGCCGACTGCGGCGCAATGGCCACGGCCAGCCCCGCCAGCAGCACAACGCCAATGGCCGGCAGCGCCCAGTTGACCCGGCCGCCGTGGCGCAGGACGAAGAACTGGCGGATGAGGACACCGGCCAGCATGATCACGCCCAGCACGACCCAGCCGTACTTATGGCTGTAGGTCATCGGGTAGTGGTTGCTGATCATGATGAACAGTACCGGCAGCGTGAAATAGGTATTGTGCACCGAACGCTGCTTGCCAATGAGACCGGGGGTCGGATCGGGTTCGCGACCGGCGCGAATGTCGGCCACCATCTGCTTCTGGCCGGGGATGATGTGGAAGAAGACGTTGGCCACCATGATGGTGCCGATCATGATGCCGACATGGATGTAGGCAGCGCGCGCACCGAAGAGGTGGAACAGCGCCCAGGCCGCCGCCATGACCAGCACAAAAACGCTCCCGGCGAGCACGTTCTCGTTCTTGCCCAGTACCTTGCACAGGGTGTCGTAAAAGAGCCAGCCAGCAACAGTGAAAGCAACGCTGATGCCCACTGCCGCTGCCGGCGAGAGCGCCATCACGTTCTTGTCGATCAGATACGAGCTCGCCCCGTACCAGTAGATGATCGCCACCAGTCCCATGCCGGAGAGCCAGGTGGTATAGGCTTCCCACTTCGACCAATGCAGGTCGTCCGAGAGCAGCTCGCCCTTCGGACCGGCCAGGAATTTCTGGCTGTTGTAGAAGCCCCCGCCATGCACGGCCCACAGCTCGCCGGATACGCCACGCTTGGCGTCTTCCGCTTTCTTCGGGGCTTTCAGCGAGTTGTCCAACATGACGAAGTAGAACGACGCGCCGATCCAGGCGATGCCGGCGATCAAGTGCAGCCACCGCAGCAGGAGGTTCAGCCAGTCGACAATGTAGGATTCCATGGTTTTCTCGTTTGATCGCGCGGGCGCAACCTACCCTGCGGGCGGGGCGCCCGCTTCCCGCATGCGGCCCCGGCGGCGAGGCTCGTCGCCGGGGTACTTCATCTACAACCTCGGGGTCACTTCTTGGGCAGCTTGCCCTGCACGCCTTCCACGTAGAAGTCCATCTTCGAAAGCTCTTCATCGCCCATGGTCTTGCCGGCGGCTACGCGCTCCTTGCCTTCGTTATCCTTAACGGGACCCTGGAAGGGGTGCAGCTTGCCGGCGGCGATATCTTTTTCCTTCGCTGCGACCAGGTCCGCCACGTCCTTGGGCACGGCGGGGTTGAGCGGCGCCAGCTTGATCATGCCCTCCTTGATGCCGCCCCAGACGTTTGTCGTCTTCCATTTACCGGCCATTACGTCCTGTACCGCCTTGGTGTAGTAGCCGCCCCAGTGATGCGTAGTCGCCGTGAGGTGCGCCTTGGGACCGTACTTGGACATGTCGGAGTGGTAGCCGAAGGCGTACTTGCCCTTCTCCTCCGCTGCCTGCACCACCGCAGTAGAGTCGGTATGGTGGGTGATAATATCGGCGCCTTGCGAGAGCAGCGTGTTCGCCGCCTCGCGCTCGCGGCCCGGGTCGAACCAGGAGTTCACCCAGATGACCTTCACCTCGGCCTTGGGATTGACGCTGCGCATTCCCTGCGCGAAGGCATTGATGCCCTGAACAACTTCGGGAATCGGGAACGCGGCGACATAGCCGGCGGAATTGCTCTTGGTCATCTTGCCGGCGATCACCCCGGTAAGGTAGCGGCCTTCGTAAAAGCGGGCGTTAACGACGCCGACATTCTTGGCCGACTTGTAGCCGGTGGCGTGCATGAACACCGTGCTGGGGAATTTCTCGGCGACCTTGATCGTCGGGTTCATGTAGCCGAACGATGTGGTGAACACGACCTTGTACCCCCCCGCCGCAAACTCGCGGATGACGCGCTCGGCGTCCGCGCCTTCGGGCACGTTCTCGACCGCCTTGGTCGTCACCTTGGCGCCAAGCGCCTTCTCCAGTTCCTTACGTCCCTGATCGTGCTGGTAAGTCCAGCCTGCATCCCCGATCGGGCTCACATACACGAAACCTACTTTCACCGGCTCTTGCGAGTAGGCCGCCCCGGAAAGCGCCAGGCCCAATGCGGTTCCTACGGCCAGCCCGGTGATACGGCGGGTGATGCGTTTATCAGTTCTCATGATCTGCTCTCCTTGATTTAACAACTGTTCAAACGAGGGCCCCGGTGCTGCTCGTTGCGAATTCGCGACCTAAGCCATGACGGGACTTTGGGTTGAGAAAGAAGTCGTGTTCGTCACATGCCGATATTTCCCTCCTTGTTAGTCGGGGCGATAGGGCCTGCCCAGGGACACCGGGGCATTGAGGCGAATCGTTGCCATGTCGCGCGAGATGAATACCAGCACGATGATGGTGGCCAGATAAGGCAGGGACGAGAGGAACTGGGCAGTAATCGTCACGCCCGCGCCCTGCGCGAAGAATTGCGCGATCGTCACGCCGCCGAACAGATAGGCGCCGACCATCACCCGCGCCGGACGCCAGGTGGCGAAGACCACCAGCGCCAGCGCGATCCAGCCCCGCCCCGCCACCATGCCCTCTACCCATAGCGGAGTGTAAAACTCCGCCAGATGGACGCCGCCCAGGCCCGCCATGGCGCCGCCGAACAGCGTCGCCAGATAGCGGATGCGGATCACCGGGTAGCCGATGGCATGCGCGGACTCGGGCGATTCCCCGATGGAGCGCAGCACCAGTCCGGCGCGGCTCTTGTAGAGGAACCAGGACACGCCGGCGAACAGCGCCCAGGACACATAAACGAGGATCTGGTGCTTGAACAACACCGGCCCCAACACCGGGATCTGGGAAAGGAGCGGAATTTCCAGCGGCGCTTGCGCCGCGAGTGTGACGCTCTCGTAGGGCTTGCCCATGAACGCCGAGAGCCCGACGCCGAAGAGTGTAAGCGCCAGCCCCGAGGCAACCTGGTTGGCCATCAGGTTCAGTGTCAGTATCGCGAAGATGCCTGACATCAGCACGCCGGCCACCATGCCGGCGAGCACGCCGAACCACACATTGCCGGTGGTAGCGGCTGTAGCGAAACCGGAGACCGCGCCCACCAGCATCGTGCCCTCGACGCCCAGGTTCAGCACGCCGGCTTTCTCCGTCACCAGTTCCCCGAGGGCGGCGAAAACCAGGGGCGTGCCGGCAACGATGGCAGCGGCGAGAATAGCAACGATTGTATCCATTATGCGGCGGCCTCCTTCAACCGGGCCTGCGCCTTCGGCGGCTGGACCACCTTGACGCGGTAACTGATAAACACATCGGAGCCGAGCAGGAAGAACAGCAGCATGCCCTGGAACAGCCCGGTCATGGCGGATGGCAGGTTGAGCTCCATCTGCGCCGCCTCGCCACCCAGATAGAGCAGCGACATCAGCAGGCTGGCGAGCAGGATGCCGACGGGATGCAGCCGCCCGACGAAGGCGACGATAATGGCGGCAAAGCCGTAGCCCGGCGACACCGATGGCAGGAGCTGGCCAATGGGGCCGGCAACCTCGCCCATGCCGGCGATTCCCGCGGCTGCCCCACCCAACAGCAGGCCCAGCCAGATCATGCCGTTAGCGTTGAAACCGGCATACTTGGCGGCGGCATCTGCCAATCCCGCCACGCGCATCTGGAAACCCTTGAAGCTCCGGTTCAGAAACAAATAACCGGCGGCGATCGCGGCGAGCGAGATCAGAAAACCGACATTCAGCCGGGTGCCCGCGATCAGCGCGGGATACAACGCAGTTTCGGTGAACTGCTTCGTCTGCGGGAAGTTGAAGCCTTCCGGATCGCGCCACGGCTCATTCACCAGCCAGCTCAGCAACAGATTCGCCACATAGACGAGCATCAGGCTGACCAGGATCTCGTTGGTGTTGAATCGCGTTCGCAGCAATGCCGGGATCGCGGCCCACAGCATGCCGCCGATCGCACCCGCGACCACCATCATCGGCAGCACGAACTTGCTGTCGGAGCCGTAGAAATACAACGCAACCCCGCCGGCGAAGATGGCGCCGAGCACCAACTGGCCTTCGGCGCCGATGTTCCAGACATTGGCCCGATAACCGCAGGCCAGCCCGACGGCGATCAGCATCAACGGCGAGGCCTTGAGCAGCAGCTCGGCAATGCCATTCAGATCGCGGATCGGATGAACGAAGAACGTATAAAACGCCTGCAGCGGGTTCTTCCCCAAGACCGAGAACAGGATGAACCCGGCAATGATGGTCAGCCCCGCCGCCAGCAGCGGTGAAAGATAGCCCATAAGCGGAGACGGTTCCGCTCTTGCTTCAAGCTTGAGCCGCATTTTTTGCCTCTTCGCTGGCGGGTGAGTAGTGCGCCGCGTCGCCGGCGTCCGGCCACATGCCACTCATCCATACGCCGATCTCTTCGACGTTGGTTTCCTGGATTGGCTTGGCCGGCGACAGCCGTCCCTTGGCGATCACCGCAAGCCGGTCACTGATTTCGAACAGCTCGTCAAGCTCCTCGGAGACCACGAGGATCGCCACTCCCTCGTTGCGCAGATCAATAATGCGCTGCCGGATGAACGCCGCCGCACCCACATCAACGCCCCAGGTTGGTTGGGAGACGACAAGCACCTTCGGGTTTTGCATGAGCTCGCGGCCAACGATGAACTTCTGCAAGTTGCCGCCTGACAAGCTCTTCGCCTCGGAGTGCGAACCGCCGCACTTGACGTTGTAGTCCTTGATGCAGTTATCGGCAAACGCCTTGACCTCGGCGAACTTGATGAGGCCGCTCTTGACGAAGCCGCGGCGGTGGGCCGTGAGCAGGGCATTGTCCGCCAGCGACATGCGCGGCACCGCCCCGCGGCCCAACCGCTCCTCGGGAACGAAGCACATGCCCAGTTGACGCCGCTCGCCGGGATCCATTCTCCCCGCTTCGACACCGCAGATGATCACCGGGTGCTTCTCGCCGATCGGCTCCTCGCCGGAGATGGCCGCCAGCAGCTCCTGCTGACCGTTGCCGGAGACGCCCGCCACACCGACGATTTCGCCGCTGTGAACCGTGAGGTGCATATCCTTGAGGTCGGTGCCGAAGGGATCGGGCGACTCGTGGGATAAGCCGGCAATGACCAGTCTCGGCTCGCCTGGCTTGGGCGCGCCGCGCTGGGGATGCGGCAAGTCCTTGCCGATCATCATGCGCGCCATGCTGGCCGGCGTTTCCTGGCGCGGGTCGCAATGGCCCGTGACCTGGCCGCCGCGCAGCACTGTCGCGCTGTTGCACAGCTCCTGGATTTCGTCGAGCTTGTGGCTGATGTACAGAATCGTGCAACCTTCCACCGAGAGCTGCCGCAGCGTCTCGAACAGCTTCCTGACGGCCTGCGGCGTGAGCACCGAAGTTGGCTCGTCCATGATGAGCAGTCTCGGATTCACCAGCAGACAGCGGATAATCTCCACCCGCTGCCGCTCGCCCACCGAGAGCGAATGCACCAGCCGCCTCGGATCGACAGGCAGCCCGTATTTCTCCGACACTTCGGTGATGCGCCTGGACAGTTCGTTCAGCTCCGGCTTTCCGGGAAGCGCCAGGGCGACGTTTTCGGCCACCGTGATGGTCTCGAAGAGAGAGAAATGCTGGAATACCATGCCGATCCCCAGGTCGCGCGCGTGCGCGGGATTCACCACGGTCACTGGCTTGCCTTCCCAGCACACCTCCCCGGCATCGGGTTTGACCACGCCGTAGATGATCTTCATCAGCGTGCTCTTGCCGGCGCCGTTCTCACCGAGCACCGCGTGTATTTCTCCGGGCATCGCCGTGAGGGATACGTCTTTGTTCGCGACGACGGCCGGATAGATCTTCGTGATGTTGCGAAGCTCGATCCGGGGGTGTCCGCTCGAGTGGGACGTCTCAATCCGATTAGTCATCCAATCTCCTTCCCGACGACTCGCTTGCGCCTGCGTATGGGGCGTTGTTCTGTTCACCCGTCAGGCGCGATGCGCTTTGGAGGGCTCGTTCATTCGGACCGAGTGGCGGTCCCGCACCTGCAAGAGTTCGGCGGCAACGGCGATGGCGATCGCGCCGGGCTGCTTGCCCGATATGCCGGGAACGCCGATCGGGCAGGTCATGTTCTTGAATCTCGCTGGCGGAACGCCCCGGCTCTCCATCCGCCTCTCGAACTGCCGGCGCTTGGAAAGCGAACCAATCAGCCCGAAGTAGGCGAAGTCGGTACGCCGCAGAATACGCTCCGACAGTTCCTGGTCCAGCGCATGGCTGTGCGTCATCACCAGGAAAAAGCTGCCCGGCGGCGCCGCGTCGACTTCCGCTTCTGGCGTGTCGGTACATGCGACCGCGACGTTTTCCTGTATCTCACGCGGGAATTGATCCTCACGGCTGTCTACCCAAGTAATACGACAGGGCAGGCCAGCGAGTACATGCACCAGTGCCCCGCCCACATGACCCGCGCCAAACAGAACGATGTGGAAGTCCGGGGCGCGCATCGGTTCGAAGAAAAGGAGGGTTTCAATGTACGCATCGCCGAGTTGCCTCAGCCAGGGTCCGTGGCCGTTGCCGAGCATGGCGCGGGCAAGCTCCTGCGCGCGCGCATCCAGGGCCGCCGCGCCCAGAGTGCCGATGACGCAGCCTGACGTGACAACGAGCTTGCCGGCGTTCGCCTCGCCGTGCGCCGCGCTTACCACCACGCACTCTGTCCGGTCGCGCCGCAGCGCCGCGATGGTATCCAGCCACTCCGCGCCGGCGGTAACTGGTTCGAACAGTAGATTCACCAGTCCGCCGCAGCACTGGCCGAGACTCGCCCCGAGCGGGAACCTGCGCAGCGCACTGCCGCCCCCGCTCGCGAGCATATCCCGACCCACCTCGATCGCCTTCAGCTCCAGATGACCGCCACCGATCGTGCCGAAGATGCCGCTGGGCGTGACCACCATCTTCGCCCCGGGCTCCCGTGGCGCGGAACCCTTGATCGACGCTACGGTGACGAGAACGGCGGGCGTCCCTTCCCCCCGCAAGCGCTGCAGTTCCTGGACCCAGTGGCTCATGCGACGAGCTCCCCACGACCCTTGGCTTGTGCCACTAACCTGGCGGCGCGGGCCTTGAGCTCCTCGATTGCCAGCAGGATCTCCTCGGCCGTGGCGGGCGCATCCAGCCGCGGGCTTGCCTTATACTCCGCGACGCCGGCAACGGCATCCCTGATGGCGTGGAACACCGAGATGGCGAGCATCAGCGGCGGTTCGCCCACCGCCTTCGAGCGGAAGATCGAGTCCTCGGCGTTGATGCCGGATTGGTAGATGTCTACATTGAAAACGGGCGGCAGATCGCTCGCGACCGGGATCTTGTAGGTGGACGGCGCATGGGTCATGAGCTTGCCTTTGTCGTTCCACCACAGGTGCTCGGTGGTGAGCCAGCCCATGCCCTGGATGAAGCCGCCCTCAATCTGGCCCATGTCGATGGCCGGGTTCAGCGACCTGCCGACGTCATGCAGGATGTCCACCCGCAACACGCGGTTCTCGCCGGTCAGCGTGTCGATGATCACCTCGGCCACCGCGGCGCCGTAGCAAAAGTAGTAGAACGGATTGCCGCTCCAGGTTTTGCGGTCATAGCCGATCTTCGGCGTGCGGTAGAAGCCGGTGGCCGAGAGCGACACGCGGGCGAAGTAGGCGAGCTTGACGAGCTCATCAAAGCTGATCGTCTTGTCGCCCGCCTGAACGTGGTTGTTGCGGAATACGACCTTCTCCGGCGCCACCTTGAAGTGTTCGGCGGCGAACGCTGTCAGCCGCTCCTTGATGGCACGTGCCGCCGCCTGGGCGGCCTTGCCGTTTATGTCCGCCCCCGACGACGCGGCGGTAGCCGAAGCGTTAGGTACCTTGCTGGTGTCGGATGCGGTGATGCGTATGCGGTCGATGTCGATCTGCAGCTCTTCCGCCACCACCTGCGCCACCTTGATGAACAGGCCCTGGCCCATCTCGGTGCCGCCGTGGTTCAACATCAGCGTGCCGTCGGTATAGACGTGCAGCAGGCAGCCCGCCTGGTTCAGATGAGTGGCGGTGAAGGAAATGCCGAACTTCACCGGCGTGAGCGCGATGCCGCGCTTCAGGATCGGGCTCTTGGCATTGAAGACGCGGATCTCCTCGCGGCGGGCGCGGTAGTCGGAGCTCTTTTCGAGCTGCGCAACGATGTCGTGGATCACGTTGTCCACGATGGTCTGTTGGTAGTGGGTGAGGTTGCGCTCGTTGGTGCCGTAGAAGTTGAGCCGGCGAACGTCCAGCGGGTCCTTGCCGAGATGGCGCGCGATCTCGTCCACCACGTACTCGATGCCCATCATCCCCTGTGGCCCGCCGAAGCCGCGGAAGGCGGTGTTGGAGACCGTGTTGGTCTTGCAGCGGTAGCTGGTGATACGGACGTTCTCCAGGAAGTAGCAGTTGTCGCTGTGGAACAGCGCGCGGTCGTTGATCGACCCGGAGAGGTCCGCCGAATAGCCGCAACGGGAGGCGAGCGTGAACTCGATGCCGAGGATGCGGCCTTCATCGTCAAAGCCCACCTCGTAATCGGTGACGAAGTCGTGGCGCTTGCCGGTGGTGATCATGTCGTCGTCGCGATCCACCCGCAGCTTCACCGCCGTGCCGGTCTTCCGGGCGAGCAGTGCTGCGACGCAGGCAAACAGCCCGGGCTGGCTCTCCTTGCCGCCGAAGCCGCCGCCCATGCGCCGGCACTCCACGACCACGTCCTTGGCGCTGACGTCCAGCGCGTGCGCCACCTGGTGCTGCACCTCCCCCGGATGCTGGGTCGAGCTGTAGACCAGCATGGTGCCGTCCTCCTTGGGCAAGGCATAAGCAATCATGCCTTCCAAGTAGAACTGGTCCTGGCCGCCGATCTTGAGCTTGCCCTTGAGCCGGTGCGGAGCGCGGGCGATCGCTTCCTTCGAATTGCCGCGCACCAGCTTCTCCGTCGGCAGGACGAAGGACTGGTCCTTGAGCGCCGCCTCGGCCGTCAGATTCGCCTTGAGATCTTCATACTCGATCACCGCAAGGCGCGCCGCGCGGCGCGCCTGCTCCATGGTCCGCGCCGCCACCGCGAAGATCGACTGCCCGAAATACTGCACCAGCGCCGTGGCGAAGATCGGGTCGTCGGCCACCACGGGACCGTAATCGTTTCTGCCCGGGATGTCCTTGGCGGTGATGACCGCCATCACCCCCGGCGCAGCCCTGACCTTGGTCAGGTCGATGGAGGTGATGCGCGCGTGCGCCCGCTCGCTGACACCGATCGCCGCGTAAAGCGTGCCGCGGACTTCTGGAATGTCGTCGGTGTAGATCGCCTCGCCGCTCACGTGCAGGTGCGCGCTGTCGTGGGGAATCGCGGCGCCGACCCCGCCTTTGACTTGCTGTTCAGCCATGTCCGGTCACCTCGCGTACTCGAGAACCCGGGTCTGCACTTCCCGGCCCGAGGTTTCAAGGAAGAACTTGTAGAGCAGATTCTTGGCCACCAGCCGGCGATAGGCTCCGCCGGCGCGCATGTCGGTGATCGGCGCGAAGTCCTTGTCCAGTTCGGCCATGGCCGCGTTCACCACGTCCTCGCTCCAGAGCCGATCCTGCAAGGTCTGCTCGCACCGGATCGCCCGCTTCGGTATTGCCGCCATGCCGCCATAGGCGATACGGATCTCCCGCACCACGCCGTCTTCCAGCGCGATGCAATAGGCGCCGCAGACGGCGGAGATGTCCTGGTCGAAGCGCTTGGATATCTTGTAGGAGCGCACCTGGCGCTTCGTCGCGGGCCGTGGGATGCGAATGCGCTCCACAAACTCGCCCGGCTCCAGCGCGTTCTTCTGGTATGCAAGATAGAACTCGTCGAGCGGCAGCTCGCGCGTTTCGTGTGCCTTACGCAGCACCAGAATCGTGCCGAGGGTGATCAGCACCGGCATTGAGTCGCCGATGGGGGAGCCGTTGGCGATGTTGCCGCCCAGGGTGCCGGCGTTGCGGATCGGCGGCGATGCGAAGCGCCGGCACAACTCGTCAAGCTCCGGATAGTGCCTGACCAGCTCGGCGAAGGCATCGGTGAGCGAAACCGCGGAGCCGACTTCGATGTGACTGTCGGTGACCGCGATGCGCTTCAGCTCAGGCACGTTGCCGACATAGATCAGGGTGTTGAGGTCGCGGTGTTGCTTGGTAACCCAGAGACCAACGTCTGTGCCGCCGGCGAGGATGCGCGCATCGGAGTGCATGTCGCGGATAGCCGCGAAATCAGTCAGGTTGGATGGCGCGAAATACAGCTTGGGGCCACTTGACACCACCAGCATGTCGCGCCGCTGGATTGAGCGCAGCCGCTCGATCATCTCCCGCTCGCTGGTGGAAAGCTCGCGGTCGGTAGTCGAGGAGAAAGAGCAGTTCATCCAGTGCTGCTGCGTGTCCTCGGCACCATTTCCGTATTCATACATCCTTTCCGCCGCGTCGATGATCGGACGGTAGCCCGTGCAGCGGCAGAGGTTGCCGGCAAGCGCGTCGTTGATCTCTTTCGGCGTCGGCTTCTGCGCCGACTTGTAGAGCGCAAACAGCGACATCACGAAGCCGGGCGTGCAGAATCCGCACTGGGAGCCGTGGCAGTCCACCAACGCCTGTTGCACGGGGTGCAGGCTGCCGTCCTCGCCTTTCAGGCTTTCGACGGTGATGAGCTCCTTCCCGTCGAGAGTGGGGACAAACTGAATGCAGGAGTTGATTGCACGGAAGCGCACGCCATCGCCGTTAATCTCCGCCACGACGACCGTGCATGCGCCGCAATCGCCTTCGGCGCAGCCCTCCTTGGTGCCGGTGCGTCCGAGATCCTCCCGCAGGAAGGTAAGAACGGTCCGGGTAGGATCGATATCCTTGGCAGTGATCACCTCGCCGTCAAGCACGAACCGGACCGTTCCGCTGGTTGATGGTACTTTCCGTTTGCTGCCGGGCATTCTGTCTCCTTGCCTTCCTCAGTTTGGTTTGTTATCGCCGACCGGCCTTCCGCTTCCGCCGGCAATTCCCCCACCCGCGCCCGGATGTCGGGAATGCCGGCCGGTGCAACGCGTCATCAGCTGCCGCGGTAAGTAGCGTAACTCCACGGCGAGACCAGCAACGGGACATGGTAGTGCTGATCCGGCGCCGCGACGCCAAAGCGCAGCACCACGTCCGCGACGAAAGGCGGGTCGGGCAACTTGACCCCCATACGGGAGTAGTACTCGCCGACCCGGAACACCAGTTCGTAGGTCCCCGCGGTCAGCTCGCCGCCCTCCAGCAGGGGACGATCGCAACGGCCGTCGGCGTTCGTCTCCGTCTCGCGCAGCAACACGCGCTCCTGGTCCAGCCGATAGAGCACGACGCGGATTCCGGCGCCCGGTCGGCCGTAGGCAGTATCTAGCACATGCGTGGTCAGACGCCCCATGGGTTTCATTGCCCTTTCCCAAGGTGATCATCATTGCACATGGAATTTAGACTGTCAACATTTTACTTACTATTTGTTAACATTGCAGCGCAGCAAACAAGACGTGTTATCGTTAATATAAAAATATACATTTAATAACAATTTGTTATGATGTAGTCTTCTAGCTTCATTTGTAGTGCTGCTTGGGTTCATGAAAATTCCGCTTGATTTTTGCCATTTGTTATGTTTACATTTAACATGTATTTTGTGGACTTTATATTGCCATCATGACGACATCAGAGCGGAAAAAAATAGCAACCGAGAAGGCGGTCGATGCACAAGCATCTGCCCTGGGCGTCGCGTTGGTGCCTCCGCCTGCGGGCGCCCCCAAGGGGGCCCTGGCGGCGATGGAGGATGAGATGTTCGAGCGCATTCACGAAGCCGTGCTCGACCACCGGCTGCCCCCAGGGACCAAGCTCAAAGAGACCGCTCTGGCCGGGCTGTTCGCCGTCAACCGCAACATCGTGCGCAAGGTGTTGGCGCGCTTGGCGCACTTCAAACTGGTGGAGCTGCGCCCGAATCGCGGTGCGGTGGTCGCCAGTCCATCGGTGGAAGAGAGCCGCGATCTGTTCGCGGCGCGGCGCACGATCGAGGGCGCCATCATCGATTGCATCACTCGCCGCGTCACCCCCGCCCAGCTCCGCGAGCTGCGCGTTCTGGTCAAGCAGGAACAGGAGGCCTACCGCCGCGGCGAGGTGCGTACGGGTTTGAAGCTATCAATCCAGTTCCACCAGGCGCTGGCCGAGATGGCCGGCAATTCAGTGCTCGCCGACTTTCTCGATCAGCTGATTGCGCGCACGCCCTTGGTGCTGCTCGCCTACAGGGTCCCGGCCCGCGACGCCTCCTGTTCCAACGATGAGCACTCGCAGATCCTGGAAGCAGTCGCCACCGGCGATGCCAACCGGGCGGTCACCGCGATGAAGGCGCACCTGCAAGGCCTGGAGAGCCAGCTCAACCTCCGGGAGGAGGAGCAATCGACGGACTTGGGCAAGATTTTGGGCCTGCATCGCGCCGAACCCATCCTTCCCTAGAGCGCTAGTACCCGCATGACATCCCCAACGCCCGCCTCCCGCAATCCGGGGTCCAGGGACGCCTATCCCCGCGACCTGGTCGGCTACGGGCGCACCCCCCCGCACGCCGACTGGCCCGGGGGCGCCCGCGTCGCGGTGCAGTTCGTCCTGAACTACGAAGAGGGCGGCGAGAACTGCGTGCTGCACGGGGACCGCAGCTCCGAGACCTTCCTGTCCGAGATCATCGGTGCGCAGGCCTACGAGGGGCGCCACATGAGCATGGAGTCGATCTACGAGTACGGCTCGCGCGCCGGGGTGTGGCGCATCCTGCGCGAGTTCGAGCGGCGCCGGCTGCCGCTTACCGTCTTCGGCGTATCGATGGCGCTGGAGCGTCACCCGGAGCTGACCGCCGCCTTTGTCGAGCTGGGTCACGAGATTGCCTGCCATGGGTGGCGCTGGATTCATTACCAGCATATGGATCAAGCCACGGAGCGCGAGCACATGCGGAGCGGCGTTGAAATCATCAGGCGACTGACCGGCTCCGCCCCGCTCGGCTGGTATACCGGCCGGGACAGCCCCAACACCCGCCGGCTGGTGGTCGAGCATGGAGGATTCCTCTACGACGCCGACTGTTACGGCGACGACCTGCCGGTCTGGACCGTGGTCGAAACAGCCGACGGCCGCCGCATCCCGCACCTGGTGGTGCCCTATGCTCTGGACACGAACGACATGCGGTTCGCCACGCCCCAGGGCTTCAATACCAGCGAGCATTTCTTTGCCTATTTGCGCGATGCCTTCGACGTGCTGTACGCCGAGGGCGCAGAGCGCCCGCGAATGCTGTCGGTCGGGATGCACTGCCGGCTGCTCGGGCGGCCGGGCCGCTTGCTGGCGCTGCAGCGTTTCCTGGATCATATCGAGCGGCACGACCGGGTGTGGGTGTGCCGCCGCGTGGACATCGCCCGGCACTGGGCGGCGCGCCACCCCTACCTACCCGACCAGGGAACGCGATGAGTGCCTCCCCCCTGCCAACCGTGACACTCGCCACGCTGTCGGCCGCCGACCTGGCCGGCTTCGTTGCAGCCTTGGGCGGCATATTCGAACACTCGCCCTGGATTGCAGAGGCCACCTGGCGGGAGCGCCCGTTCGAGAGCATGGACGCCCTGCATCAGGCCATGGTCCGCGTACTGCGCAATGCGCCCCACGAGCACCAACTCGGCGTGATCGTGGCGCACCCCGAGCTGGCCGGCAGGGAAGCGGCAGGGGGCACGCTTACCGCCGATTCCAAGGGCGAGCAGGCCAGCGCCGGGCTGGACCGCTGCACGACGGAGGAGCTGAAGCGGTTACGCGCGCTGAACGGCGCGTACCGGGAAAAATTCGGGTTCCCGTTCGTCATGGCGGTAAAGAACCGTACGAAGCAAGAAATCCTTCGGGCCTTCGAGGCGCGGCTCCAGGGGACCCGGAGCGCCGAGTTCAACCGCTGCCTGGAGGAGATAGAAAAGATTGCCCGGCTGCGGCTCGCCGCGCTGCTCGGGGGCAAATAGACAAACAAAACACTTTACCAACGCGTTTTTTGCAGTCCGTCGCGGCAGCGTCCGCGGCAAAAAGGGGCATTCTTGCCATTGTTCGATCTTACCGGAGGAGAATCCGTCATGAAAGCCAGGAACACCAAGTTTAAGACACCTACCACAGCGTTGCTGTCCGCAGCGATCTGCGCCACCGGGCTGCTCGCCACGCAGGGGGCCAGTTCCGCGGAGTGGAGCGACACCGAAATCCAGTACGTGCGCGGGACCAAGTTCAGGGAGCCGTTCAATCCTTTCAACCCGACAGACGGAAAAATCGGCGCCACCAATTCGACCGATGTAACCAAATCCATCGTCACGCTGCAGCACGCCAGCGGCTACAAGTACGGCCGTAACTTCTTCTTCGTAGACATGCTCGTCTCCGAGAACAACGATCCGTCAGGCGGCGGCAGCAATGGCGAGGTCTATGGCGAGTATTACCACTCGCTGAGCCTGAGCAAGACGACCGGGGCCAAGCTCGACTGGGGGTTCATCCGGGATCTGAACCTCACCGCCGGCATCAACTTCGGTGCCAAGAGCAATGGCGCGAACCCGCGCGTGCTGCTGTTGGGCCCGACGGTCGACTTCAACGTTCCGGGCTTTATTTTCCTCAACGTCGATGTCCTCGCCTACCGCGATACCGGCCGCTTTGGCGGCGTCCGGACCACTGACAAGACCACCTGGCAGATTACGCCGGTATGGCTGTCCAAGTTCAACATCGGCCCGACCAAGTGGGTATTCACCGGCCACATCGACTGGATCGGCAAGCGTTGCTTCGAAGGCCCCGGCGGCTGCACCGGCCGCGCCAGCGTCGAAACCCTGGCGCAGCCCGAGCTCAAGCTGGATGTCGGCAACTTCTTCGGCAAGCCCGATACCGTCTATGCCGGCATCGAGTACCAATACTGGCGTAACAAGTTCGGCTTCGACGGGCTGAACGAGAGCCACCCGCAGTTGCAGCTCTCCTGGAAGTTCTGATACCGGGCAAGTAAGACGTCCGTGACGCCGGCTGCCGCGCCTGCGCGGCAGCCGTACGTGCCTGATGCAGGCGCATGCAGGCTTACCCATGAGCATTCAACCTGCCGCGCAAGGAATCCGGGACCACTGCGAAGCCCTGGCGCGCTGCGCCGGGTGGCGGGACTGCGCTCGCCAGCGGCGACCATCACCTACACCTCATCCGGCTTTAGCGGCCTGCGCGCGGCGCTGTCGCAAGACTTCGCCAAGTCCGGAGAGGAGATCGTAATCATCGCGGGGATGCCGTTCGGGACCCCAGGAGGCGCCAACCTCCTGCGCATAGCCCAGGGATCCTGATCGTGCGCACCGGCAGCCGCCACGGCCCAGGTGCTGTTTAACGCGCATGCGGCATGCCGCGAGAACCCAGTAGCGCGACTCGGACCACTCCGGCCCGGACCAGGCGAATTCGCGGTGAACGTTCCCAGAGGCCCACTTTGCCAACGCTTCTAATCAACGATGCCGATATCCTGGTCACGATGGACGCGCAACGCCGCGAGATCCGCGACGGTGCGTTGTTTGCACGCGACCATGTGATCGAAGCCGTCGGTACGACACAAGAGATGGAAGCCTGGATCGCGAGGCAGCCCGCTGAGCGCACTCCGGGTCGCGTGATCAGTGCGCGCGGAACGGTCGTGCTGCCCGGGCTCGTCAACTGCCACCATCACCTCTATCAGACGCTGACGCGCACGCTTGGCACGGCGAAAGGGCTGTCGCTTTTTGACTGGCTGAAGACTCTGTACGGGGTGTGGGCCGAGATGGATGGCGAGGCGGTTTATATAAGCGCCAAGGTGGGCTTGAGCGAGCTCATATTGAGCGGGGCCACCACGGTGGCAGACCATCTTTACCTGTTCCCGAACGGTATCACCCTGGAGGACGAAATCCGTGCCGCGCAGGAACTGGGCGTGCGCTTCCACCCGACGCGCGGCAGTATGAGTCTTGGGGAGAGCCAAGGCGGCCTCCCGCCGGATCGTGTCTGCGAGCCGGAGGCGACCATCCTCGCGGACAGCCAGCGGGTGATCGAGCGCTACCACGATCCTAGCCGGTACTCGATGCTGCGCATAGGGCTGGCGCCCTGCTCGCCATTCAGCGTAACCCCCGACCTGATGCGCGAGAGCGCACGGCTTGCGCGCGGCTACGCCATGGTCAATCTCCATACCCACCTGGCTGAAACGCTCGACGAGGAACGCTTCTGCCTGGAGCAGTTCGGGCGAAGACCACTTGATCACGCGGAAGTGATGGGCTGGCTGGGGGAAGACGTCTGGTTCGCCCATATGGTGCACCCGAGTCGGTTCGATATCGAACGCCTGGCACGCACCCGCACCGGCGTGTGCCACTGTCCGTCAAGTAACATGATCCTGGCCTCCGGCATTGCTCCCGTGCGCGAGATGCTGGATGCGGGCGTAAAGGTCGCGCTTGGCGTCGATGGCTCGGCCAGCAATGACGGCAATCAAATGCTGGGCGAAGCGCGCCAGGCGATGTTGCTTCAACGCGTCGGCTGGCCCGGATTCGAGTCCCGGGCCGACCGCTTCTCCGCGAGGGACGCCCTGGAACTGGCCACGCTGGGCGGCGCGAAGGTGCTGCGACGCGACGACATCGGCAGCATTGAGCAGGGCAAGGCGGCAGACTTCGTAGCTTTCCGCATCGACGATTTACATCATGCTGGCGCCCTGATCGACCCGGTGGCGGCGCTGGTGACCTGCTTACCGACGCAGGTCTGGCTATCGGTCATTCATGGCCGAGTCGTGGTCAAAGATGGCGTTTTGTTGACTGCCGACCTCGGGCCCCTGGTGGAGAAACACAACCGCACCAGCCGGCGTCTACTCGATCGCGTAGGCAAGGCATAGGGTCACATGACGCCTGACATCCAACAACGCGCAAACGGGGGTCTTCCGGCTTTCGTGCAATAATGCCCGGCGCGTGAAGCGGAACGTGGATTCAGGGAAAAGGGTCCATTCCTCCCTTCACCAGACCTGAAACCATTTCCGGCAGTTTGCTGTCAAAATTTGTGTCTGCCTGACTTGCCGCGACCGCTTCTGAACAATTCGCCGCCGGGACGCCGAGGGCACGATGAAGGTGCTTGTTCGTAACCGGCGGGTGCACCGTCTATTCGAGCGGCCTGCGCGCTCATAGTGAAAAATGATGAAACAAATCTGCGTATTTTGCGGTTCACGTTCCGGAGCACTGCCCCAGTACCGAGACGCCGCCGTCGAGCTCGGCGAGTTGCTCGCGCGGCGGAAGATTGCTCTTGTTTACGGTGGCGGAAACGTCGGCATGATGGGGGCCGTTGCCGATGCGGCCCTCGCGAACGGGGGCAGGGTTATCGGCATTGTCCCAAAAGCGCTGCTGGGCAAGGAGGGCCCCCATAGCGGGCTCACCGAACTCCACGTGGTCGAATCCATGTTTGAGCGGAAATCGATGATGATCCGGCTCTCCGATGCCTTCATCGGCCTGCCGGGGGGAATTGGCACATTGGACGAACTGTTCGAAATCTGGACCCTTAGCCGATTGGAGATGCACATCAAGCCGTATGGAATCCTGAACGTCGCCGGTTTTTACGATCCGCTTCTCGCATGCGTAGACCATATGGTCGCGCAGCGGTTTCTTGACCATGACGAGCGGCTGCCTCTGGTGGTCGACACCCGCGCAGACTCGCTGTTAGCGAGACTCGACGGTCAGCAGGAATGGTCTGCCCCGAAATAACCGCTTTCAATTTGCATTGGTGATTCCTACAGGTCTCACCAGCCCGCTTCCTTCTCCGGCGAAGACGTGATGTTGTGGATGGAAAGGTCGGCGCCGTTGAATTCGTCCTCCGGGTCCATGCGCAGGCCGATTGCGGCCTTGAGGGCGCCGTAAACGATGATTCCGCCCGCCACCGCAACGGCGATGCCGAGCGCCGTGCCGATGAGCTGGGACATGAAGCTTACGCCGCCCATGCCGCCCAGCTCCTTCAGTCCGAAGATTCCGGCCGCGATCCCGCCCCAGGCGCCGCACAGCCCGTGCAGCGGCCACACGCCCAGCACGTCATCCACCTTGAGGCGGTTCTGGGTGACGGTGAACATGTAGACGAACAGGCCGCCCGCCACGGCGCCGGTGATGAGCGCCCCGATCGGATGCATGAGATCGGACCCGGCGCAAATCGCCACCAGTCCCGCCAGCGGCCCGTTATGCACGAATCCCGGGTCGTTCCTGCCGGCGAACAGCCCGGCGAGAATTCCGCCCGCCATCGCCATCAGCGAATTCATCGCCACCAGCCCGCTCACCTTGTCGATGGTCTGGGCCGACATCACGTTGAACCCGAACCACCCTACCGACAGGACCCACGCCCCCAGGGCCAGGAACGGAATGCTGGAAGGCGGATTGGTCGCGCCGTGGCCTTCCTTGGTGTAGCGGCCGCGCCGGGCCCCCAGCAGGATCACCGCCACCAGCCCGAGCCAGCCGCCCACCGCGTGCACCACCACCGATCCGGCGAAGTCGTGGAATTTGGCCTTGAAGCTGGCTTCCAGCCAGGCCTGGACGCCGTAGGCGTCATTCCAGGCGATGCTCTCGAAGAAGGGATAGATGAAGCCGACCACGAGGAACGTGCCGGCAAGGTGGGGATTGAATTTTGCGCGCTCCGCGATGCCGCCGGAGACGATGGCCGGCACTGCCGCGGCAAACGTCAGCAGGAAGAAGAATTTCACCAGCTCGTAGCCGCTTTTCTGGGCCAGCGCCTCCGCCCCGGTGAAGAAGTTCACCCCGTAGGCGACGGTGTAGCCGATAAAAAAATAGGCCACCGTGGACATGGCGAAATCCACCAGGATCTTGACCAGCGCATTCACCTGGTTTTTCCGGCGCACCGTGCCGAGTTCGAGGAACGCAAACCCCGAGTGCATGGCCAGCACCATGATCGCCCCGAGGAGGATGAACAACACGTCGCTGCCCGCCTTCAAGGTTTCCATAACCCCTCCCTATTGTTGAACCGGAAAAGCTAAAGCAACAGTCGTTCCAATTTCACAACGTCATGAAATAATGTAACTTTGCTATTTTTTACCCCGGATTCTGGCTGATGGATGCACCATAGTGGTGCTCATGGCCGATTTGATGCACAATTTGTGTGCGCTTGCCAGGAGCGCTTAAAAATGAAGCCGTTGCAGCCAACTGGTCGAGTTGAGGTTCAAGTTTTTTGCGCTTATAGTCCCGCTCATGCAACCCCTTCCCAGCTGGCAGAGCGCCCGCAATCACAAACTCAGTCTCGAAGAAGTGGTGGACGGGTTGGTGGCCGACGGGCTGGTCGCGGCCGATGCCGCCAGGCAGTTGCTGGCCGAGCGCCGGATGGCGCGCGCCGACCAGCATCCCCTGGTGGTGGTGGCCGAGAAAAAATGGAAAAGCCTGCAGCCGCCGAGACGGCCCCTGCACCTGGAGGCGCTCACCGAATGGCTCGCCGCCAAGGTGGACCTGTCGTACTTCCACATCGACCCCCTGAAAGTGGATTTCTCGGCGGTGACCGCCATCATGTCCAGCGAGTATGCGACCCGCTTCAAGATCCTTCCGGTCGCGGTTACGGCCACCGAGGCCACCATCGCCACGGCGGAGCCCTATCTCACCCAGTGGGCGAAGGACCTGTCCCAGATGCTGCGGCTGGAAATCCGGCTTGTCATCGCCAACCCGCTCGACATCGCCCGCTACGCCTCGGAGTTCTTCAACATCGCGCGCTCGGTGAAGCGCGCCATGCTCGACCAGCGCAGCGACATTTCCGGAATCGGCAACTTCGAACAGCTGGTGGAGATGGGCCGCGCCGGCAAGCTCGACGCCAACGAGGCCCACGTGGTCCACATCGTGGACTGGCTGTGGCAATACGCCTTCGAGCAGCGCGCGAGCGACATCCACCTGGAGCCGCGGCGGGAAATGGGGGTCGTGCGCTTCCGGATCGACGGGGTGCTGCACCAGGTCTACCAGATTCCGTCCGCGGTATTCGCCGCCATGACCAGCCGCATCAAGCTGCTGGCCCGCATGGACGTGGTGGAAAAGCGCCGGCCCCAGGACGGGCGCATCAAGACCAAGACCACGGACGGGGACGAGGTGGAGCTGCGGCTTTCCTCCATGCCCACCGCGTTCGGCGAAAAGGTGGTGATGCGCATCTTTGACCCGGAAGTCCTGATGAAGGATTTCCGCGAGCTCGGGTTCTCGGAAGACGACGTGGTGCGCTGGGACAGCATGGTGAACCAGCCCAACGGCATCATCCTGGTGACCGGCCCCACCGGCTCCGGAAAGACCACAACGCTCTATTCCACGCTGAAGAGCGTCGCCACTCCCGAGGTCAACGTCTGCACGGTCGAGGACCCCATCGAAATGGTGGAGCCGGCCTTCAACCAGATGCAGGTCCAGCACAACATCGGCGTGGATTTCGCGAGCGGCATCCGCACCCTGATGCGCCAGGACCCGGACATCATCATGGTGGGCGAGATCCGCGACCTGGAGACCGCGGAGATGGCGATCCAGGCGGCGCTTACCGGGCACCTGGTGTTCTCCACGCTGCACACCAACGATGCCCCCTCGGCGATCACCCGGTTGCTCGATCTCGGGGTGCCCGCCTATCTCATCCAGTCCACGGTCCTCGGCGTTCTGGCCCAGCGCCTGGTGCGCACCCTCTGCCCCCATTGCAAGGAGAAGGGGACGCTGGACGAAGAATCCTGGGACTGGATGGTGGCGCCCTGGAAGGCGGCGAAGCCCGCGGAAATCTGCCAGCCGGCGGGCTGTCTGGAATGCCGCATGACCGGGTACCTGGGCCGCATCGGCATTTACGAGACGCTGGTGATGAGTGCGGAGCTGAAGAAAAAGATCACCGCGGAATGCGACGCCTCGGAACTGCGGGACCTCGCCTACCGGGAGGGAATGAAGCCGCTTCGCATCAGCGGCGCCATGAAGGTGGCGAGCGGGATCACCACGGTGGAGGAGGTGCTGAAGGTGGCGCCGCCCGCCACCGACGAACGGCGGCGCAAGGCCTGAGGCGGCGCCCGGCCTCTGCCTCGATCCGCGAGGCCCCATCATCCGATTCGATAGCGCGTGAAGCCGAGCGGTCCGTCTGAACAAGTTCATGACCAGCGCCGCGGAGCGGATGGCGGCTCCCGGCCGTTCGCGCTGCTGCGCTACTTTTCCCTGGCGAGCCTGCTGTCGATCGTCGTGGCCTCGGTGCTGCTGGCCGTCTATTTCCGCCAGGTGGCAGTCAACAGCCTGGTGGAAGCCGGGGAGGCCCACAACGTCCATATGGCCCACGCCTTCATCAATGCCCTGGGGCCGGAGATCTCGCCCCTGCTGGCGGAGGCAAAAGGACTCTCCGCCGGGCAGATCCGCGCCCTCCCCCGCACCGGGCAGGTCAAGCAGGCAGTTGCGGACCACGCCCGGGGCCTGCCGGTGGTCAAGATCAAGCTCTACTCGCCCGACGGGCGGACAATATTTTCCAGCGAGCCGTCCCAGATCGGCGAGGACAGGAGCGGCAACGCCGGATTTATCGCCGCCCGGGAGGGCCGGGTGGCGAGCGAGCTCGTGTACCGCGACCGGTTCAGCGCCTTCGAGCAGGTCATCGAGCGCGCCGACCTGCTCTCCTCCTACGTCCCGGTGGTCCGCGGCAGCCCACACCGGGTCGAGGCGGTATTCGAGCTGTACTCGGACGTCACGCCCTTCATTCAGAACATCCGCCAGGTCGAGAAAGTGGCGACGCTGGGCGTGCTGGCGGTGTTTTCCGTGCTGTATGCGGCGCTGTTCACGATCGCCCGGCGCGCCGACCGGCTGCTCACCCTCGAGACCGGCCGCCGCCAGCAGGATCACCAGGCGCTCCTCGACAGCGAGCGGCGGTTCCGCCAGCTCACCGGGCTGTCGTCCGACTGGTACTGGGAGCTCGACGAGGAGTTCCGGATCAGCAAGCTGACTGCCGGCCCCCACGCCCGGGAGTGGATCGACCACGGCGTTGGGCTCGGGAAGCGGCGCTGGGAACTGCCCTACCTCGTCGCCACCGAGGCCCGGTGGGCCGAGCACAAGGCGACCCTCGCCGCCCACCGCCCGTTCCGCGATTTCGAGCTGAAGCGTGTCGCCCGCGACGGCAGCCTGCGCACCATCAGCCTGTCGGGCGAGCCGGTGTCCGATGCCCGGGAGAATTTCAAGGGCTACCAGGGCGTGGGGCGCGACATTACTCAGCAAAAGCTCGCCGAGCAGGCGCTGCGCGAGAGCGAGGAGCGGCTGCGGCTGGCGGTGGAAGCCGCGGAACTCGCCAACTGGGACTGGGGCATCGAGTCCGACCGCCTGACCTGGGGCGTGTCTCCCGAGCGGCTGCTGGGGCCGCTGCCGCCGGCGGCGGACCGCTACCCCGATTTCCGCGACATGTTGCATCCCGAGGACCGGGAGCGCTTCCTCGCCGCCGGGCGCAGGACCGTCGCCGAAGGCGTTCCCTACCATTGCGAATTCCGCATCGTCGCCACCGACGGCAGCGTGCGCTGGATCGCGGCCCGCGGCCAGCCGATCCGCGATGCCACCGGCAAGGTAGCGCGGCTGATCGGCGTCTCCCAGGACATTACCGAACGCCGGCGGGCCGAGCAGGCGCTGAAGCAGAGCCAGGAACTGCTGGAAGTGTTCTTCACCCAGTCGCTGGACGGATTCTTCTTCATGATGCTGGACGCGCCCGTGGAATGGGGTCCGAACGCCGACAAGAAGGGGCTGGTGGAATATGCCCTGGACCATGAGCGCATCACCCGGGTGAACTCCGCCATGTGCGAGATCTACGGGGTACCGGCGGGGCGCCTGCTGGGGCGCACACCGCGGGAGATTTTCAGCGACGACCCGGATTACGCCCGCGACTGCTGGTACGACATCTTCGAGTACGGGCACCTCAAGACCGAAAGCCTGTTCCGCAAGGCCGACGGCACGCCGGTCTGGGCGGAGGGCGACTACATCTGCCTGCGCGACGCGGAAGGCCGCATCACCGGGCACTTCGGGGTGGAGCGCGACGTCACCGCCAGAAGGCGCGCGGAAGAGGCACTGCGCGAGAGCGAGCAGCGCTTCCGCGACGTGGTGAACGCCGGCGGCGAGTACGTCTGGGAGGCCGACGCCGATTGGCGCTACACCTACGTCTCGGACCAGTTCGAGGCCATGCTCGGGTATACCCCCTCCGAGGTCCTGGGCCGCAAGCCGGCCGAGTTCATGCCGCCGGCGGAGGCCGACCGGGTGAACGACTGGTTCCAGGAGCGCCTCCTGGAGGGCAGGCTGTTCCGGGGCCTGGAACACATGAGCGTCGCCAAGTCCGGCTCCATCGTCTGGCAGCAGGTGAGCGGCGTGCCGGTGCGCGACCATCGGGGCGACATCGTGGGCTACCGGGGGACCGGGCGCGACATCACCGACCGGCGGCTGGCCGAGGAGCGGATCGAGCATCTCGCAACCCGGGATTCCCTGACCGGCCTTCCCAATCGGGTGCTGCTCAATGACCGGCTCGACCAGGCCCTGCTGAGCGCCCAGCGCAACGGCGAGATGGTGGCCGTGCTGTTCATCGACCTGGACCGCTTCAAGACCATCAACGATTCCCTGGGCCACCACGTGGGCGACGAGCTGCTCAAGCAGGTGGCCGAGCGCCTCGGCGCCTGCGTGCGCAAGGGCGATACCCTGTCGCGGCTGGGCGGGGACGAATTCGTGGTGGCCCTGGAGGGCTTGCGCTCGGCCCAGGACGCCACCATCGTCGCGGAAAAGGTCCTGCAGACTGTGACCCAGCCCTACCCGATCGAGGGCCATATGCTCGACACCTCCTGCAGCATCGGCATCGGCATCTATCCCGCGGATGGCGGCGACATCAAGACCCTCTTGCGCAACGCCGACACCGCCATGTATCACGCCAAGGAGAAGGGCCGCAACAACTACCAGTTCTTCTCCCACGACATGAACGTGCGGGTGGTGGAGCGGCTCAACCTGGAAAGCGCCCTGCGCCGGGCGCTGGAGCGCGATGAATTCGTGCTGCACTACCAGCCGCAGGTGGACCTGAAATCCGGCCGGGTGGTGGGCGCCGAGGCCCTGATCCGCTGGCAGCACCCGGAAAAGGGGCTCGTCTCCCCCGCTACCTTCATCCCCGTCGCCGAGGAAAGCGGGCTCATCGTGCCCATCGGGGAATGGGTGCTGTTCGCCGCCTGCACCCAGGGACGCGCCTGGTCCCTGCAAGGCCACGACGCCCTGCGGATGGGGGTAAATCTCTCGGTGCGCCAGCTCAACCGCGACCTGGCAAAAACCCTGGCAGCGATCGTCAAGGCGACCGACTTCGACCCGCGGCGGCTGGACCTGGAAATCACCGAGAGCCTGCTGATGCGCAACGTGGAGGATACCCTCTCCGCCCTCGACGAGCTGAACCGCCTCGGGGTACAGATTTCGATCGACGACTTCGGGACCGGTTACTCGTCGCTCAGCTACCTGCGGCGGCTGCCCATCGATGCGGTCAAGATCGACCGCGCGTTCGTCCGCGACCTGGGCATCTCCCGCGACGATGCCGCCATCGTCGCCGCCATCATCGCCATGGCGAGGAGCCTGCAGATCCGGGTGATCGCGGAGGGCGTGGAATCGCCCAACCAGCTGGAGATCCTGGGCACCTTGCAATGCAACGAGTACCAGGGCTATCTGTTCGGCAAGCCGGTCCCCGCCGAGGAATTTTCCACCCGTTTCCTTTCGGCAAAGGCGCCGCGGCCCCTATCGTCAAAGCGCTGAATCCCCCGTAGGTTGGGCACGAACGTGCCCAACATTCTCTTTCGTTGGGCTTCGCAAGCGAAGCCCAACCTACTTCCGCAGGACGCTGATGCCCCGCTCCAGCCCCTCGAGGGTGAGCGGAAACATGCGATCGCCCATGAGCTGGCGCGTCACCTGGATCGAGGGATACACGTCCCAGTAGGACTCGGGCTGGGGGTTGAGCCAGATCGCGTGCTGGTACACCTCCAGCAGGCGCTGGATCCACGCCGACCCGGCCTCCGGGTTCGAATGCTCGACGCTCCCGCCCGGATAGAGGATTTCGTAGGGGCTCATGGTGGCGTCCCCCACGAAAATGCGCTTGTAATCGTGGCCGTAGGTGTGCATCACGTCCCAGGTCGGGATACGCTCCGCGTGGCGCCGGGTGTTGTCCTTCCACACGAACTCGTAGAGAAAGTTGTGAAAGTAGAAATACTCCAGGTGCTTGAACTCGGCGCGGGTCGCCGAAAACAGCTCCTCGCACACCTTGATGTGGTCGTCCATGGAGCCGCCGATGTCCAGGAACAGCAGCACCTTCACCGCGTTGTGGCGCTCCGGCACCATTTTGAGGTCCAGGTAACCGGCGTTGCGGGCGGTGGAGCGGATGGTGTCGTCGAGGTCCAGTTCCTCTGCGGCGCCCTCCCGGGCGAAGCGGCGCAGGCGCCGCAGCGCCACCTTGATATTGCGGGTGCCGAGCTCTACGGAGTCGTCCAGGTTGCGGTAGCTGCGCTGGTCCCAGACTTTCACGGCGCGCCGGTGCCGTGACTTGTCCTGGCCGATGCGGATCCCCTCCGGGTTATAGCCGTAGGCGCCGAAGGGCGAAGTGCCGCCGGTGCCGATCCACTTGCTTCCGCCGTGGTGGGCTTCCTTCTGTTCTTCGAGACGCTTCTTGATTGTCTCCATGAGCTTCTCCCAGCCGCCCAGGGACTGGATGAGCTGCTTTTCCTCCTCGGTGAGCAGAAGCTCCGCCTGCTTCTTCAACCACTCTTCGGGAATCTGGCAGACGAGGCCCTCGGGAAGCTGGGTGATGCCCCTGAAGTATTCCCCGAACGCCCGGTCGTACTTGTCATAGTTCGCCTCATCCTTCACCAGGCAGGTGCGTCCGAGGTAATAGAACTCGTCGAGGCTGCCGGAGATGACCCGGGCCTTGAGCGCCTCCAGCAGCGTCAGGAATTCCCGGATGGTGACCGGAATCCGGGCTTCCTTCAGCTTGAAGAAGAAATCGGTCAGCATCAAATCTCCTGCCCCCGTAGGAGCGAATTCATTCGCGACCTTGGTCGGGGATAAATCCCCTCCTACCCCATAGGAAGGGGGCGCGCAGCGCCGGGGGATTTCTCAACGGCTCCTCCTCGACATGAACACCAACCGCTCGAACAGGTGCACGTCCTGCTCGTTCTTGAGCAGCGCCCCGTGCAGGGGCGGGATGATCTTGTGCTGGTCGGTGCTGCGCAGTGCCTCCGGAGAAATGTCCTCGGCCATGAGGAGCTTCAGCCAGTCGAGCAGCTCCGAGGTGGAGGGCTTCTTCTTCAGCCCCGGCACGTTGCGGACCTCGAAAAATGCCTCCAGCGCTTCCCGCAGCAGGGACTTCTTGAGGTTCGGGTAGTGCACCTCCACGATCTGCTCCATGGTCTCCTTGTCGGGAAACTTGATGTAGTGGAAGAAGCAGCGCCGCAGGAACGCGTCCGGCAGCTCCTTTTCGTTGTTGCTGGTGATCACGATCACCGGCCGGTGGCGGGCGCTCACCAGCTGCTGGGTCTCATAGACGTAGAACTCCATGCGGTCCAGCTCCCGCAGCAGGTCGTTGGGAAACTCGATGTCCGCCTTGTCGATCTCGTCGATCAGCACCACCGAGGGCACTTCGGCATCGAACGCCTCCCACAGCTTGCCCTTGACGATATAGTTCCTGATGTCATGGACCCGCGGGTCGCCGAGCTGGGAGTCCCGCAGCCTGGAGACCGCGTCGTATTCGTAGAGCCCGTGCTGGGCCTTGGTGGTGGACTTGATGTGCCACTCGTGGAGCGGATGGCCCAGGGCCTTCGCCACCTCGATGGCGAGCATGGTCTTCCCGGTGCCGGGCTCGCCCTTGATGAGCAGCGGCCGCTGCAACGTGATGGCGGCGTTCACCGCCATGATCAGATCGTCGGTGGCAACGTAGGTGTCGGTGCCTGTGAATCGGGACATGATCGTTCCTTCAACAAAATCGGGCGCGATGAGCCGCGAGCCTGGTTGAGCGGGTCGCCTCCCTTCAGCCTGCGGAATCACAGGGAGTTAGAACCCCGACCTTTCGGCGCGATGAGCAGCCGGCCCGGCCGGTCTGTCGAGCCTGCGCAGTCGCGAAGGATTAGAACCCCAACCTCGCGGCGCGATGAACAGGCGGCCCCGGCCGGTCTGTCGAGCCTGCGCAGTCGCGAAGGATTAGAACCCCAACCTCGCGGCGCGATGAACAGCCGGCCCTCGGCCGGTCTGTTCGATCTCGCCTGCGACATCACTATTAGAACCGTTTAATTATACGACGCGGCGGCGAGCCCCGGACCCCGGTAGAATGAAGCTCAAAAACCAATTTACGTTACGTCAATCATGAGAGCCGCCGCTTATCCCCCGGCCCGCCTCGCCTGGGGCATCTGGGGCCTGGGCGCCGCCCTGTACCTGATCGGCTTCTACCAGCGGGTCGCCCCCGCCGTCATCACCGGAGAATTGACGGCGGATTTTGGCCTGACCGCCGCCGCCCTGGGCAACCTCTCGGCGTTCTACTTCTACAGCTACGTGGCCATGCAGGTGCCCACCGGCATCATCGCCGACCGCTGGGGCCCGCGGCGGCTCCTCACCGCCGGCTCGCTGGTGGCGGGCGCCGGAACGCTGCTGTTCGCGCTGGCCCCGAACCTCTGGGCGGCGAACGCGGGCCGGCTCCTGATCGGCGGATCGGTCGCGGTGGCCTTCGTGGGGATGCTCAAGATCGCGAGCCACTGGTTCGTGCCGCGGCAATTCGCGCTGGCGAGCGGCATGGCCCTGTTCACCGGCATCGTCGGCGCGGTGTTCGCCGGCGTGCCGCTGCGGCTGCTGGTCAACGCCTTCGACTGGCGGCCGGTGATGGTGGCGAGCGCGATCGTTACCCTGGCGCTCGCCGCCGCCATCTGGTGGCTGGTGCGGGACGACCCCACCGAGAAGGGCTATGCCACCCACTTCGCCGGCCACGGCAATGACGAAGACGCCCGTTCGGTGCTGGAGGGACTGCGGGAGGTATTCCGTTACCGCAATACCTGGCTGCTGTTTCTGATCCCCGGCGGCGTGGCGGGCCCGCTGCTGGCGTTCGCCGGGCTGTGGGGCGTGCCCTACCTCACCACCCATTACCGCCTGTCGACGGCGGAAGCGGCGGCGGTCACCTCCACGCTGATGGTCGCCTGGGCCCTCGGCGGCCCCTTCTTCGGCCATCTCTCCGACCGCCTGGGGCACCGCAAGCCCCTTTACGCCTTGGGCCTGGTGGCGATCGCCGTGGGTTGGGGGGTAGCGCTGTTTTTTGCGCCCCCTTATCCGATATTGGTTGCAGTGCTGCTGGTGGTGGGATTTTTCTCGGGCTGCATGATTCCGGGCTTTGCATTCGCCAAGGAATCCGTGCCGCCGCAGCTGGCCGGCACCGTCTCCGGCGTGATCAACATGGGGGTGATGATGGGGCCCATGGTCCTGCAGCCGGCGGTGGGCTGGATGCTGGACTGGCTGTGGAGCGGAGGGATGGAAAATGGCGCGCGGGTGTACGAGCTTTCCGCCTACCGGACAGGCTTCGCGCTGATGATGGCGTGGACCGCGATCGCGCTGGTGCTCATTCTGTTCACCCGTGACACCCACTGCAGGCAAATGGTGAACGGTGAACGGTGAACAAAAAAAAGGCGCACCGGCAAGATGCGCCATTACCGTTTCCTGTTTACCGTTTCCCGTTCACCCGGCCTTCGCCACCTCGTGGTGCGCCATCAGCTCCAGCGCCCGCACCATGCCCGAGTGATCCCACGCGGCCCCGCCGTTCGCCACGCAGGCGTTGAACAGCTGCTGGGCATTGGAGGTGTTGGGAAGGGAGACCCCCAGCGCCTTGGCGCCCTGCAGGGCGAGGTTCAGGTCCTTCTGGTGCAATTCGATGCGGAAGCCGGGGTTGAAGGTGCGCTTGATCATGCGCTCGCCGTGCACTTCCAGAATGCGCGAGGAGGCAAAGCCGCCCATCAGGGCCTGGCGCACCTTGGCCGGATCCGCGCCCGCCTTGGAGGCGAACACCAGCGCCTCCGCCACCGCCTCGATGTTCAGCGCCACGATGATCTGGTTGGCCACCTTGCAGGTCTGGCCGTCGCCGCTGCCGCCCACCAGGGTGATGTTCTTGCCCATGAGATCGAACAGCGGCTTCACCCGCTCGAATGCCGCTTCCGGCCCGCCCACCATGATGGTGAGCGCGGCGTTCTGGGCCCCCACCTGCCCGCCCGACACGGGCGCATCCAGGTAGTCGCAGCCGAGCTCGTTGATCTTCTTCGCGAACTCCTTGGTGGCGATGGGCGAAATCGAGCTCATGTCCACCACCGTCTTGCCCTTCGTGAGGCCTTCGGCCACGCCGTTGGCGCCGAACAGCACCTTCTCCACGTCGGGAGTATCGGGGACCATGGTGATGATGACGTCGGCCTTCTGCGCCACTTCCTTTGGCGAGGCGCAGGATTTGCCTCCCGCGGCGGTGAGGTCCTGGGGCGCGCCGCTGCGGCTGAAAAGATGAACCGTGTGTCCGCCCTTGATGAGATGCCCGGCCATGGGCTTGCCCATGATGCCGAGGCCGATGAATCCGACGTTCATTGTTTTTGCTCCTTCAGAGGATAGACGTTCAATACCCGGAAAATCGTTTCAACGCAAAGACGCAAAGATCGCAAAGAAAAAACCTTTTGTTCCTTTGCGTTCTTCGCGGTTCTTGCTTTTTCCCTTTGCGTTGAATGCTTTTAACGTTGAATGTCACGCCGCAGCGGCAAGGTACGGCTTGAGCCACCCGAGCCCCGCGTCGGTGGTACCGGCCGGCTTGTACTCGCAGCCGATCCAGCCCGAATAGCCGATGCGATCGAGATGGGCGAACAGGAAGCCGTAATTGATCTCCCCGGTTCCCGGCTCGTGGCGCCCGGGATTGTCGGCGAGCTGCACGTGGCGGATCTGCTTGAGGTGGGTCTCCATGGTGCGGGCGAGGTCCCCTTCCATGATCTGCATGTGGTAGATGTCGTATTGCAGCCACAGGTTGTCGGAGCCGGTATCGGCGATGATGTCGAGGCCCTGCCTGGTCCGGTTCAGGAAGAACCCGGGAATGTCGCGGGTGTTGATGGGCTCGATCAGCAGGGCGATGCCCGCCTTCTTGAGCTCCTTCGCCGCGAAACGCAGGTTGTCCACGAACACCGCCCGCGCCTTCTCGTCCGAGACGTTCTCGGGCTTGATTCCGGCCAGACAGTTGACCTGCTTGCAGTTGAGCGCCTGCGCATACTCGATGGTCTTGCCCACACCGTCCTGGAATTCGGTAACGCGGTCCGGCAGGCAGGCAATGCCGCGCTCGCCCTTGCCCCAGTCCCCGGCCGGAAGGTTGTGCAGCACCTGGGCGAGCCCGTGCTTCCTCAGCAGGTCGGCGAGCTGGCTCTTGTCATAGGCATAGGGAAACAGGTACTCCACCCCGTGGAAACCGGCGCGGGCGGCGGCGGCGAAGCGGTCCAGGAAATCCACCTCGTTGTACAGCATGGTGAGGTTGGCGGCAAACTTGGGCATGGTCATCTCCACAATAGTCAAAGGCACCGCCTCGCGGCGGCGCCAGCATGAATTCTAGCCGAGTTCAGGGGAGGAGGTTCGCTCCTCCCCTTACCGGCGTTTCCCCGGCCTTTTGGGCCGGAGGTTGTCAAACCGCGACGGCCTGTTCTTCGGGCACCCGGTCTTCGACCGGCTCCCACTCCCGAACATTGTTGATCTCGGTGCCCATGGCGATGTTGGTCACCCGCTCCAGGATGAATTCCACCACCACCGGCACCGAGTGCTCGGCCATCAGCTTGCGCGCCTTGGCGAGGGCCGGCTGAATTTCCGCCGGCTTCGTCACCCGCAGCGCCTTGCAGCCCAGCCCTTCGACCACTTTCACGTGGTCCACCCCGTAGCCCTTGGTCTCGGGCGCGTTGATGTTGTCGAAGGACAGCTGCACGCAGTAGTCCATGTCGAAATTCATCTGGGCCTGGCGGATCAGGCCGAGATAGGAGTTGTTCACCAGCACGTGAATGTACGGAATCCGGAACTGCGCGCCGACGGCCAGCTCCTCGATCATGAACTGGAAGTCGTAGTCGCCCGAGATCGCCACCACGTCCGCCGTGGGGTCCGCCACTTTCACGCCCAGCGCGGCCGGAATGGTCCAGCCCAGGGGGCCGGCCTGGCCGCAGTTGATCCAGTGGCGCGGCTGGTACACGTGCAGGAACTGCGCGGCGGCGATCTGGGACAGGCCGATGGTCGTGACGTAGCGCACGTCCTTGCCGAAGAACTCGTTCATGCCCTGGTAGACGCGCTGGGGCTTGAGCGGCACGTTGCCGAAGTCGCTCTTGCGGTGCATCGTCTGCTTGCGCGCCTGGCACGCACTCACCCATTCGTCGAAATCGGGAAGCCGGCCGGCGGCCTTCCATTCCTTCGCCACCTCGACGAAGAGCTTGAGCGCCGCCCCGGCATCGGAGGCGATGCCGTAGTCAGGCCCGAACACCCGGCCGATCTGGGTCGGCTCGATGTCCACGTGCACGAACTTGCGGCCCTTGGTGTAGACGTCCACCGATCCGGTATGGCGGTTGGCCCAGCGGTTGCCGATGCCCAGCACAAAATCGGACTCGAGCATGGTGGCCGGCCATCAGCGGGTGGTCGTCGGGAATGGTGCCCCAGCCCATGAGGGTCGGAATCACCGGCACGTTCGTGATTTCGGCAAACTCGGTGAGCAGCGCCGCGGCGTCGGCATTGACGATGCCACCTCCGGCGACGATGAGCGGCCGCTCGGCCTCGATGAGCATCGCCAGCGCCTTCTCGATCTGGGCGCGGGTCGCCGCCGGCTTGTACACCGGCAGCGGCTGGTAGGTGTCGGGATCGAAGTCGATCTCGGCCACCTGCACGTCGAACGGCAGGTCGATCAGCACCGGACCGGGTCGGCCGGAGCGCATGAGATGGAACGCCTGCTGGAACACCCGCGGCACCAGCGCCGGCTCGCGCACCGTGACCGCCCACTTGGTCACCGGCTTGGCGATGGACTCGATGTCCACCGCCTGGAAGTCTTCCTTGTAGAGCCGGGCCCGCGGGGCCTGGCCG
>JACPEG010000028.1 GCA_016183615.1 Betaproteobacteria bacterium
AAGATTCGTGTCATCCAGCGACGTGCATACGGACTGCGCGACGAAGAATACCTGCGGCTCAAGATTCTGACTTGCATGCTGCCCGTGCTCTAAAATGACACATAATCACCAACTCGATTTCCCGAAGACCCATTTTACTTCGGCGGGGCGTAGGAGGGGATTTATCCCCGACCGAGGTCGCGAATGAATTCGCTCCTACGGGGCGGCTGGGCAATCGTGGTGTTGTAGGAGGGGATTCATCCCCGACATAACCGGCATTCCCGCCGGAGGTCGCGAATGAATTCGCTCCTACGGGGCGGCTGGGCAATCGTGGTGTTGTAGGAGGGGATTCATCCCCGACATAACCGGCATCCGCCACCGGGGTTGCGAATAAATTCGCTCCCACTTTCATTGCAGGACCCGAAGGAGGGACGGCGGACACAGCCCGCCCTAGGCGGCCGGGCGGGGGTGAGCAGCGGGCACAGCCCACCCTCGCTGCCGGCAGGACCGCAGCGGTTGCCCGTCACAGCTTGATGTAGGAGTAGCCTTCCTCGGCCTGGAGCCGGGCGATCTCGACGATGCCGGAGGGGACCAGGACCGCCTCGGGGATCACGCGGTCGGCCTGGATGTTGCGGCGCCCGAGCGTGTTGCCGCAGATGCGGAAATCGACTCCGCGGCTTTTCAGTTGCGCCACCGCGGGCTGGTAGGGGTCACCGGCCTTGTCCCGGGCGCCGCTGATCAGGAAATCCACTCCACTGTTGTGGGCGACCACGACCACCCTGGTCCGGGGCGCGGCGTCGAGCAGGTTGGAAAGATTTCTGAACGCCGTCGCCACGTCATCGCTGCTGTTGACGTGATAGACCAGCTTTCTTTCGGCCGGCGCCTGGGCCACCTGGGTCGGGGCGGGAGGCTGATGCACAGTTACCCACGCCGTCACGGCAATCAGGAGCGCTGCGGCGGCCATGGCGGTGGCCGGCCAGGGCTGCAGCCAGGCCGGAATCCGGGTCCTGCCCTCCGCCGCGAGCCGCGTGCGCAGCGCCTGGCGCAATCCCGCCGGCGCCGCGTGGTAGCGCGCCTTGCCGGTGACCGCGCTTCGCAGCGCCTGCTGCCCGGTAAAGCGCTCGCGGCAGGCGGCGCACTCCCGCAGGTGATCCTCCAGCGCGAGGGCGCTGGCGAGATCCAGCTCTCCGTCCAGGTAGCCGTGCAGCAGCCGGTTGGTTTCAACGCATAGCATTTGTCTTTTCCTTGCCCAGTCGTTTCAGGATCGCCTCCTGCAGCAGCCGGCGCCCGCGGGCGAGCCGCGACATCACCGTGCCGATGGGGATGTTCGCCACCAGCGCGATTTCCCGGTATGAGAGCCCCTCCAGCTCCCGCAGCACCAGCGCTTCCCGGAACTCGACCGGCAGCCCGGCGAGCGCGGCGTTCACCAGTTCCCGGTCGACGCTCTCCATGGCCGCCGCTTCGGGAGTGGGTCCCGGCGCGATCAGTTCCTCGCCGTGCAGCTCCTCGTCGAGCACCTCCATGATTCCCGGCGGGCGGTTTCGCCCGTGGAGCGTGAAGCAGGCGTTGCGGACGATGGCGAGAAACCACGCTCTTGCGTCGTCGCCCCGCAGCGAATCGAAGAACTTGTAGGCCCGGAGGAACGCCTCCTGCACGGCATCCCTCGCATCGTCCTCGTCGCGGGTGAGCCAGCACGCCAGGTTATGGGCGGCGTCCAAGTGGGGCAGGACCAGCCGCTCGAAGCGCCGGCACCGGTCGTTCGCTGCCAAGCTTTCTCCTCCTATAAGACTGCCGCAGCGGCCATTTTATTCCCGCATCCCCGAGACAGTCCGGGAATAAATCCCGGACCCGGGCGGTATTAATGGGCAATGGCGCCTGCTGTCCTATTGGCGCCAGCGTAACAGAATTCCAGTCCACGACTAATAGGAGGAGACCATGCTGCGAAGCAAAATCGCCGTTGTACTGTTGTCGGGCGCCCTGGGCTCGATGGGCTTCCATTCGATTGCCTGGGCCGGCGCCGAGGCCGCGAAGGCTCCCGCGCAGGCCGCGTCTCAGGCCGTAAAGGAAAAGGTGGTGCTCCAGGTGAGCGATGGCGACCCCAAAACCTGGAACCAAGCCCTCAATGTGGTCAAGAACCTCCAGCAGGCCTACGGGAAGGACAAGGTGGACATCGAGGTGGTGGCCTTCGGCAACGGCATCGGGATGTTGAAGATGGACTCCGAGGTGGGCAACCGCGTCGGCGAAACCATCGACGGCGGGGCGAAGGTCTACGCCTGCCAGAACACCATGCGCGGGCGCAAGCTCACCAAGGAGGACATGCTTGCGACAGTGGGTTACGTCCCGGCCGGCATCGTCGAAATCATCAACAAGCAGCGCGAGGGCTGGGCGGTGGTCCGGCCCTGACCCGGGCGGCGGGGACGTCGTGGTGCTCAACCGGCGCCGCGGCGATAACGATTAGAACAGCAGGAGGAGCCTCATGACTCGACATTTCGTGTCGTGCCTTGCCGTTGCCGCCCTCTGCGCCGTGACGGGTGCCGCCCGAGCCGGTGCGAGCGGCGAGATCACCCTCATCCACATCGGCGACATCCACGGGCACCTGGTGCCCCGGGTCAACCTGCGCAGCGACTCCAGCGGCAAGATGGAAGGCGGCCTCGCCCGCATGGCCGCGAAGATCCAGGAAATCCGCAAGGCGAGTCGCAGCAACCTGCTCATCAACACCGGCGACACCATCCAGGGCTCGGCCGAGGCGCTCTATACCCGGGGCCAGGCGCTGGTGGACGTGGTGAACCTGCTGGGGCTCGACGCCTATGCCCCCGGCAACTGGGAGTTCGTTTACGGCACCGAGCGCTTCCTGGAGCTGTTCACCGGGGAGCGGCCCAAGGCCCCCTGGAACACCGTCGCCGCCAATGTCTATTACAGCAAGGCCGAGGAGGAGAAGGGCTCCCCCTATGCGGCGAAGGGCGGCCAGCGGGTGCTGCCGCCGTATCTCGTCCGGGAGATGGGCGGGCTCAAGGTGGGCATCATCGGGCTCACCACCCGGCGCGGACCCCAGGTGGTCGGCCGCGCCGTCACCAAGGGCTTCCGCTTCACCAGCGGGGACGCCGAGCTGAAGGAGCTGGTGCCGCTGCTCAGGGAAAAGGAGAAGGTGGATCTCCTGATCCTGATCTCGGAACAGGAGCTGGCGAACAATGTCCGCATGGCGGAAGCCTATCCGGGAATCGACGTGGTGCTCTCCTCCGACATGCACGAGGTGACCCGCAAGCCCATCGTGGCCAGGACCGGGACGCTGCTCATCGAGGAGGGGCAGGATGGCACCATGCTCGGGGAGCTCAGGCTGAAGGTGGAGAATGGCAAGGTGACCGCCTGGGACTGGAAGCCCCACGTCATCACCAGCGACCTCCGCGAGGACAAGCAGGTGGCGGCCAAGGTGGCGGAAGTGCGCCGGACCTTCCTTGCGGGAAAGCATTTCACCCGCCACGTGAACCCGTTCAACGGCTCGAAGCTCAAGCGGCCCATCGACACGGTGGTGGGCTACACCATGCAGCCCCTGCACCGCTCCAACTTCTCCCGGGAGGAGATGCCGGCGCTGATCGAGGGCTCGTCCCACGATTTCCTGACGGACGCCTTCCGCTATGAATGCCGCGCCGACATCGGCGCGATCCGCGGCTTCCGCTACGGGACCCACGTGGCGAAAGGCTCCCTCACCATGGAGGACCTCTACCACTTCATTCCGATCGGGCCCCAGATTGCCTGCGGCACCATCAAGGGCCGCCAGCTCAAGAACCAGATCGAGAACTCGGCTTCCGGCAGCCTCGACCCGGACATGACCAAGTGGACCGGCGGCTGGTTATTCAACTTCAGCGGCGTCACTTTCGATTTCGACCCCTGGAAACCCAGCGGCCAGCGCGCATCCAACATCCGGGTGCGCGGCGCACCCCTGAATCCCGACGCGGATTATAGCTACGCGTCCTACTGGTACGCGGCCGATCCGGATCTCATCAACGTGGTGCCCTCGAAGAACATCCGCGTGGTGAAGGACGAGGACGGCAGCCCCATGGACGGCACCGAATCCGTGGTGCGCTACATCCGCACCTGGCCGGAGCGCATGGTGCGCACCGACCTCAACCGCATCCGACTGCTGGAGCCGCTGCCCGCGGCCCGCTACGGCTTCCCGGAAATCCAGCCCCTGGCGGGCGCCAAGCGCTGATTTTCTCCCTGCGAAGGAGCGGGCGGCCTCGGCCGCCCTTTTTTTTCGCCTCGTCCGAGGGGTGGCCCGAAAGACCGGGGGATATCGCCTCTCCCCGGGGGCATCGGTGTCGATTGAAAGGACGGTTGGGCCTTGCCAACTAGCCGTCGAGCCGCCGGATCACCGCGTCGGCGAATTCGTGCGTCGTGGCGCTTCCGCCCAGGTCTCGCGTTCGCATGCCGTCCCGGACCAGGACGCGGTCGAGGGCGGTGCGAAGGCGCCGCGCGGAATCGGCGCGGTTTACGTGCTCCAGCATCAGGCACGCGGCCAGCATGAGGGCGACCGGATTGGCGATTCCTTTTCCCGCGATGTCCGGAGCTGAGCCATGAACCGCCTCGAAGATTGCGGCGCCTTCGCCGATGTTGGCCCCCGGCGCCATTCCCAGCCCCCCCACCAGGCCCGCGATCTCGTCGGACAGGATGTCGCCGAACAGGTTCGTGGTGAGGATCACATCGAACTGCCACGGATCCAGCACCAGCTGCATCGCGCATGCGTCCACAATGCGCTCTTCCACTTGCACGCGGCCGGCGTATTCCTGCGCCACTTCTTTCGCGGCGTCCAGGAACAGGCCGGTAAGCGCCTTGAGGATGTTCGCCTTGTGAACGACGGTCACCTTCCTGCGGCCGTTGCGCACGGCGTAATCGAAGGCGAACCTGGCAATCCGCCGGCTGCCAGCCCGGCTGTTCACGCCCGATCCAATGGCCACAGCGTGCGGGTCCCCGTCAATGGGAATGTAATGCTCGAAGCCGACGTAAAATCCTTCGATGTTCTCGCGCACCAGAACGATATCGATGTTTTCGTAGCGCCCCCCCGGCACCATGGTACGCGCCGGACGGACATTGGCGTAGAGCTGAAACTCCTCCCGCAAGCGAACGTTCACGGAGCGATAGCCCCCGCCTACCGGCGTCGTCAGGGGGCCTTTGAGGGCGAGCCCCGTCCGCCGGATGCTGGCGAGGGTATCCTCCGGCAGCGGGTCGCCGCTCGCGGCCAGCCCGGCCATGCCGGCATGGCGCTCATCCCACGCGAACGGCGCGCCCAGGGCATCGAGGACGCGCACCACCGCCTCGAGGATCTCGGGGCCGATGCCGTCTCCCGGGATCAGGGTGGCGGGCAATACCCGGGTCTTGGCGCTGCCGCTCATTTGACTCTCCTGCTTTCCGATCATGAACGGTTGACACTCGTTCGGGGTGAAGTTGGCCGCGCAGCCAATGATTGGCATTATATGGAATTCCGATGATATTTTCATTATAATCTCATGAGCAACCCCGCCGATTGATCGCCATGGAAAACAAGACCGCCCGTTTGACGATCCTCATCGATCCGAGGAAGAAAGCCATCTTTGAAGACATTTGCGCGGAGCAGGATCTCACTCCCTCGCAGGTGGTCCGCAGGTTGATCCGGCAGTACATCGTCGAGCACGCCGGGGCACGCAGATTGCCGCGCTGGCTCTCGGTTCATTCCTCCGGGAAAAAGAGATGAGGCCGCCGGGGACAACAAAGACGCCCCGGTCGAGGCGTCGTTATTTTGTTTCGCGTTCTTCTGGGCTTGTGTTCCCCGGCGGGATTCCATGAGGCGAAAAGCAAAAGTCTCCATCTATTGCCATCACGCCGAAAGCAACGCAGCCCCCTGTCCATCGGAACTGCTGGTGCGGGAAGTGTGGGTCTATGAAGTGATCGGCAAGTCGACCCCGCGAGCGTTGAGGGCGATTCATCATGATCTCACGCCGAATGGCACGACCCGGACCGTGGCGCTGATGGTGGCCCCGGCGATCAGGGAGATCGGAACCGCCATGACGACCTGCAGGGAGCTGGTGAGCTATTGCAGCCTGTTCAATCATGAGCTATTCCTGTGCGGGGCCACCGGGGACACCCTGGAGCGTCTCCGTGCGGAAGGAGTCCTGGAGCGAATCAAGGAGGAGCGGATATTTCCGACCGCCGCGGAGATGGTGAGTTCGTTTGCGGTCGTCCAGCGGGCTACCGCCCGGGCGTCGGGCGCCGACGTGCAGGACGCGCAACCGGCGGCCGGTCCGCCGGGCGCGGAGATTCGTGCCGCACCAGAACGGGTTCCGCCGTGCGCCGATTTGACAGAGGGACGCGGCAATCATTAAATAGCGGAAAGTGCCGAATACGTTCCAGCGTCAACAAGTACGCAACCAGAAGACCTGCCGTGATGTCCTCTTCGTATCGCGGGCCTGCGGCATCGGTTGGCATGCGTCCCGGCCCGTGACGTTTTCCCGGCGCCTGGCGTGAGTCGCGAGATGGGCGAGGTGCTGCTCCAGCCGCTTGCGCTCATGTACCTCGCCGCGTTCGCGACAATTCTCTCGGGTGTCGCCGCCGCCGGCGCCGTCCGCCGCTATCCCTTGCTTCTCCACGCCGGCTCGTTTGCCCTGCTTGCCGTTGCGGGCGCGGCGGGAGTCGCCGGCGGCGGCTGGGCGATGCTGGATGATCTGACGGTGACCGATACGATTGCGTTCGGCCTGCCCTGGCTGCGCTGGCACCTGCGCCTGGATCCGCTCTCGGGCTTCTTTTCGGTGCTGCTGGGCACTCTGGTGCTCGCCGTCGCGCTGTACGGCCCGCGCTACACGCGCGAATTCGGCCGCGGCGAGTCGGCACAGCCCCTGCCTCCGCTCGGAATTTTCACCGCAGTGTTCGTGCTCGGAATGCAGATGCTTCTGCTGGCCGACGATGCCTTCATGTTCCTGGTGTTCTGGGAGATGATGTCGGTGGGCGGCTACCTTCTCGTCGCCTATCAGCACCAGCATCCGGCCAACCGCCACGCCGCCTTCCTGTACCTGCTGCTGGCGCACATCGGTTCGCTCGTCATCCTTATCTCCTTTGGCGTGCTCGCCGCCTTTGGCGGCGGCTTTGCCTTCGACCAGATGCGCGCGGCGGAACTTTCGCCGCTGTGGGCCACGCTCGCCTTCACCTTTGCACTCGTCGGCTTCGGCACCAAGGCCGGCATCGTGCCTCTGCACGCGTGGCTGCCGGAAGCGCACCCGGTGGCGCCTTCGCACGTTTCGGCTTTGATGAGCGGCGCCATGATCAAGATGGGAATCTACGGGATCGTGCGCGTCACCTACGACTTGATCGGGCAGATCCAATGGCAGTGGGGCGTGGTGGTGTTGCTGGTGGGCACCGCCTCGGCCCTGCTCGGCGTGCTGTACGCGCTCATGCAGCACGACCTCAAGCGCCTGCTTGCCTATCACTCGATTGAGAACATCGGCATCGTCCTGATGGGACTGGGGCTGTCCATGATCTTTCTCGGCACCGGGCACAAGACGCTCGGCGTGCTCGGACTGGTGGCCGCGCTCTACCACACGATCAACCACGCGCTGTTCAAGGCCCTGCTGTTCCTTGGCGCCGGCGCGGTGCTGCATCGGACCCACGAGCGCGACCTGGAGCACATGGGAGGGTTGATCCACCGCATGCCGGTCACCGCTGCGTTCTTCCTCATCGGTTGCGTCGCGATCTCCGCATTGCCGCCGCTCAACGGTTTCGTCTCCGAATGGCTCACCTTTCAGACTGCGCTGCAGGCGCCGCGGCTCGAAAATGGCGTGCTGCGTGCCGTCATCCCCATCACCGCCGCCACGCTGGCGTTGACCGGGGCGCTCGCGGCGGCGTGCTTCGTGAAGGCCTTCGGCGTAGCCTTCCTCGGTCAGCCCCGATCCCGTCATGTTGCGCGCGCGCGGGAAGTCGGCCCCGGCATGCTCGCAGGCATGGGGCTGCTGTCCGCGCTGTGCCTGGTGCTTGGGGTAATACCCACCAGCGTAATCGAGGCCATGGCCCCGATTACGCAGATGCTGGTGGGCAAGGCGCTGCCCTCGGCCAGCGTCCGCGGCTGGCTCTGGCTGACGCCGGTGGCTCCCGAAGTCGCGTCCTACTCGGCGCCATTCGTGGTGCTGGGAGTTGCGCTCGCCTTCCTGCTGGGCTACCTGCTGCTCAAGCGCCGTGCCGGCCCGATCCGGCGTGGCGCCGCGTGGGATTGCGGATTCGGACCGCTTACCACACGCATGCAATACACCTCGACCGCCTACAGCCAGCCGATCCGGCGGGTGTTTGCGCCGACCTGGAAGCTCGACGAACGAATAGAGGAGGTGCGCGAACCGGGCGTACCGGGTCGCCTGCGCGCGCTGCACTACCAGTTCCATGCGGTCGACTGGTCCTGGCTCATGGGCTACCTGCCGATCGGGCGGGCAGTGCTCACCGCGGCCCGCGTCGTCGGCAGGATTCAGACCGGCAGCATCCACACCTACCTCGTCTACTCGTTCGTGACGCTGCTGCTGTTCCTATGGATCATTACCTGACGGCCTGGCTGCTCGCGGCCGCGCAGACCGCATTATTCGTTGCCGCGGCGCCCCTGCTCGCCGGCTGGGTGAAGCGCGTCAAGTGCCACATGCAGAATCGGGCGGCGCCACCGGTCGCCCAGGTCTACCGTGATCTGGCCAAGCTCTTCCGCAAACAGCCGGTGATCGCGGAAAATGCGTCGTGGGTGTTCCGCGCGACGCCGTACATCGTGTTTGGGGCGATGCTGCTCTCGGCGGCCGCGATCCCGCTGGTGGCGGTGGATCTGCCGACCGGCGCCATCGCCGACGTCATCGTGCTGGTCGGCTTCGCAGCGCTTGCGCGTTTCTTCACGGCGCTGGCCGGCCTGGACATCGGCACCGCCTTCGGCGGCATGGGCTCGTCGCGGGAGATGACGGTGGCGGCGCTGGCCGAGCCGGCCATGCTGATGGCGGTATTCACCCTTTCCATGACCGCCAATTCGACCAACCTCTCAGCAGTCATCAACTTCAACCTCGATGCGGGCCTGGTGCTGCGGCCGTCGTTCCTGTTCGCATTGTCCGGGTTCGCCATGGTGGCGGTGGCGGAGACCGGCCGCATCCCGGTGGACAACCCGGCCACCCACCTGGAACTCACCATGATTCACGAGGCCATGATTCTGGAGTACTCGGGCCGGCACCTGGGGCTGATCGAATGGGCGAATCAGATCAAGCTCATGATCTACGCGGTGCTGATGGCGAACGTCTTCTGGCCGTGGGGCATTGCGCGCGAATTCACCGCGCCCGCGCTGGCGCTGGGCGCAGTGGCCATCGCCGCCAAGTTGGCGCTGCTTGCCGTGGCCCTGGTGGTGTGGGAAACGGTGATGGCCAAGATGCGGCTGTTTCGCGTGCCGCAGTTCCTCGGCTTCGCGTTGCTGTTGTCGCTGCTCGGCATGCTCACTCACGTGGTGCTGGAAACGGGTTAGCGATGACGCAGTTCGCCCAGATCGGGGTATTCAACCAGGCGATCGTCCTGTTTGCGGCGCTGGTGCTGTTCACTTCGTTCATCATGCTTGCCCAGACCCGCATGCTGCCCCTGATCTTCTCCTTCGCCTGGCAGGGCGCGTTGCTGGCGGTGGCGACCGCCCTGGTGGCGTTCGTGTCCGGACATTCGCACTTGTACGTCTCGGCTCTCATGACGGTGGCCCTCAAGGTGGTCGCGATCCCGTGGCTGCTTTACCGCCTGACGCTGCAGCTGAAAATCCAGTTCGACGCCGAGCCGGTTCGCCACCCGTCGCTGCTGCTGCTGGGGGGGGCGGGGCTGGTCATCTTCAGCTATTCCGTGGCGCTGCCCGTCGTGCATCGCTCGGGACTCGCCACGCGCAACACGATCGCGGTAAGCGTCGCGGTCATCCTGATCGGCATGCTGCTCATGATCGCGCGCAAGAAGGCGCTGGCGCAGGTGATCGGTTTCATGTCGATCGAAAACGGACTGTTCTTCTCGGCGGTTGTCTCGACCTACGGAATGCCGCTGGTGGTGGAACTGGGCGTGGCCTTTGACGTGCTGGTTGCGGCCATCCTTTTCGGGGTGTTTTTTCTGCACATGCGCGAGTCCTTCGACTCGCTCGACGTGGATCGCCTGACGCGGCTGTCCGAGGCGCGGGACAGTCTGCCCGGCCACGGCGAGGCCGGGGAGGCGCCCGAGAGTCATCCATGACGCTGCTCGGCATCACGCTCGTCGCCCCGCTTGCCGGCTGCCTGCTTCTGGCTTTTCTTGGCCACCGGAAGGCGGCGGGCTGGCTCAATATCGGGGCGAGCGGTGTCAGCTTCGGCGCCTCGGCGGCGCTGGCGCTTGACGTTTTCACCGGCGGTCCACAGCTCTCGGCCGGGAAGTACTTCTACATCGACGCCTTCAACGTCTACCTGGTGGCGCTGACCGCCTTCGTCGGGCTCACCACGGCCATCTTCTCGCGCCCCTACATGCGCCACGAGGTCGAGCGGGGTCGCGTCACGGACCGGCGCATGCGCCTGTATCACTCGATGTACCAGGGCTTTCTTTTCACGATGCTGCTGGCGCTGTCCACCAACAACCTGGGAATTCTCTGGGTAGCCATGGAAGCGGCCACCCTGTCCACGGTCCTGCTGGTATCGCTGTATCGCACGCCGGAATCCATCGAGGCGGCGTGGAAGTATTTCGTACTGTGCGGCGTCGGCATCGCCCAGGCGCTGTTCGGCACGGTGCTGGTGTACTTCGCGGCGGAACAGCACCTCGGCGGCGAACGCGAGGACACGCTGCTTTGGACGGTGCTGCATGGCGCCGCGGCCAACCTCGATCCGGCCGTGCTTTCGCTTGCCTTCGTATTTCTGCTCGTGGGCTATGGCACGAAGGTCGGGCTTGTGCCACTGCACAACTGGTTGCCTGACGCGCATTCGGAAGGGCCGACGCCCATGTCGGCCGTGCTCTCCGGACTGCTGCTCAACGTCGCTCTCTATGCGCTGGTGCGGCTGAAAATGCTGGTGGATGCCTCGCTGCACACCTCGCTCGCGGGCTATCTCATGATGGGTTTCGGGCTGGTCTCCTTCATGGTCGCCGGGCTGTTCCTGCACCGCCAGCACGATATCAAGCGCATGTTCAGCTATTCCTCGATCGAGCACATGGGGTTGATGACCTATGCATTCGGCCTGGGCGGGCCGCTTGCCACCTTCGGCGCGCTCCTGCACATGACGGTGCATTCGCTCACCAAGAGCGCCATCTTCATCACGGTCGGCTACGCTTCGCAACTCGCGGGAACCCAGCGTATCGACCGCATCCGCGGCATCATCCGCACCCAGCCGGCGATCGGCTGGAGCCTGCTGATCGGCACGATTGCCATCGCCGGATTCCCGCCTTTCGGCGTGTTCACCAGCGAGTTCCTGCTGATCACCGCCACGATGAAGGCGTGGCCGTGGCTCGCGGTGCCGCTGCTCATCGGCTTCGGGGTCGCCTTCGCCGGCCTGTTCCGCCACCTGCAGCCGATGGTTTTCGGCGAACCGCCGGCGGGCCAGAAGCCGTTGCACGCGAACATGCTGCCGGTGATGGTGCACCTGGTGCTGGTGCTGTGGCTGGGCCTTTCGATCCCGGCTTTCCTGGCGCGCTGGTTCGAGCAGGCCACCGTGCTCATTTCGGGAGCCTCGCCGCTATGAGCACGGACGCCTGGATCGGCGGGTTGATGGAATCGCTGTCCGGCGCCGGCGCCACGGCCGAGCAGGCGCCGGGCCTGTCGCCGGCGCGGCTCATCGCGATCGATCCCGGCGCGTGGGGCGTTCTGGGCGAAGTCGCCGCGCGCCACGGCTGCCGCTGGGTCGCCGGCTGGGGCGAAGACATGGGCGAGTCAATCCGCATCAACGCCTGTTTCGAGAAAGCCGGCGCCTACCTTCTCGCCCGCACCGCGGTGCCGCGCGCCCATCCGGTTTTGCCTTCGCACACGCCCGTGTTCCCCGCCGCCGACCGGCCCGAGCGGCACACCCAGGATCTGCTCGGGGTGAGCTTTTCCGACCATCCGGATGCGCGGCGCTGGACACGGCATCAGGCCTGGAAGACTTCCGAGCACCCCTTGCGGCGGAATTTCCCGGTGTCCGGCCACCCGCCGGAGAAAACGCCGCCGGATCACCAGTACCCCTTCCTCCTCGCCCAGGGCAGCGGCGTCTGCGAGATACCGGTCGGACCGGTTCACGCCGGCATCATCGAGCCGGGGCACTTCCGCTTTCAGGCGGTGGGCGAAACCGTGCTCAACCTCGAACAGCGTCTCGGTTACGTGCACAAGGGCATCGAGAAGCTCGCCGAAGGCCGCGACGCAGAAGGACTGGCACGCCTGGCCGGCCGCATCTCGGGCGACTCCACCGTGGCGCATGCCTGGGCGGCGTGCATGGCGATGGAGAAGGCGGGCAACATTACGGCGCCGCCACGCGCCGCCTGGCTGCGGGCGCTGATGTGCGAGCGCGAGCGGGTGGCCAACCATCTCGGCGACATCGGCGCCATGTTGAACGACATCGCCTTCAGCTTCGGCTTCTACCACTTCGCGCGGCTGCGCGAGGACTGGCAGCGCGTCTCGCGCGAAGCCTTCGGCCACCGTTTCATGATGGATTGCATCGTCCCCGGCGGCGTGGCGCCGGATCTCCCGCCGCGTTTCATTGCGGCAATGCGCGATGAAGCCCGCGCCTTACGCAAACAGATCGGCAAGCTGATGGCGATCATCAACGATCTGCCCTCGGTCGCCGACCGGGTGCGCGGCGCCGGCGTGCTGAAGCCCGAATACGCCAGGGCGCTCGGCTGCGTCGGCTACGTCGGGCGCGCCTCGGGCATGGATTCGGATGTCCGGCGCGATGCGCCCTACCCCCCCTATGACCGCCTTCAGGTCGCAGTGCCGGTGCATCACTACGGCGACGTCAACGCACGCGCGCGCACCCGCCTGGAGGAAATGGCCGTCTCCTTCGATCTGATCGAAGCACTGCTCGCCGGCCTGCCGGCCGGACCGATACGCGCCCCCTGGCCGCCGCCCGCGGCGGATGCGGAAGGCCTGGGACTCGTCGAGGGATGGCGCGGAGAGATCCTGAGCTTTGTGCGCTTCGGCGCGGACGGGCGAATCGCGCGCTTCTTCGCGCGCGACCCGTCATGGACCACCTGGCCGGCGCTGGAACTGCTGATCCGCGACAACATCGTTCCCGATTTCCCGCTCTGCAACAAGTCGGTGAACGGTTCGTACTCCGGCCATGACCTGTGAGATGAGGAGCGCCGTCCCATGCTGAGGATACTGGGCAAGATACAGCGCCTCGGCATCATCACCGAGCCGCTGCCGGAGCCGGATCGGGCGGCGCTGGAGCAGGTCGGGGAACAACTTAAAGCGAGAATCGGCGAGATATTCGGCGGCAGCCTCGCCATCCGGGAAGTGGATGCGGGCTCCTGCAACGGCTGCGAGCTGGAGATTCAGGCTCTCAACAACCCTTACTACGGGATAGAGCGCTTTGGGGTGCATTTCGTCGCCAGCCCGCGCCATGCCGACCTGCTGCTTGTCACCGGTCCGGTATCCCGCCACATGGAGGCGGCGTTGCGCCGGACTTACGACGCCACGCCCGAGCCCAAGCTCGTCATTGCGGTAGGCGAGTGCGGCGCGAATGGCGGCGAGTTCGGCGTCAATTACGCTTCGTGTGGCGCCGTGGCGAACGTCCTGCCGGTGGATGCCGTGATCCGCGGCTGCCCGCCCACGCCCCTGAGCCTGATGCTCGGCCTGCTCGAGGCCATCGGCCGGCGCCGAGTCGGGGCGCCGGGCGAAAAAGCGGATTGACGGCGCGGGTTGTCCGTGTTTTTGTTGCGCTGCGCAAACGCCGGCTTCTTGGTATAATTCAACCGCTGTGCTCTCTCGCCACGGCGTTTTTATTTTTGCGACCCGGTTTTCCTTTCCGCCCCAGATAGCGCAACGATGAGCCAGGCAGGACCGTTACCCATCGGTATCATCCTCGGGGTAATTGTGTTCTGGCTCGGCATCGCCCTGGTCGGGCTTGCGGCCCAGCGCCGGTTCCGCCTGGTGAGCCAGGTGCTGTTCCCGCTCGGCGGCGCCGGCGCGCTGGTGCTGGCGGGCGCCGCCTTCGCCGCGCTGGGCCAGGCGCCGGCCTCCCTGGTCCTTCCCCTGGGGCTGCCGGACCTGCCGTTTCATCTCCGGCTCGATGCCCTTTCGGCGTTCTTCCTGGTGCTTCTGGGGGGCACCTCCTTCGCCATTTCGATTTTTTCCGCCGGCTATTTCCGCCAGGCCGAGGGCACGCCTCCGGGCCTGCTGTGCCTGCAATACCACATGTTTCTCGCCAGCATGGCGGGGGTGCTGCTCGCCGATGACGCCTATCTCTTCATGGTGGCGTGGGAGACCATGGCCCTGTCCTCCTACTTCCTGGTCACCACTAACCACCGCATTCCCGAGATCCGCTGGGCCGGCTTTCTCTATCTGCTGATCGCCCACGTGGGGGCCATCGCCATCCTGCTCTGCTTCGGCGCCATGCAGGGATTCCAGGGGGACTACACCTTTGCCGCCATGCGCCAGGCCCATCTCTCCGGCTTCTGGGCCAGCGTCACCTTCCTGCTGGCGCTGTTCGGGTTCGGGGCCAAGGCGGGGCTGCTGCCGGTCCATGTGTGGCTGCCGGAGGCCCACCCGGCGGCGCCCTCGCCGGTGTCGGCCATGATGAGCGGGGTGATGCTGAAGACCGCCGTATACGGCCTGCTGCGGGTCACCTTCGATCTGCTCGACACCCAGCTCTGGTGGTGGGGGGTGCTGGCATTGGGGCTGGGCCTAATCACCGCCCTCTACGGGGTCATGTTTGCCGCGGTGCAGGCGGACATGAAGCGGCTCCTTGCCTACTCCTCCGTCGAGAACATCGGCATCATCGTTGCGGGAGTGGGGCTTGCCATCGTGTTCCGAGCCTACGGCATGAACACGCTCTCGGCGCTGGCCATGACCGCCGCCCTGTACCACTGCCTGAATCACGCCTTCTTCAAGAGCCTGCTGTTTCTCGCCACCGGCCACGTGCTGCACGCCACGGGCGAGCGCAACCTGGGGAAACTGGGCGGACTGATCCACCGCATGCCCTGGGTCGCGATCATCGCCCTGGTGGGCACGCTGGCCATCGCCTCGCTGCCGCCGTTGAACGGCTTCGTCTCCGAGTGGCTGCTGCTGCAGGCCTTCCTGTTTTCCCCGGACCTGCCCAATCCCTATCTGCACATGCTGATCCCCTCGGCGGCAGGGGCGCTGGTGCTGGCGGCGGCGCTGGCCGGCTACGTGATGGTGAAATTCTACGGGGTGATTTTCCTGGGGCGCCCCCGGGAGGACAAGCTCGCCCAGGCCCATGACGCGGGCAACTGGGAAAAGGCCGGGCTGCTGTGGCTGGCCGCCGGCTGCCTGCTGCTGGGAATCTTTCCGGTCTACGTCATCGCCCAGCTGGATTTCGTGACCGTGGACCTGATCGGCCGGGCGCTGGGCGATACCGCCGGCAAGACCGGGTGGCTGTTCCTGACCCCGGTCGCGCCCGAGCGGGCGAGCTACAGCCCGCTGCTATTTCTGGTGGTGATCGCGGTGGGGGTGGGGTTCACCTACTGGATGGTGCGGATGTTCTACCACGGACGGCTGCGCCGGGGCGATCCCTGGGACTGCGGCTACCCCGCGCAGACGCCGCGCATGCAGGACACGGCGGAGGGCTTCGGTCAGCCCATCCGCCAGATTTTCGAGCCGTTCTTCGTCATCGAACGCGAGTTGCCAACCCCCTTCGATGGGGCGCCGCGCTACCGGATGACGACCCGTGACCGGCTGTGGCACTGGGTATACCTGCCGGTGGCGCGGCTCGCCGAGCGGATGACCTCGCTGGTGGCGGTGCTGCAGCAGGGGCGCATCCACGTCTATCTCATGTACAGCTTCGGCACCCTGCTGTTGCTGCTGCTGTTCGCGCGCTGAGGGGCGGAGGATGCAGCTCACGATTTCCGGACTCCTCTACCAGACCATCCAGTCGCTGCTGCTGGTGCTGGTGGCGCCGCTGTTCCTGGGCTGGGTCAACCAGTGCCGGGCCTGGTTCCAGAACCGCAGCGGGCCGGGGCTGTTCCAGCCTTACCGCAATCTTCTCAAGCTGGTGAACAAGGACGCGGTGATGGCCCACGGCGCCTCCGGCCTGTTCCGCACCACGCCCTACGTGCTGTTCGCCTGCATGTGGCTCGCCGCGGGCATCGTTCCGGTGCTCGCCACCGACCTGCCCTACGCGCCGGCGGCGGACGTGATTGCGCTGGTGGGGGTGTTCGCGCTGGCCCGGGTGTTCCTGGCGCTGGCCGCCATGGACATCGGCACCGCGTTTGGCAGCCTCGGCGCCCGGCGCGAGATGCTGGTGGCGTTTCTCGCCGAGCCGGCGCTGCTCATGGTGTTCTTCACGGCCTCCCTCATCAGCCATTCCACGTCGTTGACCACCATCGTCGAGACCCTGGCCCACCGCGAGTTCGTGGTCTATCCCAGCATGGCCTTCGCCGCGGTGGCCTTCCTGCTGGTGTTCCTGGCCGAGAACGCCCGCATCCCGGTGGACAACCCCGCCACCCACCTGGAGCTCACCATGATCCACGAGGCGATGATTCTCGAGTACTCGGCGCGCCACCTGGCGCTCATCGAATGGGCGGTGGCCATCAAGCTCACCGCCTACACCGCCATCGGCATCGCCCTGTTCATGCCCTGGGGCGTGATCGAGGCGGGCCACTGGGAGGGGCTGCCGACGGCCCTCGGGGCTTTCGTGGCCAAGCTGCTGGCGGCGGGCCTCGGGCTCGCGCTGCTGGAAACCGTGTCGGCCAAGATGCGCATCTTCCGCGCCCCGGAGTTCCTCGGCACCGCGTTCCTGCTGGGGGTGCTCGGCATGCTGATCCGTTTCCTGCTGGAGAGCTGAGATGGGCATCCCGGTTACCAGTCAGATGATCAATATCCTGGCGTCCCTCATGCTGCTGATCGCGTTTGCCATGCTTTCCCAGCGGCGCATCATCTCGCTCATCAACCTGTTCGCCTGGCAGGGCGCGGTGCTGGTGGCGAGCACGCTTATCGTTGCCGGCACCACGGGACAGGAACACCTGTTTTACTCGGCGCTGATCACCCTGGTGCTGAAAGTGATCCTGCTGCCCTGGATCCTGCACCGGCTGATCCGCCGGCTCAACGTGAAATGGGATGTGGAAACCCTGATCAACATCCCCACCACCATGCTGGCCGGGCTGCTGCTGGTGATCGTCGCCTTCAACCTGGCGCTGCCCATTTCCGAGATGGCGAGCACCGTCACCCGCTCGACCCTCGGCATCGCCATGGCCTGCGTGCTGCTCTCGTTCCTGATGATGATCACCCGCAGCAAGGCGGTGCCCCAGGTGATCGGCTTCCTGTCCATGGAAAACGGCCTGTTCTTCGCCGCCACCAGCGCCACCTACGGCATGCCCATGGTGGTGGAGCTGGGCATCGCCCTCGACGTGCTGGTGGGCACGCTCATTTTCGCCATCTTCTTCTTTCAGATCCGGCAGACCTTCGACAGCCTGGACCTGAAGCACATGGAAAAGCTCAAGGAATGAGTAGGAGTGGCTTCAGCCGCGAATGGGCGGCCGGGAAGCGCGGATAAATCCGCTCCTACACCAAGGGATAAGGTATACGACGGTGGAAATTTTATTTGTTCTGGGCATTCCCCTCGCAGGCGGCCTGGTCCTCGCGCTTTACGGCCACAAGGACTGGGCTCCGGAGCTCAATGCGGCTTTCAGCCTCGCCACCTTCGTGGCCGGGGCGGTGCTGACGGCGCGCATCATCTCCGAGGGACCGATGGTCGCGCTCAACGAGCAGTTGTTCGTGGACTCCTTCAACGTGTTCCTGGTGGCGCTCACCGCCTTCGTGGGCTTCACCACGGCGCTGTTCTCCCGGCCCTACATGCGGGTCGAGCAGGCCCACGGCCGGCTCAATCCGGCGCGGCTGCGGCTCTATCACAGCATGTACCAGCTGTTCAGCTTCACCATGCTGCTGGCGCTGCTCACCAACAACATGGGCATCCTGTGGGTGGCGATGGAGGCGGCGACGCTCACCACCGTGCTGCTGGTCTCTCTCTACCGCACGCCGGCGAGCCTGGAGGCGGCCTGGAAGTACTTCATCCTGTGTGGCGTCGGCATCGCCCAGGCCCTGTTCGGCACCATCCTGCTCTTCTTCGCCGCGGAGAAGGTGCTGGGGGCGGGGGGCACGGCGCTGCTGTGGACCCATCTCAACGAGGTGAAGGGAAGCCTGCAGCCCACGGTGCTGTCGCTCTCCTTCGTGTTCCTGCTGGTGGGCTACGGGACCAAGGTCGGACTTGCGCCGCTCCACAACTGGCTGCCGGATGCCCACGCCGAGGGCCCAACGCCCATCTCCGCGGTGCTTTCGGGGCTGCTGCTCAACGTGGCGCTCTATGCCGTGGTGCGCAGCAAGGTGCTGGTGGACGGGGCGCTGGGCCCCGGGCTGGGGGGCAACCTGATGATGGGCTTCGGGCTGCTCTCCGTGGTGGTGGCGGCATTTTTCCTGTCGCGGCAAAAGGACATCAAGCGGCTGTTCGCCTATTCGTCCATCGAGCACATGGGCATCATCACCTTTGCCTTCGGCATGGGCGGGCCGGTGGCCACCTTTGCGGCGCTGCTGCACATGACAGTCCATTCCCTCACCAAGTCCGCCATCTTCTTCGCCGTGGGCCACGCGGCCCAGAAGGCCGGCACCCAGGCGATCGACAGCATCCGCGGCCTCATCAAGCTGAGCCCCGCCATCGGCTGGGGGCTGATGCTGGGCTGCCTCGCCATTCTTGGCATGCCGCCATTCGGCGTGTTCGCCAGCGAGTTCCTGATCATCACCACCGCCATGGCCAAGCACCCCTGGGCGACGCCGTTCCTGCTGGTGTCCCTGGGCGTGGCGTTCGCGGCGATTTTCGGGAAGGTTCAGCCCATGGTGTTCGGGGAAACCACGGCGCGAAGGCTGCCGCACCCGCCGGCGCTGATCCCGGTGTTCGTGCATCTCGCCCTGGTGCTGATGCTGGGCCTTTATATCCCGCCCTACCTGGCCGAGTGGTACCGGCAGGCGGCGCGGCTCATTGGATAGGATCGCGGAGCAGGCGTGAAGCTGAGTGATCTCGACATCAGGCTGGAGCCCCTGCCGGCGGCGTTCCCGGCGTGGCGCGCCGACGTCAGCGAGTGGCAGTGGATCTCCGCGCATCAGGCGGTCCGGGAGGAGGGCGGCTACCTGGTGGCCCTGTGGGGCGCGGATGAGCGGTCGAGGGGCCGGGGTTTCGCCGTGCACGGGGCGCTGGCGACTCCGGCCGGGCTTCTGTGCCTGGTGCTGCGCCTGCCGCCGGTGGCGCCGGCCTTTCCCGACGTGAGCGAAATTTTCCCGGCGGCGATCCGCATGCAGCGCGCGGTTCACGACCTGCTGGGCATCGAACCCAAGGGCGCGGAAGACCAGCGGCCCTGGCTGCGGCACGGCGCCTGGCCCGCCGATCAATATCCCCTGCGCAAGGACTTCATCCTCAATCCGTCCCTTGCGCCCGAGCCCGACGAATATCGGTTCGTTGCCGTGGCCGGAGACGGGGTGCACGAGATTCCGGTCGGTCCGGTCCACGCCGGCACCATCGAGCCCGGCCATTTCCGGTTCTCCATCGTGGGCGAGAAAGTGCTCAGACTGGAGGAGCGCCTGGGCTACACGCACAAGGGCATCGAGAAGCGCTTCGAGGCCATGGACCTCCTGGAGGGCGCGAAACTCGCCGGGCGGGTGTCCGGGGATTCCACCGTCGCCTACGCCTGGGCCTATGCCATGGCCGCGGAGGCCATGACCGGCATCACCCCGCCGCCGCGGGCCCTGTGGCTGCGGGCCCTGTTCCTGGAGCGGGAGCGGGTGGCGAATCATCTGGGCGACCTGGGCTTCCTGGGCAACGACGCGGCGCTTTCGTTCGGGCTGGCCCAGTTCTCGCGGCTCAAGGAGGACTGGCTGCGCACCCACCATGCCCTCTTCGGCCATCGCTATCTCATGGACCTGATTGTCCCCGGCGGCGTCGCCCGGGACATCGATTCCGGGGGCACTGCACGCATCCGCGACGAGATCGCGTTTGTGCGGCGCGAGGTGGAGATCATCAAGGAAATCTACGACGAGCACGCCGGGCTGCAGGACCGGTTCATCACCACCGGGCGGGTCACCCCGGCGCTCGCCGCAAAGCTGGGACTCACGGGGCTGGCGGGCCGGGCGAGCGGGCAGGCCTGGGACCGGCGGGTGGAGTTTCCCGCCGCGCCCTACGACCAGCTGGAGGTCCAGATGGTGACCCATCGCAACGGCGACGTGGCGGCGCGGGTCACGGTGCGCTTCGAGGAAACGCTGGAGTCGCTGCGGCTCATCGGCGAGATCCTGGATCGGCTGCCCGCCGGAGGCATCGCGACCACCCTGGGGGTCGCGCCCGAAGGGGCGCTCGGCCTCGGCTGGGTCGAAGGCTGGCGCGGCGAGGTGCTGGTGGCGCTGCACGCCGGGGCGAACAACGCCATCGGCCGCTGCCACGCCCACGATCCGTCGTGGCAGAACTGGCCGCTGCTGGAGCACGCGGTGATCGGCAACATCGTTCCCGATTTCCCGCTCATCAACAAGTCGTTCAATCTCTCCTATAGCGGCCAAGATCTGTAACTGCAAAAACCCTGAGCCACAGAGCGCACAGAGAACACAGAGAAATTCGAATGAAATGCTTCAGGACTGGAAAAGGATATCGGTTTTCTCTGTGAACTCTGTGTTCTCTGTGGCTAGAGATTTGGAACTTGCATGTACCAGATACTGAAACAGATCGTCAAAACCGGCATCAGGACCGAGCGGCCGCCGCAGCCCGACGAGGCGCTGCGCGCGGCCGAGCAGCGGCTGAAGGCGGCCGTGCTCAGGCATTTCGCCGGCTGTCTCACCATCCGCCACGTGGACGCGGGGTCCTGCAACGGCTGCGAGCTGGAGATTCACGCCTGCAACAATCCCTACTACAACCTGGAGGGGCTGGGCATCAGGTTCGTGGCGAGCCCGCGCCATGCGGACATGCTGCTGGTGACCGGCCCGGTGTCGAAGCACATGGAAGTGGCGCTGAAGCGCACCTACGACAGCACCCCGGAGCCGAAGCTGGTGGTGGCGATCGGCGACTGCGGCTGCACCGGAGGAATCTTCGGGGAGAGCTACGCGAGCTGCGGGCGGGTGGCCAACGTAATTCCGGTGGATGTGGCAGTGCCGGGTTGCCCGCCCACGCCCACCGCCATCATGCAGGGGATTCTCACCGCCATTACCGCCAGGGCGGGCAAGTAGCGCCGTCAGTGGCGACGCCGGTTGCGCCGGTCGGGTTGTTCGGGGGAAATGTCGTCGCCGCGGATGTGGCGGAACCCGCTCTGCGGTTCCGCCCTACGTTCTGCCGCTGCCGGGGTACGACCGGCGGGCAAAGCTCGCTCGGCCTATTTGACGCGCATTCCTGGCTGGGCGCCGCTGTCCACCGCCAGCAGGTAGATTCCGCCGCCGTTGCCTGCGGCGAGCACCATCCCTTCCGACACGCCGAACTTCATCTTGCGGGGTGCCAGGTTCGCCACCATGACCGTGAGCCGGCCCGTGAGGCTCTCCGGGTCGTAGGAAGACTTGATCCCGGCGAACACGGTGCGGGTCTCGGTGCCGATGTCGAGGGTGAGCTTCAGCAGCTTCTCGGCCCCTTCCACCTGCTCGGCGTTGACGATCTTCGCCACCCGCAGGTCCACCTTGCCGAAGTCGTCCATGGTGACGGGCGCCGCCAATGGCTGGTGGGCGTGGACCTGGGCCTCCGGGTGCCGCACCTGGGAGTGGGGCGCCGGCTGCTGCGCCGCCTGCAGGGTCTGCCGGTTGGCTTCCACCAGGGCCTGGACCTGCTTGGGGTCGATGCGGGTCATCAGATGCTGGTATGGATTGATGCGGTGGCCGGCGGGGAGCGCATTCCCGAGATCGGCCCAGCAGAGCTTCGGTATTCCCAGGAAGGCTTCGACGTCCTCAGCAAGCTTGGGAAGCACTGGCTTGAGCATCACCGTCAGCCACCGAAAGAGGTTCAGTGCAAGCGTGCATGTTTGATGCAGTTCACTGTCACGGCCAGACTGCTTGGCGATTTCCCAAGGTTTTTTCTCGTCCACAAAGCGATTCGCGAGGTCGGCAAAAGCCATGATCTCACGAATTGCCTTCGAAAAATCGCGGGCTTCATAGGCATTCGCCAGATTTTCCGCGCTGCGTGCCGCGGTCGCTTTATAGAATCCGTATGCGAAAGCAATGTCCTCGGAATCGAGATTGGCGAGCTCTCCGTTGAACCGCTTCGTGACAAACCCCGCCGCCCGGCTGGCGATATTCACGTACTTGCCCACCAAATCCGAGTTCACTCGCGCCACGAAGTCTTCCAGGTTGAGGTCAATGTCCTCCATGGTGGCGTTGAGCTTGGCGGCGTAGTAGTAGCGCAGCCACTCGGGATTGAGGCCCTGCTTGAGGTAGCTCTCGGCGGTGATGAAGGTGCCCCGCGACTTGGACATCTTTTCGCCGTTCACCGTGAGGAAGCCGTGGGCGAAGATCTTCGACGGCGTGCGGTAGCCCGAGAAGTTGAGCATCGCCGGCCAGAACAGGGCGTGGAAGTACAGGATGTCCTTGCCGATGAAGTGGTAAAGCTCCGTGTTCGCCTTCCCGGCTTCACCGGCGTTCCAGAAATCCCCAAATTGTGGCGCCGGGGCTCCCGCTGACGGCTGACCGCTGACCGCTGACCGCTTGTCGCACAGGTTCCTGAAGCTCGCCATGTAGCCGATGGGGGCATCGAGCCACACGTAGAAGTATTTGCCCGGCGCGCCGGGAATTTCGAACCCGAAGTAGGGGGCATCGCGGGAGATGTCCCAGTCCGAGAGTCCCGCCTTGAACCATTCATCCAGCTTGTTGGCGGCTTCCGGCTGCAGCGCGCCGGAGCGGGTCCAGCCTTTCAGGAATTCCGCGCAGTCGCCGAGCTTGAAGAAATAGTGGTCGGATTGCCTGCGCACCGGCGCCGCCCCCGACACCGCCGAGTAGGGATTGATGAGGTCGGTGGGGGCATAGGCCGAGCCGCACACCTCGCAGGCATCCCCGTACTGGTCCCTGGCGTGGCACTTGGGGCACTCGCCCTTGATGAAGCGGTCCGGCAGGAACATGTTCTTGACCGGGTCGAAGAACTGCTCGATGGGCCGCTTCTCGATGAGGGAGGGCTTGCGGTCCCTGAGGCGGGTGTAGATCTCCTCGCAGAAGCCGCGGTTTTCCGGCGAGTTGGTGGAGTAGTAGTTGTCGAAGGCGACGTGGAATCTCTTGAAATCCAGGGTGTGCTCGCCATGCATGCGGGCGATCAACTGCTCCGGGGTGACGCCTTCCGCCTCGGCCCGGAGCATGATGGGCGTGCCGTGGGTGTCGTCGGCGCACACGTAGTGGCACTCGCGGGGTGAGCCTTCCTCGTCCACTTGCATCTTCTGGAACCGCACCCAGATGTCGGTCTGGATGTACTCCACCAGGTGCCCCAGATGGATCGCGCCGTTGGCGTAGGGCAGGGCGGAGGTGACGAGAATCCTGCGTTTCATGTTGCCCGGGAACTTAAAAACCCGGATTGTAACAAAGTAACTGCGGATACCCGAGATTTGCTAGAATTTTCAATTTGGTTTCACCGGCTGGAGGAGCGCAGCGTGGCATTAACGGAACTACAGGTACAGGCGGCCCTGAAAGAGGTCATCGACCCGAATACCCACAAGGATTTTGTGGCGGGAAAGTCGGCCAAGAATATCAAGATCGACGGCACCGACATCTCCCTCGACATCGTTCTGGGCTACCCTTCCGCGAGCGTGCGGGACGAAGTCCGGAAGCTGGTCCAGGGCAAGCTCAAGGCGATCCCGGGGGCCAGCAACGTCAGCGTCAACGTGTTCAGCAAGATCGTCTCCCACGGCGTGCAGCGGGGGGTGAAGCTCATCCCCAACGTGAAGAACATCATCGCCGTGGCCTCCGGCAAGGGCGGCGTGGGCAAGTCCACCACCGCCGTGAACCTGGCTCTCGCCCTGGCGGCGGAAGGCGCCAACGTGGCGGTGCTGGATGCCGACATTTACGGGCCGTCCCAGCCCACGATGCTGGGGATCACCGGGCGCCCGGAGTCGGTGGACGGCAAGAGCCTGGAGCCCATGGAAGGCTACGGCCTCCAGGCCATGTCCATCGGCTTCCTGATCGACGTGGACACCCCCATGGTCTGGCGCGGCCCCATGGTCACCCAGGCCCTGGAGCAGCTCCTGAACGATACCCGCTGGCGGGACGTGGATTACCTGGTGGTGGACCTGCCGCCGGGCACCGGCGACATCCAGCTGACGCTGGCCCAGCGGGTCCCTGTGACCGGGGCCATCATCGTCACCACGCCCCAGGACATCGCGCTGATCGACGCCCGCAAGGGCTACAAGATGTTCCAGAAGGTGGGCATTCCCATTGTCGGTGTCGTCGAGAACATGTCCACCCACCTCTGCTCCAAGTGCGGCCACGAGGAGCACATCTTCGGCGAGGGCGGTGGGGAGAAGATGTGCAAGGACTACGGGATCGAGTTCCTGGGGGCGCTGCCGCTGGACAAGAACATCCGCGAGCAGGCGGACTCCGGCAAGCCCACGGTGGTCTCCGACCCGGACGGCCGGGTGGCCCAGATCTACCGGGCCATCGCCCGGCGCACCGCGGTGCGCGTCGCCGAGATGGCCCAGGACCACACGGCGGCGTTCCCCAAGATCGTCATCCAGAACACCTGAGCGGTTTACTGTAGGTTGGGCATTCATGCCCAACATGACGGCGGCGAATCGGAAATGATCGTTGGGCTCCGCAGGACGGAGCCCAACTACGACTACGACAGGGAGAAAGCGTGAGCATCAAATCCGACAAGTGGATCCGCAGGATGGCCGCTGAGCAGCGCATGATCGAGCCCTTTGAGCCGAACCAGATCAAGAGCGTGAACGGCCAGCGGATCGTCTCCTACGGCACCTCCAGCTACGGCTACGACATCCGCTGCTCCAACGAATTCAAGCTGTTCACCGACATCAACTGCACCATCGTCGACCCCAAGGCCTTCGACCCCAAGTCCTTCGTCGACATCAAGGGTGACCACTGCATCATCCCTCCCAACTCCTTCGCCCTGGCCCGCACGGTGGAGTATTTCCGGATTCCGCGCAACGTGCTCACCATCTGCCTCGGCAAGTCCACCTACGCCCGCTGCGGCATCATCGTAAACGTCACCCCCTTCGAGCCCGAGTGGGAGGGCTACGTCACCCTGGAGTTCTCCAACACCACGCCGCTGCCCGCCAAGATCTACGCCAACGAGGGCGTGGCCCAGGTCATCTTCTTCGAGTCCGACGAGGTCTGCGAGACCTCCTACAAGGACCGGGGCGGCAAGTACCAGGGCCAGCAGGGCGTGACCCTGCCCCGCATGTAGGGCGGAACCGCGGAGCGGGTTCCGCCGGTCGCCCGAGCGCGGAGCACGTTCCGCCGGTTTTTTTGGTGCAACCCGCTTCGCGGTTGCCCCCTGCTTGTCCGCCCGAACGGCCGTAGTCTTGGCGGAACCCCGCAGGGGGTTCCGCCAAGACCCGGTCCGGCACGCGAATTCGGGAAAGACCCGACCGGCGCAACCGGCGTTGCCGTTGCGCCCTACGGTGGCTTCGTTTTGCCTGTCGCAAATTCCCCATCCCGCCCGCTCCGGAACCCTTGCCCGGCGCCCCCTTATCCGCCTGCGCCGCCTCGGCTTTTGCGGAAATGTCACATCCCTGAAAAAAACGCTTGATTTCAGGACCGTCGGCCCTATAATTCGGGGAAATTTTAGTTGCGGCGTAACGTTCGGTGCCCGAACGTTAGCCTTCACGGAAACAGGCTTCGCATATTTTGGTCAACCCTGTGCAGCACCAAGCCGGCTAAAGGAGGTCATCATGACAAGCAAAAGGAACTACTGCGGCGCTTGCGACCTGGTCAACGTCCATATTCCGGTAACGTAGGTTCCGTAGGAGAACTTCAATGCAGATGCGCGCTTCGCTGCGTAAAAAAGTCCAACCCGAAGCCATCTTCGACACTCACCCCGAGGTCAGCCTGGACTTCGACAAAGTCCGGCAGATCCTCGCCAGCGGCTACCACAAGCCGTTCCTGCTGGTCGACTCCCAGCTCGTCCGCGAAAAGACCCGGCGCTTCAAGGCCGCCATGCCCCGCGTTTGCCCCCATTACGCGGTGAAGGCGAACCCTGATCCGCGGGTGCTCAAGGTCCTGATCGAGGAAGGCGCCGGCTTCGAAATCGCCTCCATTCCCGAGCTCGACCTCCTGCTCGGCCTGGGGGTGCCGGCCGCCGAAATCTACTATAGCAACCCGGTGAAGTCCCGGGCCTACCTGGAGTATGCCGCGGCCAAGGGCGTCGAGTGGTACGTGCTGGACAGCGTGGAAGAGCTGCGCAAGATCGTCTCCGTCAAGCCTGACGCCAGGCTGTATCTGCGCATCGAGACCCCCAACATCGGCAGCGACTGGCCGCTTTCGGGCAAGTTCGGCGCCCAGCTCGCCGACGCCAGGCAGATCATTGCCGCGGCGGTGGAGCTCAAGGCGGATCTGGCGGGGGTGACCTTCCACGTGGGCTCCCAGTGCCGCAATCCGGAGAACTGGCGGGTGGGCACCGAGCGCGCCCAGAAGGTGTTCGCCGACATGAAGAAGGCTGGCCTCAGGCCCCGGCTGCTCAACATCGGCGGCGGCTTCCCGGTGCGCCACGTCAAGCCGATTCCCTCCATCGAGGTGATCGGCGAGGTGGTAAACCGCGCCATCGCCGACATTCCCGAGGACGTGCGCATCATGGCCGAGCCCGGGCGCTACCTGGTGTCCGATGCCGGCTATTTCGTGTGCCGGGTGATCGGCACCTCCACCCGCGGCGGCAAGCGCTGGATGTACTGGGACGCCGGGGTGTTCGGCGGGGTGATCGAGACCATGGAGGGCCTGAAATACAAGGTCAAGACCGACCGCACCGGGCCCGACGTGCCATGGAACGTGGCCGGGCCCACCTGCGACTCGGTGGACGTGATGATGAAGGACGAGCTGCTGCCTTCCGACATGCAGGAGGGCGATTTCGTCTATGTCAAGAACGCCGGCGCCTACACTACGGCCTACGCCAGCAACTTCAACGGCTTCCCGCTGCCGGACGTGATCGTTCTGTAGCCGCGTCATCCGGTCCCCGGTTCCTGGGCAGGGACCGGGGCGGGCGGTGCCCGCGTCCCCGATGCGAGCGGCTGCCTTCCCCTCCAGCCTGGGTTTCCCGGGGCCGGGCGCAATTTCGGCGGCCGCGGGGATACCGGCCGGTCCGCGTGCCTCGCGGTTCTCGCCGCCAAGCGGGAACCTGCTTGAAATCCTTCCATTTTTCCAGGTTTTTGTGCTAAGTTAGCCCGAAATATTCAGAAGCAGGGTTAACAGACGATGAAAAAATCCCCCGGGAAATTTTTCCTTGCCGTGTGTCTGGCGTTTGCCTGGATCAGCGCCGCGATTGCGGCGGACGATCTGCTGGTCAAGGCGAAGCAACTGATGGAACGCAAGGACGCCAAGGCCGCCTACGAACTGCTGGTGCCTTTCCAGTCGGAGCGCGCCGGCGACCCGGACTACGATTATCTGCTCGGCATTGCGGCGCTCGATTCCGGCCGGCCCGGCGAAGCGGTGTTCGCCCTGGAGCGGGTGCTGGCCGTCAAGCCGGATCACCCCCAGGCGCGCGCCGAAATCGCCCGGGCCTATTTCGCCCTCGGCGAGCGGGAAACCGCGAAGCAGGAATTCGAGTCGGTCAAGAAAATGGACGTGCCGCCGGAGGCGGCCGCCACCATCCAGAAATTCCTCGATGCCATCGAGCAGCTCGAAGCGACCGAGCGCACCCAGGTGAGGTACTACCTGGAGGCCACGCTGGGTTACGACAGCAACGTCAACAGCGCGACTTCCAGCAGCCAGATCGCGGTTCCACTGTTCGGGGGCGCGATTTTCACCCTGAGCCCGACCAGCATCGAGCTGGACGATACCTACGCCGCCGTGGGCGGCGGCGTGAGCGTGAGGCACCCGCTGTCGAGGGAGGTCGCGCTGTTTGGCGGCATCAATCTCAACAAGCGCGTCAACGACACCGAGGACCGGTTCGACACCGGCTTCTGGGACGTCAATGCCGGCGTGAGCGTGACCCGCGAAAAGAACGTGTTCACCGCGGCGTTCCAGGGCAGCAATTTCTACGTGGACAACAACCGCTTCCGCGACGCCTACGGCGTGACGGGCCAGTGGCAGCATAATTACGATGCCCGCAACCAGGCCAGCGCCTTCCTGCAATACAGCCAGCTGCATTACCCGGGGCAGGATCTCAGGGACGCGGACCGCTACGTGGCGGGCGTTGCCTACGCCCACGCCTTCGGCGGAGACTTGGCGCCGGTGATCTATGTCGGCGGTTACGTCGGCGAGGAGCGGGAGCAGGCGGCGCGCGTTCCCCACCTGGGCCACGAGCTGATCGGCCTGCGGGCCGGCGGGCAGGTCAGGCTCAGCGAGAAGGCGACGGTGTTCGTCAACGCCAGCGCCGAGCGGCGTGATTACGGCGGGCCCGAGCCGTTTTTCCTGGTGACCCGGGAGGACGAGCAGCTCGACTTCAGGATCGGCGCCAATTTCGTTCCCGCGAGGAACTGGACCATCACGCCCCTGGCGAGTTTTGTCCGCAACGATTCGAACGTCATCATCAACGATTTCAAGCGCGACGTGTTTTCGTTGACCGTGCGCCGGGAATTCTAGGTCGGGTAATAATCACTTCCGGCCGGCCACGGGCGGCCCGTCTCAGCCGCCGCGGAAACGGCCGAAAAATGATGCATCCGGTGTGAATTAATTCCTGTAATCCACCCCGGGGATGTGCTATCAAGATACTGTGCAGAAGGGGGTATCTGCGCGGTGCGATCAACGCTATCTTGAAGTTCGGGAGTGACTCTCATGTTTCCTCATGATCAGTTCAGGCTTACCCGGCAGGCGGCTTTGCTGGCCGCCATTTCCGCCGCCTTCCCGACAGCCGGATATGCCGCGGTGGCGGGAAGGATCGATTTTTCCGTCGGAGAGGTAAGCGCGACTGCGCCCGACGGCAAGGTGCGGCCCCTCGCCAGGGGCGCCGAAGTCGCCGTGGGCGACACTATCGTCACCGGCGCCACCGGGCGCGCCCAGGTGCGCTTTACCGACGGCGCCTACAGTTCCGTCCAGCCCCAGACCCAGTTCCGGGTGGACGATTACCAGTACGCGGGCAAGACGGACGGCAGCGAGAAGAGCTTTTTCAGCCTGCTCAAGGGCGGGCTGAGGACCATCACCGGCGCCATCGGCAGGGTAAACAAGCAGGCCTACCGGGTCACGACGCCCACCGCGACCATCGGCATCCGCGGAACGGAGTACCTGGCACGGGAGGGCAACAGCCTGACCGTCAGCGTCGGCGAAGGCATCATCGAGGTTTGCAATGCCGCGGGCTGTCTGACGGTGGCCGACGGCCATTCCGCCTTCGTCCGGGACCCCAACACCCTGCCGACGTTTACGCTGATCAAGCCCAAGGAGTCGCCGCCGCCGCCCACGGGCCCGGGCGGAGGCGGTGTGCCGCAACCGAACCCGGATCCCAAGCCAACCGGTAGCGAACAGACCGATTGCAATCCGGCGACGCAGACTTGCGATGCCACCAGTGGGGTGGAAGAGACGCCCTCGATCGTTACCGCGCCCCCGCCCCCGCCGACCACGGCGGTGCTCTCCGGCCGTGCGGCCGCCATTTCGGCGGGCCTGGGGTCCACCACAGGCAATGTCAGCTTCGCGGACTGCGTGGGCGCCGCGTGCGGCGCGCCCGACCATACCGTGAGTTTCAGCGACGCGAATGTCACCCGCATCGAGGTCAGTTCCGATCCCACCCTGTTCGACGGGCTCATTGCCGGAACGGTGGAAGGGCAGAGCGTGGACGATGTGCTGTTCCTGGGCCGGTGGATCAATGGCACCGTCCATGCCTTCGGGTTCAGCGATACCTCCGACCTGACGGCAGGCCCGGGGCAGGGGTATCACTACGTCGTGGGTGTGCCCACGTCGCCCATGCCGGCGTCCGGCGTCGGGACCTACAGCCTGGCGGCGGCGACGGTTCCCACCTTCAGTGACGGCCTCGGCGGAGGCCTGGGCACGGGCTCGGTGACCGCCGGGACCCTCACCGCCGACTTCGGCGCCGGAACCCTGGGCGCCAGCATGGATCTTTCCTTCAGCGGAAGCTCGGGCAGCAGCAACTACCAGATGTCGTCCTCGGGGACCCCGATTTCCGGCTCGGGCTTCACGGGTTTTGGCGAAACTGCCTTCCAGGGCGGCGCCGTCAATGTCTGCTCGGACGGCTGCATCACGCTCTACAACGGCTTTTTCGCCGGCACCGACGCTTCCCACGCCGGGCTGGCCTACGAGGTGTTCACGGACGGCGGCTTCGACATCAACGGCGCAGCCGCTTTCCGGCAGACCGGCCTGGAAACATTGCAGCCAATCGCGGGAGTGGGTTCATTCAGCTTCGGCGGCAATCTGCCTGACTTCGGCAACCAGGTCGTCGCCGATCTGGAATTCGACGACGGCACGGGATTCAAGAACGCTTCCAACCAGTTTGTCCGGTTTGAAAATATCAATGGCATATTCGACCTCGGGACGGCGACCGTCGTCGAGAATGGTTTCGAGCAGACCGGCACGGCCACCATCGCCTGGGGGCGCTGGACCAACGGCACGTTTACCGTGGCCGGCGAGGAAGGACTCGTCAACGTCAGCGTAAGCTCGAACCAGGGTTTCCACTATTTCGGCGGCGTTCCGACCCTGGCTTCCGAAATGGCGAGCCTTGCCAGCGGCGCCATGACGGGTACCTACAGCCTGCTGGGTTCCACCCAGGCCACCTCCGCGGACGGGTCTCTCGGCCTCGGAACCTTCACCGGCGCCCTGGTGGCGGATTTCGGCGCCAGCAAGGTGGGCCTCGACTTCAACGTGGCATTCTCCAGCGCCAGCTACCAGGTCGCCACCACCGGCGGGACGGCCGATCCAGGATTGTCCGAACTGAATATCGTGGCCGCCGATTCCCACTTTTTCAACCTGATTCCGATTCCCACGACCGGATCGGGGGCTGCCTGCGCGTCGGGCTGCTCGACCTTCGTCGAGGGCCTGTTCGCGGGCACCAACGCGGCGCGCGCCGGGTTCACCTACCTGATCGACGACGACTCACTCACCAATACGGTCCACGGGGCCGCCGCCTTCACCCAGGACAGCCTGGTGGCGCCGCCTCCACCCGACCAGTTGATTGCGGGTTCGGGGGCATTCAGCCTTGGCGGAAACCTGCCCGACTTCGGGAATAACCTGACGATTGACCTCGATTTCTCGGAGGGCACGGCAACCATCAACAGCCTCGGCCAGGCCACGAGGTTCGTGAATCTGGACAGCGAGTTCAACCTCGGCACCGCAAGCGTCGTGGACTTCGGGTTTGAACAGAGCGCGACGGCCACGATCGCCTGGGGGCGCTGGACCAACGGCACGTTCACCGCGGACGGCGGCGAAGGGCCGTTCAATGTCAGCGTAAGCTCGAACCAGGGTTTCCACTATTTCGGCGGCGTGGCCACCACGTCTCTCCAGATGGCGAGTCTCGCCAGCCTGGCGCAGAAAGCCACCTATACGCTGATATCGGGTGGCGCCACCAGCGCCACCGCCTCCGACGGCTCCCTGGGGCTCGGGACATTCGGCGGCGGCTCCCTGGTGGCCGATTTCGGGGCCGGCAAGGTAGGGCTTGCCTTCAACGTGACCTTCCCGTCGGTCAGCTACAGCGTGGCGACCACCGGGGGCACTTCCGACCCGGCCCTCTCCGAACTGGATATCGTCACCAGCCCGAACGCCCACTTCCACAACCTGAGCTTCGGGATACCGACGTCCGCCAGCGGCCCGGCCTGCTCGTCAGGGTGTGCCACCTACGTGGAGGGGCTGTTTGCCGGAACCAATGCGGCGCGGGCCGGTTTCACCTACCTGATCGAGGATTTCATCAATTTCGACCAGTCGGTCCATGGCGCCGCGGCGTTCCAGCAGGCGAGCCTGGGCGCCGCCCTCGTGTCGGGATCGGGATTCATGATGGCGGCCTCCCCCGACGGCGGCGAGGGCATCGTAAGCTCGGTCAACGCGACCTTCGACAGTTCCAGCCGGCTGACGGCCTACTTGGGAACCACGGTGTTCGCCACTTCCACGCAGGGGTCGCTCGGGACCACCACGATCCCCGCCGCAGATTCGGGCGCCGATTCGGTCATCGGCTGGGGCAGATGGACCAACGGGACCACCGCCACGACGTTGGGGTTCGACCCTTTAGGTCATCCGATGACGCTTTCGGCGAACCAGGGCTTCCACTACGTCGTCGGCACGCCCACCCCGGGAGCGGACCTGATCGCCCTGGCGGTTAGCTCAACCTCCGCGACCTATTCGCTGATGGGCGCCACCAGCGCCACCTCCAGCGACGGGTCCCTCGGCCTGGGCACCTTCTCGGGCAACCTGGAGGCGTTTTTCTCCAGCGGGTTCGTATCGGTGAACATGGGCCTCAATTTCCCGAGCGCCTCCGGCGGAGCGCAGACCTACTCGCTGAGCGGCTCGGCCAGCGGATTGTTTGCCAGCGGTGTCCCCAACTTCGCTGGGTCGGTATTCGGCAGCGCCAGCAACTCGGGAGCCGCTGGCTTTTGCGTAAGTGGCTGCTCCGGGTCGATCAACGGGTTCTTTGCGGGCGCCAACGCGGCGCGCGCCGGCCTGTCGTACACGGTCTTCACGGATAGTCCGATCATCAACGGCGCGGCAGCATTCAAGCAATCCAGCGTTTGCCCGGGTTGCGACAACTTCTAGGGGGCTGGCGCGACACCGGGTACGGCCGGCCGGATTTTTCGTGATTCCGCGAAGCGCCGTCACCGGCATCGGCTGGCCGGCCATGCCTGCCCAGGTGGGCGCCTCCATGCTGGCCATGCAGTTCCAGCTGGAGCAAAGCCAGTGGTGGAAGCCCGAAACCCTGCGCCAGCAGCAGTTGCGCCAGCTGGAAGCGGTGCTGGCCCACGCCGCCGCCCAGGTCCCTTTCTACGCCAGCCGCTTTGAGGCGGCCGGGCTCCGCCCCGGAAGCGGCATTTCTCCCGACGCGTGGCTCAATCTCCCGCTTCTCTCCCGCGGCGAAATCCAGTCCGCCGGTAACGCCCTCCACAGCCGGCAGGTTCCCCCGGACCACGGCAAGGTGCTGCGCTACGAGTCGTCGGGCTCCACGGGGGAGCCCATCGTCACCTACGGCACCGAGGCCACCCAGTTTTTCTGGGGGGCGCTGACCCTGCGGGACCATCTCTGGCACCGGCGCGACCTCTCCGGAAAACTCGCCGCCATCCGCACCAAGGTCAAGGAGGAGGCGCTGCCGGGCTGGGGGCCTTCCACCGACGTGGTGGCGGACACCGGCCCTTCGGTCACCCTCAACATCTCCGCCGACGTGGACACCCAGCTGCGGTGGCTGCAAGAGCAGAATCCGGACTACCTGCTGACCCATCCTTCGAATGCGCTGGCCCTGGCGCGCCGCAGCCTCGAAACCCAAGCTCGCATCCCCAAGCTCCGCGAGGTGCGGACTTTCGGCGAAACGCTGCCGGCGGAACTCCGGGCGGCCTGCCGGCAGGCGTGGGGCGTGCCGGTCACGGACATGTACAGCGCCGAGGAAGTCGGCTACATCGCGCTGCAATGCCCGGAGCGCGAGCATTACCACGTGCAGGCGGAAAACCTGCTGGTGGAAATTCTCGACGAGAAGGGAATGCCCTGCGAGCCAGGACAGATCGGCCGGGTCGTCATCACCACGCTGCACAACTTCGCCATGCCCCTCCTGCGCTATGCTAACGGCGACTACGCGGAAGCCGGCGGGGCCTGCTCCTGCGGCCGCGGGCTGCCGGTCCTGGAGCGCATCCTGGGGCGGCAGCGCAACATGGTCACCCTGCCCGGGGGCCGGCAGCACTGGCCGAGCTTTCCATCAGAAGCCTGGCTCGGGATCGCGCCGATCCGGCAGATTCAGCTGGTCCAGCGCACCGTGGAGCAGATCGAAGCCCGCCTGGTCCTGCCGCGGGACCTGACGGCCGACGAGGAAACCCGCCTGGTGGCGGCATTGCAGGAATGCCTGGGCCATCCGTTCCGGATTGCCCTGAACCGCGTGGAACAGATTCCCCGCGCCGCCAATTTCAAGTACGAGGATTTCGTTTCCGAGGTTCCGGCCCCCGGCACCTAGGCGTTTGCCGCCCGCTCCAGGAGATAGCCGATGGTGAGGTTATCGAACAGCGCCGAGCCGGTGGAAATGAAAATCCGCGGGCGCGGCGCGGGAAGGGGAGCGGGGCTGCGCATCAGCTCCAGCATGTCGGCCGGACCGCAGGCATCCGGCAGCCCGCTTTCGCGCCAGGCCCGCAGATCGCCGAAACGCACGCAGTCTTCGGTATCCACAAAAATGTCTGCAATGCCTGCCCAGGCCGGATCCAGCTCGCGCTGGAAATCGGTGTCGGCCCCGAGGCTGATCACCAGTTCCGCTCCCAGGCCGGGGGGCTCGCAGAAGGGGCGGGTGCTGGTGGTCGCCAGCAGCAACACGTCGCTCCCGCCCAGTGCTTCGAATGGCTGCGCCTCGAACCGGACCGAGGGAAACTGCCCGGCGAGGGCGGCGGCGGTGCGGCGCGCCCGTTCCGCGTCCAGGTCGGATAAGCGGATTTCCTCGACGCCCCCCAGGGCGGCGGCGAAAAGGGCGCAGTAATAACCGACCTTGCCCGCGCCGATGATGGTCATCATGTTGCGCCGGCCGGCCAGCAGTTCGGTCGCCAGCGCCGCGCAGGCGCCGGTTCGCGCCGACGAGAGCAAACAGGCCTCGAAGATGTGGGTGACGAAATTCTCCACCGGGTGCAGGGCGAAGGCCTTGCCCACGGTGACCTGCCCCGGCACGATGCGCCGCGCCGCGTTGGTGCCCACCAGCTTGACGGTTTTTCTCGCCCACCCGTCGCGGCGCAGCACGCAGGGCATGATCCTGAAATCGGCGTCATCTCCCGGATCCACGAACACCTGCTTGGGCGGCAGTTCAAGACGGGCGCGGCCGGCGGCGATATCGGCCAGTTCCGAGCGCAGGAAGCGGATATAATCCGCCGGGCGGCGGGTGAGCAGGCGGTGAACCCGCTGTTCGTCGAAATATTCATAAGGCTCCGGGCTGGTGCGGAGCACCTGTTCCAGCAGATCATCCATGTCTGATGCCGTGCCTTCCATGATGCGATTGACGATGCCGGCCCGGCCCCACCGCCCCGGCACACCCGGATGCGGGATTCTAACCGGCGCCGCCGGCCGCTATTATAGCGGCACGGATGGCCCGCCGACCGGCGACAGCCCGCGACTCACCCGAAAATAATCGCCCTCCGATGCCCATCGCCGACAACGAGTCCGTCCTGCAGCGGGCCTGGAGCCTGTTCCAGCAAAACCGCTTGCAGGAGGCGGAGCAGATGTTTTCACGGGTCTGCGACCTGGATTCCGCAAATGCTTCGGCCTGGTTCATGCTGGGCGCCACCCGGCACCGGCAGGACAAGATTGACGGCGCCCTTGCCGCCTTCGACAACGCGGCCCGGCTGGACCCGGCCAACGTCCAGGCGCTGAGCGCCAGGGCGGCGATGCTGTCGCTGCTCGACCGGCAGAATGAGGCGCTGGAAACCTATCGCCGTGCGTTTGCCCTGAGTCCCCGCAACCCGGAGCTCCTGACCAATATCGGTATCGTGCTGGAAAAGCTCGCGGATCTTCCCGGGGCGCTGCAGCACTACGAGCGGGCGCTCGCCCTGCAGCCGGGTTTTCCCGCGGCGCTCATGAACCGGGGGGCGCTCCTCAACCTGCTGAAGCGGTACCGGGAGGCGCTGGAAAACAACGATCGCTTCGCGCGCCTCTACCCGGAACTGGACGACGCCCATTTTAACCGGGCGGAAACGCTCCTGGCGCTGGAAAAATACCAGGAGGCGCTGGCCGCCTGCGAGCGGGCGATCGCCCTCAATCCACGCCACGGGAAGGCCCATTTCGACCGCGGGCTCGCCCTGTCCATGCTGGAGCGTTTTCCGGAGGCCCAGGCCGCCTTCGACGTGGCGAAATCCATTGACCCGCGCCAGGCAGCGGCATTCCTCAAGTTTCCCGAGCAGGAGAAGGGCGAGGATCTGTGGCCGTTCCTGCCCCAGCGGGTGTTTCTGCACCGCTGCTACGAGGAGATCAGGGAGTGCAACTGGACGCGGCTGCGGGATTACGTGCGGCAGATGGAAACCATCGTCCGATCCACCACGGAGTCGGGCAACCCCATCTGGGACAAGGCGCTGGCGTTCCAGTCCCTGGCGCTCCCGGTCTCCCCCGACACGCGCTTCACGCTGGTCAAAAGCATTTCCGACCGTATTGCGCAGGTGATGCGGCCCAAGGCATTCGGCGGCGCTGCGCCGGCCCGGACGCGGGAAGGCAGGATCCGCATCGGCTATGTCTCGCCGGACTACCGGGCTCACCCGACGGCCTTTCTGTCGCGGCGCCTCTTCGGCCTGCATGACCGCGCCCGGTTCGAGGTCTACGGCTATTCGCTGCACCCGGGGGACGGCAGCGCGGTGCGGCGGGACATCGAGGACGGCTGCGACCACTTCGTCGAGCTGTCGGAACTGAACGATCTCCAGGCGGCGGAGCGGATACGCTCGGACGGCATCCAGATCCTGGTGGATCTCGCGGGCTACACCACTTTTTGCAGGACCGAGATCCTTGCGTTGCGGCCGGCGCCGATCCAGGTGAATTACCTGGGCTTCCCCGGCACCATGGGGGCCGGGTTCATCGACTACCGCTTTACCGACCGCATCGCCACGCCGCCGGAGGACGAGAAATACTGGACGGAAAAACTGGTTTACCTGCCGCACACCTTCATGATCACCAATAACCGGCAGGCGATAGCGGAGGAGCCACTGGAACGGGGCAGATTGGGCCTGCCGGAAAAGGGGTTCGTGTTCTGCTGCTTCAACAATAGCTACAAGATCGAACCTGTGGTCTTTGGCATCTGGATGTCCCTTCTGGGCCGGCTGCCCGGCAGCGTGCTGTGGCTGTTCAAGGCTGATGATGCGGTGGAGGAGAACCTGAGAGGGGAAGCCGCGCGGCGTGGTGTATCGCCGGAGCGCCTGGTATTCGCGCCGTTCATGGAGCATGAGCGCCACTTGGCCAGATATCGGCTCGCCGACCTGTTCCTCGACACCCTGTGGTGCGGGGCCCACACCACCGCCTGCGATGCCCTGTGGGCGGGGCTGCCGGTGCTGACCTGCCCCGGTCTATCGTTTGCGTCGCGGGGAGCGGCGAGCATGATGTGCGCCGCCGGGCTCCCCGAGATGGTGACGAGGAATCTCCAGGAATACGAAGACCGCGCCAATCATCTGGCGACTCATCCCGAAGAGCTGGCCCGGATCCGCGGAAGGCTGGCGCACGGCCGCCTGTCGAGCCGCCTGTTTGATACCGAGCGCCGGGTCCGGGAATTCGAGGCGGCCTACCGCATCATGTGGGAACGCCACTGCGACGGGCTGCCTCCCGAGCCCTTTGCCGTGCCGGCGGCATCCTGAAGGCCCGCGGTGTCGGCGGCGGGCGGCTACACCGACCCGCGAATGTAATAGCGCATGAGGGCGTGCTCCTTTCCCACCAGCAGCGCGGCGTCGCGATTTCGTTCCTGGTCGCCGGTACCGATGAATTCCGCGAGCTCCTGAATCACGCGCCGGGGTTCCGACGTCAACTGCTCGTACTGCACGCGAATCGCCGGCACGCCGAGCCGCCGGATGTGCCATTCCGCGAGCTCGGAATAGCGCCGGACGGCGGTCTGAACGTTATCGGGATTGATCTCCGGCAGCAGTTGTGCGAACGGGGGGAACGACAGGATGCTGCGGGCGCACTCGCTTGCGTCACGGCTGACCTGCACCAGCCGCAGTCCGTTCCGCGCCAGAATGCCCGCTTCGACCCATGACAGCAGCGTTGCCGAGAAGCGCGGGTCCTTGAGTCCCCACGGCTTGCGACTCCCGCGCCAGCCCAGGTCCGGACCCCGCAGCAACGAGACATCGCCATTTTGCAGCAGCACCTCGGGATCGGAGGGCAGGGCGACACTGGATCCGGCGGACCCGATGAAACGCGTGTTGGCTTCGAGAACATCCCGGCGCTGAAAGAACCCGTCCGGATTGAACCGGGTCGGCCCGAAGAGGGCGGCGCCCGGGCCGAAATCCACCCCCAGTTCCGCCAGGATTCGGGAAACGAGAGAGGTGCCCGAGCGGAAGACGCCGAGAACGACTACGCCGCGCATCGGGACCCCATCCAGGGCTGCTGCGCAGCGGGATTCCTGAGGGCGGCTATTTGATTTTCTGCCGCAGCCATTCCCTTGCCTGCGACTTGCCTTCCTCCACCTGCGCCGGTGAGAGTTCGCTCATGAGTCGCCTGAGATATCCATCGGCCTTTTCATCGCCCTGCGCGGCGGCAATCGCGACCCAGGCATAAGCCTGCACGTCGTCGCGTTCGGTGCCGGACCCTTCGCGATACATGAGGCCGAGATTATGCTGGGCCAGGATGTGCCCGCCCTGCGCGGCCTTGCGCATCCACTGGAACGCCTGCCGGGGGTCCCTGGCCACGCCGCGGCCTTCCTGGAAAAGGATCCCCAGGTTGTACTGGGCGCCCGGGTCGCCCTGGGCGGCCGCGGTACTCCACAATTTGCGCGCTTCGCCGAGATCCCTGGGAACGCCCCAGCCGTTGGCGTACATGAGCCCAAGGCTGGTCTGGGCGCGGCGGTCGCCGTGCCTGGCGAGGGCGCGGTACCACTTGGCGGCCTCGGCGTAGTCCTGTTCCACGTTCTTGCCGAGATAATAGGATTCCGCCAATTCCCGCTGGGCGCCGATATCGCCGCCGGCGGCCCGTTGCCGGAGCTCGCCGATGTCCGGGCCGGCGGCCGCGCAGGCCGCCGCGACTGCGATCGCAAATGCCGCAATGACTCGGGAGGCTTCCATTGCAGGATTCCGGAACCGGTTTTTCGGCGCACCGGGCTCCGCCAACACCGATTATGGCCGGGCCCGCTCGTAGACCACGAAATGGTATTCCAGGCCCCCGGGACCGTCCACCCGGTGGCGCTCGCGGGACACCTCGCGCCATTGGCTGCGATCGAATTCGGGCAGCAGCACGTCGCCCACGAAGTCGCGCTGAATTTCCGTGAAGTACAGGCGATTCGCCCGCTCCAGGATCTGGGCGAAGAGTTCCGCCCCGCCGATGACGAAGACCTCCGTGTCCGCGGCGCAGGCCGCCAGCGCCTGCTCGACGGAGCCCGCGACGATCACGCCCGGCGCCCGATACCCGGGCTGGCGGGTCACCACCACGCTGGTGCGCCCCGGCAGCGCCTTGCCGATGGACTCGAAGGTCTTGCGGCCCATCACCAGGTGGTGCCCCAGGGTGAGCGCCTTGAAATATTTCAGGTCCGCGGGGAGGTGCCAGGGCAGCTTGTTGTCGCGGCCGATCACGCCGTTTCGCGCCACGGCGACGATGATGGAAATTCGGGGCTGCGCGGTTTTTTCAGGCGTTTGCGCGGGCGCGGAGGAAACGGCCATGGCGGGTGTCGTTTGCGTCGAATGGCGGGAACGGGCTTCGGCGAATGATAGAGGATGCGGAGCGGAATTTACACCATGACGCGGCGAATCCGCGATGGGCGCGGGCAATCACCCGGGCTCCGGCGCCGGCGGATTCCGCGCCCTCAAGTTTGGCCGACGCCGGCCGGGGCCCGCAGGCTAGTCGCCCACCCGCTTCTTGAAGCTGGCGGGAATTCCCGCCACCAGCGCGTTCTCCGCCACGTCCTCCAGCACGATCGCGCCGGCCGCAACGAAGGCGCCGTCGCCCACCACCCGCTCCTCGATGACCCCCGCCCCCAGGCCGATGGTCGCCCCCGCGCCGATCGTGGTGTGCCCTCCGACGTTGCAGCCGGGCTGCAGGCGGGCATACGCCTTGATGGTCGAGTCATGGCCGACGGTCACTCCGCGGTTGATGAACACATGGTCCCCGATCGCGGTGCCCGGCCCGACCGCGCTTTGCGCGCCGACGAAAACGCCCTCGCCGAGGGTGGCAAGCGGGGAAACGTAGGCCGTCGGATGTATCAGCGTGGCAAACGCCAGCCCGTGCCGTTCCTTCAGCAGCCGGACCAGCTCGGTCCGGGCGGGCGAGGTGGTGCCGAGGAAGTACAGGTCCCCGGCAACGGGCCGAAACTCCGCGAGCCCCATGATCCGGGGTGGCGGCGACAGCCAACCCGCCCTTTCGTGGACGCTCCGGGTCCGTTCGCGCAGCACCTCGGCCTGGTTCATCACAATCGCCGCGATGCGCAGGCCCCGGGCGCAGGCGCAATCGAAAATGTCGCCGATCATGTTGCTGGCGCCGAAAAGGACCACCCGCGGGGCGTCGTCCGAGCCGTTCTGTATCATTCGTCCGCTCCCTGCGGAATCAGCGTCTCGCGGATCTCCGGCTCCCAGACCTTCCGGGGATCGTTCCGGATCAGGTCATGATGCTCATACAGCCACCAGACGGTGTCCACGAAGTCGGTCGGGTGCCGGCCATGTTCCTCGTCGAATAAGGTCTGGTCCACGTTCTTCTCGACGAGGGCCGTGGACAGCTCGAGCCGCAGCCCGTGGTCGCCGATCAGGCGCAACGCGGCGTCGCGAAAGGACGCCGCGTCGCGGGCGCACAGCCATTCCGGCAGGCCCATGGCGCGCTGGATCCGCAGGTCGGTCCGGGAATGGGGTTCGGGTCCCTGGAAGCTGACCACCGGGATCCCCTGTCCCAGGGCGTCGATGGTGCTGCAGGCATTGCCGAAAGGAAAGGTGCTGAGGGCGAGGTCGCAGCGGTTCAGGTTGCCGATGTATTCGCCATAGGACTTGGAAGGATGGGCGATGGCCCGGGGAAGCCGGTTGCGGATCTGCCGGGAAATCGCGCAATGCAGGGTTCCCCTGAAATTCGGAAAGAAGTGGAACTCGGCGCTTCCCTTTGCCTTCTCCTCGATCTCGGCGCAAAGATCCAGGAATGCGGCGGTGATCTTCATGCCCCGGGCCGGCACGGCGATTCTCACCGGGTCCGGCCTTTCACGAAGCTCGGGCAGGATCCCGGGGGCGTCGTGGCGCATTTCGTAGAGGCTGCCGGGACTCTGAAGCAAAACGATCCTTTCGGAAAAGCAGTCCGGGTTGCCCAGGATGTCCCGCCCCATCAGAACATAATCGATGCAGGAGGACTGCGAAGTCGCGGGGTGCCCGAGGGTGAAGAACTGGATCGGGGCCAGCCTGAGGTTGGCCATGACGACCGTCCAGGGCCGCATGCCCAGGCTCGGAAAGTAGATCAGGTCCGGCTCCAGCTCGCCGGCGAGCGCCGCGATGCGCCCGATATCGAGGCGATCCGGTACCTGGATCACCTCGTCGAACAGCGACTTTGCCCGGTCGTCCGCATCCGCAGCGCCAGCCATCATCACCATGCGGAACTTCTGCCCCAGCTGGCGGATAAACGAGGCATAGCAGCGGTACATGGCGTGGGTGGACACCAGTTGTTCCGCTGCGACCAGCAGGGTCGGGCGCTGCCGGACGGACCTTGGGGCGGGCAGGTCGCGGTCGGCCACGCCTTTTTCCGCCAGCCATCGCCGGACCAGCCGGTTGAGGTGGACCTTGATGCCGTGCTTGCCGGGAGCGTCGGCATAGCTGCACAGCATCCACGCGCTGGCCAGCGGCGGCACCAGCGCGTCGGTCAGCGCTCCGCGCTCGATCACCGGACCGAGGGCGAGGAGCTGCCGCCGGTGCTCCGTCGCGGCCGGGGTCAGGACCATGCGGGCGGCAAGCAGGCCCAGGACAATGGGCAGCGCGAGCTCCGGGGAACAGCGCTCCAGGAATTCGGCCATCTTGCCGGGCATGGACTCCAGGGTCGTGGCAGCGAGGAACCTTCGGCGCCGGTCGTCGATTGCCGTGCCCTTTGCGCCGCCGCCAGGGGTCTCGATGAGGGGTAGCAGATGACCGGTGCTGCCGAAGCCGCTGGCGGCGAAGATCTGCGACAGGTCCCGGTTGAGCACCGCCAGCTGCTCGTACGCCTTGCCGCTCAGGGACAGATCCGGCTCCAGCAGCAGGCTGCCTGCGGCGGCCGCCAGACGGGTGTGGAACTGCAGGGATTTCTCCTCTCCCATCGCATCCGTGGCGAACAGACGGCCCGATTCGCAGGCAGACAGGATCGCGATAAGGTAGCGCAGGGCCTGGCCGTGCTGCCTCGAGGAGACCAGTTGCTCGAATTTCGCCACCGACAATTGCACGGCCTTCATTGCCCTGTCTCCCGGCCGGCGAGCTGGCGAACGCAGTCGCAGATGAAGCCGGTTTGCTGGTCCGTGAGCCCGGTGTGAAAGGGCAGACCCACCAGCCGCCGGGCCAGGGCGTCGGTAACGGGGAGATCTCCGGTGCCGTCCGGCCCGGCGCGGGAAAAGGCCGCGAACGCGGGCTGATGGGTGAGCGGCGGGCAGTACCAGCTGCGGGTTTCTATGCCGGATGATGCCAGTCCGTCCGAAACCTCCGCCGCCGCAACCGAGGTCATGACGCCGACCACGGCCGGCACCCAGCCCTCCGGCCCGTCCTGGAGCCGGACCGACGGAATCGCCGCCAGCCGCTCGCGGTAATTCGTCCAAAGTCGCCGGCGCAGTTCCTGGATGCGGGGCCAGCGCGCCAGCTGGGCGAGTCCCACCGCTGCCGCATACTCGCTCAGCTTGGCGTTGGTTCCGTCACGCTGTGCCATGCCCTTGCGGAAACCGAAATTGGAAAGTTGCCTGGCGCGATCGATGATGGCCGGGTCCCGGCTGACCAGCAGGCCCCCTTCCCCGATTCCGTGGGGCTTGGTGGCATGGAGACTGAATGCGGCGGTCATCCCGGTCGCGATCGCCTGGTAGCCCAGCGCTGCGGCCGCGTCAGCCAGCACCGGGATCCCCGTGTTCCGGGCGAACGCATCCCATTCCCCGGCCGGCAGGGGTCGTCCGAAGGTGGCGACCGGCAGCACCAGATCAAGATCGGTTCGCCCGGCCACGGCGCGGGCGATGGCGGGGCTCAGGCACCAGTCCTTGCCATCGACCTCGGTGAATACCGGCTCCAGCCCGGCGTGAAGAATCGCCAATGCCGTGGCAGGAAACGTGAAGCTGGGGACCAGCACCCGGCTCCCCCGGGGAAGCGAAAGCCCGCTCAAGGCGAGCTGCAGCGCGGATGTGCCGGATGCGGTGGTCGTCAGGTGCAGCGCCCCGGCATCGTTCTCGGGAAACACGCCCGACACCGAGGATTCGAACTCCTGGACCAGGGGCCCGAAATTGGAGTACCAGCGGGACGCGTCGATCCGCCTGAGCCACGGCAGCAGCTCATCCGCGGACGGGAAGTCGGGCACCAGGAGGCGAATGGCGAACTGGGTCATTGGCCGAAAGCGCGGTCAGGGCCCCGGGCCGCTGCCCCTATCCTCGCGAATACCCGAACCGGATCATGAATTTCTGGCATTTTTTCTCGATTTCCGCAATTTCCGAGTCTGCCAGAATTTCCCGGTAACGGCCTACGGATTCCGGGGAGATCGGCTTCCAGTAGAGATCGGTGACCCAGGGCTTCAGGCGCTCGGGCAGCTGCTGCGGATCGAGCCCGTTATCGAAGCCTTCATTCAGATTGAGACGGGACAGGGCCAATCCCGTGAACCGCCTTATTTTCTCTATTCCCTCTGACGGCGCAGTGACGAGATCTTCGTATTTCACCCAGAGCAGGCGCGCCGCGCCGAACGACGCGCGGCCGTTGAATACCGGCAGGTAGGACTCCAGGAAGCGGTCGCAAAGCTTTCCCGCGTTCCGGAGCTCGGGGGAATACTTGGTGAGCTGCGGCTCTTTCAGGACCAGGCGCCGGGTTCCAAGGCGCTTCCTGGTTCTTTCAAGAAATGCGCCGACCACGCCCGAATGGAATTCCCGCAGGTCGTCGAGGTTGTCGAAAAAATCGTAAGTCTGGGATGAAAACTGTCGCTTGCCCCAGCGATAGGCGGAGATCAGGAACCTCAGGTAATCCACCTCCCGGGTTCTGCGATGGGTGGTTTCATCCGCGCACAGGATATTGGCCAGCACGCCGGTGCCGGAGCGCTGGGCGCCGCCGACGAAATAACAGGTCATGGAAAGCGTATCGTGAACACCGACTCGGGGACGGGGAGGAAAGAGGAAGCGGCCATGCCGGCGGCGCTCCTCCTTTTCCGTGCCGGCTCCCCCCTCAAACTGCCACCGGCGCCTTGATGGCCGGATGCGGCTCATAGCCTTCGAGCGTGAAGTCTTGGTAGCGGAATCCGAAAATTTCCTTCACGGCGGGGTTGAGGCGCATCGCGGGCAGCGGCCGCGGCTCGCGCGAGAGCTGCTCCCGGGTCTGCTCCAGGTGATTGAGGTAGAGGTGGGTGTCGCCGAAGGTGTGCACGAATTCCCCCGGCGCCAGGCCGCACACCTGGGCCACCATCAGCGTGAGCAGCGAGTAGGAGGCGATGTTGAAGGGCACTCCGAGGAAGAAATCGGCGCTGCGCTGGTAGAGCTGGCACGAAAGCCGTCCGCCCGCCACGTAGAACTGGAAGAAGGCGTGGCAGGGCTGGAGCGCCATCCGGTCCAGCTCGCCCACGTTCCACGCGCTCACGATGAGCCGCCGCGAGTCGGGGTTGGTCCTGATTTCCTGGATGACGCGGGAAATCTGGTCGATGTGCCGCCCGTCTGTCGAAGGCCAGGAGCGCCACTGGTAGCCGTACACCGGCCCCAGTTCCCCATTCTCGTCCGCCCATTCATCCCAGATGCTGACCCCGTTTTCCTTGAGGTAGCGGATGTTGGTCTCCCCCTTCAGGAACCACAGCAGCTCGTGGATGATGGATTTCAGGTGCACCTTCTTGGTGGTGACCAGGGGAAAGCCCGCGGACAGGTCGAAGCGCATCTGCGGGCCGAAAATCGACAGCGTGCCGGTACCGGTGCGGTCCTCTTTGTTCTGGCCGCGATCGAGGATGTGGCGCATCAGGTCCAGGTATTGGCGCATGGCGGGAATTCGAAAGGGATGGCGAAACGCGACGGCGACAAGCGTAAGTGAAATCCGGCGGCGAGGCAACCACGATGCGCCGCGCGGAGACTTATAATAGCGGGGCCTCTTGATCAAGGAAGCCTAAATGCTTGCGAAACTGGAACAAAGCCTCTCGCACAGAAACGCGGAGCGGGCGGCGGATCACCTGCTCGTGGTGTTGCCCAAGGCCACGACGGTCCCCGCGGTGCCGGGGGCGGCGGCGCTCAAGACGTTGCTCGCGCGCCGGCGCATGAAGTCCCAAGACCTTGCCGACAAGCCCCTCTGCGGCAATCTGGCGGACGGGCGCCTCGCGGCCTGGGTCATGGTGGACTTTGCCAAGCCGGTATTCGAGCAACAGACGGTGCTGCGCAAGGCGCTGCAGCCGCTGCTGGACGAGCAGCCCCGTAACCTCGCGGTTGCGGTATTCGGCGACCAGGCGCAGCGGCGCAGGGCGGCGGGGCTCGGAGTCCATGGCGCCTGGGTGAACGGCGCGCTGCTGCCGGTGCGCAAGAAAAAGGACGAGCGCAAGCCGCTGGGGAAAATCCTGCTCTTCGGCTTCCGGTCGCCCGACGGCTTTGCGGCGTTGCGCGCCCGGGCCGAGGGCAATCTCCTGGCCCGGGAGCTCACGATCCTGCCCCCGAACGAGCTCACCCCGGGGCTGTACCGGGAGCGGGTGCGCAAGCTGGCGCGGCAGGAGGGGTGGAAACACCGCGAATATGATTTGAAGACGCTGCGCAGGATGGGCGCCGGGGCCTTCGTCGCCGTGGCCCGTGGCAGCATCGAGGAAGACGCCGCCATCGTCCATCTGCGGCGGCAGGTGAAGGGGGCCGGGAAAACCATCGCCCTGGTGGGCAAGGGCATCTGCTTCGACACCGGCGGCCACAATCTCAAGCCCGCCCGCTACATGCACGGCATGCACGAGGACATGAACGGTTCCGCGGTGGCCCTGGGCATCCTGCTGGCGGCGACCCGATCCGGAGCGCCGGTGAACCTCGACTGCTGGCTGGCGCTGGCCCAGAACCACATCAGCCCGAAGGCCTACAAGCAGAACGAGGTGGTCAGGGCGCTGAACGGGACGACCATCGAAGTGGTGCACACCGATGCGGAGGGGCGCATGGTGCTCGCCGACACCCTGACGCTGGCGGCACGCGGGAAGCCTTCGGCGATGGTGGATTTCGCCACGCTCACCGGCAGCATGCACGCGGCGCTGGGGTCGCGCTACAGCGGGATTTTCGCCACTGACGATGAGCTGATCGGCAAGGCCATCGCCGCGGGCAGGGCCACCGGAGAACGGGTATGCGCGTTTCCCTTCGATGCCGATTACGACCCGGCGCTCGACAGCAAGATCGCCGACATCAAGCAATGCACCATGGAAGGGGAAGCCGATCACATCCTCGCCGCGCGCTTCCTGAACCGGTTCGTGAGCGACATCCCGTGGCTGCACATGGACCTCTCGGCCTCGAGCTGCAGCGGCGGGCTGGGGGCAGTGGCGTCCGACGTGACCGGGTTCGGCGTGGCGTGGGGGATGGCGTTCCTGGAATCGCTGGCGCAACCTCGGGAGCCGTAGGGCCGTAGGGCGGAACCTCGCAGGGGGTTCCGCCGAATGAATCAGGCGATATTGAGCACCACCTTGCCCGTGGTGTGGCCTTCCTCGATCGCGCGGTGGGCTTCGGCCGCCCGTTCCAGCGGAAACACATCGCTCACCCTGACCTTGAGCTTTCCCTGCTCGATGAGCTTGGCGCCTTCTTCCAGAATCCGGGTCTGGGCGCGCCGGGCATTGTCGAGGCCAAGGTAAAGCGGTGCCGTCATCTGCACGTAGCCGATGGTGAGATTGCGCAGCCGCGCCGTGTTGACCGCCTGCAGGTCGCTGGCGGTGGAGAGGATCGTCACCACCCGCCCGTAAACCCGCGTCGCCGCAAACGACCGGGTGAAAGTCGGTCCGCCCACCGTATCCAGCACCAGCTTGACGCCCATCCCCTCGGTCCAGTCGAGCACCGCATCCACAAAATCGTCCTTGGTGTAGTTGATGGCGAGTTCCGCGCCGAGGGATTGCACGAATTCCGCCTTGATGGCGTTGGAGACGGTGGTGGCGACGAACGCACCGATGTGCCGCGCGAGCTGGATGGCCACGTGGCCTACCCCCCCCGCCCCGGCGTGGATCAGCACCGTGTGGCCTTCCCTGAGCTGCCCGCGGTCGATGAGAGACTCCCATGCGGTGATCAGCACCAGCGGTACTGCCGCCGCTTCTTCCATGGACAGGTTTTTCGGCTTCGGGGCCAGGTGATCCTCGTGAACCACGGTGTAATCGGCATAGGTCCCCGGGTCCGATCCGAGCCCGTTGTTGAAGAAATAGACCTCGTCCCCCGGCTTGAACCGGGTGACCGAGGTGCCGACGGATTCCACAATGCCGGCGCCGTCGCAGCCCAGGACCGCCGGCAGGTTGCTCGGGTAATACATGTGGAGCTTGCGCACCTTGGTGTCGATCGGGTTGACGCCCGCGGCGTGCAGCCGAACCAGCAGGTGCGAAGGACTGAGGAGATCGGGGACCGCCAGGTTGCTGGCGAGCTGGAGCACGTCCGGCCCCCCGGCGGTGGTCATCAGCATGGCTCTCATGATCTTTTTCCTTTCTTTTTTGCGTACTGCATGAAACGCTGCCAGCGCTGCTCGCGGCCCGCGACCGGCTGGGGCGCCTTGCCCGAGGCCGGTTTGCGCCGGCGACCCTTGGCGTGGCCCCTTGGCGAGGCCGGATCTTCAGAAGCCTTCGGCTTGGCTCGGCGGGAGCTCACGGGAACGGGTGCGTTCGGCTTATGGGACAAGGGGATATGTTAAACTTCACGCATCAAAATTGCGAGGGGCCGCACCCGCTGCCCTGAGAAAAACGTGTCCGCCAATACCTTCGGGAAACTCTTTTGCGTCACCTCCTTCGGCGAGTCCCACGGCCCGGCCATCGGCTGCGTCGTGGACGGCTGCCCGCCGGGGCTGGAGCTTGCCGCCTCCGACATCCAGCACGATCTCGACCGGCGCAAGCCGGGCACTTCCCGGCACGTGACCCAGCGCCGGGAATCCGACACGGTGGAGATCCTGTCCGGGGTGTTCGAGGCCCGGACCACCGGCACGCCGATTGCGCTGCTCATCCGCAACGAGGACCAGAAGAGCCGCGACTACGCCAACATCATGGACACTTTTCGGCCGGGGCACGCGGACTACACCTACTGGCACAAGTACGGCATCCGCGACTACCGCGGCGGCGGCCGTGCCTCGGCCCGGGAAACGGCGGTGCGGGTGGCGGCGGGCGCGATTGCGCGCAAGTGGCTCAAGGAGCGCTACGGCGTAACGGTTCGCGGCTACCTGGCGCAGCTCGGCCCGGTCGGCATTCCGTTCAAGCGCTGGGAGGCGGTGGACGCCAACCCGTTCTTCGTCGCCGACGAGAGCTACGTGCCGCAGCTCGAGGAATTCATGGACCGGCTGCGCAAGTCCGGCGACTCCGTGGGAGCGAGGATCAATGTGGTCGCGGAAAACGTGCCGGTAGGCTGGGGTGAACCGGTGTACGCCCGGCTCGACGCCGACATCGCCTCGGCCATGATGGGCATCAACGCGGTGAAGGGCGTCGAGATCGGCGCCGGATTCGCCAGCATCGAGCAGAAAGGCACCGAGCATGCGGACGAGATGACGCCCGAGGGATTCCTGTCCAATAACGCGGGCGGCATCCTGGGGGGCATTTCCACCGGGCAGGATGTGGTGGTCTCCATGGCCATCAAGCCCACCTCCAGTATCCGGCTGCCGCGCCGCTCCGTCGACAAGACCGGCGCCCCGGTGCTGGTGGAAACCCACGGCCGCCACGATCCCTGCGTCGGCATCCGCGCCACCCCCATCGCGGAGGCGATGCTGGCGCTGGTGCTCATGGACCACGCGCTGCGCCACCGGGCCCAGAACGCGGACGTGGAGTGCCTCACGCCCAGGATTCCCGGGAAGGTGGCAATCAGTCCCGTGCCTGCGCATCCCGGCGCCTCCCACCGCGAAGACCCCGAGCCGGACGAGGCCTGAGCACGGGCGTTCGGTGCGGCTCCATCGGCTATCCGGTTTCAACTGCGAGATTCACCCAGAGTCATGTCCACGATAGACCTGCGCCGGGCCCACCACATCGGCAGGGACAAGGCCCGGGAAGCCGTGGAATCCATCGCCCGCGAACTCCGGGGCAAACTCGACATCAGCTATCGATGGGACGGGGACTGCGTGCGCTTCAAGCGCACCGGTGCGGAAGGCACCATCCAGGTTGCGGATGCCGAAGTGCGGTTCCAGGCCGATCTCGGGCTTTTACTGCGGCCCCTGCGCGGAACCATCGAGCGGGAAGTGAGGGAGTACTTCGACCGCTATCTCGGCACGGATCAGGCGTGAAGACCTGAATGCCCGGACACCTTCCCTACTGGCGCCTCTCCGGCTTCTACTTTTTCTACTTCGCCTTCGTCGGCGCCTTCGCCCCCTACTGGAGCCTGTATCTCAAGTCGCTGGCCTTCAGCGCCTTCGAGATCGGGGTGCTGATGTCGCTGCTGCAGGTGATGCGGGTGTTCGCCCCTAACGCCTGGGGCTGGCTCGCCGACCACACCGGGAAGCGGCTTGCCATCGTGCAGCTCGGCGCCGTTCTCGGCCTCGTGGCCTACAGCGGGGCGTTGTTCGGGACCAGCTTCGCCTGGCTGTTCCTGGTGATGGGGCTCATGAGCTTCTTCTGGAGCGCGTCGCTGCCGCTGGTGGAGGCCATGACCCTCACTTTCCTCGGCGAAAGCGCTGCGAGCTACGGCAAGATCCGCCTGTGGGGCTCGATCGGCTTCATCGTCGCCGTGATCGGCGTGGGCTACCTGCTCGACTTCATCGCCATCGCCGGGTTGCTCTGGGTGGTACTCGCGTTCAAGGCGGGGATTGTCATCTTCTCCCGGCAGATCCCCGATCCCGGAACCCTTTCCCATCCGGCGGGCGACGTGCCGGTGTGGGAAATTCTGCGTCGGCCGGAAGTCATCGCCTTCTTCGCCGCCTGCTTCCTGATGGCGGCGGCCCATGGCCCCTATTACACCTTCTTCTCCATTTATCTCGAGGACCACGGCTACGCCAAGGGCGCCATCGGCTGGCTGTGGGCGCTGGGCGTGATCTGCGAAATCGGCGTGTTCTTCCTCATGCCGCGGCTGATGCAGCGTTTCTCGCTGAAGGCCATCCTCGCCGTGAGTTTCGGCTGCGCGGTGGTCCGCTTCCTGATCACCGGGTGGGCGGTGGACGCGCTTTCCCTGATGCTCATTGCCCAGGCCTTGCACGCCGCGAGCTTCGGCTCCTACCACGCTGCGGCGGTGGCGGTGGTGCATCGGTTCTTTCGCGGCCGCCACCAGGCCAAGGGCCAGGCTCTTTACACCAGCCTGTCCTTCGGCGCCGGGGGCGCCCTGGGCGGGTTCCTGAGCGGGGTGGGATGGGAAACTCTCGGCGCCGGGATGACCTTCACGTTTGCGGCGCTGGCGGCCCTGGCCGGCATGGGCCTGGTGATCGGCCGGCTCAGGATCGGCTCCGAATAGCGCCGCTTCCTTGGCCCATCGGGCGCTGGCGGCGGGTGTTTGGATCTACAGCAGGCCCCGTCTTTGTGCGATAATTTTCAGTTCGATTTTCGTCCACTGCCATGACTGCCAAAACCCTCTACGACAAGCTCTGGGACAGCCATCTGGTGCGCCAGGAACCGGACGGCACGGCGCTCGTTTACATCGACCGCCACCTGGTCCACGAGGTGACCAGCCCCCAGGCGTTCGAGGGCCTGAAGCTCGCCGGCCGCAAGCCGTGGCGCAAGGACTCCATCGTCGCCACGGCCGACCACAACACCCCTACTCACGATTGGGACAAAGGCATCCGGGACCCGATTTCGAGGACCCAGGTGGAGACGCTGGATGCGAACATCCGGGAAGTCGGCGCCAAGGCGTACTTTCCGTTCCGCGACACGCATCAGGGCATCGTGCACGTGATCGGGCCCGAGCACGGGGCGACGCTGCCGGGAATGACCGTGGTGTGCGGGGACTCCCACACCAGCACCCATGGGGCGTTCGCGGCGCTCGCGTTCGGAATCGGCACTTCGGAAGTGGAGCACGTGCTGGCCACCCAGTGCCTGGTGATGAAGAAGGCCAGGGCGATGCAGGTGGCGGTGGAGGGGAAGCTCGGGCGAGGCGTGACCGCCAAGGACATCGCGCTGGCGGTGATCGGCAGGATCGGCACCGCCGGCGGCACCGGCTACGCCATAGAGTTAGTGGGCAGCGCCATCCGCGCCCTTTCCATGGAAGGCCGCATGACCGTCTGCAACATGGCCATCGAGGCCGGCGCCCGGGCTGGTATGGTGGCGGTGGACGAGACCACCATCGATTACCTGCGCGGCCGGCAGTTCGCACCCCGCGGCGAGCTGTGGGACCGGGCGGTGGCGTACTGGCTCACGCTCCGGAGCGATGCGGGGGCAAATTTTGACAAGGTGGTGGCGCTGGACGCCGCGGAGATCAAGCCCCAGGTCACCTGGGGCACGTCGCCCGAGATGGTCACCACGGTGGACGGGAAGGTGCCCGACCCGGCACAGATTTCCGACCCGGTGAAGCGGGAGGGTGCAGAGCGGGCGCTGAAATACATGGGGCTCGCGCCCGACACGCCCATCGCCGAAATCCGGCCTGACAAGATTTTTATCGGCTCCTGCACCAACTCGCGGATCGAGGATTTGCGCGCGGCGGCGGCCATCGTGAAAGGCAAGCGTGTAGCGGCCAGCATCAAGCTGGCGCTGGTGGTGCCGGGCTCGGGCCTGGTGAAGCGGCAGGCGGAGCAGGAAGGGCTCGACCGGATTTTCACCGAGGCCGGGTTTGAATGGCGCGAGCCGGGCTGCTCCATGTGCCTCGCCATGAACGACGACCGGCTGGAGCCCGGGGAGCGCTGCGCCTCGACGTCCAACCGCAATTTCGAGGGGCGCCAGGGCGCGGGTGGGCGCACCCACCTGGTGAGCCCGGAGATGGCGGCGGCCGCGGCGATTGCCGGGCATTTCGTGGACGTGCGGAAACTGGTCTGATTTTTCGCCGCGGATTTGCGCGGGTGAACGCGGGAAAACCGCGATCAGGATCTGCGTAATCCGCGCTCATCCGCGGCTTGGATGTTTGTTTGTGAGGTGACAATGAACAAGTTGACGATATTCGTTGCGATATTTGCGGCGCTGCTGCTCTCCGCCTGCAATACCATGCAGGGCGTGGGCAAGGACCTGAAGAAGGGCGGCGAGGCCATCGAGAAGGCGGCGAAGTAATGGAGAAATTCGTACGGCGCGAAGGCCTGGTGGCGCCGCTGGACCGGGCCAATGTGGATACCGACGCCATTATTCCGAAGCAGTTCCTGAAGTCCATCAAGCGGACGGGCTTCGGGCCCAATCTGTTCGATCAATGGCGCTATCTCGATCACGGCGAGCCGGGGATGGACAACGCGAAACGGCCGCTCAACCCGGACTTCGTGCTGAACCGGCCCCGCTACCGCGGCGCCACCGTGCTGCTCGCCCGCGACAACTTCGGCTGCGGCTCGAGCCGGGAGCATGCGCCGTGGGCGCTGCTCGACTACGGGTTCCAGGCGGTCATCGCCCCCGGCTTCGCCGACATTTTCTTCAACAATTGCTTCAAGAACGGGTTGCTGCCCATCGTGCTGCCCGCCGATGTGGTGGACAAGCTGTTTCGCGAAGTCGAGGCGACGCCGGGCTACCGACTGGCGGTGGACCTGGAGAACCAGAGCGTTACCACTCCGGACGGGGAGGAATTCAGGTTCAACGTCGATCCCTTCCGCAAGCACTGCCTGGTGAACGGCCTCGACGAGATCGGGCTTACCCTGCAGCACGCGGACCGGATTCGCGCGTTCGAGGATAAGCGCCGGGCCGAGCAGCCCTGGCTGTTTGAGTAGACGGGTAATCGGCAAGCCGCGGTAGGGTGGAATGTCCGTCCCGCCGATGCGATTTCGACAATGAGTTGCCGACCCGCGGCGTGCGCCCTCCACCATTCACCGTTCACAACTGACGAGACATGAAAATCGCAATATTGCCGGGCGACGGCATCGGCCCCGAAATCGTGGCCCAGGCCGTGAAGGTGCTGGAGCGCCTGCGTCGCGACGGCCTGAAAATTGAAATGGAGCAGGCCCCCATCGGCGGGGCGGGTTATGACGCCTCGGGCGATCCGCTGCCGGCGAAGACCCTGGACGTCGCGAGGCGGGCTGATGCGGTGCTTCTCGGTGCCGTAGGCGGGCCGAAATATGACAATCTGCCGCGCCCGAGCCGTCCGGAGCAGGGCCTGCTGCGCATACGGAAGGAACTTGCGCTGTTTGCCAACCTGCGCCCGGCCACGGTTTACCCGGAGCTGGCGGCCGCCTCCACCCTCAAGCCGGAGGTGGTGGCCGGGCTCGATATCCTCATCGTGCGGGAGCTGACCGGCGACATCTATTTCGGCCAGCCGCGCGGGATCCGCGCCAATGCCCGCGGCGAGCAGGAAGGCTTCGACACCATGCTGTATTCGGAGCCCGAGATCCGCCGCATCGCCCATGTCGGATTCCAGGCAGCCCGCAAACGCGGAAAGAAGCTTTGCTCGGTGGACAAGGCCAACGTCCTGGAAACCAGCCAGCTTTGGCGGGGCGTGGTGACCGACGTGGCGAAGGAGTACCCGGATGTGGCGCTGTCCCACATGTACGTGGACAACGCGGCGATGCAGTTGGTGCGCAATCCCGGGCAGTTCGACGTCATGGTGACCGGCAACATGTTCGGCGACATTCTCTCCGACGAGGCGTCCATGCTCACCGGCTCGATCGGGATGCTGCCCTCGGCCTCGCTGGATGCCAACAACAAGGGGCTCTACGAGCCGATCCACGGCTCGGCCCCCGACATCGCGGGCAAGGACCTGGCCAATCCCCTTGCCACCATCCTGTCGGCGGCCATGATGCTGCGCTATAGTCTCCGTGAGGAGCGGGCCGCGGACCGGGTGGAAGAGGCGGTGAAGAAGGCGCTGGCCCAGGGCTTTCGCACGGCGGACATTTCCGAAGCCGGCGCCCGCAAGGTGGGGACCCGGGAGATGGGCGACGCGGTGGCGGCGGCGCTTTGACCGTGAAACGCAAAGGGTAGCGAACAATGATGCGGGTAGGCTTCATCGGCTGGCGCGGAATGGTGGGTTCCGTCCTCATGCAGCGCATGCGGGACGAGGGCGATTTCGCCCATGTCGATCCGGTGTTCTTCAGCACCTCCCAGGCAGGGGGCAGGGGCCCCGACGTGGGCAGGGACGTGCCGGCGCTGAAGGATGCCCACAGCGTGAACGACCTGAAGGCGATGGAGGTGCTCGTCTCCTGCCAGGGCGGAGACTACACCAACGACGTCTTCCCGAAACTGCGCGCCGCCGGGTGGAAGGGCTACTGGATCGACGCCGCCTCCGCGCTGCGCATGAAGGACGATGCAGTCATCATCCTCGACCCGGTCAACCTGGCGTTGATCAAGGATGCGCTGAAAAAGGGGGTAAGGAACTATATCGGCGGCAACTGCACCGTGAGCCTGATGCTGATGGCGCTGGGCGGATTGTTCCAGCGCGACCTGGTGGAGTGGATGAGCGCCATGACCTACCAGGCCGCCTCCGGCGCCGGCGCCCAGAACATGCGGGAGCTCTTGCAGCAGATGGGAGAGGCCCACCGGGTGGCGATGAGCCTGCTCAATGACCCGGCCTCGGCGATTCTCGATATCGACCGCGAGGTGGCGGGAATTCTGCGCGACGAGAGCTTCCCCACCGCCCAGTTCGGCGTGCCGCTCGCCGGCAGCCTCATTCCCTGGATCGACAAGGATCTCGGCAACGGCCAGAGCCGCGAGGAATGGAAGGCCGAGACCGAAGGCAACAAGATCCTGGGACGGGAAAAGAACCCGCTTCCAATCGACGGCATCTGCGTGCGCATCGGGGCCATGCGCTGCCACAGCCAGGCGCTGACCATCAAGCTGAAGCGCGACATTCCGCTCGACGAGATCGAGGGCATGCTGGCCGACGCCAATGACTGGGTGAAGGTCATCCCCAACCAGCGGGAAGTCACCGTGCGCGAACTCACTCCGGCGGCGGTCACCGGTACCTTGACGGTGCCGGTGGGGCGGTTGCGCAAGCTCTCCATGGGCGGGCAATACCTGTCCGCCTTTACGGTGGGGGACCAGCTTCTGTGGGGTGCCGCGGAACCCCTGCGGCGAATGCTGCGCATATTGCTGGAATCCTAGGAGCCTGTCGGACTTAGAGCTTGTCCGTAAATAAGGCGTGCATTATTCACGGACAAGCTCTTAGAGTCACCCATGCGCGATCCTAAGTCCGACGGGCTCCTAGGTGATCGCGGATGTGCGCGGCAGTCAGCGGCGAGGCGACATGGAATCGGTTTTTCCCCTTCCACGGCACAAGGATCCTCCGAGGGCAGGGGTGGGTCGGGACATGGCCGGTGGTCTAGATTTTGATTGAAAATCGCTTGTGTTAAGCCATAATGCAAGAGCCGGGCTTAACTTGCATACCTAACTACATGATGTTAATTTAGTTACCCTTGCTGAAACTTGCTGAAACTCCGGGGGGCGCTGTGCTCAAACTAGCGATTAAGACCTTGGTCATCACGGGGGCGCTGATGCTGCCGATGGCCGCCCATGGGACCGGCATGGGCAGGCTCACCGTGAATTCCGCCCTTGGTGAGCCCCTCAAGGCCGAAGTTGAGCTCCTTTCGGTAAAAAAGGATGAAATCCCGTCGGTCAGCGCGCGGGTCGCGACGCCGGAGCAGTTCAAGCAGGCGGGGCTGGATTTTGGCGCAATCCATTCCCGGCTGAAACTCAGCGTTGAAGTCCGCGCCGACGGTCAGCCCTATATCCGGATCATTTCGGACCAGCCGGTTCGGGAGCCGTTCGTCGCGTTGCTGGTGGAACTGTCCTGGTCTTCCGGACGACTGCTCCGCGAATACACCTTCCTGCTGGATCCCCCGGGATTCGACGCCCAGAAGCCGCTTGCCCCGGTGGCCAAGCCTGCTGCCCCGGTAACGCCTCCGGTCGCGGTGGCGCCGGAGAAGCCCAAGGCGGGGGCGCCCGTCGCTGCGCCGGCCGGGGAACCCGCGGCAGCGCCGACGAGGCCGGAGGCGGCGCCCCGGGAACCTGCGGCCAACACTTACGGGCCGGTAAAGCGCGGCGACAATCTGTCCAGGATCGCCGTCGGAGTGAGACCCGAGGGCGTTAGCCTCGACCAGATGCTGGTGGCGTTGTACCGGGCCAACCGGGAGGCGTTCATGGGCAACAACATGAACCGCCTCAGGACGGGTCCGATCCTGCGCGTGCCGGATGCAAGCGAGCTCGCGAGCGTGGATGCGAAGGAGGCGCGCAGGGAAGTGCGGACCCAGGCCAGCGACTGGAACGCCTACAAGCAGAAGCTTGCCGCGGTGGCCGCAACCGGTGCGCCCGGCGCCCCGGCCCAGCAGATCGCGGCCGGAAAGATTACTACCGCGGTGGAAGACAAGGCCGCAGCCAGGGAGCCGGCGAAAGAGGTACTGAAACTCTCCAAGGGCGAGGCCCCGGGCGACAAAGCCGCCGGCGCCCGGGACGCCAAGGCGCTTCAAGCCCGGGTGCGCGCAATGGAAGAGGACGCTACCGCCAGGGACAAGGCGCTCAGGGAAGCCAAGGAGCGCATCGCGCTGCTGGAAAAGAACATCAAGGATATGCAGAAGCTGGCGGAGATCAAGAGCCAGCCTCTCGCGAAGGCCCAGGAGGCGGCCAAGCCCGTCCAACCGACGCCTGCGGCGCCAGCCGCCAAGCCGGAAGCACCGAAACCCGAGGCCGCGAAACCTGCGGAACCGGCAAAACCGGTCGAAGCGGCCAAACCCGCGGAAGCGCCGAAGCCCGAAGCCGCCAAGCCCGCCCCGCCGAAACCAACACCCAAGCCCGCGGCCGCGCCACCCCCGCCGCCGGAGAAATCGCTCATCGAGGAATTCCTCGACAACCCGATCTACATTGGCGTCATTGTCGTCGCGCTGCTGATCCTGGTCGGTGTTGGATTCCTCGCGCTTCGCAGGGAAAAAAAGGTTAGTGCCCCGGCGGTAGAAGCCGCGGAGGAAATGAAAACCATGATCGTGCCGGCGGCCGCGGCGGGAATAGCGGCCGCCCCGGGGCCCGCGGCCGAAGCGGAGGCCAGGGCAGCGCCTCCTTCCGAGGAAGTCGATCCCATCGCGGAAGCTGAGGTGTACCTCACCTACGGGCGCGACACCCAGGCCGAGGAAATCCTGAAGGATGCGCTTGCCAAGGATGCCTCGCGGGCCGAGGTCCAGGTGAAGCTGCTCGAAATCTATGCCAACCGCAAGGACAAGGCGGCGTGCGAGGCGGCGGCGAAGCGGTTCCAGGCGGCGGGCGGCGCCGGGCCGGTGTGGGAACGCGTCATCAACATGGGCATCGTCCTGGATCCCGCGAACCCGCTTTACGCAGGAGGCATTGCAGCGGCGCCCGCGCCACAAGCAGCGGAAGCGGCGGCCGAGGCCGCGGCCCCGGGAAAGGTGGACTTCGACTTCGATCTGGATCTGGGCGCGCCCGCTGCGGCTCCCCAGCCCGCGGCAGCCCCGGAAGCGCCGGCCAAGGCCGAGACTATGGCCATGGATTTCGACATTACTGCGCTGGGCGGCGAAGCGCCCGCGGCAGCGCCGGCTGCGGCTGCCCCGGCTCCCGCCGCGGAAGAGATCGTGTTCGACATCACCGTGCCGCCCGCCGCGGAGACGCCGGCGGCCGCTCCCGCGCCGGCCGAATCGTCGGCTGATGCCGGCATCGAGTTCAAGCTGGATACCGGCGACGCTGGCGCCGCCCCCGCTGCGCCCGCGGCGAGCGAGCTTTCGCTGGGAGATATCAGCCTTGACCTGGGCGAGCCCAGGGCCGCGCCCGGCGGAGACGGCGAGGGCCACGACGCCCACTGGCAGGAGGTGGCCACCAAGTTCGACCTGGCCAAGGCCTACCAGGAAATGGGGGACAAGGACGGAGCCCGGGAGATACTCCAGGAAGTCCTGCGCGAAGGCGACGCCCAGCAGCAGGAAGCAGCCAAGGCCCTTCTCGCCACGCTCTGAGTCCAGTTCAGCCGGCACGATTGCCCCGCCGGGGATGGCGCCTTCCCTGGAGCCCTGGCCGGGATAACCGGAGCATTGACCGCGGGCAACCCCATTCTCACCCTCCGGACCCATGGCTGACTCGTCGCCGGCACTGAACGCCGCGGGGCTGCATCCCGCAACCCGCATTGTCGCGTGGGTGATCCTGACGGCGGCCGCATCCCGGGCCGACCCTCCGGCACTGCTCGCGCTCGGCGCTGTCGCGCTGCTGCTTGCCCCCAGGGCGCCCTTCGCCCGACTGTTTGTGCGCAGCCGCTGGCTGCTGCTGTCGCTCGTCCTGGTGTTCGGGCTCGGCACTCCCGGCGAGCCCCTGGCCCCCCATCTCGGCATCTTCAGCCCCACCGCCGAGGGCGTCGCGGAGGGCGCGCTTCATGCGTGGCGGCTCACCTTCATCATGGCCTCGCTCACGCTGCTCGTGATTTCCATGCCGACGGAAGAAATGCTGATCGGGCTGTATGTGCTCCTGCATCCGCTCAATGGGCCCGGCATGGGGGCGGAGCGCGTCGCGACCCGGCTGTGGCTCACGCTGCGGTACGCCCAGTCCGCTGAAAAACCTGCGCGCCTGACGGACTGGCTGGAGCGCGGCCTGGAAGCAGATCCTGCCGAGACCGGTTCGATGAACCTGGCCATTCCGCGCTTCCGGCTCGGCGATGCGGCCTTTGCCGGGGCCGCCCTGGTGCTCGCCGGCGCGCTGCTGGCCTGACCCGGGCGGGTTACCCTCACCGATGCGTATTGCGCTCGGCCTGGAATACGACGGCAGCCGCTTTTGCGGCTGGCAAAGCCAGCCTTCCGGCTGCTCCGTGCAGGACGCGCTGGAAGCCGCGCTCTCTCGGATCGCCGGGAGCGATGTCCGGGTGACGAGCGCGGGGCGCACCGATTCCGGCGTGCATGCGCTGACCCAGGTGGTTCACTTCGACACTGGCGCGAATCGGCCGCTTTCGGCCTGGGTGCGCGGTGTGAATGCCCAGTTGCCCGGGAGCGTGGCCGCGCTGTGGGCGCGGGAGGTGGCCGCCGATTTCCACGCGCGGTTCAGCGCGCGCTCCCGCACCTATTATTATCTTCTCCTCAACCGGCCGGTCCGGCCGGGGCTCGGCCAGCGCCGGGTCGGCTGGTTTCACCTGCCCCTGGAACTGGAGCGTATGCAGGAGGCGGCGCGCCCGCTCCTCGGCAGCCACGACTTCAGCGCGTTCCGGGCGGCAGAATGCCAGGCGAAGTCGCCCGTGAAGGATCTCTACCGGGCCGATATCTCGCGCCAGGGCGAGCTGTTCGTGTTCGAGTTCCGGGCCAATGCCTTCCTGCACCACATGGTGCGCAATATCGTGGGCTGCCTGGTGTACGTCGGGAAGGGCAGGTACCCGGTGGAGTGGGTTCGCCAACTGCTCGAACAACGCGACCGTACCCTTGCGGCGCCGACCTTTGCCCCTGACGGGCTGTATCTTGCGGGGATAGAATACGACGCCGCCTGGGGCGTGCCCCGGGGGGAATTGGCGCTCAACGCCATTCCGGTTTATCAATGGGCTGCATCGTAAGGCGATGACTCGGGTAAAGATCTGCGGCATTACGCGAATCGAAGATGGCCTTGCCGCCGCCGAAAGCGGTGCGGACGCCATCGGGCTCGTGTTCTGGCCGAAGAGCCCGCGTTTCGTGACGCCGGACCGGGCGCGAGGCGTGGCGGAGCGACTGCCTCCCCTGGTTACGGTGGTAGGGGTGTACGTGGACCCGGCGCCGGGGGACGTGGAGGACTCGATCGCCGCCGCGAAGCTCGATCTGCTGCAGTTTCACGGCGAGGAGCCGCCGGATTTCTGCCGCCGTTTCGGCAGGCCTTACCTGAAGGCGGTGCGGGTCAGGCCGGGGCTGGATTTGCTACAATACGCATCCCGTTATCGGGAAGCGCGGGGCCTGCTGCTCGACACCTTCGTCGACGGCACGGTGGGCGGGACCGGGATCGAGTTCGACTGGGGCCTGATCCCGCGCGAGCTGCCGCTGCCGGTCATTCTGTCCGGAGGACTCAACGCCGGCAACGTGGCCCGGGCGATCGAGCGGGTGCGGCCCTGGGGCGTGGACGTTTCGAGCGGCGTCGAGGCATCCAAGGGCATCAAGGATCCCCGAAAGATCGCCGAATTCATGCGAGGAGTGCGCGGTGCGGATGTACGATCTTCCCGATAAGAGCGGTCACTTCGGCCCCTACGGCGGCGTGTTCGTGGCCGAGACCCTGATCGCGGCCCTCGACGAGTTGCGCACCCAGTACCAGCGCTATCGCGACGATGCCGAGTTCCAGGCCGAGTTCGCCGATGAGCTCAAGCACTACGTGGGGCGCCCCAGTCCGATCTTCCGCGCCAAGCGCTGGTCCGCGCACCTGGGCGGCGCCCAGATTCTCCTGAAACGCGAAGACCTCAACCATACCGGCGCTCACAAGATCAACAACACTGTCGGGCAGGCGCTGCTCGCCCGCCGCATGGGTAAACCCCGGGTGATCGCCGAAACCGGCGCCGGGCAGCACGGGGTTGCCGCTGCCACCGTTGCGGCCCGCTACGGCATGGAGTGCGTGGTGTACATGGGCTCCGAGGACGTGAAGCGCCAGGCCACCAACGTCTACCGCATGAAGCTGCTGGGCGCCAGGGTGGTGCCGGTGGAGAGCGGCTCCAGGACCCTCAAGGATGCGCTCAACGAGGCCATGCGCGACTGGGTCACCAACGTCGAGAACACCTTCTACATCATCGGCACCGTGGCCGGTCCCCATCCCTATCCCATGATGGTGCGCGATTTCCAGGCCATCATCGGCCGCGAGGCCAAGGTCCAGATGCAGGAGGAATATGGGCGCCAGCCGGATGCGCTGGTGGCGTGCGTGGGGGGCGGGTCGAACGCCATCGGCCTGTTCTATCCCTACATCGACGACAAGGACGTGCGCATGATCGGCGTCGAGGCGGCGGGCCATGGCATCCCGAGCGGCCAGCACGCGGCGACCCTGTGCGCGGGGCGTCCCGGCGTGCTGCACGGCAACCGCACCTACCTCATCCAGGACGCCAATGGCCAGATCCTGGAGACCCATTCCATCTCCGCAGGCCTCGATTACCCGGGCGTCGGACCCGAGCATGCCTGGCTCAAGGACAGCGGCCGCGCCGAGTATGTGGCGGCCACCGACGACGAGGCGCTGGCCGCATTTCACGCCCTGTGCCGCTTCGAGGGCATCATGCCGGCCCTGGAGTCGAGCCACGCGCTTGCCCATGCCGCGAAACTCGCCCCCCAGATGGAGAAGGATCAGCTGATCCTGGTGAACCTCTCGGGCCGCGGCGACAAGGACATGAATACCGTGGCCCAGGCGTCGGGAATTACGTTCTAGCGACATGTCGCGCATCGAAGCCAAATTCGAATCCCTGCGCAAGCAGAACCGCAAGGCGCTCATCGCCTTCATCACGGCGGGCGATCCCGAGCCTGCCGCGACGGTTCCGTTGATGCACGCCCTGAGCAAGGCCGGTGCCGACATCATCGAGCTGGGCGTTCCGTTTTCCGATCCCATGGCCGATGGGCCCACCATCCAGCGCTCCTCGGAGCGGGCATTGAAGCACGGCGTGGGGCTCAGGGACATCCTCGCCATGGTGCGGGAGTTCCGCAGAACCAACGGCGAGACGCCGGTGGTGCTCATGGGCTACGACAATCCGGTCGAAGCCATGGGCTACGAAACGTTCGCCGCCGAGGCGAAGGGGGCCGGCGTGGACGGCGTGCTCACGGTGGATTGCCCGCCTGAAGAAAGCTCCGAACTGGTGCGCCACCTTGCCGCCCAGGGACTGGACCCGATCTTCCTGCTCTCCCCCACGACGCCGCCGGCGCGGGTGGAAAAGGTGGCGAAATACGCGCGCGGATTCGTTTATTACGTGTCTCTCAAGGGCGTGACTGGCGCCGCTCACCTGGACCTCTCGGAGCTTTCCGGCAAGCTGCCCCAGCTCCGCACGCGCCTCGGGCTTCCGGTGGGCGTGGGGTTCGGCATCCGCGATGGCGCAACCGCCCAGGCGGTGGCGAAGCTGGCCGATGCGGTGGTGGTGGGCAGCCGCATCGTCGAGGAGATCGAGCGCTCGGCAAGGGAGCGCGTGGTGGACAACGTGACGGCGCTGGTTTCGGGCCTGCGGGCCGCGGTGGACGCGGCCTGAGGGTCGCGGCAGGCGAATCGGGACGGTCCCATGAGCTGGTTCCAGAAGCTCCTTCCCCCCAAGATCAAGCGCAAGGACGCCGGCGCCAAGAAGGTGGTGCCGGAGGGCCTGTGGAGCAAGTGCCCCGCCTGCGAGGCCGTGCTCTACTACTCGGACCTTGAGAAAAACTTCAACGTCTGTCCCAAGTGCGGTCACCACAACCGCGTCTCGGCGCGCGAGCGCATCGATCAGCTGCTCGACCCGGAGGGCCGCTACGAGATCGGCTCGGAGATCCTGGCCGTGGACAGCCTGAAATTCAAGGACAGCAAGCGCTATCCCGAGCGCCTGGAGCAGGGCAGGGCCGAATCGGGCGAGGACGAGGCGCTGGTGGTGGTGCAGGGAAGCATCAAGACCATTCCGCTGGTGATTGCGGCCTTCGAGTTCAAGTTCATGGGGGGCTCCATGGGCTCGGTGGTCGGCGAGCGCTTCGTGCGCGGGGTGCAGATCTGCGTCGAGCAGGCGCTGCCTTTCGTCTGCGTCACCGCGAGCGGCGGCGCCCGCATGCAGGAGAGCCTGTTCTCCCTGATGCAGATGGCCAAGACCTGCGCCGCGCTCACCCAGCTCGCCGAGACCCGGCAGCCCTTCATCCCGGTGCTCACCGATCCCACCATGGGCGGGGTGTCGGCAAGCTTTGCCATGATCGGCGACGTGGTGATCGCCGAGCCGGGGGCGCTGATCGGCTTCGCCGGCCCGCGGGTGATCGAGCAGACCGTGCGCCAGACCCTGCCCGAGGGCTTCCAGCGCGCCGAGTTCCTGCTCGAGCACGGAGCCGTGGACCTGATCGTGGACCGCCGGCAGCTGCGCGACCGGCTCGCCAATCTCATCACGCTGCTTACCCGCCAGCCGGCCGCGGCATGAGCCGCCGGTTTCGAATCGGCGGTTCGGCGATCCGGTCGCGACGCCGCCGAGCCAGCTGATCATGCACCCCGATTCCCGCGAACCCGATTTCGAAACCCTCGATGGGTGGCTCCGGTATCTGGAGCGGGTCCATCCGCGCTCCATCGAGATGGGGCTGGAGCGGGTGAAACGGGTGAAAGACGCCCTGCGTTTGAACCCCGGCTTCCCGGTCATTGTGGTGGGCGGCACCAACGGCAAGGGCTCGGTATGCACCATGCTGGAGGCGATTCTGTCCCGCGCCGGCTACCGGGTGGCGTGCTACACCTCGCCACACCTGCTGCGCTACAACGAGCGGGTGCGGATCAACCGCTGCGAGGCCACCGACGCGGCGCTGTGCGGGGCGTTCGCCGCGGTCGAGGCGGCGCGCGCCGGAATTCCCCTCACCTATTTCGAATTCGGCACCCTGGCCGCGATGCAGATGTTCGTCCAGGACGGAGTCGAAGCCGCCATTCTGGAGGTGGGCCTCGGCGGACGGCTGGATGCGGTCAATGCGTTCGACAACGACTGCGCGGTGATCACCAGCGTTGCCCTCGACCACATGGATTACCTGGGGCACACGCGGGAGGCAATCGGCTTCGAGAAGGCGGGCACCTTCCGGCGCGGGAAGGCGGCCGTATGCGGCGACCCGAATCCGCCCGAGACCGTTCATCAGCATGCGGAGGACCTGGGCTGCGATCTGCTGCAGATCGGCAGCGACTACGGTTACTCCGCAGAGAAACTGCAATGGGATTACTGGAGCCGGTACAGCAAGCGCCATGGACTTCCCCCTCCGGCGCTGCGCGGGGCCTACCAGCTGCAAAACGCCGCCACGGTGCTGGCCGTGCTCGACGAACTGGCGGACAGGCTCCCGGTCGCGATGGGCGACGTGCGCGCGGGATTGCTGGAGGCGGAGCTGCCGGCGCGGTTCCAGGTCCTGCCGGGCCGCCCGGCAGTGGTGCTCGACGTGGCTCACAACCCCCATGCAGCGGCGGGGCTTGCCTCCAACCTCGCTGCCATGGGGTTCTACCGCGCCACTTACGCGGTGTTCGCCATGCTCCGGGACAAGGACGCCGCGGGCGTGATCCACGCCGTGAAGGACCGGGTGGACTTCTGGATGGTGGCGGGACTCGCCGGAGACCGCGGCGCCGGCGCCCGGGAGACGGCTGATGCGCTGGGTGCCGCCGGCGTCCCTGCCGGGGCGGTGCGCACCTTCGGCACGCCCGCCGAAGCTTACGCCGCCGCCTGCATTGAGGCGGGCGAAAATGATAGAATAATCGTTTTTGGTTCCTTCCACACCGTCGCCGACGTTCTTCGGGAGCGGGAGCGGCGGACAGGCGGAAAAACGAGGCATGGCGAGAGCCGTCAGCGATGAGGAATTGCAGCTCCGCAAGCGCGCCCGAAGGCGGCTGATCGGGGCGATCGGTCTGGTCACGCTGGTCGCGGTGTTTCTGCCCATGGTGCTCGATAGCGAGCCAAAGCAGGTCGCCCAGGACATCGCCATCACCATTCCCGCGAAGGATCAGGCGGGCGCCTTCAGCTCCAGGGTGGTTCCGCTTCAGCAAGCGCCCGCCGAGCCGGCCCCCACGGCCCAGCCCGAGCCCCCCCTGGCGCCCCCGGTCCCGGCGCCCGCGGAGCCGGCGAAACCGGCTCCGTCCGGAGTTGCCGAAACTCCCGGAGCGGCTGCCAAGCCGGCGCCGGAACCCAGGCCCGAGACCGAACCCAAACCCAAACGCAAACCGGAGGTGAAGGCGGAGGCCCAATCCGCCGCACCCGGCGGGTACGTGGTGCAGCTCGGCGCATTTTCCAACCCCGCCAACGTGAAGCAGCTCCAGGAGAGGCTTTCCGCCAACGGCATCAAGTCCTATACTGAGGTTCTGAAATCCGACAAGGGTGACAGGACCCGGGTGCGGGCCGGGCCGTTTTCCACACGGGAGGCGGCGGAGAAGGCCAACGACAAACTGAAAAAAATGGGCCTGAACGGCATCGTGGCGCCGAGGTGAGGATTGAGGAATGAGGATTGTGGATTGCAGGCCGCGGCGGCGCGCCGCCGGCTCTCCAGTCTTCAACCCTGATCCTCGATCCTCGAACCTGACGTCTAGATGACGTTTTTTGATTACGCCGTGCTCCTGATAGTCGGTATTTCGATCCTGCTGAGCGTGATCCGCGGCCTGGTGCGGGAAGTACTGGCGCTGCTCGCGTGGCTCGTTGCCTTCGGAGTGGCCAGCCTGTTTGCCGCGGGAGCGGCTCCGTTTCTCGACGGGCTTATCGCCAGCGCCCAGCTCCGGGTGCTCACCGCCTTCCTGATCCTGTTCTTCGTTACCCTGATCGGGATGAGCCTTCTGGCACTGCTCGTGTCGAAGATGGTGAGCGCCGCAGGACTGGGAGTCCTGGACCGCGGCCTGGGCGCCCTGTTCGGCCTGGCGCGAGGCCTGATCATCGTGCTGGTCGCGGTGCTCGCGGCCGGGCTGACACCGGCGCCCCGACAGCCCGAGTGGCGCAATGCGATGCTCTCCGCACCGCTGGAAGCGGCGGCGCTCAGCATCAAGCCCTGGCTGCCGGAAGGCCTTTCGAAGCGGATTCGATACGACTGACCCACAGGTGCCCTATGTGCGGAATCATCGGTGTCGTCGCCAGGACCCCCGTCAACCAGCTGCTCTATGACGGGTTGATGGTGCTGCAGCACCGCGGCCAGGATGCCGCCGGCATCGTCACCGCCCAGGGCAAGTCCTTTCACATGCACAAGGGCGGGGGCATGGTGCGCGACGTGTTCCGCACTCGCAACATGCGCTTGCTGCTCGGCAACATGGGCATCGCCCACTGCCGCTATCCCACCGCCGGCTCCGCCGAGTCCTCCGCCGAGGCGCAGCCGTTCTACGTGAACTCGCCGTTCGGCATCGTGCTCTCCCACAACGGCAACCTTACCAACACCGAGCGGCTGCAGCAGGAGCTGTTCCGCCAGGACCTGCGGCACGTCAACACCAACTCCGACTCGGAAGTGCTGCTCAACGTGCTGGCCCATGAGCTGCAGGAGTGCGCCACCAACCACCGCCTCGACCTGCCCACCATCTTCGCCGCGGTATCGGGGGTGCATCGCCGCTGCCGCGGCGCCTATGCCTGCGTGGCGATGATCGCCGGGTACGGGCTGCTCGCGTTCCGCGACCCCTATGGCATCCGGCCGCTGGTGGTCGGGCGCAATCTCACCGAAGACGGGGTCGAATACCTGGTCGCCTCGGAGAGCGTGGCCCTCGACACTCTCGGGTTCCAGCTGCTCAGGGACGTGATGCCGGGCGAGGCCATCTTCATCGACGAGGACGGCAACTTCTACAGCAAGCAGTGCGCGGCCGAAACCTTCCGCAACCCCTGCATCTTCGAGTACGTGTACCTGGCTCGCCCCGACTCGGTGATCGACGGCATCTCGGTGTACGAGGCGCGCCTCAACATGGGCCAGAGCCTCGCCGACAAGATCCGGCGCACTCTGCCGATGCTCGACATCGACGTGGTGATCCCGATCCCGGATTCCAGCCGCCCGGCGGCCCTCGAGCTCGCCAACCGCATGGGGCTGCCCTACCGCGAGGGGTTCGTGAAGAACCGCTACATCGGCCGCACCTTCATCATGCCGGGACAGGCGATTCGCAACAAATCGGTGCGGCAGAAGCTCAACACCACCAACATCGAGTTCCGGGGCAGGAACGTGCTGCTGGTGGATGACTCCATCGTGCGCGGCACCACCAGCCGGGAGATCGTGACCATGGCCCGGGAGGCCGGCGCCCGCAAGGTTTATTTCGCCTCGGCCGCGCCCCCGGTGCGCTTTCCCAACGTCTACGGCATCGACATGCCCACCCGCCAGGAACTCATCGCCACCGGCCGCTCCGACGAGGAGATCGCCCGGGAGATCGGCGCGGACGCACTGATCTACCAGGACCTGGAGGCGCTGAAGGAGGACGTGCGCAAGGTGAATCCGGCCATCGCCTGTTTCGAGACCTCCTGCTTCGACGGCAACTACATCACCGGTGATGTGACGCCGGAATACCTGGAACGGCTGGAGGCCGAGCGGCGATTCGGCGCCCAGCAGGGACGGGAGGAGACGGGGACCCAGCTTGACCTCAACCTGGTGACCACCGACTGACCCGGGGCCTGCGCCGGGAGGAAAATGCTGTTGACAACTACCGCAGCGCGCGGTAGCTTAGCAATGCGCCGATTTGACCCATCAGCTTGCGGGCGCGTTAAAAATCCAGCTAAAGCGAGGCGAAAACCCGCATTAGCGAAAGCTGAGCGGGTTTTTTTATTGAGCTGTCAGCCGTCAGCGATCAGCGGTCAGCCCGGGATTCCGGCCGCGTGGTTTTTCGCTGATGTCTGATGGCCGAAAGCTGAAGGCTCATCTTATGTCCGACCAGTTCGAGCTCGACACGCTGGCGCTGCGCGCCGGAGTACACCGCAGCCAGTTCAACGAGAACAGCGAGGCGATTTTTCTCACCTCCAGCTTCGTGTTCGACAATGCGGCCCAGGCCGCCGCCCGGTTTTCGGGGGCGGAGGCGGGCTACGTCTACTCCCGTTTTTCCAATCCCACGGTGACCGCATTCCAGGAGCGGCTTGCGGCGCTCGAGGGGGCGGAAGCCTGTGTCGCTACCGCCTCCGGGATGGCGGCGATCCTCGCTGCCGTCATGGGGCTGCTCAAGGGCGGCGACCACATCATCGCTTCGCGCAGCATTTTCGGCGCGAGCGTGCAGCTGTTCACCAATATCCTGCCGAAATTCGGCCTGGAAACCACCTTCGTTTCGGCCACCGAGGTTTCGGAATGGCAGGCCGCGGTGCGGCCCAATACGCGATTGCTGTTCCTGGAAACGCCCTCCAATCCGCTCACCGAGATTTCCGATATTCCAGCGCTGTCCAGGGTCGCAAAGCAGGCCGGCGCCTGGCTTGCGGTGGACAACTGCTTCTGCACCCCGATCCTGCAGCGCCCCCTGGAGCTGGGCGCGGACATCATCATTCATTCCGCCACCAAGTACCCGGACGGGCAGGGCCGGGTGCTCGGCGGCGCGGTGCTGGGTCCCCGGGAACTCATCATGGAGGGGGTATTCAGTTTTTTGCGCACCGCGGGCCCGAGCCTGTCCCCGTTCAACGCCTGGGTGATCCTCAAAGGTCTCGAAACCCTCAGGATCCGGATGGAGGCCCATTGCCGGGGCGCCCTGGAACTCGCGCGCTGGCTGGAGACGCTGCCCCAGGTGGCGCGCGTCTACTACCCCTGGCTACCCAGCCATCCCCAGCATGAGCTCGCCCGGCGTCAGCAGAAGCAGGGCGGCGGAATCGTCTCCTTCGACGTGAAGGGGGGCCGGGACGCGGCTTGGCGGATGGTGGACGCGACCCGCATGATTTCCATCACCGCCAATCTCGGCGACGTGAAGAGCACGATCACCCACCCGGCCACCACTACCCATGGCCGCATCTCCGCCGAGGCACGCGCCGCGGCCGGCATCGGCGAGGGCCTGCTCAGGGTCGCGATGGGACTGGAATCCATCGAAGACGTCAAGCGCGACCTGGCCCGGGGCCTGACTTAGCAAGTCCGGCACGCCGATTCGCCTTTGCGCCTGCTGCAGCGCGGGACCGCTTTACGGGTGGGTTCAGGTGGCTTCCCGGGCCGGCATGAATCGCGGTTTCGTCCCGGTACGGCCGGCTTCATGGCGCGCGGCAAAGGGGCTATACTCGCCATAGCCACCCGGGCAGGTCTTCCTTAAATCCCTCTGCGCAGCAGCCCTCGGACGCCGTGCAAACTCCGAGGCGCCGCCGCTGATTCCCTTCGACCGCCTGCCGGCGCCCCAAAATAAGCGGGAATGGGCATGCCGCATTCCATTCCCCACGGAGGATTGATCTGCCAGCGGGTCGGTTAGTACTCGCACGCGGAGGAGGAGCCATGCGTTTCGTCAAGCCGAATATGGCCGTGCTGGTTTTCAGCGTCGTGCTGCTGGTGACCGTGAACGGCAACCTCATCTTCCAGCAGGCCATTGACACGCTCGTCGAGAGCCGCGACCACGCGGTGCGCACCTATGAGACGGTGACCGGACTGGAAGCCCTGGGGGGCGCCCTGCGCCAGCTCCAGGGGGCGGAGCGCGACTACGTTCTTAATGCAGAGAGATATCAGCTGCTGAGGTATCGCGACGCGGAGGCCATCGTCGTGCACCGGGAGAACGCGGCGCGCGCCGCCGCGGAACGGGCGCTGCGCAAGTCCCATGAGGGGCTGGAGCAGATGGTCGCGGAGCGCACCGTAGAGCTGAGCCGGGCCAACGAGGAACTGCGGCAGAACCAGGAGAAGTTCAAGAGCTTGGTGGAGCTGTCCTCCGACTGCTTCTGGGAGCAGGACGAGGACGGTGTGTTCCAGTCCTGCTCCTGGGGCCGGATCATCGGGGACGAGGTGGATTGTGCCATGGAACGGGGGGATGATCCCTGCGCGATGCGCTGCCTCGGCGTGAACCCGGGCGACTGGGGGGTGCTGCTGCCCTTCTTCGACAGCCGGCGGCCGTTCCGGGAAGTGGAAATGCGGCAGGCACGCAAGGATGGGCAGGTGCGCTGGATGTCGCTGACCGGCGCCATGCGCGCACCCGGACGCCGCACCAGGCAGGGAACCGTCGCCGCTACAGGGCGACCAGCCGCCAGCCCCCCTCGTCGCAGGCAAGGTAACCGCCGCGCTCGTACCAGTCGGGCAGCACCCAGCGCTCGCAGCACCGGCCCTCCAGGTCGTGCAGGTGCCGGGCCGGGCGGTGGGTGTGGCCGTGGATCAGTCGCGGAAAGCCGTGGCGCCGCAGTTCCGCTTCCACCGCGCCCGGATTCACGTCCATGATCTCCGCCGGTTTCTGCCCCTTTTCCGCCTCACTTCGCGAGCGCAGCTGGCCGATGAAGGCCTTGCGCTCCGCCAGCGGCTTGGCGAGAAACGCTGCCTGAAAGGCGGGGTCCCGCACCTGGGCCCGGAACGCCTGATAGGCAGCGTCATCGGTGCACAGGGTATCCCCGTGCATGAGCAGGGTGGGGACGCGGCAGACGTGGGTGAGGGTTGGGTCGGGAAGGAGCACTGCCCGGCAGGCGGCGGCAAACCTTTCTCCCATCAGCAGGTCCCGGTTGCCGTGCATCACGTAAAGGACGACGCCGTGACCGGTGAGCTGCCCGAGAGCCGCCACCATTTCCCGGTTGAAGGGATCATCGAGGTCATCGTCCCCCGCCCAGGAGTCGAACAGATCCCCGAGAACATAAAGGGCTTCCGCGGCGCGGGCGGGGCCGTTGAGGAATACGTGGAACAGCCGGTTGACGGCGGAGCGTTCGGGCGAGAGGTGCAGGTCGGAGATGAAAAGGACGGGCTTCATTGCGAGGGACAAGCGGCGAACGGCAAAAGGTAAACAGTAAACAGCGTGAAGCGCGGGTGCTCAAGGTACCGGCACGCGTTGCGACGCCCGGCTGATCGGGCCCACGGTTTCCCGTTCACCGTTTCCCGTTTTCCGGTTTCATGACTCCTCCGCGCTCTGAATGACCACGTCCTGCACCGGCACATCCTGGTGCATGCCGCGGCCGCCGGTCTGCACCTTCCTGATCTTGTCCACCACGTCCTGGCCCGCCGTCACCTTGCCGAATACGCAGTAGCCGAAGCCCTGGGAGGTGGAGGCGCGGTAGTTCAGAAAATCGTTGTTGGCGACGTTGATGAAAAACTGCGCGGTGGCGGAATGGGGGTCCGAGGTGCGGGCCATGGCGATGGTGTAGGTGTCGTTCTTCAATCCGTTGGCGGCCTCGTTCTGGATCGGCGCCCGCGCCGGCTTCTGCCTCATGCCGGGCTCGAAGCCGCCGCCCTGGATCATGAACCCGTCGATCACCCGGTGGAACAGGGTATTGCCGTAATGCCCGCTGCGCACGTAGCCGAGGAAATTTTCCACCGTGGCGGGCGCCTTCTCGGAATCAAGCTCGATGGTGATGGTGCCGAGGTTGGTGTGCAATTTGACCATGACGTTTTCCTTTGCGGTTGGGTTTACCTGGCGGGCTTGGCCGCGGGCTCGGGCGCGAGCAGCTTCATTTCCTGGATCGCGACCGCTTCCAGCGGCACGTCGCTGAAAGGGCCCATGTTGCCGGTGGGCACCAGCGAAATCTTTTCCACCACCTCCATGCCCTTCACGACTTTCCCGAACACCGCATAGCCGTAGCCCTGGGGCGTGGGCCCTCGGAAATTCAGGAATTCATTGTTGGCGACGTTGATGAAGAACTGGGCGCTGGCCGAGTGGGGGTTCGAGGTGCGGGCCATGGCGAGCGTGCCGCTGTCGTTCCTGAGCCCGTTGCCCGCCTCGTTCTCGATGGGTGCGCGGGTGCGCTTCTGCAGCATGGGTTTTTCGAAGCCGCCGCCCTGGATCATGAAGCCCTTGATGACCCGGTGAAAGATGGTGCCGTTGTAGTGGCCGTCCTTCACGTACTGCAGGAAATTTTCGACCGTCTTGGGCGCCTTGTCGGGATAGAGCTCCAGGGTCACGATGCCCAGGGTGGTCTTCATCTCCACCTGGGGGCTGGCGGCCAGCGCCGCTTGCGACAGTAGCAGGAGAAACAGGGGAAGTAGCGGTTTCAGCATCGCTGAGCTTTCTCGAAGGGGAACCAGGGAAACGCCGGGGAAGCGCGGCAGGCCTGCGACATTCACCGGCGGGCGCGCGGGAAGGACTCGGGCAGCGCGACCGAACCGGTAGCCTTCATCACGGCCTCATAGGCGATCTTCCAGCTCTCGCCCTCGCGCATCCAGTACTGGCGCTTGCGCGATTGCTGGGCGAGGTTATCGGAGCGGTAGTCCTGGGTGAACGTGATCACGACCAGGTCGGACGCCCCGGGGCTGCGCAACATGCTCACGTCGGAGAGCCCGACCTTGATCCAGGCTTTCCCGGCGTTGACCCTGCGCTTGTGTTTGCTCCAGGCCGCCAGGTCCGTTGCGCCGGAACGGAAGCTCCGCGCATAGTGCGAAAGGTAGCGCCCGGTGTCGCGGCTCTCCCAGTCGGCGCGCCACGCGTCGAGTTCCCGCGCGAGCGCATCCCGCTCCGCACGCAGTTCGTCTGCGGTCACCCATTGCACTTCCTCGGCAATCACCACCGGGGTCAGCCCCACCTGCACGCTCTTGCCCAGTTCCATCAGGTCGGGGTTGGCGAGTGCGATGCAGCCGTCGCTCGCCCAGGGGGCGCGATTGTAGGTCTCCTTCGGCACGCCGTGCAGCCAGATGCCGTAGCCATTGCGCCCGAGCATCCGGTCCCACTCGTTCGGATAGCTGATGGGAAAGGCGCCCGCGCCATACAGGTCCGGCAGCTTGCTGCCGGGGATGCTCGAAGTCACGTGGTACACGCCGATCGGGGTTTTCTGGTCGCCTTCCCGTGCCTTCTCGATCCCGCGCTTGCCGAGCGTGGTGTAGTAGTCGGTGACGAGGCGCGGCGTGCCGTTCGCGTTTTCGTACAAGTACAGGCGCGAGCGCCTGGAATCCACGACGATCGCGTAGCGCTGGTCGGGGCCGACTTGAAGAAGATAGCGCGGCACCCGGTCCTGTTCCGGCCGCTCGCGCCTGGCCCGCAACCGGGCCACCGCCTCGGCGCGCAGTTCGTCGATCCGCTCCGGCGCGGCGTGCCCGGTGTCGCCGAGCCCCGAGATCGGGCGGGCTCGTGCCAGCAGGAGATCACCCTTGATCAGGTGGGCGAGGCGAAAGTTGGGATTCCTGGCGATGAGCCGGTCCACCTCGGCGAGGGCCGACTCGAGGCGGTTGGCCTGGATTTCCTCAAGCGCCTTGACCAGCTGCGATTCGGGATCATGGCCGTTGATCCCGGAATGGTTGTCCGCCCGCAGGCCGGTGGGGGCGGCGAAAGCAGTGACTGCAACTGTAGCCAGGGCGGCCAGGCGGGCAAGCACCACGCGAAAAGCCCGCCCGGGGCCGGGGCCCGTCAACGGCCCACCTGCTCCTGCTGGATTTGCCATTTGCCGTTAATCCGGGCGAGGTTCAGGGTCTTGGCGGCGGAGCTTTTCATGGTGTCCGAGCGGTAGCTCTGCTTGAAGCTCACCACCGCGTGGTCGGAATCCGTGAACTTGACCCGCGGATCCAACACCGCCACCTGAATATTCTTGGGCTTGGCGATGCGCTCCTTGCGGGTCGCTTCCCACGCCTCGCGGCTCTCGCCGACGGGGGTCTTGAAGTCCTTCGCATAGAACGAGAGATACCGGTCCGCGTCCTTGGCTGACCAGGCCTTCGCCCATTCGGTCACGGTCCTGATGACTTCACCGGACCGATCCGGATCGGCAGTCTTTTCGGCGGGTTTTTCCGCCGGCTTGGCGGGGGCCTCGGACGCCGTGGGCTTGGCGGGGGCGCTGGCGATAGCTGCCGGTTCGGCGGCTTTTTCCGCCGGCTTGCCGGCGCTCGCGGCCGCTGACGGCGATGCCGCTGACGGCTTGGCCGGGGCCGGGACCGAGGCGATGGCACCGGAAGCGGAGGGCCGGGCGGCCCGCGGGCTGCCGGAGAACAGGTCCTTGATCAGGTTCAGCTTGGTCTGGGCGGCGGCGTTGCCCTTGTCGAGCTGCAGCGCCTTGTCATAGGCCTGGCTCGCCATCTTGGCGTAGATGTCGCCCAGGTTCTCGTAGGCGGTGGCGTAGCTCGGGTGGGTGCGGATCGCCATTTCCAGCGCGGTCTTGGCCTTGTCGTACTGGCCCTGCCCGGCGTAGAGCACCGCGAGATTGTTATAGGGTTCCGGCAGCTCGGGGAAATCCTCGGAGAGCGCCGTGAACACCTTGATGGCGTCCTGGGACTTGTTCTGCTCGGCGAGAATAAGGCCCTTCAGGAAACGGCCCTGGGCGTCCTTCGGCTTGGCGGCCAGGTAGGCGTTCACCTTGTCGAGCGCCTGGGCGTGCTGTCCCTGTTTCAGGAGTTTGCTGATGTCCTGAATCTCGTCTGCGCGCACAGCGGCCGAAAAGACGATTGCGGCGATGCAAACCGCGCCGGCAGCAACAAATTTCAAGCTTCCCATGTGATATACTTTCACCCTGTTTTTTAAGGAGTTATAACAAATTTTTGAGATTCTACCAAGAAGCCGGCAAAAAAGCACAATCCGGCTCCTGGCAAGGAATCCGGCGTTCCCTGGGTCGGCGCGCTTCCGGGGCTGCACACCGATGGACTGCCACGGGTATCCTGCGTTCCCGTTGAGCGGCCTGTCCCGTGGGGCGGCGGGCCCCGACCATTCGAGCCCATGCTGAAAATCTACAACTCCCTCACCCGCGACAAGCAGGAATTCGTGCCGATCGTGCCCGGCAAGGCGCGCATGTACGTCTGCGGGATGACAGTCTATGACTACTGCCACCTGGGGCATGCGCGGGTCATGGTGGTGTTCGACGCGGTGGCGCGCTGGCTGCGGGCGAGCGGGTTCGACGTCACCTACGTGCGCAACATCACCGACATCGACGACAAGATCATCAAGCGCGCCCAGGAGAACAACGAGGCCATGGACGCGCTGACGGCCCGCTTCATCGGCTTCATGGACGAGGACGCGGCGCGGCTCGGGGTCCAGAAGCCCGACTTCGAGCCCCGCGCCACGGCCTACGTGGAAAGCATGGTGGGGATGATCGGAACCCTCGTGGATAAGGGCCTCGCCTACCCGGCGGCGAACGGTGACGTGTATTACGCGGTTCAGAAGTTTCCCGGCTACGGCAAACTTTCGGGGAAGTCGCTGGAGGACCTCAGGGCGGGGGAGCGGGTGGAGGTGGATCCGGCGAAGCGCGATCCGCTCGACTTCGCCCTTTGGAAGGCCTCCAAGCCCGGGGAGCCGGCGTGGGGTTCCCCCTGGGGCAAGGGCCGGCCCGGCTGGCACATCGAGTGCTCGGTGATGAGCGAGCACTACCTCGGTGATCACTTCGACATCCATGGCGGCGGCCAGGACCTGCAATTCCCCCACCACGAGAACGAGATCGCGCAAAGCGAGGGCGCGCACGATCACGCGTTCGTCAATTACTGGATGCATAACGGCTTCGTACGGGTGGACAACGAGAAGATGTCCAAGTCGCTCGGCAACTTCTTCACGGTGCGCGAGGTGCTGGAGAAGTACGCGCCGGAGGTGGTGCGCTTCTTCATCCTGCGCGCCCATTACCGCAGCCCGCTCAACTACTCGGACCAGCACCTGGAGGATGCCAAGCACGCGCTGACGCGGCTTTACACGGCGCTCAAGGGCGTGGCCGCGCCCGAGCGGCCGGCGGACTGGAACGAGGCCCATGCGCAGCGCTTCCGGGAAGCCATGGACGACGACTTCAACACCCCGGAAGCGATGGCGGTGCTGTTCGACCTTGCGAATGAACTGAACCGCTCCCGCTCCCGCGCGGTCGCCGCGCAGCTCAGGGCGCTGGCGCGGGTGATGGGCCTGCTGCAGCAGGACCCGGTGGATTTCCTGCGCTCGGGTCCCGGCGCGGGTGCCGAGCTCGGGTCCGGGCGCATCGAGGCGCTCATCGCCGAGCGGCTCGCGGCCCGCAAGGCGAAGAACTACGCCGAGGCCGACCACATCCGCAAGGCATTGCTCGATGCCGGTATCGTGCTGGAAGACGGGCCCCAGGGCACGACCTGGCGCCGCAGCTGACGCGATGACCGCCCCGGCCGCCAGGATGACGCGAGCGCTGGCGGCGCTGGCGTGCCTCGTCCTCTCCGCCGCATCCGTCGCGGCGCCCGCGAAGCTTCCTTCCTATAACGTGGAGCTTCGGGAGACCTCAGTCTCCGGCATTTCCTCCGGCGGCTACATGGCGGTGCAGTTTCACCTTGCGCACTCGTCCGTTGTGCGCGGGGTCGGCGTCTTCGCCGGTGGGCCGTATAACTGTGCTGCAGGCGACATCAACCAGGCCGTCGCCACCTGCATGGAAGGCACGCCGGATGCGGCGGCTGCGCTCGAGGCCGCGAAGCGCTTCGCCGCCGCCGGAAAGATCGATCCGCTCTCGGTGATCGCCCGCCACAAGATCTGGCTGTTTTCGGGCTACAACGACGGGGTGGTGCGGCGGCCCGTGGTGGAGCAGCTCTACCGGTTCTACATGCGCCTCACCGACCGGGGAAACATCTTCTACCAGAACGGCCTGCGGGCCGCGCATTCCCAGGTGACCGCCGACTACGGCGCCGCCTGCGACTTCACCGGCGGAAATTTCATCAGCGACTGCGATTACGATGGCGCGGGCATGCTGCTGCAGCATGTGCACGGGGCGCTCAGGAAGCGCGCGCCGGGTTCCCTGAGCGGAAAGGTGATCGAGTTCGACCAGGGCGAGTTCGTGGAGGGCGTCGCCTGGAAGTCGGGCCTGGCCAATACCGCCTACGCCTACGTGCCCGCGGAGTGCGCTGCGCTCAAGCCCTGCCGGGTGCACGTGGCGTTCCATGGCTGCAAGCAATACGCCGGGCGCGTCGGCGACGCCTTCTACCGCCGCTCGGGATACAACGGGTGGGCAGACGCCAACGGGATTATCGTGCTCTATCCCCAGACCGTGGCCGGCTTCTGGCCGTTCAATCCCAACGGCTGCTGGGACTGGTGGGGCTACACCGGGGAGGATTACGCGACGCAAGGCGCGCCCCAGATCAAGGCGGTGCGGGCGATGCTTGACCGGCTTGCCGGCAGGTTCAAGCCCGACATGGAACCGGACCGGCCCCTGGCCGCTCCCTCCGATGTCGTCGCCCCGGACCGTACGGCGACTTCCGTTGCCCTCGCCTGGTCCGCGGCCTCCGGCGCTTCCGGCTACGAGGTGCGGCGGCGCAGCCCGGGGGGCGCATACGTGAAGGTGAACCGCGCGCCGGTGACGGGAACGAGCTTCGCCGACTCGGGGCTGCAGCCCGATACCGGCTACGAGTACCAGGTGGTCGCGCTGAAGGAAGGCGAGCGGGCGGAATCCGCGACCGTGCCAGCCCGGACCGCAGGGCCCGCGCCCGCCTGTGATCCCTATTTCACCGACAACCTGACCCACGTTAACCGCGGAAGGGCCTATGTCCTATGGGGCCGCGCCTACGCGATCGGATCGAACGAGCCGATGGGGTGGTGGAACGTGTTCACCGAGACGGCGCTGGTGAAGGAGGGCGCCCGCTACCGGGTTGGCACCTGCCCCTAACGGGCCGCGTGCCATCCACCGCTGAACCGATGGCGTCGCGTCGCCGCAGGCGGTTTCGCTCAAGACAACGGCAGATTCACGTACTTCTGATATCCGGGCCGCTGGCACAGCCGCTCGAACCAGGTCCCGAGGTTTTTCTGCTCGGGGCGCCGGATGGGCAGCGCCATCCAGCGCTGCACCATGCACCCCAGCGGAATGTCGCCCATGGTGAGCGCGGGGCCGGCGACGTACCGCCGCGTCGCCAGATGGGCATCGAGAATTCCGAGGACTTCCGTCGTCTTCTTCCGGGCGGCGTTGATGGCATTCACGTCGCGTTCGGCTTCCGGCGTACGCACCAGTCCCCAGAACACCGGGCGGAGATTGGGCCATACCGTGGTGGTGGCCCAGTCCATCCACTTGTCCGCTTCCGCGCGCGCTTTGAGGTCCTCCGGCCACAGCGAACCCGCGCCATGTTTTGCACAGAGGTAGCGCACGATGACATTCGATTCCCACAACGCGAAACCGTCGTCCTCGAGGGTGGGCACCAGCCCGTTGGGATTGAGGGCCCGGTAGGCGGGCTCGTTCACGACCCCGAATTGCCCACCCGCCTCCACGCGCTCGTAGGGGACCTGCAATTCTTCCAGGCACCACAGCGCTTTTTGCACGTTGACCGAATTGGTTCGACCCCACAGTTTCAGCATTTTTCATCCTTTCTTTTCATGAGCCCGCATTTTTGCCGGTGGTGCGGGGAGGTCCTCGCGAGGCATTGCGAACGGCCGCACCAACCGTGCTACCATAACCGAGCCGGCAACAACACTACAACGGCAAGCCGGCCCACCCGTGGGAGGAACCCCCGAGCCGGAAGTCGCTGGCGCCGGGTTGCCCGTTTCCTTCTTAGTGGTTTCATTCTTGGCCGGTCTCATGGGCCGGACGCGTCCGTGGGTGAGGCGCAATGTCAGGCAATCCGGACGACACGCTGACCAATCTGGACTTCAGCTGGCTGGCCCAGGCCGGGCCGGAGCCGGCGCCGGCCGCCCCACCGGCGGCGCCCGGGCATCCCGAGGCTGCCACCGCGCCTCCTGTCCATCCCGGTCCCGATCCGGAAGCCCTGGCCAAGCAGGGCCGCCAGCAGCTGGAGGCGGCGGCGACGATTCTCAGCGAGGCGGTCCGACTTGGCACCCGGGACCGGCAGGCGTGGAACCTGCTGGCGGCCACCTATATCGCCACCGGCCGGATCGGCGCCTACCGGGAGTTGCTCGAGAAATACGAGCATGCCTTTTCCGCGCCGCTCGAACTGCCCTTCGCGGTGTCGGCGGAGACTGCCCGCAAGGTATTTCCGCTGCCCCAGAAGATCGTGGAGATCTCGCTGCCGGATCTTGCCCAGGTGCGCAAGGCTGCGGAAGCCCCGCAGGGAGCGATCGTGGACTTCTCGGGGGTGCACGGCGCCGATGCGGCGGGACTCAAGGCCCTGGCGAAGTTCTTCTCCGGATTTCCCCCCAATGCGCCGCGCCCCGAGTGCGCAGGAATCGAGCGCCTCATCGGTTTTCTGGAGCACGCGGCAGAAGGGCACGGTCCCACCGAGCTGGTGTGGGAGGTGCTCCTGGCCTACAAGCGGTTCCGGGGCGACGTGCACGGTTTCGAGGAACTCGCGCTCAAGTACGCGCTGAAGTTCCACATCTCGCCACCGCAGTTCTAGCCTCTCCGGGGGAAGGAAACCCGCAGGCGAGCTAGCCGTCCAGCTTGTACCTGGCCTCGCTGGGCACCCGCAGCTGGTTCTTGACTTCCGCCACCCCGGGGACCTGGGACAGCACCCGCTCGATCTCCCGCATCTCCTGCGCGCCGTTTGCCAGCCCCGAGAGAGTGACGTGCTTCCCGGCCACATCGATGTTGATGCGTACCCCGCTGGTGTCGGGGTTCGCCCGCAGTGCAGACCGGATGCACGCCTGGAGCGCGAAGTCCTCCAGCATGCCGTGGGACGCGTCGGTTTCCTTGAAATCCGGGTGGTTGACGAGGTTGAGCACCTCCTCCACGCATTCTTCGACGGACACCCGTTCGGTGTTGAGCACCACGTCGTAGAGTTCCGCGTCGTGCCAGTCGACGCCGAAATGCCGCCGCATGATGGCGCCGTGGGCCTCGTCGCTCATCTCGATCTCGGCGACGATCGGGCCTGCATCGTCGGTGTTAAGCCGCTCCTTCATGCGCTCCACGCGCAGCGGCATCGGCGCGCATACCCGCACACATATCGCGTGGGGCACGTGACGCAGGAGGTGCGTGGCGCCCCAGCCGCGAATGATGGCGCCCTTGCCCATGAGGGCCATCTGGAAGGTTTCCTCGGCGGTAAATATGGACAGGCTGGTCTTGTCCGCGGTCAAACGCTCGAAGATATTGGCTTTGCCTTCCAGCAGCCGTATCACGTGGCTTTTGCGAACCCGCATCTTGTTGGCCAGGCTGTCGATGATCTCATGATGGATCACGGGAATTCCCAGGGCTTCGCCCACCCCCTTGGCCACATCCTTTCCCAGGGAACCCATTTCGCGGGTCATGGCAATCAATGGCATAAGCGTCTCCTTGGTGATGCGCGTTTCTGGAATGTTTGCTGCGCCGCACCGCAGCCTCGGCGCAGGGCCGGTGGCGCGTATCTTCACATATAGCACAGGATGTCACGCGGAGCCCTCCGCCCCGCCTAGATGCTCAAAGCAAGGAGACTGGAGGGGGCATTGTCCCCACCGGAGGTGCCGGTCCGCTTGGATTCGGGTGGCTATCGCAGGGGAAACCCGTTTCGATTCCGGGTTACCGCTCGATGGGCCCGGTGAACCCGGGAAATTCTAGAACGTCTGGATATGTTCCTCGACGTCTTTCGCCTGGTTGACGTATCGATCCGGCAGGTAATCGAAATCATGGCGTTGAGTGGCGGCGGGTGCGATCTCCGGGCCGCGGGCCTGGGCACGGCCGGCCGCCGCCGCCGGGGGTGGCGGGTCGAGGGCTGGGCTCGCCGCGGGAGAACTCGCCAAAACTGCTGCGTGTGATGGGATCACCTTCAGCTTCTTCCTCTGGGACATCGTTCACCTACCTTTCGACAGTAATTCTACGACGGTAGGTGTCTCACGTTACATTGGCACAAACGGCCTTCGGGCTTAACCTGACCACGCGAGTGTGGTCAGGTTAGTAGTTTCGGCTAACCTGAAGGTTTCCCTTCACAGCAGCAAGCCGCTGCGCGGCGTGTTGTCTTCACGGAAAAGGGCGCGAGTTTTTTTCACTGAGCGAAAAACTCCCGCACCTTGTCCATCCAGGATTTGGCGCGGGGATTGTGGCGGGCCTCGTTCTTGAGATTGATGGCCTCCAGTTCCCGCAGCAGTTCCTTCTGGCGCTCGGTGAGGCTGACCGGGGTCTCCACCATGACGTGGCACAGCAGGTCGCCGGGTGTCGTGCTGCGCACGCCCCGGATTCCCTTGCCGCGCAGCCGGAACACCTTGCTGCTCTGGGTCTCCGCGGGGATGCGGATCTTGGCGTAGCCGTCGAGGGTCGGGATTTCGATCTCGCCGCCCAGCGCCGCGGTCGTGAACGAGATCGGCATCTCGCAGTGCAGGTCGTCATGGTCGCGCTGAAACACCGGGTGCTGCGCGAGATGAATGACGACGTACAGATCTCCGGGAGGCCCGCCCACCCCCGGCTCGCCCTCGCCCGACAGGCGGATGCGATCGCCCGCGTCCACCCCCGCCGGGATCTTTACCGAGAGTGTCTTCTGGTGTTTTACCCGCCCGCTGCCATGGCAGGACGGGCAGGGCGTGGCCACGAATTTGCCTGTGCCGTGGCACTTGGGGCAGGTCTGCTGAATCGAGAAGAATCCCTGTTGCATGCGCACCTGGCCATGGCCGTGGCAGGTCGGGCAGGTGGTGGGCGAGGTGCCCGGCTTCGCTCCCGAGCCATGGCAGGTGTCGCACTCGGCCATGGTGGGGATGCGGATCTTGGTTTCGGTGCCGCGGGCCGCCTGCTCCAGGGAAATTTCCAGGTTGTAACGCAGGTCCGCGCCGCGGTAGACATTGGCGCGCCCGCGGCCGCCTCCGAAGATGTCGCCGAAGATGTCGCCGAAGGCGTCGGCGAAGCCCCCGAAGCCGGCCGCGCCGCCGAATCCCTGGGCGCCGGCGGTCTGGTCGACGCCCGCATGGCCGAACTGATCGTAGGCCGCGCGCTTCGGGGCGTCCGAGAGAATCTCGTAGGCTTCCTTGGCCTCCTTGAAGTGCTCCTCGGCCTTGGGGTTATCCGGATTGCGGTCCGGATGGAACTTCATGGCGAGCTTGCGGTATGCCTTCTTGATTTCCTCTTCCCCGGCGTCCCGGTTGACGCCCAGCACTTCGTAGTAGTCCCGCTTCGCCATTTCGACCTTCTGTCGTGTCCATCGGGCGGTCAAAAAAACTTGACGCTCGGCCCCTCTCCCGCGAGGGGAGAGGGGAGATTCATGCAGGAAATGGGCGGTCACCCATTTCCAGAATGCTCAACAAATGCAAGCGGGCCGAGTTAAGCGGCGCTCGCCCCCGCTTGAACTCGGCCAATTAAAACGGCAATCTTTTGCCGTTTTAACCTTTCTTGTCCTTCACCTCGGTGAACTCGGCATCCACCACCTCGCCGTCGACCGGCTTCTCGGATTTTTCGCCGGCCGTTCCCTGGCCGGCGCCTGCCCCGGCCTGGGCATCCTGCTGGGCATACATCTTTTCCGCGAGCTTGTAGGAGGCCTCCGCCAGGGCCTGGGCCTTGGCCTCGATGTCCGCCTTGTCGTTCCCCTTCATGGACGCCTCGGCCGCTTTGATCGCATCCTCGATCTTCTGCTTCTCGTCGGCGGAGAGCATGTCGCCGTGCTCCTTGACCGACTTTCTTACCGAATGGATGAGCGAGTCGCAGTGGTTGCGGGCGTTCACCAGCTCGAACTGCTTGTGATCTTCCGCCGCGTGGGCCTCCGCGTCCTTCACCATGCGATTGATCTCGTCCTCGGTCAGGCCGGAACTCGCCTGGATCCTGATCTTGTTTTCCTTTCCGGTCGCCTTGTCCTTGGCCGAGACATGCAGAATGCCGTTGGCGTCGATGTCGAAAGTCACTTCGATCTGGGGCATGCCGCGAGGGGCCGGCGGGATGTCGGTCAGATTGAACTGGCCGAGACTCTTGTTGCCGCCTGCCATCTCGCGCTCGCCCTGGAGCACGTGGATGGTGACCGCGGTCTGCCCGTCGTCGGCGGTGGAGAACACCTGGGCCGCCTTGGTGGGGATGGTCGTGTTCTTCTGGATGAGCTTGGTCATTACTCCACCCAGGGTCTCGATGCCCAGCGAGAGCGGCGTCACGTCGAGCAGCAGCACGTCCTTGACGTCGCCCCTCAGCACTCCCGCCTGTATTGCGGCGCCGACGGCCACCGCCTCGTCCGGATTCACGTCCTTGCGCGGCTCCTTGCCGAAGAATTCCTTCACTTTTTCCTGGACCTTGGGCATGCGGGTCATGCCGCCGACCAGGATCACGTCCGAGAGATCGGAAACCTTGAGCCCCGCATCCTTGATGGCAATGCGGCAGGGCTCCATGGTCTTCTCTATCAAGTCCTCCACCAGGCTTTCGAATTTGGCGCGGGTAAGCTTTACGGACAGGTGCTTCGGCCCCGAGGCATCGGCGGTGATGTATGGCAGGTTCACCTCGGTCTGCAGCGAGGACGAGAGCTCGATCTTGGCCTTCTCGGCGGCGTCCTTCAGGCGCTGCAGGGCGAGCGGGTCCTTGCGCAGGTCGATGCCCTGCTCCTTCTGAAATTCGTCGGCCAGGTAGTTCACCAGCCGCATGTCGAAGTCTTCGCCGCCCAGGAACGTATCGCCGTTCGTGGACTTCACCTCGAAAACGCCGTCGCCGATCTCGAGCACCGACACGTCGAAGGTGCCGCCACCGAGGTCGTAGACCGCGACCTTCTGGTTGAGGTTCTGCCCGAAGCCGTACGCGAGCGCGGCCGCGGTCGGCTCGTTCAGGATGCGCAG
>JACPEG010000006.1 GCA_016183615.1 Betaproteobacteria bacterium
GGGCTTGAACAACAAGATTCGTGTCATCCAGCGACGTGCATACGGACTGCGCGACGAAGAATACCTGCGGCTCAAGATTCTGACTTGCATGCTGCCCGTGCTCTAAAATGACCCATAATCACCCACTCGATTTCCCGAAGCCCCAAACAAAAGGGCTTGCGAATTCGCAAGCCCTTTCTGTTGTGAGTGGCGCGCCCGGCAGGATTTGAACCCACGACCCCCTGGTTCGTAGCCAGGTACTCTATCCAACTGAGCTACGGGCGCCCGGTGAAAATTATATCAACTGGCGGAGAGAGAGGGATTCGAACCCTCGATACAGGTTTTGGCCCGTATACTCCCTTAGCAGGGGAGCGCCTTCGACCACTCGGCCATCTCTCCAAAAAGTGCGTAAGAATAGCCTGTTACGCCTTTCCGGTCAAACAACTACGCCGCCTGGTCGAGCTCGAAAGCCTTGTGCAGCACCCGCACCGCGAGCTCCATGTACTTGTCCTCCACCACCACTGAAATCTTGATTTCGGAGGTGGAGATCATCTGGATGTTGATGCCCTCCTCGGCCAGGGTGCGGAAGGTCTGGCTGGCGATGCCCACGTGGGAGCGCATGCCTACGCCGACCACCGAAACCTTGGCGATGTTGGCATCCCCCGTCACGTCGCGGGCGCCGATGTGGGGCGCCACCTGGTTCTTGAGAATCCCCATGGCCTTCTGGAAATCATTGCGGTGGACCGTGAAGGACAGGTCGGTCATGCCGTCGTGGCCCACGTTCTGCACGATCATGTCGACGTCGATGTTGGCATCCGCGATGGGCCCCAGGATCTGGTAGGCGATGCCGGGCCGGTCGGGGACGCCCTGCACCGTGAGCTTGGCCTCGTCCCGGTTGAAGGCGATGCCCGAAATGATCGCTTGTTCCATGTCCGTATCTTCCTCGAAAGTGATCAGGGTGCCCTCGCCCTCCTCCTCGAAGCTGGAAAGCACCCGCAGCTTGACCTTGTACTTGCCGGCGAACTCCACCGAGCGGATCTGCAGCACCTTGGAGCCGAGGCTCGCCATCTCCAGCATTTCCTCGAAGGTGATGGTCTTCAACCGCCGCGCCTCGGGAACGATGCGCGGGTCGGTGGTGTAGACGCCGTCCACGTCGGTGTAGATCTGGCACTCGTCGGCCTTTAGCGCTGCCGCCAGCGCGACGCCGGTGGTATCCGAGCCGCCGCGGCCCAGCGTGGTGATGTTGCCGCACTCGTCCACGCCCTGGAATCCGGCCACCACCACAATATAGCCCTCGTCGAGATCCCTGCGGATCCGGTTCTCATCGATGCCGAGAATGCGCGCCTTGGTATAGGCGTTGTCGGTGAGAATCCTCACCTGGGAGCCGGTGTAGCTGCGGGCCTTGTGGCCCAGGTCCATGAGCGCCATGGCCAGCAGGCCGATGGAAACCTGCTCTCCCGTGGACACCATCTGGTCGAGTTCCCGGGAATCGGGATGGGCCTGGACTTCCTTCGCCAGCCCGATCAGCCGGTTGGTTTCGCCGGCCATGGCGGAAACCACGACCACGATCTGGTCGCCCCTGGCGTGCCATTTCGCTACGCGCCGCGCCACGTTCTTGATGCGCTCCGTGGTGCCGACGGAAGTGCCGCCGTATTTCTGGACGATGAGTGCCACGGTGAAACAGTCCCTGGTCACAAAAAAGGTGTGATTTTACCGAATCCAGGGACAAATTTCGAGAACGAGTCAAAACCCTTGCATCAGGCAAAAAAACGAATTACATTACAAAACTCGAACGGAATAAGTTTGAAGACCAACAATCCGATATATCATCAACAACCATTAGCGACAGGCCACCCCATCATCATGAAAGCCAGTGAAAAGCTCGCGAACCCCCGCGAAATCCGCCGCAAGCTGGGCCTCAACCAGCAGGAGTTCTGGGGCAAGATCGGCGTTACCCAGAGCGGCGGCTCCCGTTACGAAAGCGGCCGCAACATGCCCAGGCCGGTGCGTGAACTGCTGCGCCTGGTCCATGTCGAGCGCCTCGACCTTCATCGCATCCGGCGCGAGGACATGGACGTCCTCGACTATCTGAAGTCCAGGGACCCGGAGCAGTATCGCAATCTGAAGAAGGCGGCCAAGGGCAGGTCCTGATCCGCCCCGGAGTCAGGGGCTGACCCTGACCTCGAGCCCGAGGGCGCGGATGTCCTCGGCAAATCCGTTCATCCACGCTCTGGAGACGGGCGCGAGGCGCGGCGCTTCGGGCTGCATCGAGGGCCGGGCCAGCCCATAGAGCAATACCCCCCTGACCGGCGTGCCGGCTTCGAGCACGCCCGCGAGGAACTCCAGGTACGCCCGGCGCTCATCCGCTCCCGGATCGGCCCCATCCATCCGGAACACGCAGGTCTGGATCCAGGTCGGGCACAGGGAAGCCGTGATCCGCAGATTGTCCCGGACCCGGTCCAGCGTGACCCGGGTGTGGTTGATACGCAGAATGCCCTGGGGCGTCGCGCTGTCCAGCTTGAACCAGACCTCCCCGTTCAATCCCGCCATCAGCCGAAGCCCTTGCTGCACCACGGCGCGATCCATGAGACTGCCGTTGGTAATCAATACCAGCTTCACCGACTCCAGTGCCTTGAACTCGCCTCTCACGCGCCCGATCAGGGCCACCACCTGATCGAACGCGCTGGCGGTGGTGGGCTCGCCGTTTCCCGAAAGAGCGATATCGTTCACCCGGCGTACCTCCCGCGGCACGTGGTTCTCCAGGAATGAGCCGTGGACCACTTCGTCAAGGAATTGCCGCAGCTCGCGTTCGAGCCGTCCCAGGTCCACCCGCGGGGCCGCGCCACGCTTGAGCTCCGGGACCTGGCAATAGACGCAGCGCCAGTTGCAGGCGTTGCTGGTGTTGAGATTGATGCCGATGGAAACGCCGCCGGCGCGCCGCGACACCACGGGATAGACGTAGAGCAGCCCTGCGCTGTCACGCCGGTGATCGTCGACCGCAAGGCGCCCTGCGGCCAGGCCGGTGCGCGCCATCAGCTCGCTCCGCCCCGCGAAGACTTGGTCGGGGACACCCCACCCGGATGGTATAATTTCATTCTGCAAACTCCGCTTCCCTGACCATGCGCATCACCCGCAGGCTGGAATTCGATGCCGGCCACCGCATCCCCAGCCACCAGAGCCAGTGCCGCCATCTGCACGGGCATCGCTACGCCATCGAAATCACGCTCATCGGCGACATTATCACCGCCGAGGGCGCTCCCCAACAAGGCATGGTGATGGATTACTCCGAGGTGAAGCGCATCGCACGCGAGGTCCTGGTGGACGCCTGGGACCATGCATTCCTCGCGTACCGCGGGGACACCGTGGTCATGGAATTCCTGAAGACGCTGCCGGGCCACAAGACCGTGGTGCTGGAGGCGCCGCCCACGGCCGAGAATCTCGCCGTCGCCGCGTTCCGGATCTTGGATGCCGCCTACCGGGACACCTACGGCAATCACCTGCGGCTCGATCGGGTGCGCCTCTACGAGACACCCAACTGCTGGGCGGATGCGGTGCGAGGCGAAGTCTAGAAACTCCTGGCGGAGGGTGAGGGATTCGAACCCCCGGTACCCTTGCGAGTACGCCTGATTTCAAGTCAGGTGCAATCAACCGCTCTGCCAACCCTCCGCGCGCCCGTACGTAAGGCGTTGGCATCATAGCGTTTTACCGGGCAAATGCCTAGGCGCAGGGTTGCAACTTTCATAGCCTTCCAGTAGTCTAACCGGCGGATTTTCCCAAATAAGGAGCCAACGCGACCTATGCAACCCCAACTGCAAGTCACTGCCCAAACGTCGCAAATCGCCCTAGAGCAGAACAGGGTATTGCGCAATACCTACTGGATGCTGGGGCTCACCATGATTCCGACCGTCATCGGCGCCATCGCCGGGATGGCTACCGGTGGAATCATCCTGAAGTTTCCTATTGCCAGCTCGCTTGTCATGATCGCTGCGGTCATCGGGCTGCAGTTTGCCATCGTCGCGAACCGCAACAGCGTAGCAGGCATCGTCCTGCTGCTGCTCATGACCGCGGTCCTGGGGTGGTGGCTGGGCCCGCTGCTCAGCTTCGCCCTGGCCCTAAAGAACGGGCCGGCGCTGGTGGGCTATGCCGCGGGCGGCACCGCCGTGGTATTCGCTACCATGGCCACCGTCGCCACCGTGACCAGGCGCGACTTCAGCTTCATGGGCAAGTTCCTGTTCGTGGGGATGATCGTGCTGCTGGTGGCGATGATCGCCAACATGTTCCTGCAGATCCCCGCGCTGGCGCTTACCGTCTCGTCGCTGGTCATCGTGGTGTTTTCGCTGTTCCTGCTGCATGACCTGAGCCGGATCGTGACGGGAGGCGAGACCAACTATGTCGTGGCCACCACCGGGGTGTACATGAGCCTGTTCAACATCTTCGCCAACCTGCTGCATCTGCTGATGGCCTTCGCCGGCGAGCGCGACTAGGTAAGCACGACCTTCGAGAAAGGGCGGCGTAAGCCGCCCTTTTTTTGCCCCCTTGTGAAAGGGGGTGGCGCACATTGCGAGCCGGGGGATTTTAGCGCTCGAACAGCGCCACCGACTCCACGTGGGCCGTGTGGGGAAACATGTTGACGATCCCCGCGGCCTTCAGCCGGTAGCCCTTCACGTGCACCAGCACGCCCGCATCGCGGGCGAGCGTGGCCGGATTGCAGGATACGTACACGATTCGCCAGGGCCCCTCGGCACCGAGAGCCTTCACCGCCTCCACCGCCCCGTCCCGGGGAGGATCAAACAGGATCTTGTCGAAGCGCCCCTGCCCGGCCAGCCAATCCCCGGTGGCGGCAAACAGGTTGGCTTCAACGAACGCGGTACGCTCGGCGAGCCCGTTACGCACGGCATTCTCCCGCGCCCTCGCCACCAGCGCCGCGCTGCCCTCGAATCCCACGACGTTCGCCCCGCGACGGGCGATGGGCAGCGTGAAATTGCCGAGCCCGCAGAACAGGTCGGCGACCCACTCCCCGGGGCGGGGATCGAGGAGCCCGACGGCCCGCCGCACCAGCACCCGGTTCATCGCCAGATTCACCTGGGTGAACTCGGTGGGCTTGAAAGGCAGGATCACGTCGAACTCGGGGATCGAATAGCTGAGCTCCGGCCCCTGCACGGGGTGAAAGCGGTAGGCGCTGTCGGGACCGTGGGGCTGCAGATAAATCTGGACGCCGTGGGCGTCCGCAAATGCCCGCAGCGCCTCCTCGTCCTGGCCGGTCAGGGGCTCCAGAATCCGGAACACCAGGACGTCGGCGTAACCGCCGATGGCCACCTCGATCTGGGGCATGCGGTCGGGCCTGGAAAGGCTTCCCACCAGGTTTCTCAGGGGCCGGATGAGGGCGCCGATTCGCGGCGGCAGCACCAGGCAGGTTTCCATGTCGGCGATGTAGCTCGAGCGCCGCTCGTGAAAGCCCACCAGCACCCCGCCCTTCTTTTCCACCCAGCGCGACGACAGCCGCGCCCGGTAGCGATAGCCCCATGACGGGCCCCTGATGGGCGCCAGGATGACTTCGGGCTGCACCTTCCCGATGCGGGCCAGGTTCTCCTCCAGCACCCTCTGCTTGGCGGCAACTTGGGCCCCCGCCTCCAGGTGCTGGAGCGAGCAGCCGCCGCAGGTGCCGAAATGGGGGCAGCACGGAACCACCCGCATGGCACTTTCCCGGGCCACCGACTCCGCTTCACCCATCTCGAAGGTGGGCTTGCGGCGATAGGCCCGGTAGGTCACGGTCTCTCCGGGAAGCGCGCCTTCCACGAACACCACCTTGCCGCCGACGCGTCCGACGCCGCGGCCTTCCTGGTCCAGGGATTCGATGCGGACCGTGGCCGGTTCTTTCGACGGTGCCCGGGGAGGAGCGGCGGATGATGCGGCGGAAACGCCGGCGTCGGAGCGGCTCATGCTGCAACCGTTATTGCGGCCAATGCGCGAGGAATTCCTTCCAGTGGGACCCGTCCGATTTGGCCAGCGCGTTGCGCGCCAGTTCGGCTTCCCGCCGGTATTCCTCGTCGCCCAGCACCCCGCGCATGAGCTGAAAGCGCAGGAATACCAGGTAGGTATTGGCTGCGTCGGTTTCGCAATAGTTGCGGATGGCGGCGATCTCCCCCGCCTGGTAGGCGTCCCACACCCGCGACCCGTCCATCCCCAGCTTTCCGGGAAAGCCGATCAGTTGGGCCAGCTCGTCGAGGGGGGCCGCCGCCCGTCCCTGGTAAAGAGACAGGATGTCCATCAGGTCCAGGTGGCGGGTGTGGTAGCGATTGACGTAGTTGTTCCACTTGAAATCCCGGTCGTCGTCGCCCAGGTCCCAGTAGCGCGGGGCCCGCACGCCGTGGATCATTGCGCGGAAATGCAGGACCGGCAGGTCGAATCCCCCGCCGTTCCACGACACGAGCTGCGGGGTATATTTCTCGATCCCGTCGAAGAAGCGTCGCACGAGGTCGGCTTCGGGGTCGTTGGCGTTGCCCAGGGACCAGACCCGGAAGCTGTCCCGCTCCCGCAGCGCGCAAGCGATGGCCACCACCCGGTGCAGGTGCAGCGGCAGGAAATCGCTGCCGGTGGCTTGGCGCCGGCGCTGGAAGGCCATCGCCGCGACGTCTGCGGCATCCAGCTCGGGGCCCAGGCCGTGGAGCCGGCGCAGGCCCTCGACGTCCGGAACCGTTTCGATATCGAAGGCGAGAACCGGATTCACGGGGCCGGCTTCACTTGCGCACCCAGGCGCCGCCGCTGCTCTGGTACCACACGCCGCCCGGCGCCAGCGCCACCCAGCGCTGCGCGAAAGTCGACCGGATGTCCGCCTCCCAATCGGGCCGCCCGTTGGCCCGGGCGATTTCCCGGTAAAGCGCGTTGCGGTCCTGGTTTTCCGCGGCCACCAAGCCGTTCACCGCGCCGCGGCTCGGGAGCGGAATCAGGTTGGCGTCCCGCACCGCAACCAGCCCCTCCCGGGTGAGCCCCACGGCGCCGCTCGCGTAATAGGGGGCGAGCTGGGGGTGGCGCTGCTTGAGGCCGGCGCGCAGGCTGTTGATGGCGGGCGTGTTGATTTCCAGATCGGCCTGGCCGTAGGACACCGCCGGCGCCAGCGGCAGCGCAGCCGAAAGCAGAAGGAATCGCAGCAACAGTCGTCTCATGATGGGCATCCTCACTTGCCGGGTTGGGCGGGCGTTTCCGGGTCCGGCCTGGCGGCAGGCGCGGGGCGGGTCTCCGATTTTTGGAGCTGCCACACCTCCTCGATGATTCGGTCGGCCGCCTTCTCGGCCGCCGCCGCCGGAAAGTAGATGTTGATGGTGACGCAGCCCCCGAGCAGGGTTCCCGTCATCACACTCGCCAGAATTCGTCTCATGTTCTCTCCTGCTCCTGCACCGCGGCGCCTCAGCGCATTTCGAACGTCAGGTTATCCCGGGTGATGCGCTGCAGGCGGCTCAGCAGCTCATCCCAGCTGACCGAGCGATTGTAGCCCATGACCGTGATGGCCGGAATCCCGCCGCCCTTGACGATCACATAGCCGTGCGTCGCGGCCGGCGACACGTAGGCGGTCGAGTCAGATTCACCCAGCCGTCCGCGTTCCCCCGCGCCTGCCCCGGATGGCTCCGCCAACGCCGTGGTGCGGGGGATGTCGTCCGCGCCCCCCATCCTGCACACGCCGTTTCGCAGCACGCAGCTCAGGCCGATTTTGGAATAGCTGAACTGGTCGAAGAAGCGCAGGAAACTGCGCTGGATCGCCGCCGCGGCCCCTGCGCCGCCCAGCGCCGAGATGTTCTGCACCGCCGTCTGGCTGATCTTCCTGGGGTAATCGCCGGGGGTGCTCATGACCCGGGCGTCGAAGCGCACCGGGATCCACTTGGAAAGCACGAGGCCCGCCACGTCCACGTCGATTCGCCCCTGGATGTTGCCGAAGGAAAACGCCCGGGTGAGCAGCTCCAGGTCCAGGCTGCGCATTTCAACGTCAGCGCTGAGCCGCGGCGCGCGGCCGAAGGGCTCCACGATCACCAGATTCTTCGCCACCACCGAGCCGTCGAATACCTGGAACAGCAACGCACCATCCACGGCCAGGGTTGACGCCTCGTAGCTCACCCGGGGAATGACCCCGGTGACCTTCCCGTGCATGGTGGTGATGCCGAGCGCCGCCGTAAGCTTTTCCATCGACACCCCGCCGATACCGCCGTTCAGCTGCCAGCGCCATTTTCCGTCCCGCATTTCGGCATCGAAGCCCTCGACCGTGAAACGCCCGTCGAGGACCGGCAGGCGGACCCGGGAAACCGTGACCCGTGACCCGTTCATGCGCAGGGGAACGCGAATCTCTCCCAAGCCGATTCCAAACAGGGCCCCCGACGCGAACCGGATCTCTCCCCTGCTCTCGCGCGTTGCGGACCAGGGGATGTCACCGCGCAGGCCGCGCAATGCAAAGCGCCCACGCCCATCCTCCACGTCCGCATCCTTGAGGGTGAGCTGCAGCGCCTCATTGCGTCCGCCCCGGTAATGCCAGTCGAGCGTCATCCTGCCCTTGAGGCTCAGTTCCGAATAGGCCGTCTGGTCGAGCAGCGGCTTCAGGACTTGGCGCTGCAGTCCGCCGAGATTCACGTCTTGGGCGTGCAGTTCAAAATCCTCGAGATCATTGGCGGGCCGGGCCAGGGTGCCGGAAAGGCGGACTTCTCCCACGTCCGGAATCGCGGCAACTCCCGTGGCCACGGCGAGCCGCCGGGAATCCAGCGTGCCCCGGGCCGCGACGCGGTGGGCGGCGCCGCGGCCGAAAAAAGGCTGCCAGAAGACGTCGCCGGCGATCCAGACCGCTTCCCCCTGCCACCCCCAGGCCGCCTTGTCCCGCTCGGCGCGGAGGCTCACGCGGCCATCCACGTTCTCCCCCGCGCGGAGGCCCGCCGCGTCGCTGAAGGCAAGACCGGCCACGACCAGTTCCACCATGAGATTGCGCAACCCCTCGCCGCTGCCCGACGCGGACACGCTGCCCCGAACCCGGCCCGCCGAAGGCCTGGGATAATTTTCGGGCATGAACGCGGCAAGCCGCGTGGCCTGGCCGTTATCCGCCGTGAGCAGCAGCGACCACGGCGTCTCGCCCAGGCGCACCCGCAGGCGCCAGCGCTCACCCGGCTCGGGCGCGATTTCGACTTCCAGTGTCTTCGTTCCGATAGCGTAGTCGAAGCGGACAGGAATTTTCTCGGGAAGCTCCAACACACCCTGGCGGCAGCGCAGGACATCCCGATCCAGTTCGGCTTTCCGGCAGATAAGTCCGAGCTTGCGCCAAGTCCTGCCTTGCAGGGTCAACTCCCCGAGGTTAACCCGCAACTGCTCGTTGCCCGTCGCCGCAAGAACCGCCTTGATGTCTCTCGCCCGGAACCCCGGGGCTTCCAGCTCTTCCACCGAAAAGATCATCTCCGCAACTCCGGCCGAGGCGGCAAGGGTCGCGCAAAACGCCAGGGCCGCGCCGGCCTGGATAAATCGGAGAAACGAGGCCGATAATGGTTGCATCAGGCAATTAACGGGGAACGCGCCGGCCGGGTTGAATTCCCGCCAGCACGCCGGGTCTTATCATGAGCCGATGGACGATCCTGCACGGGGTAAATCCAATGAATCGGGAATTCCTTAAGCCGCTGATTTTGGTTCTGCTTGTGGCCGTCGCGCAACTGGCCGCGGGCCAGGTCTACAAGTGGGTGGACAGCAAGGGGACGGTCCACTACTCGGACGATCCGCCCAAAGGCGTCAATGCCTTGCCCGTCGATACGGAGCCCCGTGGCGCCACCACCGACGATCCGAAGGAGTGCCACACCATCAAGTGCCAGGGAGAGCGCCTGGAAGCGGCCAAGGCCAGGGAGGCCGAAGCCGAGGCCCGGCAGAAGCCCAAGGCGCCGCCCGCCGCACCCGCGCCCCGCGGCCTCGCCTTCGACAAGTTCATCCGGCTGCAGAGGGGAATGAGCGAGGGCGAGGTGCTGGTCCAGGCGGGACCTCCGGACCAGGCGGTGGAGGAAGGAAAATCCTTCGCCAGCGTGGTACTGCCGTCAGGCATCAGCACCAAGCCGGGGTTCCACGTGGTCAAGTCCTATTATTACTTCCCCACCGACGCCGATCCCTTCACCACCCGCATCGTGTTCACGGGCGGCATCGTGACCGACCTGCAGCGCACCCGGAAGTTCTAGGCTCAGGCAGGAAACACACCGGTGGAGAGATAGCGGTCGCCCCGGTCGCAGACAATGCAGACGATGACCGCGTTCTTCACCTCCGCCGAAACCTTTAGCGCTGCCGCCATGGCGCCGCCTGAGGAAATGCCGGCGAATATGCCCTCCTCCCGCGCCAGGCGCCGCGTCATCTCCTCGGCCTCCGCCTGGGAAACGTAGACCAGCCGGTCCACCCGCTTTGCGTCGTAGATGCTGGGCAGGTAGGCCTCGGGCCACTTGCGGATGCCGGGAATCTGGGCGCCTTCCGCCGGCTGAACCCCGACAATCTGGATGGCGGGGTTCTTCTCCTTGAAGAACCTGGAGCAGCCCATGATGGTGCCGGTGGTGCCCATGCTGGAGACGAAGTGTGTGATTTTCCCCTCCGTGTCGCGCCAGATCTCGGGGCCGGTGCCCTCGTAGTGGGACAGGGGATTGTCGGGATTGGCGAACTGGTCGAGGATCACGCCCTCGCCCCGGTCGCGCATGGCATTGGCCACGTCGCGGGCCTCCTCCATGCCCCCCTGTTTCGAGGTGAGGATGATCTCGGCACCGAAGGCGCGCATGGTCTGGCGCCGCTCCACCGACAGGTGCTCCGGCATCACCAGCACCATGCGATAGCCCATCATGGCGGCCGCCATCGCCAGGGCGATGCCCGTGTTGCCGCTGGTGGCCTCGATCAGGGTGTCGCCGCGCCGGATATCACCACGTTGCTCGGCGCGCTTGATCATGGACAGGGCCGGGCGGTCCTTCACCGATCCCGCCGGGTTGTTGCCCTCCAGCTTGGCCAGGACCACATTGGTGGTTTTTCCGGGAAGGCGCTTGAGCCTGACCAGCGGCGTGTTGCCGACGAAGTCCTCGATGCTCCGGTACATGCTTGTCTTCAGGTGTTCGACGCGCCCCATTATGGCATAACCTCCCCGACGTCCGATTCCGCCGCTTCAGCGAACGATCCTGAGCAGCGACTCCACGTAGCGCGACACGCCCTGCTCCACCGTGAGGAACGACTCCTGGTAGCCCGCTTCCCGCAGCACTTTCATATCCGCCTGAGTGAAGCTCTGGTACTTGGGCTTGAGCCCCTCCGGGAACGGGATGTACTGGATCACGCCCTGGGCCTGCAGTTCCGTCAGGCTCAGGACGGACTCCCCCCTCGCCTTGCGGCAGCCGTTGACCACCGCCATCGCCACGTCGTTGAAGGTCTGGGACGCGCCGGTGCCCAGGTTGAAAATCCCGGACTTCTGCGGGCGGCCGAGAAAGTGGAGATTCACCTTCACCACGTCCTCCACCGAGACGAAGTCGCGGCGCTGCTCGCCCGCGCCATAGCCGCCGGAGCCTTCGAACAGCTTCACCCTGCCCTCGGCCTGGTACTGGTTGAAGCAGTGGAACGCCACCGACGCCATACGCTGCTTGTGGGCCTCCCCAGGGCCGTACACGTTGAAGTAGCGGAATCCGGCGATCTGCGCGTTGCGCTCCGGCAAGCGCCGCCGCACCACCTGGTCGAACAGGAATTTGGAGTAGCCGTACACGTTGAGCGGCGCCTCGAACTCGCGCGACTCCTTGAACCCGGGACCCGCGCCATACACCGAGGCCGAGGAAGCGTAGATGAACGGCACCTCCTCGTTCTGGCAGTAGTCGAGCAACTCCACCGAGTAGCGGTAGTTGTTGTTCATCATGTAGCGGCCGTCCTGCTCCATGGTGTCGGAGCAGGCGCCCTGGTGCAGGATGGCCTGGATGGTCCCGTCGAGGTGACCGGTGGACAGGCGCGCCAGAAACTCTTCCTTGTCGATGTAATCGGCGATCTCGCAGTCGGTGAGATTCCTGAACTTGTCGCCGCGGGTGAGGTTGTCCACCGCGATAATGTCGGTCTCGTCCTGGGCATTCAGCGCCTTGACCAGGTTGGAGCCAATGAATCCGGCGGCGCCGGTTACAACGTAGTACATGCGTTTCCTTTCTAGCTATCAGCTTCGAACCTGCTCCATAGCCGGGGTCGCTGGCGGCTGACCGCGGACAGCGGATGGCTATCCAAACAATTCCTCCGGCCGGACCACCGCGGTGCCCAGTTTGCCCACCACGATGCCGGCGGCGCGGTTGGCCAGGCGCATCGCCTGCACCAGGTCGGCACCCGCCGCCATCATGACACCGAGCGTGGCGATCACGGTGTCGCCCGCGCCGCTCACGTCGAACACTTCCCGCGCCTCCGCCGGCTCGTGCCGAACCCGATCTTCCCTGAACAGCGTCATGCCTTCCTCGCTGCGGGTGACCAGCAGCGCCTCGAGGCGCAGGGACCTGCGCAGCCTCTGGGCCTTTGCCGCCAGCTCCTGTTCGCTTCTCCAGCTTCCCGCCACCTGCCGGAACTCGGCCCGGTTGGGCGTGATCATGGTGGCGCCCCGGTAGCGGGTGTAATCCTCGCCCTTGGGGTCCACCAGCACCCGCTTGCCGGCGTCCCGGGCGTATCGGATCATCTTCCCGATGTGGGCCAGGCCGCCTTTCCCGTAATCGGAGAGAACGACCACGTCGGCCTGGGGCAGCAGCCGCCGGAAATCCCGCAGCTTGGAGGCCAGCACCTCGTGGGTGGGCGGCGCCTCGAAGTCCATTCGCAGCAGCTGCTGGTGGCGGGCGATGGCGCGCAGCTTGATGGTGGTGGAAATCTCCGGGTCCGGGTGCAGGTAGCCGTGGATGCCTTGTTCCTTCAGCAAATGCGCGAGCGTCGCCCCGGCCTCGTCCTCGCCGATGACCGAAAGCAGCGACACCTGGGCCCCCAGCGCCGCCGCGTTGCGCGCCACGTTGGCGGCCCCGCCCAGCCGCTCCTCCACCCGCTCGATCTTGAGCACCGGCACCGGCGCCTCGGGGGAAATGCGCCCCACGTCGCCAAACCAGTAGCGGTCCAGCATCACGTCGCCCACCACCAGGACCCGGGCCCTCTTCAACGATGAGGGGCCGCGCACGCGTACCGGTTTTGTGGGCGTTCCCTTGTTCCTCGTGCGTTGAGCCTTCATGCTTTTCTCCATCCCGTCCCCCTTGCCGTCAGGCGATTTCCCTTGATATGTCCTCGAGTGCCTTGCGCGGATCCGGCGCCCGGGTGATGGGGCGACCGATCACCAGGTAGTCCGCGCCGTTCGCCAGGGCCGTCCGGGGCGTCGCGACCCGAGTCTGGTCGTCGAGGGCCGCTTCCTGGGGCCGGATGCCCGGCGTGACCAGCCAGAAGCCCTTCCCGAAGCGTTCCCGGAGGGCGCGCGCCTCCTGGGCCGAGCACACCACCCCATCGAGGCCGCAATCATGGGCCCTCGCGGCGAGGCGCAGGACCACATCTGCAGGCTTGCCGTGAATGCCGAGGTCATGCAGATCGTCCTGGCCCAGGCTGGTCAGCAGCGTTACCGCGATCAGCCGCGGGCGGGGCCAGGTCCCCCCCAGCGCTTCCCGCGCCGCCATCATCATCTTGCGCCCGCCCAGGGCGTGTACGTTCAGCATCCAGACGCCGAGCTGCGCCGCCGCCTTGCAGGCCTGGGCCACCGTGTTGGGGATGTCATGGAACTTGAGGTCCAGGAACACCTGGTAGCCCTGTTCGCCGAGCCGTTCCACGAGCTTCGGCCCCGCCGACGTGAACAGTTCCTTTCCGACCTTGATCCGGCACAGGGCCGGATCAAGGCGGCGCGCCAGGGCGAGCGCCTGGCGCGAGGTCGGCACGTCAAGGGCGACGATGATTTTCGGGTCGTTCATTTCGCGAGTTCCCGCTCCTCGGTGCGTCGCGGCGGATAGGTTTCCCAGTGGCCGCAGGCCGGGCAATGCCAGTAGAACTGCCGGGCCCGGAAGCCGCAGTGGTCGCAGCGGTACATCGCAAGGCTGCGGGTATGGTGGTGCACCAGGTTCTTGATGAGTTCCAGGTCGTTGCGCCGCTCGATGGGCGCCTCCAGCAGTTGCGCCTCCAGCAGTTTGTCGAGCCCCAGCAGCGTCGGATTACGCCTTAGCTCGTCCCGCACCAGATGATACGCCGGCTTGGCTCCGTCTTTCTCCAGCACGGCCTGGAATACCACGTTAAGCAGATCAAGCGACGGATAGCTCCCCAGGTAGCCCTTGAGCAGGTGCAGCCCCTGTTCCACCCGGCCCAGAGTACGGTAGGCTTCCAGCAGCTTTTCGGCCACCAGTGCAAGATAGCCGGGGTTCTGGTTCTCGATCCGCTTCCAGGCTTCGATGGCCTCCTCATGGCGCTTGAGGCCCAACTCCATGTCCCCCAGCAGCAGGTTGGCCCGCACGCACTTGCGGTTCACGCCGAGGGCCTCTTCCAGGTATGTGCGGGCTTCATCCGGGCGCGAATGCAGCATTTCCGCGGCGCCCAGCTCGCAATAGAAATGGGCGATGTCCTTGGCGCTCGATTGCCCGGTGATGGAATCCATGCGCCGGGAGATGTCGATGGCCTTCAGCCAGTCCTTCTCCTGTTCGTAGATTTCCAACAGGTATTTGAACCCGGACTGCTCGTGGCGCGTGCCCGCGAGCTTGAGAAAAAGTTCTTCGGCCCGGTCCAGCAGCCCCGCCTTGAGATAATCCTGGGCCAGCTCGAACAGGGCGTTCTCCCGCTGTTCCGGAGCGAGGTCGGCCCGCTCCACCAGGTTCTGGTGCATGCGGATCGCCCGCTCCACCTCGCCCCGGCGCCGGAACAGGCTGCCCAGGGCGAAGTGCAACTCCACGGTCTGGGGATCCACCTTCACCACCTCGATGAAGGCCTCGATCGCCTTGTCGGGCTGCTCGTTGAGGAGAAAATTGAGCCCCTTGAAATAGGAAAGCGGAAGAGCCCGGGATTCCGAGAGCAGCTGCTTGATGTCGATGCGGGCCGCCATCCAGCCCAGGGCGAAGAACAGGGGTAAGGCCAGCAGCCACCAGAGCTCGAATTCCATGGGCCGATCTTCCGGCGCGGCTAGAGCCGCCCTTGTTTCGGATAAGCCCCGGCCTCGGCCTGCGTGCGCGCCCGCTCGCTGTCCCTGAGCTCACGGCGGAGGCCCGAAAGCTGCCGGCGCTGCCGGAAGATGATGCCGAGGCAGGCCAGAATGCCCACCCCGGCGCCGGCCGCGAAGAATACCAGGAGAATGAGTACCAGCGGCCCCGGCCATTCAAAACCGAAGTAATAGCGCAGCGTCACGGTCTCGGTGTTCTTCACCGCAAATCCGAGCAGCAGGACGAACAGCAGGATCCGCAGGAACCAGGTCAGATAGCGCACGGTGATCGGATCGATTCTTCAGCAATAACGCACGGCGGCCCGCTCAGGATACCCCGACATGAAAACGGCGGCATTATCTTGCGACATGCCGCCGTCGGTGTTCCATCCGGGCCGTTCAGGCTTCGGGCTTCTCGGAATTGGAGTTGATGTCCACCCTTTCCCGCAGTTCCTTCCCGGCCTTGAAATGCGGCACGTATTTCTCCGGCACGTGCACCTTTTCCCCGGACTTGGGATTGCGCCCGACCCGGGGCGGCCGGTAATTGAGACCGAAGCTGCCGAATCCCCTGATCTCGATGCGCTGGCCGTTGGATAGGCTGCTCGCCATGGCATCCAGGATCATCTTGACCGCCAGCTCGGCGTCCTTGGCCACCAGCTGGGGATGGCGCGCGGCGAGCCTCGCAATGAGTTCCGACTTGGTCATGACTGCCCCTATTGTTCGGTGTTTTTGACGTCGAGCTTCGCTTTCAGGAGAGCGCCCAGGTTGGTGGTTCCGGCGCTTGCTGGGCTTTCGGCCTGGATCTTCTGCATCGCCGCCGTTTCCTCCGCCGCGTCCTTGGCCTTGATGGACAGGTTGATGCTGCGGTTCTTGCGGTCGATGTTGATGATCATCGCCTTGACCGGATCGCCTTCCTTGAGGTGGGTACGGATGTCCTCGACCCGGTCCCGGGCCACTTCGGAGGCCCGCAGGTAGCCTTCGACATCGTTGTCCAGGGCAATCACAGCGCCCTTGGCATCGATCGATTTCACGGTGCCTGCGACCACGCTTCCCTTGTCATGGTTGGTTATGAAGCTGTTAAAGGGATCGCCCTCCAGCTGCTTGATGCCGAGCGAAATTCGCTCGCGCTCCACGTCGATGGAGAGCACCATCGCCTCCACCTCCTCACCCTTCTTGTAGTCCCGCACCGCCTCCTCGCCCGCCTTCGACCAGGACAGGTCGGACAGGTGCACCAGACCGTCGATGCCGCCGGGCAGTCCGATGAAGATGCCGAAGTCGGTGATGGACTTGATCTGCCCCTTCACCTTGTCGTTCTTCTTGAAGTTGGCGGAGAACTCCTCCCAGGGGTTGGGCATGCACTGCTTCATGCCGAGGGAAATGCGCCGGCGCTCCTCGTCGATCTCGAGGATCATGACTTCCACCTCGTCGCCGAGGGCCACGACCTTGGAGGGATGGACGTTCTTGTTGGTCCAGTCCATCTCGGACACGTGCACCAGGCCCTCGATGCCGCTTTCAATCTCCACGAACGCGCCGTAATCGGTGAGGTTGGACACTTTGCCGAACAGCCGCGTCCCCGGAGGATAGCGGCGGGAAAGCCCGACCCAGGGATCCTCGCCCAACTGCTTCAGGCCCAGGGACACGCGATTCTTTTCCTGGTCGAACTTGAGGACCTTGGCTTCCACTTCGTCGCCCACGGACAGGATCTCGGAGGGATGCTTGACCCGGCGCCACGCCAGGTCGGTGATGTGCAGCAGGCCGTCGATGCCGCCCAGATCCACGAACGCGCCGTAATCGGTGATGTTCTTGACGATGCCCTTGACCACGGCGCCTTCCTGCAGGCTGGCGAGCAGCGCCTGGCGCTCCGCGCCCTGGGTCGCTTCCAGCACCGCACGGCGCGAAACCACCACGTTGTTGCGCTTGCGGTCGAGCTTGATGACCTTGAATTCGAACTGCTTGCCCTCGTAAGGGAACGTGTCCTTCACCGGCCGGATGTCCACCAGGGAACCGGGAAGAAAGGCGCGGATGCCGTTGATCATGACCGTCAACCCGCCCTTCACCTTGCCGGTAATCACGCCCTGCACCAGATTGCCCTTCTCCAGGGCCTGCTCCAGGTCATGCCACGCGGCCAGGCGCTTGGCCTTGTCTCGCGAGAGCCGGGTTTCGCCGTAACCGTCTTCGAGCGCCTCGATCGCGACGCTTACGAAGTCGCCTGGCTTGACGTCCACCTCGCCGCGGTCATTCTTGAATTCGTCGATGGGGATGAAGCTTTCCGACTTGAGCCCGGCGTTGACCACCACCACGTTGGGGTCCACCCGGACCACCTCGGCGGTGATGACTTCGCCCACCCGCATTTCCTTGCGCGACAGGCTTTCCTCGAAAAGCGATGCAAAATTTTCCTGGATCTCGGTTGCGGTGGAGACAGTAGCCATTAAATGTTGCCTGAACGATTAAACCCGTGAGGGCACGGGGCCGGTTGATGAAATCACGAGGCAAAAGAACCTCATGGCCTTGCGCAAACCGCGTGGTAGTGCTTGAGCACCGCCTCGACCGCCTGATCGATGGTGAGTTGCGTGGTATCGAGCAAAATCGCGTCTGCACCCTGTTGCAGGGGAGCCACGGCGCGGGTGCTGTCCCGGGCGTCGCGCGCTCGAATATCCTGCAAAAGGGTGCTGATAGTAGCATACAAACCTTTGTCCATCAACTGCTTATGGCGCCGCCGGGCGCGCTCCTCCGGGCTCGCCGTGAGGAAGACTTTGAGCAGGGCATCGGGAAACACCACCGAGCCCATGTCCCGGCCGTCCGCCACCAGCCCCGGGGCCTGCCGAAAGGCCCGCTGGCGGCCCAGCAAGGCCCGCCGGACCTGGGGAACCGCCGCCACCCGGGAGGCCCCCGCCGAGCAGGCTTCGGAGCGGATCGCGTCGGTTACCCGTTCGTCGCCGAGCCAGATATCTTCGCCCTCGAATCGGGCCGGGAGACCCGCAGCCAGCTCGGCAAGCCCCGCCGCGTCATCCAGGGCGATACCCCGACGCTCGGCCCCCAGGGCGACCAGGCGATAGAGCGCCCCGCTGTCGAGAAAATGGAATCCCAGGGCCTTTGCCACTCCCTGGGCCACGGTCCCCTTGCCGGAGGCCGAGGGGCCGTCTATCGCGATGACCGGGACGTTGTTGTCAGACTGCATGTTCGAAAACATTTTTAACCGCCAAGGACGCAAAGGAAAAGTGAGAATGCGATAACCACAAAAAAGCAAAATTCAGATCGTCGGATTTGCTCGCCTTCGTGTCCACATTCAGGCTCTGACGGACCTCGATTTGACGCTCCTTCGCGTCCTTTGCGTCCTTAGCGGTTAAGCTTTTCGGCAATCCTTAAACCCGCCTGCCGGGCGAGTTGAACGAAACCGGGGAAGGACGTCGCCACGTTGGCGCAGTCGTCGATGGCGATGGCCCCGCCCGCGGTGAGGGCCGCCATCGCAAAGGCCATGGCGATGCGGTGATCGCCGTGGCTTTCCACTGCGCCGCCGCCGTAGCTGCCGCCCACGATGACCATGCCGTCGGCGGTGGGCCGCGCATCGACGCCCAGAGCCCGGAGTCCGTCGGCCATCACCTGGATGCGGTCGGATTCCTTGACCCGCAGCTCTTCCGCACCGCCCAGCACCGTGACGCCTTCCGCGTTGGCCGCGGCGATGAACAGCGCCGGAAACTCGTCGATTGCGAGCGGCACCAGGTCCGGCGGAATTCCGACGCCGCGCAGCCTCGCATGGCGCACCCGGACATCGGCCACCGGCTCGCCGCCTGCAGTGCGCGGATTCAGAAGTGTCAGATCCGCTCCCATGAGGCGTAGTATCTCGACGACCCCGATCCGCGTGGGATTGATGCCGACATGCGTGAGCGTGACATCCGAGCCGGGCGCAATGCTCGCCCCCACCATGAAAAACGCCGCCGAGGAAATATCGGCGGGCACCTCGATGTCGCAGGCCGCAAGCCTGCCCCCGCCCGTAACGCAGATCCGGTTGTCGTTCACTTCCACCGGGTAGCCGAAGGCCCGGAGCATGCGCTCGGTGTGGTCCCGGGTCGGGGCGGGCTCGGTGACGCAGGTGCGCCCCGAGGCGTAGAGCCCGGCCAGCAGCAGTGCCGACTTGACCTGGGCGCTGGCCACCGGCATCTCGTAATCGACGCCCCGGAGCCCGGCCGTGCCCCGGATCGTCAGCGGGGGCCTTCCCTGCTCCGAGGTCTGAATCTCGGCCCCCATCCGGGCGAGTGGGGTGGCGACGCGGCCCATGGGCCGGCGGCGCAGGGAATCATCCCCGGTAAGCCGGCAATCGAAGGACTGGCCGGCGAGCAATCCGCAAATCAGACGCATGGAAGTGCCCGAGTTGCCGCAATCGAGAACCTGATTCGGGGCCTTGAGCCCGTTCAGGCCGACGCCACGCACGGTAACGCGCCCCTGAACGGGCCCTTCGATCTCCACACCGAGGGCGCGAAAGATATTCATGGTGGCAAGGGCGTCCTCGCCTTCGAGGAACCCGGTAATGCGGGTTGTTCCTTCGGCGAGGGCGCCCAGCATGATGGAGCGGTGGGAGATGGACTTGTCTCCCGGCACCCGCAGGCTGCCGGTGAGCGCGCCGCCGGGATCGACGTGATACGAAACGGTCATGGAATTCCCCGCCGGGCGGGAGCGCGTGTCGGATCGGTCATCCCGCGACCCGCTCTACGCCTTGCCTTCCACCATGCGGTTGCGGGCGTTGCGGGCGTTGGTGAAGAGCTGCTCCAGCCCCGGGCCGTCGCCATCGGCGAGCAGCTTGCGCATTTTTCCCAGCTCCGCCTCGTAGGCTTCCATCTGCCTGAGCAGGGTTTCCCGGTTGGCGAGGCAGATATCGCGCCACATCTCGGGAAGGCTGCCGGCGATTCGGGTGAAATCCCGGAACCCGGTGCCGGCGTAGAACATCAGCTCCTCGGCATTGGAGCTGTTCGCCACCTCATCCATCAGCGCATAGGCAAGCACATGGGGCAGATGGCTGATGGTGGCGAGTATCTCGTCGTGCTTTTCGGGGGTCATCCGGGACACCCGCGCGCCGCAGGCCTGCCACACCGCCGTCACCACCTCCACCGCCCGCGGGTCGGTCTGGGGCAACGGCGTGATCACCACGTTCCGGTCCTGGTAGAGCCCCCCGTTGGCGGCTCCCACCCCGCTCTGCTCCGCCCCGGCAATGGGATGGGCTGGAACGAAACGCGAGATGTGCCTCGCCAGATAGGTGTAGGCGACCGCCAGCACGTCCTGCTTGGTGCTTCCGGCATCGGTGATCACGGTTTGAGCCTCAAGATGGGGCTCGATCTGGGTCATCACCCTGCTGGTCTGGGCCACCGGCACGGCGATCAGCACCAGCTCCGCGCCTTTCAACGCCGACGCCACATCGTGGCTCGCTTCGTCGATGACGCCGCTGGCCAGGGCCCGATTCAGGTTCTCGGGGTTGCGCCCAACCCCAACGATGCGGTCCACGATCCCGGCCTTGCGGGCCGCGAGCGCGAACGAGCCGCCGATCAGGCCGACACCGAAGATGACGAGTTTTTTGAGCTTGGTCACGGTGGTCCTCAGCAGGATGGCGGGGATTCAGGCGGACCGGCCGATGGCCGTGGCGACCCCGCGCAGCGTGGCCATCAGGTTCTTCAGCTCCGCGGGGCTCAGGGCCTGGTCGGCGTCGCACCAGGCCTCGCAGGGATTGGGGTGCATCTCGATCAGCAGCCCGTCGGCGCCGGCCGCCACCGCCGCCCGCGACAGCGCCGGCACCATCCACGCCTTGCCTCCGGCGTGGGACGGATCGATGATCACCGGCAGGTGAGTTTCCTTTTTGAGCATGGGGATCGCAGTAACGTCCAGCACGTTGCGGTAAGCGGTCTCGAAGGTGCGGATGCCGCGCTCGCAGAAAATGATGTTGTGGTTGCCGCCGGCGGCGATGTATTCGGCCGCCATCAGCCACTCGGAGATGGTGGCGGACATGCCGCGCTTCAGGATCACCGGGGTGCTGATGCGCCCCACTTCCTTCAGCAGGTCGAAGTTCTGCATGTTGCGGGTGCCGATCTGGATCACATCCACCCCGTATTCGAGGAAAGTGTCCAGCATCCGCACGTCCATCAGCTCGGTGACGATCGGCAGGCGGAACTTGTCGGCGGCCCTGCGGAACATGTCGAGCCCCTCCACCCCCTTGCCCTGGAAGGCGTAGGGACTGGTGCGCGGCTTGAAGGCGCCGCCGCGCATCAGCCGGCAGCCGGCCTCCGCGACGAACTGGGCCGACAGATCCATCTGCTCCTGGGTCTCCACCGAGCACGGCCCGCCGATCACCTGGATCTGCGGGCCTCCGAGCTTCACGCCCTTGATGTCGATGACCGTGTCCGCCTTGTGCCACTCCCGGGCCACGATTTTGTAGGGCTTGACGATGTGCATCGAGTAGTCCACACCCGGCATCGGGTCGAACATCTCCGGCTCCAGCTTGCGCTCCTCGCCGACGGCGCCGATGATGGTGCGCTCGACGCCCCGCGAGACGTTCACGTCGAGCCCGTGATCGCGGATCTTCTTCACCACCGCTTCGATCTGCTCGTCGGTGGCTTCGTGATTCATGACAATCAGCATTTTGCTTCTCCGATGATTCTTTCCAGCGCCTGCAGGAAGCGCTCGTTTTCGTGCTCCAGCCCGATGCTCACCCGCAGGTGCTCGGGCAGGTCGTAGATGCCGATGGGACGCACGATGACGCCCTGCCGGAGCAGCTTCTGGTAGACGCCCGCGGCATCGCCGACCCGGAAGCTCAGGAAATTGCCGAAGGACGGAATGTATTCGATCCCCAGCCTTCGCAATCCGGTCGCGATCTGCGCCATGCCCGCGCGGTTGATCTGGAAGCTGCGCCTGACAAAATCCCTGTCCTCCAGCGCGGCGGTAGCCGCGGCCTGGGCCACGCTGTTCACGTTGAAGGGCTGGCGCACCCGGTTCATGAGGTCCGCCACGCGCGGCTCCGCCAGCCCGAAGCCCACCCGCAGCCCCGCCAGGCCGTAAGCCTTGGAAAAGCTGCGGGTGATGATCAGGTTCGGAAACTGCCGCAGCCAGGCCACGCTGTCGCCCTTGAGGTCGTCGGGCAGGTACTCGTTGTAGGCCTCGTCCAGCACCACCGCCACGTCCCGCGAAACGCCCTTGAGGAAGGCGAGCAGCTCGGCGGGCGCCGCGAGCGTTCCGGTGGGGTTGTTGGGATTGGCCACGAACACCAGCCGGGTCTCCGGCGTGATGGCGCGGCCCATGGCTTCCAGGTCATGACCGAAATTCCTGGCGGGAACCACGATGCCCTCGGACCCCATGGCCTGGGTGACCAGCGGATACACCGCGAATGCATGCTGCGAGTACACCGCCGCCGTCCCCGGCTTGAGGAACACCCGCGCCGCCAGTTCCAGCACGTCGTTGGAGCCGTTGCCGAGCACGATCTGGTCCGGCGCTACCCGGTAATGGCGCGACAGCGCCGCCTTCAGTTCGAAGCCGTTGCCGTCGGGATAGAGATGCACCTCGGCAAGCGCCCGCTCCATCGCCTGGCGCGCCATCGGGCTCGGTCCCAGGGGATTCTCGTTGGAGGCGAGCTTGATGATTTTCGCTTCGTCGAGCCCCATCTCCCGGGCCAGCTCCGAAATCGGCTTGCCGGGCTGGTAAGGAGCGATCGCCCGGATGTACTCCGGGGCCAGGTCACAGATATTCATCATCGATGATTCGCGAAACGTAAAGCGAAAAATGCGGAACCCCGCGCCCCAAGCACCCCTGACGTCCCCGCGTCACGTCTCACGCCGCCGGGTAGGAGCCGAGGATTTTCAGAAAGGCCGCCTTCTCGCGCAACTCCGCCAGCGCCCGGGCGACCCCGACGTCCTCCTGATGGCCTTCAATGTCCAGAAAAAACACGTACTCCCACATGCCGGTTCGGGACGGCCGGGATTCGAGCTTGGTCATGCTGACGCCGTTTTCCGCGAGGGGCGTGAGCAGCGCATGGACCGCTCCCGGCCGGTTCTTCGCCGACATCACCATGGAGGTCTTGTCCTTCCCCGAGGGCGCCACGTCCTGCCGGCCCAGCACCAGGAAGCGCGTGGTGTTGTCGGGTTCATCTTCGATATTTTCGGCCACGAGCTTGAGGGCATACAGCGCCGCCGCGGGCTTGGCAGCGATGGCGGCGGTACCCTTTTCCCCGGACGCCAGCCGCGCCGCCTCGGAGTTGCTCACCACCGGAACGCGGGCGGCCTGTGGGAAGTTCTGGGACAGCCACTCGTGGCACTGGGCCAGGCTCTGGGCGTGGGAATAGATTTTCTTTACGGAGCGCGCCGCGCCGGTCCGGCTCATCAGGCAATGGTGCACCGGCAGCACGATCTCGCCGCAGATTTTCAGCGGCGTGCCCAGGAGCAGGTCCAGGGTGCGGCCGATGGCACCCTCGGTGGAATTCTCGACCGGGACCACGCCGTAGCTCACCTGGCCGGCTTCCACCTTGCGGAAAACCTCGTCGATGGAGCCGCAGGGCACCGCCTGGGCCCCGCTCCCGAAGCGCCGCACCGCCGCCTCTTCGCTGAAGGTCCCCCGGGGACCCAGGTAGCCGACCGACAGCGGCTGTTCCAGGGCCCGGCATACCGACATGAGCTCGACGAACAGCTGAGTGACACCCTCCTTTGACAGGGGTCCGGGATTGGCGGCCCGGATTCGCGCCAGCACCTGGGCCTCCCGCTCGGGCCGGTAGGCGAGCCCGTTCTTCACGTGGCCGATTTCCTTGGCGACGGCAGCTCGCTGACTGACGAGCTTCAGTATCTCGTCATCCAGCCGATCGATCCGGTCGCGCAGCTTTTTGAGCTCGCCCGCCATGCTCAGGATGGCTTCACGGAAACGTCGCGCATCATGAGCACGCCACCGATGGCGGCGATCTTCTTCTCGACTCCCGCCGAGGCAGAGCTGTCGAGATCCACCATGGTATAGGCCATGTCACCCCGGGACTTGTTCACCATGTTGTGTATGTTCAGGCCCGCCTGCCCCATGGTGGTGGAAATCTGCGCCACCATGCCGGGTACATTGGCATGGGCGATGGCAATCCGGTACGCGGACTCCCGGGCCATCGCCACGTCGGGAAAGTTCACCGCGTTGGTGATATTTCCGTCCTCCAGGTACTCCCTCACCTGGTCCACCACCATGGTCGCGCAGTTTTCCTCGGCTTCGTGGGTGGACGCGCCCAGGTGCGGCAGGCTCACCACCGAGGGATGCCGCTGCAGCCGGTGGGTGGGAAAATCCGACAGGTAGTACTTGATGCGCCCGCTCTCGATTCCCGCCAGCACTGCCTCCTCCTCGACGATCCCCTCGCGGGAAAAGTTGAGGAGAACGGCGCCGCTGTGCATGGCATGCACGCGCTTGGCGCCGATCAGGCGCCGGGTCGCGTCCCGCAGCGGGACGTGCAGAGTGACGAACTCGCTCGCCTTCAGCAGCTCTTCGACGCTGTGGGCCTTTTTCACCTGGGACGGCAGGTTCCAGGCGGCATCCACCGTGATCTCCGGGTCGAAGCCGATCACCTTCATGCCGAGCTTGATGGCGGCGTCCGCCACCAGGCTGCCGATGGCCCCCAGGCCGATGACGCCCAGCGTGCGGCCCGCGAGCTCGATACCGGCGAACTGCTTCTTCCCTTCCTCCACCAGCTTGTGCAGCGCCGCGTCCTCGCCGGTCAGGCCCTCGGTAAAGCGGATGGCGGGAATCAGGTTCCGCGCCGCCATGAGCAGCGCCGCCAGCACCAGCTCCTTCACCGCGTTGGCGTTGGCGCCGGGCGTGTAGAACACCGGAATGCCCCGGGCGCTCATGGCGTCCACCGGGATATTGTTGGTCCCCGCCCCCGCGCGCCCGATGGCCCTCACGCCCGCCGGAATATCCATCTTGAGCATGTTGTGGGAGCGCACCAGAATCGCATCCGGATCCTCCACGTGGCTCCCGACGGTGTACTGCTCCGCCGGGAAGCGCTTGAGCCCGTGGGGAGAGATGTGGTTGAGGGTAAGGATGCGAAAGCGCTGCTTATCCATGCTTTTTCGCGAACTCACCCATGAACTCCACGAGTGCGCGCACGCCGGAAACCGGCATGGCATTGTAAACGGACGCCCGCATCCCGCCCACCGAGCGGTGGCCCTTCAACTGGATCAGGCCGCGGCCCTTGGCCTGCTTGAGGAATTCCTCGTCAAGCGCGGAATCCCTGAGCGTGAATGGAATGTTCATGCGCGAACGGTCCTGGCGCGCCACCGGACAGCGGTAGAACTCGGTGCCGTCGAGAAAATCATATACGAGCTTCGACTTCTCGATGTTCAGCTTCTCCATCCCGGCAAGTCCGCCCTTCGCCTTCAACCACTCGAACACCAGCCCGGCGATGTAAATGCCGTAGGTGGCCGGGGTATTGAGCATGGACTCGCTCTCGGCCTGGATCTTGTAGTCGAACACCGAGGGAATGGTGGGTGCGGCCTTGCCGAGCTGGTCCTCGCGCACGATGACGATAGTGAGCCCCGCCGGCCCGATGTTCTTCTGGGCCCCGGCGTAAATCAGGCCGTATTTCGATACGTCCACCGGTTTCGACAGAATGTTGGAGGACATGTCGCACACCAGCGGCACCTTGCCCGTGTCCGGTACCCAGTGGAATTCCACGCCGCCGATGGTCTCGTTGGCGGTGTAATGGACGTAGGCGGAATCCGGGTTCACCTGCCACTTTTCCTGGGGCGGCGCGTAGGTGAAGTTCGCGTCTTCCGCCGACGCTGCAATATTCACCCGGCAGTAGCGCTTCGCCTCCTTGATCGCTTTCTTGGCCCACTCGCCGGTATTCACGTAATCGGCACTCTTCCTGTCACCGAGGAGGTTCAGGGGAATCATGGCGAACTGGGCCGTGGCGCCGCCTTGCAGGAACAGCACCTTGTAATCGGCGGGAATCGCCATCAGTTCCCGCAGGTCGGCCTCGGCCTTCCGGGCGATGCCGACGAACTCCTTGCCGCGGTGGCTCATTTCCATCACCGACATGCCGCTGCCGTGCCAGTCGAGCATCTCGGCCCGGGCCTTTTCCAGCACTTCCACCGGCAATACCGCCGGCCCGGCGCTGAAGTTGTAGATGCGCTGCACGCTCACTCCCTTTCCGGCTTGATCCATGCCCGTCCTAGTCCTCTTCAGTTTCAATCACTTTTTCCAGCCCCGCGAGCCGCTCTCCCTGGTCCAGGTTGATGAGGCGCACGCCCTGGGTAGACCGGCTCATTTCGCGAATCTCTGAAACCCGGGTGCGGATCAGCACCCCGCCAGTGGCGATGAGCATGATCTCGTCGCCGGGATCCACCAGGGTCGCCGCCACCACCTTGCCGTTGCGCCCGGAAGTCTGGATCGCGATCATGCCCTGGGTGCCCCGCCCGTGCCGGGTGTATTCCACGATGGGTGTGCGCTTGCCGAAGCCGTTCTCGGTGGCGGTGAGCACCGCCTGGGTCTCGTTCCCCGCCACCAGCAGGGAGATCGCTTTCTGACCCTCGCCCAGCTTCATGCCGCGCACCCCGCGCGCGCCGCGGCCCATGGCCCGCACGTCGTTCTCGTCGAAGCGGACCGCCTTGCCCCCGTCGGAGAACAGCATGACGTCCGAACGCCCGTCGGTGATGGCAACCCCGATCAGGAAATCTCCCTCGTCAAGATCGCAGGCGATGATGCCGCCCGAGCGCGGCCGCGAAAACTCCGAAAGCTGCGTCTTCTTCACGGTGCCGCTGGAGGTGGCCATGAACACGTAGCGGTCCTCGGCGAAGAACTTGACCGGCAGCACTGCCGTGATCTTCTCGCCCTCCTGGATCTGCACCAGGTTGACGATAGGCTTGCCGCGGCTGGTGCGGCTGCCCTGGGGCACGTTGTACACCTTGATCCAGTACACCCGTCCGCGGTTGGAGAAGCACAGGATGTAGTCGTGGGTGTTGGCGATAAACAGGCAGTCGATGAAATCGTCTTCCTGGGTGGTCGCCGCCTGCTTGCCGCGGCCGCCGCGCTTCTGGGAGCGGTAGGCGTCCAGCGGCTGGGACTTGACGTAGCCGGCGTGGGACAGCGTCACCACCACGTCCTCCGGCGCGATCAGATCCTCCATGGAGAAATCCTGGGTTTGGAGCACGATCTCGCTCTTGCGCTCGTCGCCGAACTGCTTTTTGATCTCGGCAAGCTCATGGCCGATGATCTTGGTGATGCGCTCGGGGCGGGCCAGGATGTCGAGCAGGTCGGCGATCCGCTCCATCACTTCCTTGTATTCGGCGCGGATCTTGTCCTGCTCGAGGCCCGTGAGGCGCTGCAGCCGCAGGTCCAGGATGGCCTGGGCCTGGGCATCCGACAGCCGGTAGCCCTGCGCCTGCAACCCGAATTCGGGCGCCAGCTCCGCCGGACGCGAGCCGTCCGCCGCCGCCCGCGAAAGCATCTCCTCCACCAGCGGCGAGCGCCACAGCCGCGACATCAGCTGTTCCTTGGCAATCGCCGGCGTCGCGGCGGCCTTGATGAGGGCAATCACCTCGTCCACGTTGGACAGGGCCACGGCGAGGCCTTCCAGGATGTGGCCCCGCTCCCGCGCCTTCCGGAGCTCGAACACGGTGCGGCGGGTGACTACTTCGCGCCGGTGCCGCAGGAAGGCTTCCAGCATCTGCTTCAGGTTGAGCAGCTTCGGCTGGCCGTCCACCAGGGCGACCACGTTCATGCCGAAGGTGTCCTGCATCTGGGTGTCCTTGTACAGGTTGTTGAGGATCACCTCCGGTACTTCGCCGCGCTTCAGCTCGATCACTACCCGCATTCCCGACTTGTCGGACTCGTCCCGCAGGTCGGCGATGCCTTCCAGCCGCTTGTCGCGCACCAGCTCGGCGATCTTTTCCAGCAGCGTTTTCTTGTTAACCTGGTAGGGCAGCTCGTCGATGATGATGGCCTGCCGGTTCCCCTTTTCCAGGTCCTCGAAATGGGTCCGCGCCCGCATCACCACCCGGCCGCGGCCGGTGCGGTAGCCCTCCTTCACCCCCTCCAGCCCGTAGATGATTCCCGCAGTCGGAAAGTCAGGCGCCGGAACGATCTCGATGAGCGCGTCGATCCCGATGTCCGGGTCCTTGAGCACCACGAGGCAGGCGTCGATCACCTCGTTCAGGTTGTGGGGCGGAATGTTGGTGGCCATGCCCACCGCGATGCCGGAACTGCCGTTGACGAGCAGGTTCGGAATCTTCGCCGGCAGCACCAGCGGTTCCTGCTCGGAGCCGTCGTAGTTGGGCCCGAAGTCCACCGTCTCCCGGTCGATGTCCGCCAGCAGCTCATGGGCGATCTTCGCCATGCGGATCTCGGTGTAGCGCATGGCCGCCGCGTTGTCGCCGTCCACCGATCCGAAGTTGCCCTGGCCGTCGATCAGGGTGTAGCGCATGGAAAAGTCCTGAGCCATGCGCACGATGGTGTCGTACACCGCTGCGTCGCCGTGGGGGTGGTACTTGCCGATCACATCGCCGACAATGCGGGCGGACTTCTTGTAGGGCTTGTTGTAATCGTTGGACAGCTCGTGCATCGCGAACAGCACCCGCCGGTGCACCGGCTTGAGGCCGTCGCGCACATCGGGAAGCGCCCGTCCGACGATTACGCTCATGGCGTAATCCAGATAGGAGCGGCGCATTTCCTCTTCCAGGCTGACCGGTACGGTTTCTTTGGCGAAGGGTTCCATCATGGAGAAGATTTGTTTTTTTAATCAGCAGGTTTTTTGGCGAAAACCGGCACCGAAACAAAAATGGAAATTTTAGCATGCGAGCACTGCTCCAGCCACTGAAACGCAGTGTTTTCCGTCGCGTCTCGGCCTGAATTCGACGGGTTGACAGGGCGCCGGACAAAAACCGATAATTAACAGAATTTTACGAATTGGGCTTGGCACGCCTATGCTATGATTGAGCGTGGACGGCCCGGAACGCAACAACAAGACCGGCTCTGGCTCTATCAACTTCCGCGAAGGGGCGAAAATGAAAATAGTCTCCATGAAGAATCTTTTTGTGTGCGTTGCCGCTGCCGCCGCAGTCCTGTCGTCCGGGATCGCAGCCGCCCAGAGCAAGGACGCCTACCTGCAGGACAGCCGCGGCGTACTCGCCAGGAGCGCCTTCAACCTGTGCTGGCGCACCGGCTACTGGACCCCGGCTCAGGCCATCGCCGAGTGCGATCCGGATCTGGTGAAGAAGGTCGAGCCCGCCGCGCCGCCGCCCAAGGCTGCAGAACCCACCCCGCCCCCGCCCCCGGCCCCCAAGCTGATGCCGGAAAAGGTGACCTTCTCCGCAGACGCCCTGTTCGACTTCGACAAGGCCGTGCTCAAGCCCGCCGGCAAGGAAGCCCTCGACAAGTTCGCCGACAAGCTGAACGGCGTGAAGTACGAAGTCATCATCGCCATCGGCCACGCCGACCGCATCGGCTCCGATGCCTACAACAAGAAACTGTCCATGCGCCGGGCGGAGTCCGTGAAGACCTACCTGGTGAAGGAAAAAGGCATCGCCGCCAACCGCGTCTACACCGACGGCAAGGGCGAGTCCGACCCGGTCACCAAGCCCAAGGACTGCGCCGGCAAGAAGGGCAAGGCCCTGATCAGCTGCCTGCAGCCCGACCGCCGCGTGGAAGTGGAGGTGGCGGGTACCCGCGCGGTGAAGTAACGCTTCGTTCCAGCCAAGCTGGTTCCTGCAAAGCCCTGCCCCGCGCAGGGCTTTGTCTTGTGGGCCACCCAGAATCCCGAATTCATGCCTGAGCGCGTAACCGTCGATACCCTGATCACGGCCCGCTGGGTCGTCCCGGTGGAGCCGGAGGGGGTGGTGCTCGATCGCCATGGCATCGCCATCCGCGACGGCCGGATCGAGGCCGTCGCCCCCATTGAGGAACTGGAGGCGCGGTTCGAGGCCCGGGACCGCATCGCCCTGGGCGGCCACGCCCTCATTCCCGGCCTCGTCAATCTCCACACCCATGCCGCCATGACACTCCTGCGCGGCCTGGCCGATGACCTGCCCCTCATGGACTGGCTGAAGCACCACATCTGGCCGGTAGAAATGAAATATGCCGACCGGCAATTCGTGCTGGACGGGACTCTCCTCGCCTGCGCCGAGATGCTCAAGGGCGGCGTCACCTGCTTCAACGACATGTACTTCTTCCCGGAGTCGGCGGCCGAAGCCGTGCTCGCCTGCGGAATGCGGGCCGCGCTGGGAATCATCGTCATCGACTTTCCCACCGCCTACGCCGCCGACCCCGACGACTATCTGCACAAGGGACTGGCGCTGCGGGACCGTTACCGCGGCCATTCCCACCTGTTCTTCTGCGCTGCCCCCCATGCGCCCTACACGGTGAGCGACAAGGCCTTCGGCAAGCTCGTCACCTTCGCCGAGCAGCTGGATCTCCCGATCCACATTCACCTGCATGAGACCGACGACGAGATCCGCGGCAGCCTCGCCCAGCACGGCGTGCGTCCGATTCAGCGCCTCCAGGGACTTGGCCTGCTGGGACCCAGCCTGGTGGCGGTACACATGGTCCATCTCAACCCGTCTGAAATCGAGCTCGTCGCGCAGCAGGGCTGCCACGTGGCGCACTGTCCTTCCTCCAACCTCAAGCTGGCCAGCGGCATCGCCCCGGTTCATCAACTCCTGGATCGGGGCGTCAACGTCGGACTGGGCACCGACGGCGCGGCCAGCAACAACCGGCTCGACCTGTTCGAGGAAATGCGCCTCGCCGCCCTCCTCGCCAAGGCGGCGAGCGGCAAGGCCGATACCCTTCCCGCCCACGCGGCGCTGCGCATGGCGACCTTGAACGGCGCCCGGGCGCTCGGCAAGGACGGGCTCTTCGGCTCGCTGGTCCCGGGCAAGGCCGCGGACATCGTGGCTGTGGATTTCTCCGCGATCGAGCTCGCCCCCTGCTACGACCCGGTGTCCCATCTGGTGTACGCCGCCGGCCGCGAGGATGTAACCGACGTGTGGGTCGCAGGCCGCCGCCTTGTCCGGCAGGGGGAGCTCGCCACCCTGGACGAAAATGAGCTCAGGACCCGGGCCGCCGAATGGCGCGAAAAGATCCGGATCGCGGACCGCGGATCGGGGAGCGCCGGTTGAACAACCGCCCCGCGCCCCTTATGCTGTCCTGACCGCCTACTACTCTCCGCTCACTGCTCACCGCTGACTGTCCCATGTCCAACGTCGACCCCCTCGAACTCGAAAAATTCAACCAGCTCGCCCACCGCTGGTGGGACCCCACGAGCGAGTTCAAGCCGCTGCACGACATCAATCCGCTGCGGCTCGACTACATCGACCGCGTCGCCGCGCTTGAGGGCAAGACCGTACTCGACGTGGGCTGCGGCGGGGGGATCCTGGCCGAGAGCATGGCGGTGCGGGGCGCCGCCGTCACCGGAATCGACCTGGGGGACAAGGCCATCAGAGTGGCAAAACTCCACCTGCTGGAAACCGGCAACCGGGTCGAATACCTGAAGGCCGCGGTGGAGGATGTCGCGGGCGAGCGCCCGGGAAGCTTCGACGTGGTGACCTGCATGGAACTCCTGGAGCACGTGCCCGATCCCGCGAGCACGGTGCGGGCGTGCGCGCAGCTGGCGAAACCCGGCGGCCACCTGTTCTTTTCCACCATCAACCGCAACCCCAAGTCCTACCTGTTTGCGGTGATCGGCGCGGAATATGTGCTGAATCTCCTGCCGCGGGGCACCCACGACTATGCCAAGTTCCTCAAGCCCTCCGAACTCGGGCGCATGGCGCGGGAAGCGGGCCTCACGGTGGCGGACCTCATCGGCATGACCTACAACCCGGTCACCCGGATCTATTCCCTGGGGCCAGATACGAGCGTCAATTACCTCATGGCGTGCCGCGCAACCTAGTGTCGTGTTCCGTTCATATCTGGTATGGGTTCTGGCCGTTCGTGGTGATCCTGAGCTCGCCGAAGGATCGAACCAACCGTGAACGGCGTCCCGTCCGGCCTTCGACAAGCTCAGGCCGAACGGGACTTCTGCAACGAATTTGCGGGACGGGACACCAAGCTTTCAGCTAACAAATGATTCGCGCCGTTTTCTTCGACCTCGACGGCACGCTCGCCGACACCGCGCCCGACCTGGGCTACGCCCTCAACCTCCAGCGCCGGGCGCGCGGCCTGCCGCCCGTGCCCCTGGGGGAGATTCGACCCCAGGCCTCCAACGGCGCCCGCGGGCTGCTCAACCTGGGATTCGGCATCACGCCCGAGGATCCGTCCTTCGAGGCCATGCGGGAGGAGTTCCTCGATTTTTATGAGCAGAACCTGTGCCGCCATACGGCGCTGTTTCCGGGAGTCGCGGAATTGCTGGCGGAACTGGAGCGGCGCGGCCTCGCCTGGGGCGTGGTGACCAACAAGCCCGGGCGCTTTACCCTGCCCCTGCTCGAACGACTGGGTATCGCCCCGCGGGCGGCCGCGGTCGTGAGCGGCGACACCTGCGCCCGGCCGAAGCCCGATCCCGCACCCCTGCTGGAAGCCTCCCGCCGGGCCGGGATCTTGCCGGAGGACGGCCTTTACGTCGGCGACGACCGCAGGGACGTGGAAGCGAGCCGGGCCGCCGGAATGCGCTGCATCGTGGCTACCTACGGCTATCTGGGCGACGGCGGGCACCCCGAAACCTGGGGCGCGCAAGGCATGATCGACAGGCCTCAAGCCGTGCTGGGCTTCATCTAGCAGGCTTGCCCGGTCCTTTCTGGTAAAATCATGCCGGGGTTGAACTTTCCCGGTTCGGCCCCATCTGATTCACACGGGGGCGACCTGGCTTCGACGTGGGTTACGAAGTAGCGCAGGGCATACCAAGGTCCAGTCACCTTGTAAATCCGCTGGAACTTAACACTCGCCAACGACGAGCGTTACGCTTTAGCCGCCTAAACCGGCTAAACTCTGCACCGGCTTTTTCCTGGGCCGGCTCCGGACCGCAAGGAAGGGAGAGCAGAGTCATTCACAGGGAATCGTGCCGTCCAGGGTCACTTTGAACGGCATTAAACTTTAGGTGACTCGCTTCGTCGCAGCCCGCCGGTTGGCGGCGCCGGAGTCAAAACCCAAGTCAGCCTGGCTAAGTATGTAGAACTGCCTGCGGACAGCTTGCGGACGCGGGTTCGATTCCCGCCGCCTCCACCACTTCTCACGCCGCTTGCGGGGCCACCCCGCAAGCGTTTTTTTCCGGCAGCAAAATTCTGAGCGGCGCCGCATCAATTCAGCGCCCGGAATTTTGCTGCCGGAAATTTCCACTGCGTCCCCGGCTTCACCAATGCTGGAGGAAATATAGCTCGCCCGCGCCGAAAACTCCGGCACGCGGCCCCGCTCCCATACCCGATTGCCGCACGCTGGCATGCCGCCTGGCCGATCGATTGTCGGTCAAAATGATCGGCAATTTCTGTTGCCAAGCGTACGGACGCACCGGAAGATTCGGTCATGGGAATTTTTGGTGACCTAAAAAGACTGCGCCGGTTCGAGCAGTGTTACCTTCCGCAGCTCACCTCCCTGGAAGACTTCGACATGGTCTGGGAAATCGGTTACCACCAGGAGCAGGGGACTCCGCTCACCCTGAAACAGCTCCTGCTCCTGAATATCGCTCCCGGCGCCACGCTGCAGCGCCGCTTGCGCCGACTGCTCGCCCTGGGCGTTATCCGCAAGCATTCTTCGACCGACGACCGCAGATCCCGGGTCCTCACCGTGTCCCCGCGCACGGAACAGGTGTTCGAGAGGTATGCGCGGCTGCTGGCCCGGCTCTGACGGAATCGCCGCCCCCGATAACCTGGAATCGCTTCCCCGTCCATGAAAGACGACGTCCGCTTCCGGTTGTCGGCGGCAACAGACGAGCCGTCGCTCAAGTCGATCGTGAAGGCGCTCTGCGAACCCCACGGCCAGGTTGTCAACATTCAGCTGTTCCTCGACCCGCAGCCGGGCCAGCAGGAATCCCTTTGCATTGTGGAGATGGGCTCGGTGGAGGAACAGATCGCGGCACACCTTGCCCTGGGCACACCCCAATTCGGCAACTGCTGCATCGTGTTCGCCTTTACCCCCGCCTTCCACAGCGGCCGGTCGTAGGAGCGAATTTATTCGCGACCCTTGTCGGGGATGAATCCCCTCCTACGACCCCACGATTCGCCGGTTGCCCGGTGGGAGCGAATTTATTCGCGACCCTTGTCGGGGATGAATCCCCTCCTACGACCCCACGATTCGCCGGTCCCGGTAGGAGCGAATTTATTCGCGACCCTTGTCGGGGATGAATCCCTTCCTACGACCCCACGATTCGCCGGTTGCCCGGTAGGAGCGAATTTATTCGCGACCCTTGTCGGGGATGAATCCCCTCCTGCCAATCTTCTCCTCCGCGCCCCCCCCGGCTCCATGAAAACGCACCGGCTATTACCAGGGGCCGGCGTTTCGCCTAGAATTCGCGCTTTCCCGTTGAGACGGAGCAAGCATGGCAGGACACCATTTCCACGTTCACGGCGCCCACGACCACGAGGTGGAGCACCAGGCGCACCATGAGGCCGGTCACAAGACCCACCACGGTCCGGGCCTTGCGCAGCAGGTCGCCATTTTCACCGCCATCCTGTCCACCATCGGCGCCATCGTGAGCTTCCAGACCGCCTCCACCCAGAACCAGGCAATGCTTTCCAAGAACGAGGCGGTGCTGAAAAAGACCGAAGCATCTGACCAGTGGAACTACTACCAGGCCAAGAGCACAAAGGGCAATCTCGCGGAGCTGGCGTCGCGGCTCGCCACTTCGCCGGACAAGGTCGAGTTCTACAAGAAGGAGGTGGAGCGCTACAACCTGGAGAAGAAAGACATCCAGAAGGCGGCGGAATCCCTGGAAGCGAAGGCCAAAGACGCCAACGAGAAAAGCGAGAGGCTGCTCCACCCCCATCACAACCTGGAACTGGCGATGATGTTCATCCAGATCGCCATCTCCCTCGCCTCCATCACCGTGCTCACCCGCAAGCGCTGGCTGTTTGCAATTGCCGCGTCGGGCGCGGTGGGCGGCCTCACGTTCTGGGGCCTGGCCTTTTTTAGCCACTGATGCCGGCGAATCCACGTCCCCGCCCTGTAGGAGCGAATTTATTCGCGACCTGCCGCGTGGGCGATTACCGGTCGGGGATGAATCCCCTCCTACCCTTGGGCGCAGGGGCGAATTCATTCGCGCGAATTGGCGCGAGAATGGCCGAATGAATTCGGCCCTACCTGCAGGAAGCTCATGAAGGCCATCCTCTACGACTGGGGCGGCCTCAATGTCTGGCTGTTTCACCTGGTCAACGACGTCCGGAATCCGGTTTGGGACCCGGTCATGCTGTTCGGAACGGCCATCGGCAGCCACTCGCTTTTCCCTTTCTACCTTTCGGCCCTGGTGCTGGTGGGCCTCGTTACGGTGGTCAGAACCCGGACCCGGTGCCCCGCCGAACTGGATGCCGTCGCGCTGCGCTGGATGACGGTGATCGCGGTTTTCGCCGTCGGCTACCTGGTTTCCGGCTGGCTCATCGGCGCGCTCAAGGCCGGACTCAACTTGCCGCGCCCGCCGGCGGCGCTGCCGCCCGGAAGCGTGCAGATCCTCGGGGAAGCGGAATACCGTCACAGCTTCCCCAGCGGCCACGCCGCCTTCGCCATGATGGTGGTCGCCTCCGCCTGGCCGGTTTTCAATCGGCCCTGGAAGATCGTGGGGATTGTCTTTGTGGCCTGGGTCGGCACGTCCAGGCTCGCCGTGGGAGCCCATTTTCCCGCCGACGTGGCGGGGGGGTACCTGCTAAGCCTTCTGATCGCCACCGGCCTTCACCAGGGGTTCGGGCGGCTTGCCGACCGGCTATCCATGCCCCCTGGGAACAACCCGATGCCTCCACCCAAAGAAGAATCGCGCTCTTCCGCCCCCTCCCCCTCGGATTCCGAACCCGGACCCCGCTGAAGGATTCCCCACCAAGCGGCGGCGCCGAGGTCCCCTGCCCCCGTCCGCAAACTCAAAACCTGACAAAATGTCAGATTTGATCTTTTTGCGGTGCAGCGTCTAGACTAAGGCAAAAGTCGAACCGATTGTCGCGAGAGGATTTGCATCCCAGGGAGCCCGATGTTCGGGGGGTGCGGACCGCTGAGGGAGTCTTTCCATGACCGGCCTCGACATGCTCGAAGCGCTTCTGCGGTGCCAGACCGTCGAAGAGCTCTACGACTCCACCTCCAGGCTCGTCAAAAGCCTGGGCTACGAGCACTTCATCTACGGCGTCCAGGTCAACGTTTCCCTGACCCGCCCCTACCAGTTTGTCCTCAGCGGCTATCCCAAGGAATGGCGCAGCCACTATGTCGAGCAGGGCTACCAGGGCATCGATCCCACGGTGGAGCATTGCATCCGCGACCGGCGGGTCATTCCCATCCTCTGGGACCGCAAGACGTTCGGCACCCGCAAGGCGGCGAAAATGCTGGGCGAGGCCAAGGAATGCGGACTGGCGAGCGGCGTCAGCCTCGCCGTGCATGGCGGCCGCGGCGAAGCGGCGATGCTGAGCCTCGCCACGTCGCGGGGCTCCCGCGATGCCCGGCAGGACGTGGTCGCAAAGCTTGGCGAGGCCCAACTGCTGGCCTGCTATCTTCACGAAGCCGTGCAGCGCGTCGTTTTATCCAAGGAGGCGCTTCCGCTGGCGAAGGTCGCGCTCACCGCGCGGGAGCAGGAGTGCCTGCTGTGGGCCGCGGAAGGCAAGACCACCTGGGAAATCTCCAACATCCTCCACACCTCCGAGCGCACCGTCGTGTTTCATCTTCAGAACGCCTCCCGCAAGATGGGGGTGTCGAATCGCCGCCACGCGGTGGTGCGCGCCCTCTCCCTCGGCCTGGTCAGGCCGTAGGTTGGGCATTTATGCCCAACATTCCCGGCGCCGCCTGATCGTTGGGCTTCGCAGGCCGTAGGTTGGGCATTTATGCCCAACATTCCGGCGCCGCCTGGTCGTTGGGCTTCGCAGGCCGTAGGTTGGGCATTTATGCCCAACATTCCCGGTGCCGCCTGATCGTTGGGCTTCGCAGGGCGAAGCCCAACCTACGCGCCCTGCCGAAGCCCAAGCTACAGGCTGGGGCCCCATGTCGCGTCCGCAGCCCGCCCTCCCGCAATGGGGCGGAATGCCTGCGACTCAATGAGTTGCACCGCTTTTTCGCGCCCCGACCTGTAACTTCTTACAGCTAGTCGCCCGTCGTTCGCCGTTGTCTCATTACTCCGTCATCAACCCGTGACGGAGGGCGAGACAATGGCGAACATCCTGGTAGCACGCAGAGGTGATAGAGGCCTGGATCAGAATGCCGTGGCCGGCATGTTCCGGCTGCGGCACGCGGTATTTCACGACCGGCTGGGCTGGGAGGTGGCCAGCGACAACGGCATGGAACATGACCGGTTCGACGAGTGCAACCCGGTCTATGTGCTGGTCAAGGGGGACGATGGCGACATCGTCGCCTGTTGGCGTCTGCTGCCCACCACCGGGCCGTACATGCTGAAGGACATTTTCCCCCAGTTGCTGCACGGCCAGCCGGCGCCGGAGCAGCCCGACGTGTGGGAGCTGAGCCGGTTTGCGGTCAATACCGACAAGGCGGACAGCTCCGGATTCGGCCTGAGCGAAACCCCGCTGCGCATGATCCAGACCGCGGTGCGCTTCGCGCAGCATAACGGCATCCGCCGCTACGTGTCGGTCACCAGCGTCGCCATCGAGCGCATGTTCCGCAAGCTGGGCGTCAGCGTGACCCGGCTCGGCGAGCCGATCAAGATCGGCAGGGTGTCGACGGTGGCCTGCACGCTCGAGATCGACGCCACCACCGAGTTCGCGCTGTTCGGAACGCTCCCGGAGCACGCGCCGAAGGAAGCGGCATGAAGCTGCTCCTGCTGGGCGGCGGCCCCGGGACGCGTCGGGCGCTCAAGGACCTGATCGGCCCTGCCGGACATGAACTGGAATGGCGGCGGGGGCCGGAGGACTGGAACCGGCACCTTGAGGGTTACGACCTGCTCATTGTTGACAGTGCATTGGGGGATTGCGCGCTCACGGCGCGCCTCATGGACGCGGTGCAGGCGGCGCGGGCGCGGCGGCCCGATCTGCCCGTGCTGGCCGTGACCTCGTTGAGCGACGCGATGGCGTCGGGGCACCCCCACGGACGCGCCCCGACGGGCTGCGGTGTGACCCGATCCGCGGACGGGGTGTGGCAGGTGCGCTGCCGGCTCAAGGAACTGGCCTGGCACGAAACCGTCGCCGTGCTGCGCGACGCCGTCGACCGGCAGCCCACCGAGCCGGTCACGTTCGAGTACCAGGGATAGGCTATATTAACCAATAGAGTTGCTCCGCTCCTCGTCAACAAGAAACGGCGAACAATGATCGGGCCTGCAGCTGCATCTCCGGAAAAATCCCCCGCCCCCGGCGGGGGGCATACTGACGTCCTCGTGGCGCTGACCCTCGACGATCAGCGCTATGCACTGCATCTTTCCGCCGTGGAACGGGTGGTCCGTATGGTGGAGATCATCCCCCTGCCCAAGGCCCCGGACATCGTGAGCGGGGTGGTCAACGTGCAGGGGCGTGTGGTCCCCGTCTTCAATATCCGCAGGCGGTTCCGGCTGCCCGAGCGCGAACCGGCGGTGACCGACCAGCTCATCATCGCGCGCACCGCCGCCCGTCCCGTGGCCCTCGTCGCCGATACCGTCACGGGCGTCGTCGAGTGCCGCCCGCAAGACATCGCCGCGGCGGAGACCATTCTCCACGGCATGGAATACGTCGAAGGGGTGCTGAAGCTCCCCGACGGAATGATCCTGATCCACGACCTCGACACCTTCCTTTCTCTCGCCGAACAGGAGGCCCTGGACCAGGTCCTGCGCGAGGGCGATCCGGCGTGACCCCTCTCCTCCCACCAGAGCTGCTCTCCCGGTTCGCCGCATTTCTCGCCGAGCGGACCGGACTGCATTTTCCTCCGGAGCGCTGGCGCGACCTGGAACGGGCAGTGCGCACCGCGGCCCCGGAACTCGGATTCGACGATGCCGAATCGTGCATCCGCCAGCTTCTCGCCGCCTTCCCCGAAAGGGCCCGGATCGAAATCCTCGCCAGCCACCTCACGGTGGGGGAGACGTATTTTTTCCGCGAGCCCCAGAGCTTCGAGATCCTCGAGCGGCACATTCTTCCGGAGCTCATCGCCTCGCGCCGCAATGCCGACCGCCGGCTGCGGATCTGGAGCGCCGGCTGCGCCACCGGAGAGGAACCCTATTCCATCGCGATCCTGCTCGACCGGCTGATTCCCGATCTCGATTCGTGGAACGTCACGATTCTGGCCACCGACATCAATCCGCGGTTTCTGGAGAAGGCCTCGGGCGCGCTCTACGGCGACTGGTCGTTCCGGGCGGCGCCCGGCTGGATGAAAGACGCGTATTTCACGCCCGACAAAGGGGGGCGCCTGAGAACGCTCGATCGCATCCGGCGCATGGTGACCTTCTCCTATCTCAACCTGGCGGAAGACGTCTATCCGGCGCTGGCCAACAGCACCAACGCCATGGATGTGATCTTCTGCCGCAACGTGCTCATGTATTTCGGTCAGGAGTGGGCGAGAAGGGTCATCGCCAAGCTTTACTGCTCCCTGGTGGAAGGCGGATGGCTGCTGGTGAGCCCGGTCGAGGCTTCCAACGCCCTGTTCGGGTCCTTCGCCCCGGTCGGGTTTTCCGGGGGCACCATTTACCGGAAGAGCGCTCTCCACCGGCCCGAGCCCGTCTCCTTGCCGCCGGGGTTCGAGCCTTCCCTTCTTCCGCCGGCGGCCCCGAGCCCCCTCCCCCCGCTCCCGGCTCCCGAATTCGCGCCGCCCGTCATTGCGGAGGCTGCGGCTCCCGTTGTGACGGAACCCGCGGAACCGATTCCCCCGGCCCGGCACGCCACGCCCTACGAGGAGGCCCTGGCGCTCTATGGACGGGGACACTATGCCGAGGCCGCGGAACGACTCCTCGCGACACTCCCGGAAACGCCCGCAGACATTCGAGGCACCGAGTTGCTGGTGCGGGCCTGCTCCAACCAGGGCCGGCTCGATCAGGCGCTCGAATGGTGTGAAAAGGCCATCGCCGCCGATAAGCTCAACCCGGGATGCCATTACCTGCTGGCGGCGGTCCGCCAGGAACAGGGGCAGTTCCTGGAAGCTGCGGCATCGCTGAAGCGGGCGCTTTATCTCGATCCCAATTTCGTGATGGCCCATTTCGCCCTGGGAAATCTTGCCCGGCGCCAGGGCCGGACCAAGGAGTCCGCGCGGCACTTTGCCAATGCGCTTTCCCTGCTGGGCACCTATCGCCCGGGAGACATGATCCCGGAATCGGAAGGCATCACCGCGGGGCGGCTGATGGAGATCGTCCGATCCATGAGCCCCCGCCTTGCCACCGCTGAACAGTGATTCCCGAGGCCGGAGCAGCAGAAACCATGAGCGTGGATTGGAAAGAGGTTCGCCGAAGGCTGACAATCGCCGAGGCAGCGATCGAGGGGGGCTGGACTCCTGCCCCCGAAGAGGCGAAACGCATCCTGAAGGAAAGGGCTCGGGCCCTGGCGCGGGAGCCGGAACGCGCCGAGGCAACGGGTGGTTCCATCGAGATTCTGGAATTCCGGCTGGCCTACGAAAACTATGGCGTCGAGTCAGGCTTCGTGCAGGAAGTCGCCCCCCTCAAGGAGTTCACGCCCGTCCCCGGCACGCCGCCGTTCATTCTGGGCATCGTCAACCTGCGGGGTCGCATCCTGTCGGTCGTTGACCTGAGACCGTTCTTCGAGCTGCCCGCAAAGGGCCTGGGCGACCTCAACAAGGTGATCGTCCTGCACGACGGCAATCTCGAATTCGGCATCCTCGCCGATGCCGTGGCGGGAGTCCGGTCCCTCGCCCTCGCGGCGATCCAGCCGTCCCTGCCCACGCTGACCGGCATCCGCGAGCAATATCTCAAGGGCGTGACCCCGGACCGGCTCGTGGTCCTGGATGGCGGAAAGCTCCTGTCGGACCCCAACCTGATCGTCCGCGAGGAACCGACCCCATGACGCGACGCGTGTCGATGGGAATGCGCTGGATCACGGGGCGGGTGCAGCCGCCCTCGAACACATCGTTGAAATCGGGAGAACAACAATGACCTGGTTCATGACCCTGACCCTGCGCATCAAGCTTTTGGCCGGCTTCGGCGTGATCCTCCTGTCCCTGGCCGTGGTGGTGGCGATCGGCTACGCGGGCATCGGCGCGCTGCGGGAAACCCAGCGCTCGCTGTTCGAGGAGCAGTTCGCCAACGCCGTGGACCTCAAGGACATCCGCTCCAACCAGAACGCCATCAGCGCCGACATCGCGATGATGATTCTGCTGGCGAAGGCATCCGATCAGGAGCGCTTCCAACGGGACGTCAAGGCCCGCACGGAGGAAGTTGACGCGACATTAAAGCAATTGCTGGATCGAAACCGCAGCAACCCCGCTCTTTTTTCCCGGATCCAGGAATTCAACAGCGTCAGGAACGCCTACCGCGAAGCCTGGAACGCGCAGATCATCCCCCTGATCGCCGAGGGCAAGACCGAGGAGGCAAAAAAGATCCTGCTGGGTCCCCAGAACGAGCGCAGTCAAAAAATGCGCGCCCTGGCAGACGAGCTGGTGGCGGACGCGGAGAAGGCTGCCCGTTCGGATCTGACCCAGGCGGAGCAGCTCGCGCGCGAGACGTTTGCCACCTTTGCGATCTCGGGCGGGATCGGGCTCGCGGTGGGCATTGTCCTCGCCGCCTTCCTGGGCCGCGTCATCGGACGAGTGAGCCAGGAGCTGCGCGAAGGCGCCAACGTGCTCGCCTCCTCGGCGAGCGAGATCGTGGCGACCACCACCCAGGTCGCCTCGGGGGCGGCGGAGACCGCGGCGGCGGTGAACGAGACCACCTCGACGGTGGAGGAAGTGAAGAA
>JACPEG010000030.1 GCA_016183615.1 Betaproteobacteria bacterium
CCGATGATAGTAGGCAGCCCGCCTGCGAAAGTAGGTCATCGTCAGACTCCCACTAAACGCAAAGCCCCGACCGCAAGGCCGGGGCTTTCGCGTTTGGAGCGCCCGTTTCCTACACCCGCACCAGCTTCAGCGTCGGCTCGTTGAGGCTCGGGTTGTCGTGAAAGCCCGAGACCAGCAGCACGTTGTGCCCGGTGCGGGTGAGGTTTGCCTTGCGGGCGACCGCGGTACAGACTTCGACCGAATCGTAGTCGTAGCGCTTCGGGATGAACATGGGCACGATGCCCCAGCACAGGGCAAGGCGCCGGCAGACCGCCTCCTCATGGGCGATGGCCACCAGCGGCGCGGTGGGGCGGCGTGAGGAAATGATTCGGGCGGTGGTGCCGCCGCGGGTTGGAATGACGATGCCCTGGAGCTTCAGCTCCTGGGCCAGGGTCGACGCCGCATGGGCGAAGGCATCGCGCGTGACGAGTTCCTCTCCGGCCGCCTCCTCCCCGACGAATGCCCCCTTCTTCCACTGGTAGCCTTCCACCTCGCGCACGATGCGATCCATGGTCTGCACCGCCTGCAGCGGGTATTTCCCGCTCGCGCTCTCGGCGGAGAGCATGACCGCATCGGCGCTGGCGAACGCCGCGTTTGCCACGTCACCCACCTCCGCCCGCGTCGGGCGCGCGTGGGTGATCATGGATTCCAGCATCTGGGTCGCAACGATCACCGGTTTGTGGCGCATGCGCGCGAAGCGGATGAGCTGCTGCTGCACCAGCGGCACCGACTCCGCAGGCAACTCGATCCCCAGGTCGCCGCGGGCCACCATGATCCCGTCCGAGGCATCGAGAATTCCCGCGATATTCTCCAGGCCCTCAGGCGTTTCGATCTTGGAGATAATGGGAATCGAGGCGCCATGCCGCGCCAGCAGCCGCTTCAGCGCCAGCACGTTTTGCCCGCTGCGCACGAAGCTCATGGCGACATAGTCGGCTCCCAGCTCCACGGCCAGCCGCGCGTCCTCCATGTCTTTTTTTGGAATCGCCGGCGCGGAAACCTTGGAATCCGGTAGATTGATGCCCTTGTGGTCCTTCAGCGGGCCGCCGTACACCACCCGACAATGGACCCGGTGGTCTTTCACCCGCAGGACCTTTAGCTCCAGGTTGCCGTCGTCGAGCAGCACCCGCTGGCCCGGTCTCACGTCCTTGTGGATCAGGCGGTACTGGGAGGGAATGAGCCCTTCCCGGCCCACCTCCGCCCGGGCGTCTACCACCACCTCCTGGCCCGGATTGAGCTCGATGGCGCCGCCGGGGAAGCGGCCGGTGCGGATCTTCGGGCCGCACAGGTCCATGAGAATCGCCACGTGGCGTCCCATGTTCTTGGCCGCGGCGCGGATGTGGTGGAACAGTGCCCGGTGACCCGCGTGATCCCCATGGGACATGTTCAGCCGCATCACGTCCACGCCGGCCTCCAGCAGACCGCGGATCGCCGCCGGGGTCGAGGTAGCGGGTCCGAGCGTCGCGACGATCTTGGTGCGGCGCCAGTGCAGATGAACGCGTCCGGCGAGCGGGCCGTGGGACATGGTTTCTCCTTGTTTCGTATCCGGATGCCTGGGTTGGTCGAGTATACCCGATTGTGTTTCCATTCCTGTCGGCGGGGCCGGCCACCGACCCGCGCGATTCTGCTGGGCCGGCGGCCGAATCAGTCGCCTTCGAGGCCAATTTGTCCTATCCTAATGCCCCGGGCGGATTTCCCGCCTTCCGCAGACCGCGAAACCCGATCAGGATGAACATTTCACGCCGCAATTTTCTCCAAGGGACCGGTGCCGCCTTGGGCATGTGGGCGCTGCCCCCGGCCCTGGTCCGTGCCGCGTCCCCCACGTCCCTCGAATTGCGGGCGGGCGTATTCCGGCAGCAGGTGATGCCGAAAGGGCCGCGGACCCCGGTGTGGGGATTCAACGGCTCGGTGCCCGGGCCGGTACTACGTTACCGCCGCGGCGATCAGGTGCGAATGACCGTGGTCAATGATTTGCCCCAGGAAACCACGGTGCACTGGCATGGCTTGCGCATTCCCAACGCCATGGATGGCGTGCCCTTCGTCACCCAGATCCCCATTCCCAGGGGAGAAAAATTCGATTACGCGTTCCAGGTACCCGATTCCGGGACGTTCTGGTATCACCCCCACCAGAGCAGCTTCGAGCAGGTTCCCCGCGGGCTGTACGGCGCCCTAATCGTCGAGGAAGACAAGCCCATCGAAGTGGACCGGGAAGTCCTCTGGGTGCTTTCGGACTTCAAGCTGCAGCCCGACAACCAGCACGTGGAGGACTTCGGCAGCGTCCGCGACTTCGGCGGCATCGGCCGCATCGGCAACGTGGTGACCCTCAACGGGCGTGCGGTGGGCGAAGGCTCCGGCCTGGAGGTGCGCTCCGGCGAGCGCATCCGCCTGCGCATCCTCAACGCCGCCTCGGCGCGGATCTTCAGCCTGCAGTTCCTCGGCCACTGGCCCGTGGTGATCGCCTTCGACGGACAGGCGGTGGAGCCGCACACCCGGCCCAGCAGCCAGCTGGTGCTGGGGCCGGGGATGCGCGCGGACCTGGTCCTCGACTGCATGAAGGCCCCGGGCGAGCGCTTCTCGGTGATCGACAACTGGGAGAAGACCAGCGAGATCGCAAAGATCGTCTACCGGGACGAAAAGCCGCTCCGGACCAAGCCCCTCGGCGCGCCGATGGAGCTGGAACCCAACGCGCTTCCGGAACCCGACCTCAGGAAAGCCAATGAGCACTACATCCTGTTCCAGGGCGGAGTGGTGGGCGAGCCCATCCTGGGCATGGTGGACGGCAAGCCCACCGGAATCTACAACCTGCTCAACAAGCACGGGCTGGCGTGGACCATGAACTACACGGCAGCCCACGAGCACGCGCTGATGCACCAGCCTTTCCTGCACCTCACGAAGGGCGAGCACGTGGTGCTCAAGATGATCAACGACACCGACTTCATCCACCCCATGCACCTGCACGGCCACCTGTTTCGGGTGATCGCCGTCGACGGCAAGCCCCAGAAATACCGGGAGTGGCGCGACACCGTGCTGATGGCGCCGAAGGAAACCATAGACATCGCCTTCGTCGCCGACAATCCGGGCGAGTGGATGTTCCACTGCCACATCCTGGAGCACGCCGCCGGCGGCATGATGGGCACCATCGCCGTCGAATGACGGCGCGGCCGGCGCTCAACCGGGCGGCCGCCGCTTGAGCGCCTGGGTCATCTTGAAGCTCAGCACCGGCTCCCCGCCGCCGTTCACCACCTCGTAGCGAAACGTGGCGATTCCCTGCCCGGGCTTCGATCGGGACGGACGCGCTTCGAGCAACGTGAAACGGCAGCGCAGCGCGTCCCCGGGCCGCAGGGTGATTATACTTTTACGGCAAAGGCGGATAATCAAGACCGCGGCGTCCCACACCATCAGGAGGGGAAGACACCGATGCAGAACTATCGCATTGCCGTCATTCCCGGCGACGGCATAGGCAAGGAAGTGGTGCCGGAGGGAATCCGCGTGCTCGATGCCGCGGCGACCCGTTATGGATTCGGCTTCCAATGGGACGTTTTCCCCTGGAGCTGCGAATACTACGCCAGGCACGGGTGCATGATGCCCGATGACGGGATCGAGCGCATCCGCCGTCACGACGCGATTTTTCTCGGTGCGGTGGGCTTCCCCGGGGTGCCCGACCACGTTTCGCTTTGGGGATTGCTGATTCCGATCCGCCGGCAGTTCCAGCAATACGCCAACGTCCGTCCGGTGCGGCTCATGCCGGGCGTGAAATCGCCGCTGGCGGGACGCCAGGTGGGGGACATCGACTTCGTCGTGGTGCGGGAGAACAACGAGGGCGAATACTCCTCCATCGGCGGCAGGATCTACGAGGGGACCGACCACGAGGTCTGCGTGCAGCAGAGCACCTTCACCCGGCGCGGGGTGGATCGCATCCTGAAATACGCCTTTGATCTGGCGCAAAGCCGTCCGAGGAAGCACCTGACTTCGGCCACCAAGTCGAACGGCATTTCGATCACCATGCCCTACTGGGACGAGCGGGTGAGGGCCATGGCCGCAAACTATCCCGAGGTGAAGACCGACCAGTACCACATCGACATCCTCACCGCCCACTTCGTGCAGCATCCGGACTGGTTCGACGTGGTGGTGGGCTCCAATCTTTTCGGCGACATCCTGTCGGACCTGGGCCCGGCCTGCACCGGCACCATCGGCATCGCACCCTCTGCCAATCTCAATCCGGCACGGGAATTTCCGTCCATGTTCGAGCCGGTGCACGGCTCCGCCCCTGACATCTGCGGCAAGGGCGTCGCCAACCCCATCGGCCAGATCTGGTCCGGGGCGATGATGCTCGAACACCTGGGGCAGAAGGCGGCGGCCGACGCCGTGGTGCGCGCGATCGAGTCCGTGCTCGTCGAGGGACCGCGTACCCCGGACCTGGGCGGGAAGGCGACCACCTGCGATCTCGGCAAGGCGGTCGTCGAGGCCCTCGCGGCGGGCTGACCGGGCTGCCGCGCTGGAAAAAACGAACAAGTTCTCAAGCGGTTGCGCGGTACCCCGGGCGTCACCGCCGCGGATTGTCTAGAATGGAACTGAGGGGGGCCGGTGGTTTCAGAGGGAGAGCTCCCGTCAACCGGACGCAGGAAACCCATCATGCAAGAAGCGCTGCAAATCACCCTTCGGGACATTCCGCAATCGGACGCGCTGGATGCGCATATCCGTGAGAAGGCAGGCAAGCTCGAGCTGTTTTATCCGCACATCCAGAGTTGCCGCGTCGTCGTCGAAATGCCCCACAAGCACAAGCACCAGGGCAAGGTATTCGCCGTGAGCATCGATCTGCGGGTGCCGGGGGGCGAGCTGGTCGTGAACCGCGACCGGCACGAAGACGTCTACGTGGCCCTGCGGGACGCGTTCGACCATGCCCGGCGCAAGCTCGAGGATTATGGGCGGCGTCAGCGCGGCGACGTGAAAGCCCATGCGGCGGAGAACCGGGGGCGCGTGGCGAGAACGTTTCCGGAGCAGGGGTACGGGTTCATCGAGACGTCCGACGGCCGCGAGCTGTATTTCCACCGCGACAACCTGGTGACACCCGATTTCGACCAGCTGGAAATCGGCGCCGAGGTCCAGTTCGTCGAGGACCGGGGTGCCGAGGGCCCGCAGGCGAAGCGAGTCAGCGTCGGCAAGCACCATGTGTCAGGCTGACGCTTTTCGGGGCCGACCTCCGGTCCCGGCACGATAGGCGCCATGTTCATATGACGCCTCGGGAACCCGCCTGATCAGCGGGTTCCCGTCCGTGCATCCAGCCCGGGAAACCCTTGCGGCGGGTTCGACGCAGGCGTGCGCCCAGCCCGGTTGCAGCCGCGCGGCGCTCGCGGGAGTCTCCGGCGCGGCACTGCTCGCTGCCGCGCTCTGGGTCGCTATTTGAACCAGCCCTTGACGGTGTCCGCGGCGCTGCCCGCGCCCTTCTTGACGGATTCGGCAGCGGAACTGGCGGCGCGGGTCACCCCGCCCACCATCGCGCTCATCACCTGTTTCGTGACCTCCCCCGCCGTGGCGCCGTTGCTTTTCTTGCCTACGTCCCGGAGATGAACCATGGGAAGCGAGGTGGTCATGGTGCTCTCGCCCAGCATTCCGCCGGTCAGCGTGATCCGGCCGTCGCGGATGTAGAGGTTCTCGATGATCATCCTGGTCCCGGACTTCTTTTCCGCCGGGCCCGAGTGCGCCTTCACGTAGCGGTCCACGTTGCGCTGGATGGCATCGAGGTTCGTGGTGCTGCCCGCCTTCTCGTAGGTGATCTCGGGCGCATTGATCACGAGCTCCTTGATGACCACCACGTCCCCGGCAAGGCTCGCCGGTTCCACGGTCAGACTGATCTCGCCGAGCCTGAGGGCGGTCGGCGCCTTGAATCCCCTGGGGTTGCCGAGGACCAGCCCGCGGATCGCCCCCTTGCCGTCGGTTGCTGAGATGCTCACGCCGCCGATCTCGACCGTGACGCCGGTGATTTCCGGCCCGAAGGTCTCGATCGCGGATTCGACGATGGAATCCAGCGAGGAGGCGAGCCAGGCAACGGCGCCGGCGATGACCGCCACGATGATGCCGACGGCGATAAGGAGCTTGCTCCCGGTTGTCATGTATTGTCCTGGCGTTCAGACTGATGGCGGGAAATCGCTCCCGTCGATTCCGGAACGGCGCGGTAAACCCTGTTTTCGTCGCACCTATTTTACCGGTTCCGCGCCGCACCCGGAGCGTCCCCGGCACCGGCCCCGGAACAACCCGCTTGATTTGCGACCGTCCGCTTCCTATTTTTAGGTAGAGAGCCGGTTCCCCGGTTGTTTCAGGTTCAACCCCTTCCGTTGATTCCCGTTACGGCGCCGCACCATGCGCCGGTTCGAGCAGGAGGCTCCTATGACTCCCCAAGACGTCATCAAGCTGGCAAAGGAGAAATCCGCCAGGATCGTGGATCTCCGCTTCATCGACCTTCCGGGTTTGTGGCAGCACTTCTCGATCCCGGCGGAGGACCTGAATGAGGAGTTGTTCGAGGAGGGCATCGGTTTTGACGGCTCCTCCATCCGCGGGTTCCAGAGCATTCATGAATCCGACATGCTTCTGATCCCGGACCCGGATACGGCGGCGATGGACCCGTTTACCCAGGTCCCGACCCTGGTGCTTATCTGCAACGTGCGGGATCCGGTGACGGAGCAGGCCTACAGCCGCGATCCGCGTTACGTGGCCCAGAAGGCGGAGCTCCACCTCAAGGGCTCGGGGGTGGCCGACACCGTGTATATCGGCCCCGAGCTGGAGTTTTTCTTTTTCGACGAAATCCGCTTCGACCAGACCTACAACTGCGGCTACTACTTCATCGACTCGGAAGCGGGCTTCTGGAATTCCGGGAAGCAGGGTACGCCGGAGCGCCCCAACCTGGGCTACAAGCCGCGCTACAAGCAGGGCTACTTTCCGGTGCCGCCGATGGACAAGTTCCAGGACATCCGCTCGGACATGGTGCTGGCGCTGCAGTCGGTGGGCGTCAAGGTGGAGGTGCACCATCACGAGGTGAGCACCGCCGGACAGACCGAAGTGGACATGCGCTTCAACACGCTAACCAAGATGGCCGATAGCGTGATGTGGTACAAGTACTGCGCCAAGAATACGGCGTTGAAGCACGGCAAGACCGCCACCTTCATGCCCAAGCCCATCTTTCAGGACAACGGTTCGGGCATGCACACCCACCAGTCCCTGTGGAAGAACGGCAAGAACCTGTTCTTCGCGCCGGGGTCCTACGGCGACATCTCGGATGCCTGCCGCTGGTACATCGGCGGCATCCTGAAACACGCCCCGGCGCTGTGCGCGATCTGCGCGCCGACCACCAGCTCCTACCGCAGGCTGGTGCCGGGGTACGAGGCGCCGATCAACCTGGTGTATAGCCGTCGCAACCGCTCCGCCTGCGTGCGCATCCCCGTGTACTCCCGCTCCGAAAAGGCGAAGCGCATCGAGTTCCGCACCCCGGACAACTCCTGCAATCCCTATCTCTCGTTCTCGGCCTGCCTGCTCGCGGGCCTCGACGGGATCGCCAACCGGATGGATCCCGGCGACCCCATCGACAAGGACCTCTACGACCTGCCGCCCGAGGAGGCGAAGGCGGTGAAGCATCTGCCGGGATCGCTGGAAGAGGTGCTCGATGCGCTGGAGGGGGATCACGACTTCCTGCTGCGGGGGGACGTGTTCACCCGGGACCTGATCGAGACCTGGATCGACTACAAGCGCAGGAACGAAGTGGACGCCATCCGGCTGCGACCTCATCCCTGGGAGTTCGCGCTGTATTTCGACATTTGACGCGCGGCCGGCTCCCGGGGGGTTTTTCGACAGCCTGCTAGATCCGCGCCTCCAACACGCGGGCGACCTCTTCGTCGGTGAGCACAACGGGATTGGTCTTCATGCTGGAGCCGCGCGAATTCGCGACGACACGCGGCAGGTCCGACGTCCCAAACCCATAGGCCGAGAGCCGCGGCAGTTCCAGCCGCACGGTCCATTCTTCCAGCCGGTCCACGAGAAACGCCCGCGCCCCCCGGTCGTCGCCCCGGGCGCCGAGCCGCCGCCCCACCTCCGCGTATTTGGCGAGGGACGGATTGCCGGGGTCCCGGGCCTCCATGGCCTCGATGTTGGCCCGGGTTGCGGCGGCCACCAGCGTACCGCACACCACGCCGTGGGGGATCGGAAAGAACGCGCCCAGCGGCGAGGCAAGCCCATGGACCGAGCCCAGGCCCGCCTGGGCCAGCGTGATTCCGGAGAGCAGCGCCGCGTAGGCCATTTTTTCACGGCCTTCCGCGGCTCCCGCTCCGCCATCGTGCCAGGCGAGCAGCCCGTCCCGGGCGGCGGCGATCCCGGATAGCGCCAGCGCGTCGGTGAACCGGCTGGCGCGGGAGGACACAAAGGATTCCAGCAGCTGGGTGAACGCATCCATGCCGTTGGCCGCGATGAGCGGGCGCGGACAGGTGGCGAGCAGGTCCGGGTCCACCACCGCGTACTCCGCCACCAGCAGGTCGTCGCGGAACGATTTCTTGAAGGCGTTCTCGCCGTGGCTGGACAGCACCGCGTTCTTGGTGGCCTCGGATCCCGTCCCCGCGGTGGTCGGCACGGCGATGAAGGGCGTGGCGGGGCCGCGGTAGGGCTTCTCGGGCCCGATCCCTTCCAGGTGATCCGTTACCGAGTTGCCCGGTTTCAGCAGTCCGGCGATCGCCTTGGCGGCGTCCAGCGCGCTGCCGCCGCCGGCGCCGATCACCGCATCGAATCCCGCGCCGCGCAGCCGCGCCACGGCCTCGTCCACGAATTGCGGAGAAGGCTCGCCCGAAACGCTCGCCAGCTCCCAGGAAAATCCCCGACTGACGAAAGCGCCGAGCAGCCAATCGCCGCGCGACGAGGCCGCGAAGGATCGCGCCCCCGTCACGAGCAGGAAGCGGCGCCCGTATCGCGCCGCGATATCGGGAAGCCTTGCCAGGGCGCCCGGGCCGAATTCGATGCGAGGAAGCCTCGCGACGGAAAAGTTCCGGGCCACGTCAGCCTGCCGGGAACAGTCCCCGGTACGGCACGCCCTGCCGCGGCGCTGCCATCATGGGAGCCACCGTGTCGCGCCACGCGGCGTAATGGGCGGTCAGCTTGTGGGCCGCCGCGTTTTCCGCCGACGAGTATGCCTCGTAAAGAACGAAGCGGGTCGGGTCATCGGCCGATTGCAGCACGTCGAAGCGCCGGTTGCCGGCCTCCCGCAGCGACGCCTCGTGGTTGGCGCGGGTCGCCGCGATGAAGCCCTCCACGCATTCCGGCTTGACCTGGACGTGAACGAGCGTGACCTGCATGGCTTACCTCCCTGGACAGGCGCCTATTTTCCCGCGGGCGTCCCCGGGTCGGCAACCCAGCGGGCTTTTCCGGATACGGAGCCGAGTCCCAGCCGGCCGTTATCCGATATTGAAGCGGAGGATGCGGCACCCGCTAGTCAAGGACCCGCAGCCATGGCGACGGGCATTGCCTGACGTCGGGGAAGAACAGCCGGAAATCCGGGCAGAAAAACCGGATGCCGGGGCCATCCCGCGACACGCCTCGCGGATGGATGCGGAAGGGCGGGGGAGACACGACGTCATGGCGGAACGCCGCCCCCGGGCGAATCGTGTCGTGCGGAGACAGGTGGACTCCCCGTGGCGGGGAATGGATCACGGCGGGCCCGGGGACCAACACGTACCCCGGGTGCGGACGGGGATGAAACTGCCCACGATGCCCTTGGTGCTGCGGGGTGGCGATGGAAATGACGATCCGCACGCCGGCGTCCCGCCCGCCGGCCCAGACGTCGTCACCCCAGGCCCCGGCCGCCAAGGCCAGCGCAACCACCGGAAAAGCGAAGGTTTTCATGTCCACCTCCTGGGCGCCCCGTCGGGCCCGTTCCCTTCCGGGGCATTGGGGCGATAATCCTTCGACCGGCCCGGGCGGGGGAAATTGCGCCCCGGCGGTAGAATGGACCCAACCGCGGCGTATTCGTCAATCCGGCGCAGGCCTGAACCCGGACTCCAACAAGCCAACGGACTACGGCCTGGTTGCGACTACAGCGTACGTCGACGCGCCCGAGGAGACCCCCATGCTCAAGCTCTACGGCTGTCCCAACACGCGCTCCTTCCGCGCCCTATGGGCCCTGGAGGAGGCCGGCGGGTGAGCGGGCGGATTACCGAGGGCATGCCGGTCCCGGAAACGGAGGCGGGCGCGGCCGGTGCGCTGCTGCACACGGTGAGCCGGCTTGCCGCCGAGCTGCATCCCCATCGGGCGGTCTCCGCGCCGGTCACGCTCGACAGCGCCCTGGAGCGGGATCTCGGGTTCGATAGCCTGGGGCGGGTGGAATTGCTGCTGCGCCTGGAGCGCGCCTTCGGGGTGAGCCTGCCGGAGCAGGCGCTGGTGAGCAGCGAAACTCCGCGCGATCTGCTGCGGGCGGTGCTCGCAGCGGTCGCGGCGCCGGGGCTGGCGGCGCCGCCGGAGATGAAGCACCTCGCTCCGGAGCGGGCCGAGGCGGCGCCGGTGCAGGCGGCCACGCTGGCGGAGGTGCTGGAGTGGCATGCCGCCGCCCATCCCACTCGAGTCCACCTGGTGGTGGAAGGGACAAGGGGCGAGGAGCAGGAGATCGGCTACGGCACACTGCGGGAGCGGGCCCGGGCGGTGGCGGCGAGTCTGCAGGCGCGGGGCCTCGGGCCGGGCCAGACGGTGGCGATCATGCTGCCCACGGGCCCCGATTATTTCTACAGCTTCCTCGGGGTGCTGCTCGCCGGCGCAATCCCGGTGCCGATCTACCCGCCGGTGCGCCTCGGCCAGATGGAGGAGCACCTTGCCCGCCACGCGGCGATTCTGGCGAACGCGCTGGCGACGATGCTGATTGCGGTCCCCGAAGCGAAACCGCTGGCGGCGGGGCTGCGCTCCCGGGTGGGCGGGCTGCGCGAGATCGTCACGCCGGCGGAGCTCGCCGGGCCCGAGGCGGCGCCGGCGCGCCCCGCGATCGGCGCGAGCGACATCGCGCTGCTGCAATACACCTCCGGCAGCACCGGCAGCCCCAAGGGCGTGGTGCTCACCCACGCCAACCTGCTCGCCAACATCCGTGCCATGGGGCAGGCCGCGCAGGTGACGCCCGGGGACGTGTTCGTGAGCTGGCTGCCGCTTTACCACGACATGGGCCTCATCTGCGCCTGGCTTACCAGCCTGCACTACGCCTGCCGCTTCGTCGTCATGTCGCCGCTCGCGTTCCTGGCGCGGCCGGCGCGCTGGCTGCGGGCGATCCACCGGCACCGGGGCACCATCTCCGGCGCGCCCAATTTTGCCTATGAGCTGTGCCTGCGCAAGATCGAGGACGCACAGCTCGCCGGACTGGATCTCGGTTCCTGGCGCATCGCCTTCAACGGTGCCGAGCCGGTGAGCCCCGAGACCATCACCGGGTTTCAGGAACGCTTCGGGAAATACGGGCTGCGCCCGGAGGCCGTCGCCCCGGTGTACGGGCTCGCGGAATGCTGCGTGGGGCTTGCCTACACGCCGGGGCGCGGGCCGGTCATCGACCGCATCCGGCGCGCCGAATTCGTGACCTCCGGCCGCGCGCTGCCCGCCGCTGCCGAGGAGTCCGACGCCCTGCGCTTCGTGGGCTGCGGCCGGCCCCTGCCTGGCCACGAGATCCGCGTCGTCGATGGAACGGGCCACGAGGTCGGGGAGCGCCAGGAGGGGCGGCTCGAGTTCCGGGGGCCGTCGGCGACCAGCGGCTACTTCCGCAATCCTGAGGCGACCCGCAGGCTGTTCCGGGGCGATTGGCTTGACTCGGGAGACTACGCCTACACGGTCGCCGGCGAAATCTACGTGACCGGCCGCGCCAAGGACGTGATCATCCGCGCCGGGCGCAACGTCTATCCCCAGGAACTGGAGGAGGCGGTCGGCAATATCCCAGGCATCCGCCAGGGCAGCGTCGCGGTGTTCGGCTGCCCCGATCCCGCCGCCGGCACCGAGCGCCTGGTGGTGCTGGCGGAAACGCGGGAAGCCGCCCCCGCCGCGCTGGAGCGGCTGCGCGGCGCCATCGGCAACGCGACCGTGGATCTGCTGGGGGCGCCGCCCGATGACATCGTGCTTACCGCGGCCCACGCGGTGCTCAAGACCTCCAGCGGCAAGGTCCGGCGCGCGGCCACCCGCGAGCTCTACTTGCGGGGATTCAGGGGTCGGTGGGCGCTGTGGCTCGAGGCGGCGCGCCTGGCCTGGCGCGAGGCGGCAGGGCGGCTTCGCCGCAGCTCGGCCGCCGCCTCCGGCTTGCTTTACGCCGCCTATGCCTGGACCCTGTTCTGGCTGCTGGCAACGCCCACCTGGACCATGGCGTCGCTCCTGCCGCGTCCGGCCTGGAGCTGGGCCGTGAGCCGAATCGGCGCGCGCCTGCTGGCTCGTGCCACGCGCACGCCATTTTTCGTGGAGGGTCTGGAGCATCTGCCCCAAGCGGCACCCTGCGTGCTGGTGGCGAACCACGCCAGCTATCTCGATGGCATCGTGCTGGTGGCCGCCCTGCCGCGGCGGGGATTCAGCTTCGTCGCCAAGCGGGAGCTGCGGGAGCGCCCGGTCTCCCGGGTCTATCTCGAGCACCTGGGCGCGGAGTTTGTCGAGCGCTTCGAGGCCCGGGAGGGCGCAGCCGACACGGCGCGCCTGGCCCAGGCGCTGCGCGGGGGGCGGTCCCTGATTTTTTTTGCCGAGGGCACCTTCGGCCGCGTGCCGGGGCTGGCGGCATTCCGCATGGGCGCGTTCGTGGCCGCCGCCCAGGCCGGGGTGCCGGCGCTGCCGGTCACCATCCGCGGCACCCGTCCCGTGCTGCGGGCCGGTCATTGGTTCCCGCGGCATGGCGCCATCAGCGTCATCGTCGGCCGTCCCATCCTTCCGCAAGGGACCGACTGGACCGCCGCGGTGGGGCTGCGGGATGCGGTTCGCGCGGAGATCCTGCGCCGCTGCGGCGAGCCCGACCTGGCCGGGCCATCCGGAGGGTGAAGCTGTCGCCGCCCCATGCCGCGGGAGACGGTCGACCGGTGCGTAGGAGCGAATTCATTCGCGACCCCGGTCGGGGATAAATCCCCTCCTACAAACCCCTGCGCACCGCTCTTGAATCAGGGTGAAGCCGGCCGCACTCGCGGCGCTTACCCCCGCGCGCGGGCCGTCTCCAGCAGGCCCCGGGTCTCGATGAAGCGCACGATCTCGCCGACGCCGGTGCCGTCCTTGAGGCAGGTGAACAGGAACGGGCGCTCACCCCGCTGCTTACGGGCGTCGCGCTCCATGACCTCCAGGGACGCTCCGACGTGGGGCGCCAGGTCGGTCTTGTTGATGATGAGCAGATCCGAGCGGGTGATGCCGGGGCCGCCCTTGCGCGGGATCTTCTCGCCCCCGGCCACGTCGATGACGTAGAGCGTCAGGTCGGAAAGTTCCGGGCTGAAGGTGGCGGCGAGATTGTCGCCGCCGCTTTCCACGAAGATCAGGTCCAGGTTCGGGAAATCCGCCGTCAGGCGCGCGATCGCCTCCAGGTTGATCGAGGCATCCTCGCGGATCGCGGTGTGGGGGCAGCCGCCGGTTTCCACGCCGCAGATACGCTCCGGCGGCAGGGCCTCGGCCCGCAGCAGGATTTCCATGTCCTCGCGGGTGTAGATGTCGTTGGTGACCACCGCGATTTCGTAGCGCTCGCGCATGCGCTTGCACAGCGCCTCCACCAGCGCGGTCTTGCCCGAGCCCACCGGCCCGCCTATGCCCACTCGCAGCGGTTGTGAACTGCTCACCGATTCCTCCCGGAAATGCAGCCACCGGGAATCCGCAGAATGACCGGTCTAGCCATCGTTGCCCCGTGGTTCCCGTGCGTTTGGTGGCGAAGCGATCATGAACGGAAGATGCGGCTGCCCTGGGTTTCGTGCAGGCAGCTCGCGATCGCCAGCCCCGGCGCGAAGCCTGCAATATCATCGTCGTCCATGGTGAGCGCCGCCGCCGCGAGCCCGGGCAGCCCCGCCGCGAGCTCCTGCAGCATCGCCTGGCCCGCCGTCTGTCCGAGGGGCGCCGCCTTGAGGGCCGCGAGCACCTGGTTCTCCGCCCAGGCCCACAGGTAGCCGACGAGGGCGGCCTGCTGCGGCACGCCCCAGTCGCATGCCGCCAGGGCAAATGCCGCGGGAAACGCGGGCGGCAGCGATTTCAGGGCGGCGATTCGGCGCGGCTCGACGCTTCCCAGCTGCTCCAGCAGGCGCGCCAGCGAAAAACCCATCTGCAGGGTCTCGGCGCGGAACTCGGCGGAGTCGCGGCTGGCGACGAAGAATTCGTTCCAGCGGCCCACCGCTTCGATGTCGCCGGCACGCCAGGCCCGATGCAGCCGCGCCAGCACCGGTGCCTCGCAGCGCGCCACACAGAATTCCAGATGATCGCCGATCCATCCGGCGATGGCCCCGCGTTCGGGCGGCAGGCCGGAGGCGAGCGCCCCCTCCAGTCCCTGGGAATAGCTGTAAGCCCCGACCGGGAGGCTGGGGCTCACGAGCTGCAGCAGGCGCAGCAGGGCGGAATCGGCGAGCGGCATCAGTCGTGACGATGCCCGGGTCCGGCGGCGCGATGAATCCGCGGGTGGTGGGCCGCGTCGTCGTGGTGATGGTGGCCGCCGCCGTAGGCGCCGGCCTCGGGCTGGAACGGGGCCATCTCCCGTTCCACGTGGGCGCCTAGGCCCTCCAGCATGGCCTTCAGCACCGGATCCTCCAGGATGCGCAGGGTGTGGTGGCCCCCGGCTGCGCCCAGGAGCTGGACCGGGGTATGGCGATTCCCGAGATGGAAGGCGCAGCGCGCGAACTGGACAGCGTCATGGCACTCGACGCGGTAGACCTGTTCCGCCGCCGCCACCACCCTTACCACCCGGCCGTCTTCGCCGCGCAGGTGGTCGCCGTCGGCAAGGACCGTGCCCCGGGGCAGGAACAGCGCCACTTCCTCGCCGGAAGCGAGGCGCACGCGCAGGCGGCTGCGGCTGCGGCCGTCGTAGGGCAGCACCAGCGTGCCGTAGGGTGCGCCGGCAGGCGGGCAGCGCTCGCTCAGGGTCAGCATGTCAGAACAGGAAATAGCGCTGCGCCATGGGCAGCACCGCAGCCGGCTCGCACCACAGCAGCTCGCCGTCGGCGCGCACCTGGTAGGTTTCCGGGTCGACCTGGATCTTCGGCGTCGCCCCGTTGTGGATCATGTCCTTCTTGCCCAGCCGGCGCGTTCCCTTCACCGCGACCACCGGTTTCCGGAGCCCGAGCTTTTTCGCCACGCCGGCCTTCAGCGCCGCCGCGGACAGGAAGGAGACGGAGCAAGCGTGGCGCGCGCCGCCGAACGCGCCGAACATGGGGCGGTAGTGCACCGGCTGCGGCGTCGGGATCGAGGCATTGGGATCGCCCATGGGCGCCGCGGCAATCATGCCACCCTTCAGGATCATCGCCGGCTTGACGCCGAAGAAGGCCGGCTTCCACAGCACCAGGTCCGCGAGCTTGCCCACTTCCACCGAGCCCACGACGTGGGCAATGCCGTGGGTGAGGGCCGGGTTGATGGTGTACTTGGCGAGGTAGCGCTTGACGCGGAAGTTGTCGTGGCCCGCCCGGTCCTGCCTGAGCGTACCGCGCTGCAACTTCATTTTGTGGGCGGTCTGCCAGGTGCGGACGATGACTTCGCCCACCCGGCCCATGGCCTGGGAATCGGAGGACATCATGGAAAAGGCGCCGAGGTCGTGCAGGATGTCCTCGGCGGCGATGGTTTCGCGGCGGATGCGCGATTCGGCGAACGCCACGTCCTCGGCGATGTTGGCGTCGAGATGGTGGCACACCATCAGCATGTCGAGGTGCTCGTCGAGGGTATTGACCGTGAACGGGCGCGTCGGGTTGGTCGAGGACGGCAGGACGTTCGCTTCGCCCACGGCGCGGATGATGTCCGGGGCGTGGCCGCCGCCCGCGCCCTCGGTGTGAAAGGTGTGGATGGTGCGCCCCTTGAAGGCGGCGAGTGTGGTCTCGACGAAGCCGGACTCGTTCAGGGTGTCGGTGTGGATCGCCACCTGCACGTCCATGCGGTCGGCGACGGCGAGGCAGTTGTCGATCGCCGCCGGGGTGGTTCCCCAGTCCTCGTGGAGCTTGAGGCCCATGGCGCCGGCAGCGACCTGCTCGACGAGGGGGCCGGGCAGGCTCACGTTGCCCTTGCCGAGAAAACCCAGGTTCATGGCGAAATCGTCCGCGGCCTGCAGCATGCGCGATATGTGCCAGGGCCCGGGGGTGCAGGTGGTGGCGTTGGTACCCGCGGCGGGGCCGGTGCCGCCGCCGATCATGGTGGTGACCCCGCTCATCAGCGCTTCCTCGATCTGCTGCGGGCAGATGAAGTGGATGTGCACGTCGAGCCCGCCGGCGGTCACGATCAGGCCCTCGCCGGCGATGATCTCGGTGGCCCCGCCGATCGCCATGGTGACGCCGGGCTGGATATCCGGGTTGCCGGCCTTGCCGATGGCGGCAATGCGCCCGCCCCTGATTCCGATGTCGGCCTTGACGATGCCCCAGTGGTCGACGATCAGCGCATTGGTGATCACCGTGTCCATCACTTTCGCCGCGGGAAGCTGCCCCTGGCCCATGCCGTCGCGGATCACCTTGCCGCCGCCGAACTTCACCTCCTCGCCGTAGACCGTGTAATCCTTCTCCACCTCGATCCACAGCTCGGTGTCGGCGAGCCGCACGCGGTCGCCCGTGGTCGGGCCGAACATTTCCGAGTAGGCCTGGCGGCCGATCTTGAGGCTCATTTCTTCCCCCGCTTCTTCGTCTTTGCCGCCTTGCCCCTAAGGGCGCCCATCACTTTCCCCTGGAAGCCGTAGACCCGGCGCGCCCCGGCCAGCACCACCAGTTCCACGGTACGGGTCTGCCCGGGCTCGAAACGCACCGCGGTGCCGGCGGCGATGTTGAGGCGGAAGCCGCGCGCGGCCTCGCGGTCGAATTCCAGCGCGCCGTTGGTTTCGTAAAAGTGGTAGTGGGAACCCACCTGGATCGGGCGGTCGCCCCGGTTCGCCACCCTGAGCGTGATGGTCTTGCGCCCCGCGTTGAGGGCAATCTCGCCGTCCTTCACCCTGACTTCGCCCGGGATCATCTCGCCTCCTATACGATGGGATGGTGCACGGTGACGAGCTTGGAACCGTCGGGAAAGGTGGCTTCCACCTGGATCTCGGGGATCATCTCGGCGACGCCCTCCATGACCTCTTCGCGCTTGAGCAGCGTGGCGCCGTAACTCATGAGCTCGGCGACGCTCCTGCCGTCGCGGGCGCCTTCCATGATGGCGGCGCTGATCAGGGCGACCGCCTCCGGGTAGTTCAGCTTCAGGCCGCGGGCCCGGCGCCGCTCGGCGAGCAGCGCCGCGGTGAAGATGAGAAGCTTGTCCTTTTCCCTGGGGGTGAGTTCCATCGGTTTCCCTTCATGTGCTCCAGATGCGCGGCGGCGTTGCCGGCCGTCCGGCGAGCCCGGGCCGCAACTCCACCCACAGGGCGGAAAAAAGCGCCCGGCAATGCTCGCCCGAGGTTCCGAGGTAGCGCGCCACAAACACCTCGGGCAGCAGGCTGACCGCGGCGCGGCTCGCGCCTTCGCAGAAACGCGCCGCAATGGCGCGGCAGCGATCGAGCACCGCCGCGTCCGGCAGCCGGCCCGCCGCCACCAGCGTCCCGGCCACCGGCAGCCCCGCCAGCCCCAGCGCAGACCCGAACAGGCGATCCGCCGCATCGAGCCGGGAGCGCTCGTTCCAGATCAGGCGGCCATCGGCGCGGATCGCGGTTACTTGGCGCAGGTGGCCGAGTCCGAAGCGCTCGCCGGAAGCAACGCGGCCGAAACAGCAGATTTCCCAGCCCAGGTAGCAGGACTCCTGCGCCAGCTCGATCTCGGTCTCGATCCGCGCCCGCGCGGCGTCGAACAGAATGGTCTCCTGGGGCAGCCACTCGAGCAGGCCGCCGGGGCCGAGCCGCAGGCGCACCCGCTGCGCCGCCTCGCGGCCGTTCGCCTTGTACCACTTGGCCGCGCCGGGCGTGGTCACCAGCATCCGGGCCCGCGCCTCCAGCGCGATATCGATGTCCAGCCGGTCGCCGCCGGCGATGCCCCCCGGCGGATGCACGACGATCACGTGGCACACCTCCGGGCCCTCCGGGTAGAGGGGTTTCTGCACCGCCAGCGGTCCTTCGTGGGCGCGGGCGACGAGAGCGCTGCGGCCGGCCCGCCGCGCGCAGGCCAGCGTCAGCCTGGCGTGCCAGGCCTGGGGCCCGGTTTCTGCCGCACGCGCGAGCGCGGCGCTCGATGAGTCCAACGGATACGGCTCCTGCGATTCCGGCCACGCCGGCCGGCGCGTCAAACGGCGAGGAAGCGCCGCACGTTGTCGCTGTCCATGCTGGCGCCCAATCCGCTCGCCACCACCTCGCCCCGCGACATCACCACGTAGCGGTCGGCGAGCGACCTGGCGAAATCATAATACTGCTCGACCAGCAGAATCGCCATATCGCCGCGGGCCAGGAGGCTGCGGATCGCGCGCTCGATGTCCTTGATGATGGAGGGCTGAATGCCTTCCGTCGGCTCGTCGAGGATCAGCAGCCTGGGCTCCGAGACCAGCGCCCGCGCGATGGCGAGCTGCTGCTGCTGGCCCCCCGACAGGTCGCCGCCGCGGCGGCGCAGCATTTCCTTCAGCACCGGAAACATCTCGAACACGTAGCCCGGCACCGACCCGGCCAGAGCGCGCGGCTTGGCGGCCATCCCCATCAGCAGGTTCTCCTCGACCGTGAGCCGGGCGAAGATTTCGCGCCCCTGGGGCACGTAGCCCAGGCCCAGGGCCGCGCGCTGGCTGGGCGCGAGCCGCGCGATGTCGCGTCCGGCGAAGCCCACCCGGCCCCGGGCCACCGGCAGCAGGCCCATGATGCATTTGAGCAGCGTGCTCTTGCCCACCCCGTTGCGCCCGAGCAGCGCCGTGCACTTGCCGGCCGGGGCCTCGAAGGACACGTCGCGCAGGGTGTGGCTGCCGCCGTAGTACTGGTTGAGCTGCTCGACCGTCAGCATATTAGCGCCCGAGGTAGACCTCGATCACCCGCTCGTTGTTCTGAATCGCGGCCATGTCGCCCTCGGCGAGGACGCTGCCCTCGTGCAGCACCGTGACCTTGCGCGCGATGCGGGCGACAAAATCCATGTCGTGCTCGACCACGATCACCGAGTGCCGGCCCGCGAGCTGCAGCAGGAGCTCGGCGGTGTGGTCGGTCTCTGCATCGGTCATGCCGGCCACCGGCTCGTCGAGCAGCAGCAGCTTCGGCTCCTGGATCAGCAGCATGCCGATCTCCAGCCACTGCTTCTGCCCGTGGGACAGCAGGCCGGCCGGCCGGCCGGCCTGGTCGGTGAGCTGGATCGTCTCCAGCACCTCGGCGATCGCCTCGCGCTGGGCGGCGTTGAGCCGCGCCAACAGCGTGGGCCTCACCCGCTTGTCGCATTTCAGGGCCAGCTCCAGGTTCTCGAACACCGTGTGGTTCTCGAACACCGTGGGCTTCTGGAACTTGCGCCCGATGCCGGCGTGGGCGATCTCGGCCTCGGTCATGCGCGTAAGGTCCAGGCTCTGGCCGAAGAAGGCGCTGCCCGAGTCCGGGCGCGTCTTGCCGGTGATGACGTCCATCATGGTGGTCTTGCCGGCGCCGTTGGGCCCGATGATGCAGCGCAGCTCCCCGGCGCTGATGTCGAGGGAGAGCCGGTTCAGGGCCTTGAAGCCGTCGAAGCTCACCGTGATGTCCTCGAGGTAGAGGATGGCGCCGTGGGAGACGTCCACCTCGCCCGGGGCGAGCACGCGCCCGTAGCTCGCCAGGTCCTCCCAGCCGCCGCCCTGCGTGCGCTCTTCCACCAGTTCGCTCATGACGGCCTGCGCCCGCCCAGCAGCCCGACGATGCCCCGCGGCAGGAACAGCGTCACCAGGATGAACACCAGCCCCAGGGCGTAAAGCCAGTATTCGGGAAAGACATTGGTGAACCAGCTCTTGGCGCCGTTCACCGCGACCGCCCCCAGGATCGCGCCCGAAAGCGTCCCGCGCCCGCCCACGGCGACCCAGATCGCCGCCTCGATGGAATTGGCGGGCGACATCTCGCTCGGGTTGATGATGCCGACCTGGGGCACGTAGAGCGCTCCGGCGATGCCGCAGAGGACGGCGGAGAAGGTCCACACGAACAGCTTGAACCACAGCGGGTTGTAGCCGCAGAACATGAGGCGCGATTCGCTGTCGCGGATGGCGGCGAGCACCCGTCCCAGCTTGCAGGTGACGATGTAGCGGCAGGCGAGCAATGCGGCGAGCAGCGCCGTCGCGGTGATCATGAACAGCGCGGTCTTGGTTTCGGGAGCGGTGATGGTGTATCCCAGGACGCGCTTGAAGTCGGTGAACCCGTTGTTGCCGCCGAACCCGAGGTTGTTGCGGAAGAACAGCAGCATGGCGGCGAAAGTGAGGGCCTGGGTGATGATCGAGAAGTACACCCCCTTGATGCGCGAGCGGAACGCGAAGTAGCCGAAGACGAAGGCCAGCAGCCCCGGAACCAGCACCACCAGCAGCATCGCGTACCACCAGTGCTCGGTGAACGACCAGTACCAGGGATACTCCTTCCAGTCGAGGAATACCATGAAGTCGGGCAGGTTGCTCTGGTAGACCCCGTCGCGGCCGATGGCGCGCATCAGGTACATGCCGTGGGCGTAGCCGCCCAGCGCGAAGAACAGCCCGTGGCCGAGGGACAGGATTCCGGTGTAGCCCCAGATGAGATCGAGGGCGATGGCCACCATGGCGTAGCACATGATCTTGCCCGCCAGGTTGATCCAGAACGCCGAGAGGTGCAGCGGATGGTCCGCCGGCAGCGCCAGGTGCGCCACCGGCATCGCCACCAGCAGCAGGGCCATCAGTGCGCCGATCGCGGCCCAGCGGCGCGCCGTGTACAGGCCCACCAGGGCGCGGGTGAAGGGGGTCATGCCTCGGCGCTCCGGCCCTTGAGGGCGAACAGGCCCTGGGGCCGCTTCTGGATGAACAGGATGATGAATACCAGCACGGCGATCTTGGCCAGCACCGCCCCCGCATAGGGCTCGAGAAACTTGTTCACTTCCCCGAGGCCGATGGCGGCGATGATGGTGCCCGCGAGCTGCCCGACCCCGCCCAGCACCACCACCATGAAGGAGTCCACGATGTACTGCTGGCCCAGCTCGGGGCCGACATTGCCGATCTGGGACAGCGCCACGCCGCCCAGCCCGGCGATGCCGCTGCCGACGCCGAAGGTGAGGGTGTCCACCCGGCGCGTGGGCACGCCGAGGCAGTCGGCCATGGCGCGGTTCTGGGTGACGGCGCGCACGAACAGCCCGAGGCGGGTGCGGTTGAGCATGAGCCACACCAGCGCCAGCACCAGGGCGGCGAAGACAATGATGAAAATCCGGTTCCAGGGCAGCACCAGGCCGCCGGCGAGGGCGATGCCGCCCGACATCCAGCCGGGGTTGGCGACTTCCACGTTCTGCGCGCCGTAGAGGGTGCGCACCGTCTGGATGAGGAGCAGGCTGATGCCCCAGGTGGCGAGCAGCGTCTCCAGCGGCCGGCCGTAGAGCCAGCGGATCACGCTGCGCTCGAGCACCATTCCGATCGCCGCCGCGGCGAGGAACGCGGACGGGACCGCCGCCGCGAGATACCAGTCGACGTGGGCGGGCAGCCAGGCCTTGAAGGCCTGCTGCACCGAGTAGGTGGCGTAGGCGCCGATCATCAGCAGCTCGCCGTGGGCCATGTTGATGATCCCCATCAGGCCGAAAGTGATGGCGAGCCCGAGCGCCGCCAGCAGCAGCACGCTGCCGAGCGACAGGCCGTAGAACAGGTTGCCGACGGATTCGAGCTTGGAGAGCCGGGCGTCGATTTCCTTGAGGGCGGCGCGGATCTCATCGCGCACTTTGGCATCGGGCTCGTTGAAATTTCCGTCCCCGGTTTTTTCCAGCATGGTGCTGAGGAGCAGCTTGACGCCCGGATTGTCGCTGGCGGCGAGGGTCCTGACGGCGGCGAGCCGCACCGCGGGGTCGCCGCTCTTCAGGCTGGCGGAGGCCTCGGTAAGGGCCAGGATGGCGCGGATTTCGGGATCGGCTTCCTTCTCCAGCGCGCGCTTGATGAGGGGCAGAAGCTCCGGCTCCGCGCTGTTCTGCAGCTCCCTGGCGGAGGCGAGCCGGATGGCGCGCTCCGGCGCCGTGAGCTTGAGCGCGGCGATGGCGGTGTTGATCTCGCGGCGCACCCGGTTATTGATGGCGATGGCGTCGCGGCTCTCTGGCACCGGCGTGATCTCGACCCCGGTGGCCGCGTCATGCATCCGCTCGCCGGCGAAAATCGCCACCCGGCCGTCCGCCAGGACATAGAGCACGTCGTCGGCGAGGGCCTGCAGCACGGCGAGAGCCTGCGGCTCGGCCGACTCGGCGATCCGGGCAATGGCCTGGATCTTCTCGTCGGTGTCCTCGGCGGCGAGCCGGTTCACGGTTGGAGCGTCGAGCGCGGCCGCGGCGAATCGCGGCGCGAGCAATGCCCAGGCCAGCATCACGGCGGCCAGCAGCTTCATCAGTCGAAAGGCCTTTCAAAAAAGCCGGGCTGCGCTCTGGCCGCGCAGCCCGGCAGTTTGCGCTACATTTGTTTCAGCTTAGAGTTTCTGCTTGCCTTCGTTGCCGGCGATGAACGGGCTCCAGGGCTGGGCGCGGACCGGGCCCTTGGTCTTCCACACGATGTTGAACTGGCCGTCCGCCTTCACTTCGCCGATGTAGACCGGTTTGTGCAGGTGATGGTTGGTCGGGTCCATCGTCAGCGTGAAGCCGGAAGGCGCCTTGAAGGTCTGCCCGCCCATGGCCGCGATCACCTTGTCCACGTCGGTGGACTTGGCCTTCTCGACCGCCTGCTTCCACATATAGATGCCGACATAAGTGGCCTCCATGGGGTCGTTGGTCACTGCCTTGTCGGCGTTGGGCAGCTTTTTCTTCTTGGCGTACTCCTTCCACTTCTTGACGAACGCGTCGTTCTCCTTGGCCTTGACCGACTGGAAGTAGTTCCACGCGGCCAGGTGCCCGACCAGGGGCTTGGTGTCAACGCCGCGCAGCTCCTCTTCGCCCACCGAGAACGCCACCACCGGCACTTCGGTCGCCTTGAGGCCGGCGTTGCCGAGCTCCTTGTAGAACGGCACGTTGGAATCGCCGTTGATGGTGGAGATCACCGCGGTCTTGCCGCCGCCGGCGAACTTCTTGATGTTGGCGACAATGGTCTGATAGTCGCTGTGACCGAACGGCGTGTACACCTCCTCGATGTCCTTCTCGGCGACGCCCTTGGACTTGAGGAACGCCCGCAGGATCTTGTTGGTGGTGCGCGGATACACGTAGTCGGTGCCGAGCAGGAAGAAGCGCTTGGCGCCGCCGCCTTCCTTGCTCATCAGGTACTCGACGGCGGGGATGGCCTGCTGGTTTGGCGCGGCCCCGGTGTAGAACACGTTCTTCTCCAGCTCTTCGCCCTCGTACTGCACCGGGTAGAACAGCAGGCCGTTCAACTCCTTGAACACCGGCAGCACGGACTTGCGCGACACCGACGTCCAGCAGCCGAACACGGCCGCGACCTTGTCCTGGGTGATGAGCTGGCGGGCCTTTTCCGCGAACAGCGGCCAGTTGGAGGCGGGATCCACCACCACCGGCTCGAGCTTCTTGCCCAGGACGCCGCCGTTGGCGTTGATTTCCTCGATCGCCATCAGCGCCGTGTCCTTGAGGGTGGTTTCGGAGATGGCCATGGTGCCCGAGAGCGAATGCAGGATGCCGACCTTGATGGTTTCGGCGGCCTGCGCGTTCACCGTCAGGCCGATGGCGGATAGCGATGCTGCAAGCGTGAGTGCCTTCAGAAATTTCCGGCGTCGCATGTTGTGGTCCCCTAGAGATGTGTCGTTGGATGAGCGCTGCCCGTTTGATGACAGCACAAAGAACCTAGCGACGGTCGTGCCAGGTTGCGGCCGGCGCGGTATTGCCGCTAATAGACAAGGGGTTAGTCTGGGACCGCGATCCGCGGGGAGGCGGTGATCGCGACGGTGTCGGCACCAAAACCGTGCGCCGCGCCGCCCTTTTGCATCAAAGTTGGGCGCGCAGGATCGCGCGGCGGATATGAAAACATCGGCCGGGCCAAGCTAGCGCTGCAGCTCGCGGCAGCCGGTATAGGACTTGCGGCCTTCCATTTCCACCATCGCGTCGCGGCCCTTGGTGCGGAGCGTGAGGACCTCGCAGGTATAGGCGGCGCCCGAAGCGGAAGGCTCCCGGATCAGCGCAAAGCGCATGCGCTCGATCTCGATGATCGCGCTCTCGCCCTCGGAATCGTAGGTCACGCTGAAGGCGCGTCCGTCCTCGCAGGCATAGTGCACGGGCTTCAGGGCGCGCGGTTCAACCGGGGCGCAGCCGGCGAGGGCGACAATAACGAAAGCGAGGAGGAGGGTACGCATCGGAGGAAGTCCGGATTCCGGCAATGCGTCTCACGCGCTGGCGGGATCGGCGCGCCGGCGCCGGGATTCCGAAGGCTTCGCCTCGCGCGCTCCGGCCGGACCTGCCATACCCGTGCCCGTTTCCGGCTGATCGAAGGTGGCCGCCATCGCCTGCGCAGCGCGGCGCAGCGCGGGCACATGATCCATGGCGCGGGTGACCGAAAGGCGCGCCACCGGAGCCTGTACCGCCAGGGAAGCAAGTACGCGTTCGTCCCGGCCGAGCACCGGGACCGCCACGCACACCAGTCCCGCCAGATATTCTTCGTTGTCCACCGCCACCTGATGGTTACGGACCCGGTCCAGCTCGGCCTCCAGCAGCCCGGCGTCGGTGATGGTGTTATCGGTGAAGCGGGTCAGCGCCAGGTTTGCCAGCAGGGCGCGGCGCCGGCCCCGCGGAAGCCGTGCCAGAAACAGCTTGCCGCTGGCGCTGGCGTGGAGGGGAACCCGGGAGCCCGGCTTGAGATCGATGCGCAGGGGCCAGGGCGAGTCCACCCGGTCCAGGTAAACCACTTCGCCGCCGTCCTGCATGGTGAGATTGCAGGTCTCGCCAACCTCGTCCACCAGCCGCTGAAGGATGGCGTGACGCTGGGCCCGCACCGTGCCGTTCATCATGACGGCGAGACCGAAGCGGGCCAGCCGCGGGCCGACGGTGTAGCTCTTGCCGTCCGGCTCGCGCACCAGCAGCCCGGCGGCCTCCAGCAGGGTGAGGATGCGGTACACGGTGGGCTTGGGCAGCCCGACCCGGTCCATTACTTCGGTCATCGATACCGGACGGTCCGCGCCGACGATGTGCTCCAGGATCAGGAAGGCGCGGAGGGTCGCGGAACTGGACTCGGATTTCTTGGCCATGGCTTTATTCTAGAAAATGAAACCAATTGTTGCAATGCCGCTTGCTTTTGCTATGGATGTATGATATCAATAAAAAACGAAACATATGGTTTCATTTTATAACATTTTTGGAGGCCCCATGGGCAACGAAGCGGTAATCCAACGGACGATGGTGAGCGGCAAGACGCGTATGACGCCCAGCGAGGCGTTTGTGGAGACGCTGGTGGCCAATGGCGTGAAGCACGTGTTCGGCATCGTCGGTTCGGCCTGCATGGACGCCCTCGATCTGTTCCCGGCGGCGGGCATCCGCTACGTTCCGGTGGTGCACGAGCAGGGCGCCGGCCATATGGCCGATGGTTACTCCCGGGTCTCCGGGCGCCATGGCGTATGCATTGCCCAGAACGGGCCCGGGATCACCAACTTCGTCACCGCGGTGGCCGCGGCCTACTGGGCCCACAGCCCGGTGGTGGTGATCACCCCCGAGGCCGGCACCATGACCATGGGCCTGGGCGGGTTCCAGGAAACCGACCAGCTGCCGATCTTCTCCAGGATCACCAAATACCAGGGGCACGTGAACAACCCGCGCCGCATGGCCGAGATCGCGGGCCGCTGCTTCGACCGGGCGATGCTGGAGATGGCGCCGGCCCAGCTCAACATCCCCCGCGACTACTTCTACGGGGACTACGAATTCGAGATCCCGCAGCCGATTGTCGTCGAGCGCGGCGCCGGCGGCGAGAGAAGCGTGAACGAAGCCGCCGATCTGCTCGCCTCGGCCCGGTTCCCGGTCATCATAGCGGGCGGCGGCGTCATCATGGGCGAGGGCGTCAACGCCTGCGTCGCCCTGGCGGAGCTGCTCGGCGCGCCGGTGGTGAACAGCTACCTCCACAACGACTCCTTCCCCGCCGGCCATCCCCTGTGGTGCGGCGCGCTGGGTTATCAGGGATCGAAGGCGGGCATGAAACTCATCTCCCGGGCCGACGTGGTGCTGGCGCTGGGCACCCGCCTGGGGCCGTTCGGCACCCTGCCCCAGCACGGCCTCGACTACTGGCCCAAGGATGCCAGGATCATCCAGGTGGATGCAGACCCCCGGATGCTGGGCCTGGTGAAGAAAATCACCGTGGGCATCTGCGGCGATGCGAAGGCCGCCGCCGCGGCCCTGACCGCGCGCCTCAAGGGACGGGCCCTCGCCGGGCAAGCCAACAAGGACGGCCGTCTGGCGGAAATCCGCAAGGAGAAGGAGGCCTGGGAGAAGGAACTCGCCGAGTGGGCGCACGAGCGCGATCCCTATTCCCTCGAAGTGGCACGCAACGCCAAGGAAATGCACCCGCGCCAGATGCTGCGCGAGCTGGAGCAGGCGATGCCGCGCGACGCCATGGTGTCCACCGACATCGGCAATATCTGCTCGGTCGCCAACAGCTACCTGCGCTTCGATCGCCCGCGAAGCATGTTTGCCGCCATGAGCTTCGGCAATTGCGGCTATGCCTTTCCCACCGTCATCGGCGCCAAGCTGGCCGCCCCGGACCGGCCGGCCGTTGCCTACGTGGGGGACGGGGCCTGGGGCATGAGCTTCGGCGAAATCCTGACCTGCGTGCGGGACAATATCCCGGTCACCACGGTGGTGTTCAACAACCGGCAATGGGGCGCGGAGAAGAAGAACCAGGTGGATTTTTACAGCCGCCGCTTCGTCGGCACCGACCTCGTAAACCCGAGCTTTGCAGCGATTGCCCGGGCCATGGGAGCGGAAGGCCGGGTAATCGACAAGCTCTCCGACGTGGGCCCGGCGCTGGCCGCCGCCTGCGCGGCGCAGCGGGAGGGCAAGACCACCATCCTGGAGATGATGGTCACCCGTGAACTGGGCGATCCGTTCCGGCGCGACGCCCTGTCGAAACCGGTGCGCTTCCTGGCGAAATACCAGGACTATATTTAGGCAGCAAGGGCGGTCGCCTCGCGGCGCCGCCTGAAGGCAATATGAACGGAGCCGACCCAATAACGACACGCGGCGCCGTATCCACCAACTGTTGAGGATGAAGGAGGAGTGTATGGAAGCCCGGCTTGTACGCTTTGGCGCCGCTATTGCGGCCGCAACCACCCTGCTGGCAGGGTCCATCGGAACCGCGCTGGCCCAGGAAAAATATCCGTCCCGCCCGGTCGAATTCATTGTCCCGTGGGGTCCCGGAGGGGGCGCAGACCAGCTTGCGCGCCTCACCGGCAAGCTCCTGGAAGCCGAGCTCAAGACCTCGTTCCCCGTGGTCAACGTGCCCGGAGCCACAGGCGGCACCGGCATGGCCAAGCTGTTGGCGGCGCCTCCCGATGGCTACGCCATGGCCGTCTATATCGCCGACTCCCATGCCCTGCTGGCCGCGCCGAATGCGCGCTGGAGCATCAGCGACGTCGTTCCGGTGGCGGTCATGATCAAGGCCCCGTCCTTTTTGTTCGTCGCCAAGGACAGCAGGTTCAAGACCTGGGCGGACTTCGAGCGCGAGGCCAAGGCCAATCCCGGCAAGCTCAAGGTGGCCACCCTCGGCTTCGGGAGCGTGGATGACTTCACTCTGAGCTACCTGGAAGCCAAGGGGATCAAAGTGACCCAGGTGCCCTACGCCAAGCCGGGCGAGCGCTATGTGTCGGTGCTGGGCGGGCACGTGGACGCCCTCTATGAACAGGCGGGAGACGTGGCGCAGTTCCTGAAGAGCAACCAGATGCGCCCGATCATCGTGTTCGGCAAGGAACGCTACCCGGCGTTCAGGGATGTGCCGAGCTCCCAGGAGCTGGGCTATGACATCGCTCTGCCGCAGTTCCGCTCGATCGTGGTGCGCGCGGGCACACCCCCCGAGCGCATCAAGGCGCTCTCCGGCGCGCTGGCCAAGGTGGCGGCGAGCGGCGAGTACAGGAGCTTCCTTCAGGAGCAGTTCGCCCACAGCGACAGCTTCCTGGACAGCTCGCAGGGGGCGGCCTTCGTCCAGGCGCAGCTCGATGACATGAAGCGGGCGGCGCCCAAGCGCTGAAGCCCGCGTCCCGAACGACACAAGGAGAAGGTCATGCCGTCGTCGCCGATCCCCGCTTCCCTTGTTCCGAAACGGAGCCTGAAGCTCATGGACACGAACAAGCTGAAGAAAGCCGGCCCCTATGCCGTGGTGCTGGTTGTCACCGCCGCCCTGTATGGGCTGGCGGGGCAAATCGACTACACCCCGAGGCACGCCCAGCTCGGTCCCGATTTCTGGCCCAAGCTGTGCCTGGCGCTGGCCGCTCTGACATGTCTCTACGAAATCGGCCGCGCGTTACTGAGGAAGGAGGACGCGGCCGAGGTCAGCGGCATCGCCGAGGCCCTCGACCACGATCAGATCGAGGCCGAGGCGCCGCCAAAGGAGTATCCCGCTCTGCTGGCTGCCGGTGCAGGCCTCACCCTGGCTTACGCCGTGCTGGTGTCGGTGCTGGGGTTCGTGCTGGCGACCTTCGGCTATCTCGTCGCGTTCATGTACTTCGGCCGCTACCGCAACCATCTGGTGATCTGGATCGCGAGCCTCGCCGGCACCTTCGCCTTCGCCGCCGTCTTCCTGAAGCTGGTATACGTGTCGCTGCCGCGCGGCGAGGAGCCGTTTGCCCAGGTCACGCAGCTGGTAATGAACCTGCTCGGCGTGCGCTGAGCGAGCCTGATGCGGAGTCGCTGCCATGATTGAAATACTTACGCAACTTGGGGCCGGACTGGCAAACTGCTTCACCCCGGCCACCTTCGCCATGCTCGCAGCAGGCATCGTGGTCGGCCTGCTGGTGGGCGTGCTGCCGGGGCTGACCCTGGTAATGGGGGTGATCCTGGTGCTGCCCTTCACCTACAAGATGGACGTGACTGCCTCGGTGGTGCTGCTCACCGCCATGTACATATCGGGCACTTACGGCGGGGCGTTCACCTCGATCCTGTTCCGCATCCCGGGCGAGCCCATCCACGTGCCGCTGCTATGGGACGGTTACGCCATGGCGCGGCGCGGACAGCCGGCCAAGGCGCTGGGCTGGACCCTGGTGGCGGCCCTCGGCGGCGGCCTGCTTTCAGCCGTCATCATGGTGCTGTTGACCCAGCCCATGGCGACCTTCGCCCTGCGCTTTTCCTCGCCCGAGTACTTCGCCATCGTGCTGTTCGGCCTGGCGAGCGTGATCGCCCTTGGCCGCGGCTCGCTGGCCAACGCGCTCATCAGCCTGTTCCTGGGGCTCATGATCGGGACCGTGGGGGTTGATGCCATCTATGGCAGCCACCGCTACACCTTCGGCATGCCGCTGCTCGCCGACGGCATCGAGTTCCTGGTGGTGATGGTGGGCGCGTACGGGGTGGGCGAGGTGCTGCTCCGGCTCGAACGGGGCTTCGCCAGCAAGCCCATCGGCAAGGTGGAAAACGCCCGCACCGAGCTGCCGAGCATGAAGGAGATCGGCGCGCTGAAAGGCACGTTTCTGCGCAGCACGATCCTCGGCAACATTATCGGCATCGTCCCCGGGGCCGGCGCCACCATCGCCTCGTTTGTGTGCTACGGCATCGAGTCCCAGTACGGCAGGCGCAAGAAGGAGATGGGCTCGGGCGTCCCGGAGGGTATTGTCGCGCCCCAGGCCGCGGCTACCGCGTCGGTGGGCGGCGCTCTGGTGCCGTTGCTCGCGCTGGGCATTCCGGGCAGCGGGGCGACCGCCGTCATCCTGGGCGCGTTCATGCTGCACGGGGTGCAGCCGGGGCCGCAAGTGCTGCTCTCCTCCGGGCCCATGGTCTACACTATCTTCGCCTCGGTGTTCCTCGGCATCCTGCTCATGTGCCTGCTCGGCTTCTTCGCCATCCGGCCGCTGGTGAAGATTCTGGACTTCCCGGAGGCGGTGGTGTCGGCCTTCGTGATGATCCTGTGCTTCGTGGGCGCGCTCTCGATCCGCAACAACGTGACGGACCTTTGGCTCATGATCGGCTTCGGCGGAGTGGGCTACGCCTTCGAAAAGCTCAAGTTCCCGATTGCGCCGCTGGTGCTCGGGGCCATACTCGGGCCGCTGGCCGAGGAATCGTTCATGAATTCCATGATCAGCTTCAGCAATGACTGGACCGTGTTTTTCACCCGGCCGATCTCGGCGCTGGTGATGATGTTGACCGCGATCGCCCTGGTGCTGCCCGCGATCAATCAGATGCGCGCGCGGCGCGGGGCCCGGGCATGAGCTGCGCGGCTGGAATGCGAGCAGGAGCGGCTATGAGCGCGAACGGCGTGATGGATCTGGTGGCTGACCGGATGGAGCGGGCGCGTGCCGCCCAGCAGGTCTTCGAGAGGTACACACAAGAGCAGGTGGACGAAGTGGTCACGGCGGTCGGCTGGGCAATCGTCCATCCCGAGCGCAACCGCGCGCTCGCCGAGCTCGCGGTCAAGAGCACAGGGCTCGGCAACGTGGCTGACAAAGTCGTCAAAAACCGGCGCAAGACCATGGGCCTGCTGCGGGACCTGCGCGGCGCTAAAACGGTGGGCGTGATCGCCGAATATCCGGAGCAGGGCATCGTGGAAATTGCCCGGCCGGTGGGGGTGGTCGGAGCGGTGGTGCCCTCCACCAACCCGGCGGCAACCCCCGCCAACAAGACGATCAACGCTCTCAAGGGGCGCAATGCCGTGATCCTCGCCCCCTCCCCCAAGGGCGCGGGCACCTGCGCGAAGCTGCTGGAGTTCATTCACGCGGAGCTTGGCCGGGTGGGCGCGCCGCCGGACCTGGTGCAGATGCTTCCGCTTCCGGTTACCAAGGAGCTTACGCTGGAGCTCATGCGCCAGGTGGACCTGGTGGTGGTCACCGGCTCCCAGAGCAACGTGCGCGCCGCCTATTCCAGCGGCACGCCGGCCATCGGCGTGGGCGCCGGCAACGTGGTGTCCATCGTGGAGGAGAGCGCCGACCTCGCCGCTGCGGCGGCCAACATCCGGCGCTCCAAGATTTTCGACAATGCCACCAGCTGCTCCTCGGAAAATTCGGTGGTGATCCTCGACGCCGTGTACGCGCCGACGGTGGCGGCGCTGGAGCGCGAGGGCGGCGTGATGCTCACCGCCGCCGAGAAGGCGCGGCTCCAGTCGGTCATGTGGCCGGACCGGAAGCTCTCCGCGGCGGTGACCGCCAAGGCAGCACCGGAGATCGCCAGGCTCGCCGGAATCGAGCGCGCGCGGGAGGCCCGATTCCTGATGGTGGAGGATGACGGCGCCGGGCCCGACCACCCGTTCTCCGGAGAAAAACTCTCGCCGGTGCTGACCGTGTACCGCGCCCGCGGCTTCGAGCACGCCATGGACATCGCCCGGGCGGTGTACCGCTACCAGGGCGCTGGGCACTCCATCGGCATTCACACCCGCAACGACGAGCACGTGCTGCGCCTCGGACTGGAGCTGCCGGTGTGCCGGGTGATCGTGAACCAGGCCCACTGCATCGCCAATGGCGGGAGCTTCGACAACGGACTGCCGTTCTCGCTCTCCATGGGCTGCGGCACCTGGGGCCGCAACAGCATTTCCGACAATTTGAACTACCGGCATTTCCTCAACATCACCCGCGTCGCCCGGCCGATCCCGCCGGTGGAGCCCACCGAGGAGGAATTGTTCGGGGCCTACCGCAGGAAATATGGAGCCTGACGTGCGCACGGTGCGCCACCACATCGATTCGCGGGCGGCGTCCCAGCCCGACGCGACCTACCTCGTCGCTCCCGAAACCGGGCGTGTCCTGACCTACGGAAAACTCCAGGCCAAATCCGTCGCGCTGGCCCGCTTCCTGCGCGGCCAGGGTCTGCGCAAGGGCGACAAGGTGGGGCTCATGATGCACAACGGCTACCAGACCGCGCGGCTGCTGCTGGGAGTGATGTACGGCGGCTACGTGGTGGTGCCGGTGAATCTGCTGTCCCAGCCCTCGCAACTGGAATACGTGATGGATCATTCCGACGTGCAGGTGATATTTTGCGCGGACGAATTCACGGAAAGGCTGCAGGCGGCGCTGGCCCGGGTGCGACGCACGGTGCGCGTGCTGATGATCGACCCCGACGCCGAGGAGGTCTTCGACGAGCAGGCCGTTCCCGAACTGCCCCCGTGGACCGTGGATGAGGAGGACGGCGCGCTGCTCATGTACACCTCCGGCACCACCGGCCTGCCGAAGGGAGTGATCCTCACCCACAGGAACGTGATTGCAGGTGGCGAATACACCGGCGCCGCTCATGCGCTGACCGTGGACGACCGCGTTCTCTGTTCGCTCCCGCTCTACCACATCAACGGCCAGATCGTGACCACCGTGGCGCCCCTGGTGCACGGGGGCAGCGTGGTGATGCCCCACCGCTTCAGCGTGTCCGGCTTCTGGGAGCTGGTATCGGAGCACGGCTGCACCTGGATCAACGTGGTGCCTACCATCATTGCCTACCTGCTGAACGGTCCCGACCCGCGCGCGGCCGGCAGCGGGCTGCGGCTCGCGCAGCTGCGCTTCGGACGTTCCGCCTCGGCGCCGCTGCCGCCGGCGCTGCACCGGCAGTTCGAGCAGAAATTCGGCATCGGCGTGATCGAGACCTTCGGCATGACCGAGACTGCGGCCCCGTGCTTTTCCAACCCGCTGGATCCGGCGCGGCGCAAGTACGGCAGCCCGGGGCAGGCCTTCGGCAACGAGGCGAAGATCATCCACCCCAAGACGGGGGCGAGGCTTGCGGCAGGCGAGGTGGGCGAGATCATGGTGCGGGGCGACAACGTGATGACCGGCTATTACAAAGCGGCCGATATCACCGCCAGGACCCTGGAGCGGGACGGCTGGATGCACACCGGTGATCTGGGCTATATGGATGCAGACGGTTTCGTGTTCGTCACGGGGCGGCTCAAGGAACTCATCATCAAGGGTGGCGAAAACATCGCACCGCGGGAGATCGACGAGGCGCTGCTCAAGCATCCGGCGGTGCTGGAAGCGGCGGCGGTGGGGATTCCCGACCAGAACTACGGGCAGGAGATCATGGCCTGCGTGGTATTGAAACCTGATTGCCGCTGCTCCGAGCAGGATCTCGCGGAGTTCTGCCGCAGCGAGCTCGGACAATACAAGACTCCCAAGATCATCAAACTCGTGGCGGCGCTTCCCAAGGGCCCCTCGGGCAAGGTCCAGCGGCTGAAACTCCTCGACGCGGCATAGCCGATCCAGGGGGCGCGATCCGTTAGGCGCCTTCCTGCCGGAAGCGGACCGTGTTTTCCTTGATCGCGGTCGTCGGGAAAATCATTAAGGAATAGAGCATGCGACGGACAGCCCGTTTGCGCCAGGCTCAGCGCGCTTCGAATTCTGAAAGAGACTTCGCCATGCTAGTTGAAGAACGAGAATGTGCCACGCAGCGTGGCCAGGACCTGCTGTCGGATCGCCCCCACCTCTGCCGCCTGCGGGATGCGGCCCGTGCCTCGGGTTCCCTGCCGGTTGCGGTGGCGTACCCTTGCGATGCCACCGCCGTCGAGGGCGCCCTGGCCGCGTGGAAAGAGGGTTTCATCGAGCCGATCCTGGTGGGCCCGCGCGCACGGGTGGAGCGAATCGTCGGGCAGTTCGACATTGATTCCGCGTCGCTTGCCATCATGGATTGCGCGGACGACCCCGAAGCCGCGGCGGCGGCGGCGGTCGAGCTGTGCAGGAGGGGAACTGCGGCGGCACTCATGAAGGGCAGCCTGCATACCGATGCGCTGCTGGGTGCGGCGCTCTCGAGGGAAAAGGGATTGAGGGCGGGGCGCCGGATCAGCCACGTGTTTGTTCTCGATATCCCCAGCGTGCCGCGGCCGCTGCTTGTTACGGATTGCGTCGTGAACATTTCGCCGGGGCTTCAGGACAAACGCGACATCGTGCAGAACGCGATCGATTTCGCCCACGCCATAGGAATAGAGCGGCCCTACGTCGCGATCCTGTCGGCGGTAGAGACGATCAATCCAGCCATACCCGGAACCCTGGACGCTGCGGCCCTATGCAAAATGGCAGACCGCAAGCAGATCAGGGGCGCGGTCCTCGACGGGCCCCTGGCATTCGACAACGCGATTTCCGAACGTTCGGCGAAAAACAAGGACATTCAATCGCCGGTTGCGGGTCGCCCCGACATCCTGATCGTGCCGAACCTGGAGGCGGGGAACATCATCTACAAGCAGCTGGTTTACCTCGCTGGCGCCGAGTGCGCGGGTATCGTGCTGGGGACTACGGTGCCCATTATCCTGACGAGTCGTTCCGATTCGGTCCCGAGTCGTGTTGCCTCCTGCGCGCTTGCTGTCATTCAGGCACGCGCCCGGCAGACCAACAAGCGGCCGGTCTAGCTGGCCTTGGCAGTCATCGTCATGCCTTCCCCAGGCCGTTCTCGCGCCTGATCCGCCCGCTCCCGGAGCGACACAGAAGCCCCGATCAGGCGTAGAGTATAGCCGGCACGAACAACGGGGGGCTGTCCATGGCGGAAGCGAACTTCGACGCGCGAATAAAAGGTCTGAGCGACGGCCAGGGCCGGTTCTCGGACCAGATCCACGCGATGATCGAACGGCTGCCGATGTTCATGAAGTGCAGCCGCGAGGAAATCGAGGCGCTGGCCGCGATCATGAAGGTCTACCAGGCGCCGCCGGGAGTGGCCCTGGTGGAGGAGGGCGAGCACAGCGATTTCATGATGGTGCTGCTGGAAGGGGGCGTGCGCATCGTCAAGGAGGACAGCCATCACCAGCGCAAGATCATCGCGTCCGTGGTAGGCGCAGGGACGCTGCTGGGGGAAATGTCCATGGCCGACGGCGAGCCGCGCTTCGCCACCTGCGTGACGACCTCGCCTACCACGTTCGCAGTGCTGACGCGGGACAGCCTGGACCGGATCATCCAGGAGCGACCGGCTCTCGGCGTGAGAATCCTGGAGCAGATCGTGAAAATCCTTACCCAGCGTTTGCGCCAGACCGGCTCCAAGTTCGCGGAGTACCTCTAGCAGCCTGTCGGACGCGGTGGCCAGGAGCGGTGCGCAGGGCGCACCCTACGAAAGCGCCGAGCGTGCCGCGTACAGCGTGTCCCAGGCACCGAATGGCCGAATGGGCAGGGTGCGTCCCACGCACCGGTCGACTCAGTGCCTCAGTGCAGCACGACCTTCTGGGTCATCCAGGGCCGGAAGTTGCCGAGGAATTCCTCGAACTCCTCCGGCGAAGGTTCCTTGGCGATTACAATCTCCAGCGATTCCCGGAACCGGTCCGCCACATCGCCGCGGATGAAGGCGCCGAATCCGGCTTCCTTGTCCAGCAGCTCGAAGCCTGCCTCGGCGGAATATTCCACCACCTGGTAGTGCGGGCTGTTGTAGAGAATCTTCATGCGGCGTCGGCTCCGGTAGCAGGTCGGGAGCGGCAAACCGCCGCCCCATGGCTCGTACATGGAGCCGGGTCGTGGGATTTCAAGCGCAGGCGTCGGCTCCACGGGAGGCCCAGGTGTTGGTCCGGTTCCCGGGGCCCACGGCATGCCTCCTCCGCGCCTCCTCGGGAATTTCCCTGGCCGTTCCCGGGAATTTCCCGATTTTCCCCCGGACCTCGCCCCGGTATCGTGGGAAGCGTCCCGAGAGCTCTTGTCCCTCTCGGCGCGTGGCCCGGCGGGAAACCCTTCCGGCAAGGAGGCGAATATGACGCAGACGCTCAGGGAACAGGTCGGATGGGGCGGTCTGCTGGGCGTCCTGACCCTGATGGCGTGCCTGTTCCGCGGAGCTTCCGGACGGCGGGCCGACGCTAACGGGGCCTGACTCCGTTCAAGGCGGGCTCAGGCGCCTGCAGCGACCCGCGAGCAGCTGCGCCCCGCGGACTTGGCCGCGTACATGGCCGCGTCGGCGCGCCGGAGCAGCTGCTCGGGTCCGGAGCCATCCTCGATAAGATGGGCGATGCCGATGCTCGCGCCCGTCTGTACGGCGCCCGACTCGAGCTCGAACGGGCGGCCAAGCTCCGCCACCAGCTTGTCCGCCACCGCCTCGGCTTCCTGCGACTCGTGCAAGTCCTCCAGGACCACCACGAATTCATCGCCGCCGTAGCGCGCCACGGTGTCCGCTTCCCGAACATTTTCCGAAAGGCGGCGGGCCACCGCGACCAGCAGCTGATCGCCCACCGCATGGCCATGCGCGTCGTTCACCGCCTTGAAGCCGTCCAGGTCCATGAGCAGCAGCGCCGCGCCCCGCTTGTAGCGCTGGGCCCGGGCGGTGGCGCGGGCGATGCGGTCGTTGAGCAGGGTGCGGTTCGGGAGCCCGGTCAGGGGATCGTGGCGCGCCATGTGTTCGAGCTCCCGCTCCTTCTCGCGCAGCTGGACGTTGGCTGCTTCGAGGGCATGGGTGCGCTCCGCCACCCGTGACTCCAGCTCATGCTCCGACCGGAGCAGGGCGTCGACCATCGCCTGCTTGGCATCGAGCGCCACCTGGTTGGCGTGATCCTTTTCGCGACGCAGCGCGGCGACCCGGTCGGCGAGCGCGAACGCGAGCAGCATCATCTCCAGCGCCGAGCCGATCTGCATCGCGTACAGGGTGAGCGCCGTGGTGGGCAGCCAGCCCATGTTGCGCATGGCCAGTACCGCCACGCCCGCCAGAAGCACCGTCCACGCCAGGAGGAAATAGCGGGCGCCGGGATGGTTCTTCGAAAGGCAATACACGCCCCCGGCCACGGCGACGGCGGAGAACGCGAGGCCCGTGATCGAGGTGAAAATCGCCGCGAACCGGTACGACAGCGCGGCGGGCGAGAGCGCCGAGCAGGCGAATGCCGCGGCGAGAACCAGGATCACCCGGTCGAGCCGCGGGAACGCTTGCCGCGTGCCCAGGAACAGGCGGGTGAACAGGGCGCCGAAGAAACCGGTCGCGGACATGCCCGACGGCAGTGCCACGTTGCCCCACTGGGGCCAATCCGGCCACAGGAACTGGTTGCCCAAGCCGTTCATGGATGCCTGTCCCACCGCCATGCTGGCGACGAAGGCGGCGTAGGCGATGAACACCGGATCCCGGATCGAGAAGAACAGCAGCAGGCTGTAGATCAGCAGCGCGGCCAGGACTCCGTAGTAGAGGCTGAGCAGCGCATAGCTCTGCTGGTCATGGCGATGCAGGGCTTTGCGCCACCACAGGGTGGCCGGAATGGTGAGATTGCCGCCGGACTCAACCCGGAGGTAGACCGTCTGCGTGGCGCCGGGCGCGAGCGCCAGCGGAAACACCAGATTGCGGTGGGGGAAGGGACGCAGGCTGAAGGGCTGCAGGTCGCCGGCGACCTGCCGGTCGAATCCGCCGCCCGGGCGCGGGCTGTAGACCTCCACCCGGTCGAGGGAAGGATAGCCCACTTCGAGGAGCCACTGCGATGGCGCGTCCGCATCGAGCCGCAGCGGCAGCGCCAGCCAGAAGGCGGAACCCGAATAGCCGAAGTTGATGTCGATGCCCGGGGACGAGGCGGGGCGGAAGCGCGCCGCCGTCGCGGGGGCCGCCACGGCCTCGACGGTGAGCCGGCGCTCCGCGTCCTCCAGATAAAGCAGGTGCCCGGACAAGGGGTGGCGGTCGCCGGAGCTTCCAATGGCCAGGGCGTGCGCCGCCGGTCCTGAGCCGCTTGCCGCAACCGGCAGGAACCCCAGCGCCGCCGCCATCAGCAGGGCGGCGGTCTGCCAGAGAGCGGCGAGTTGAATATTGCGGCGAGGGCGGATCACGATTACGCGGTCGCGGTTTCGGCGGGCAGCCCCCAGGTTTCCCGCAGCACCTCCAGCAGCGCCGTGATCGGCGGGTCGTCGGCGCGGCTCGCCGGATGGATGAACCACAGCGTGGTGCGGGGCCGGACCTTGTCCCAGACCACGACTTCGCCCGCCTGCTGTTTCTCCAGCGCCACTTCCTCGCGCATGAGGGAGAGCCCCACGCCGGAGGCGACGAGATTGGCGATCACCAGCTCGTTGTCTGCCTCGATGAGTCGCGCCGGCGCCACGCCGTGCTCGGCAAACAGCGCCCGCGCGAGACCGGTCATGGTGCTGATGGCGGGCGGCAGGATCCACGGCTGCGCCGCGATCTGCGCCCAGTCGGCGCCGCGCACCCGGTCGGCCCACTCGGCGGGGGCGGTGACGCGGTACGCCAGCTCCCGGAGCGCGAGCCCGCTCACCTCGGCGTGGGCGATGTCGCCGAAGTAGAAGCTCGCGTCCAGTTCCCCCGCGCGCACCGCCTCCAGCGCCGCGCCGGACACCTCATGGTGCACTTCCAGGTCGAGGCCCGGATGGCGCTCCACCGCGCGGCTCAGAAAATCCCCGAGCCGCAGGAAATCCGGGTCGATCACGCTGCCGATGCGCAGGTGCGCCGTGATCTCTCCCTTCAACGCCCGCGCCGCCCGCCGCAGGTTTTCCACCGCGGCGAGCACCCGATCCGCATGGCGGAGCAGCTCGCGCCCGGCATGGGTGAGCACCATGCCGCTCGAGGTGCGCTCGAACAGCCGGACTCCCAGCTCGTCCTCCAGCGCCTTCACGTGGGCGCTGACGGCGGGCTGGCTCAAATGCAGGCGCTCGGCGGCCCGGGTCAGGTGCCCCAGCTCGGCCACCGCGGCGAAGGTCTTGATCTGGTACAACTCCATGGGGTTTCCGGCGACTTTCCGCTATTGTAGGGGAATTTTCGTTTTCCGGATGAATAGGTTAGATATCATCTGAAATTCTGATGGCACGCATCCGTACATACGATTTGAAAGGGTGCTCCCCCCGCCCTATATTGGTTGTGCATCGCAACAAAACTGAGTCAGGAGTCTAACATGTTACTGCGCGAACCCTTGTACACAGGCGTTCATCGGCCGGCCCGGCCCGCAGCCGCGCCGCTGTTCAAGAGCCCCGAAATGTCGGCCCTGGATCTCGCTGCCATCGAGCGCCGGGCCCACAAGCTGCGGGCGCTGGAAATCGGCGCGCTCATCGAGCGCTTCCTGGTGTGGCTGGAACGGACCGTGGAGCGCGCCTACCGCAAGCCGGTGGACGAATACCTTGCCCAAGCGACGGACCATGCCGACCTGGAGCGCCGCCAGCGCCAGGTCGACCGCAGCCGCCGTCCCCTGATCTTCTAACGCCGCCTCCCACCGGCGCACAGCGTTCCGAGCTGCGCCGGGTCCGACGCCGGTGGTTCCGCTTCCTCCTCCTCCTCGTGGAACCCCGCCGGGCCCGGCGCAGCGCCGGAGCCTCCAACAAAAACGGGGAAGCCCTCGCTTCCCCGTTCCGCCCGCGGGTGACTCCACCCCGCCCCGTTCACCGCCGATTGCAAATTACATTGCGCAGTGCCACGCGAGGGGGTCTATTCGCGGATTCGCAGGTAACCGCCGCAATGGGCGGGGATCGGATATCCCGCGACCAGGGGTCGGTTGCTGTATGCGGAGGGCGAAAAAAAGCCCGGTTGCCCGGGCCTTTTTGTCCACCGAGGGCGGTTCTTAAAGCGGCTTGATGTTCACCGCTTGCTCGCCCTTGGGGCCGGTCGTGACGTCGAACGACACCTTCTGGTTTTCCCGCAGGGTCTTGAATCCGCTGTCCTGGATTGCCGAGAAGTGCGCGAAGAGATCCTTGCCGCCGCTGTCCGGGGTGATAAAGCCGAACCCTTTGGCGTCGTTGAACCATTTGACGGTACCTGTGCTCATGTCTACTTTTCCTAGTAATGATGAAAATGGGCTTTCGCCCGGGTGCGAGACCTTCAAGGGAAGGGAAATGGCGACCAGAGCAGTACCGCGAATGCGGCTACAACGGACCAGGGATTTCGCTGCTTGAGGAACCTGCACCGCCTTTGTACGTGGATAACCCCGCCCGGTCAAGCGAATTCGGCGGATTTGGAGGGGCAGGGGCGCGAATCAGCCCCCCCTTGATTGCTCCTCAAACCGGTCCCGGGATGAGCGGTCAGTCACCGCAGGCATCCACCCGGGCAACGAGCGCCGTGGCATCGTTGCAGCCCAGGTAGCGCCGCTGGATTGCGACGGCCCGGGCCACCAGCTCGCTCGCCGCCATCTGCGGATCGGAATGGCGCTTCGCGGTTTCATTGACCTCGCGGGTTCCGAGCACCTCCCACACCCCGTCGGAGAGCAGCATGAACACGTCGCCGGGCCGGAGCTCGCCCTCCGCAAAGTCGATCACCGGGTGCAGGTCGAGCCCGACCGCGCGTCTCAGCATGTTGTGCATCGCCCGCCCCGGCCACACGTGGTCGGTGGTGAGCTGCTCGAGGACGCCGTCCCGCAGGCAGTAGACCCGGGTGTCGCCCACGTGGGCCAGGTGATAGCGGCTGCCCCGGAGGACCAGGACGCTGAGCGTCGTGACCATTCCCTCGAGTTCCGGACGGCGGCGGCTTTCCGCCATGAGCCAGGTGTTGGCGGCGCCGACCAGCTTGTCGAGCGCATAGGGAATGTCCCAGGTCTCGGGGGTGGCGAAATAATCGGCAAGGAGACTGCGCACCGTGGTTTCCGCGGCGATTCGGCCCCCGCCGCCCCCGGTGATTCCGTCGGCGATGGCGAGCAGGGCTCCCTTGGCACGGAGCGCTTCGGCGCCGGGGATGGCGACGCCGAAGAAATCCTCGTTGCGCCATCGGCCGCGGGTTTCGCTCGCATGCCCCAGGCTGAGCCGGAGCGGAGGATTTTCCGCGGCCGGCCCGGGGCCCGCCGGACGGGGCGTGAGCAATGCTGCGTTTTCCTTCTTCACCAGCGTCAACCGTCGTGTCGAACGATTCATATCCCGGATTCACGCCCCACCGGAGCAGGACCGGGGCCGCTCTCTTCGTTAAAGCCAGAACCGTGCCATGGCGGGCCGGCGCTGAATTTCAGCAGGATAAGGGGAGCGCAGGAGGTCTGCCGGGACTCCGGCAGGCGCGACGACGGTGCGTGGAGAACGGCGGCCGCCTCATGTTGAGGCATGATCGGGAGCGGCAGCCTCGGGACACGACAGCCCGGGGGCGATCCACCGCGGGGCTGGGTCACCGGCTCAGGGGCCGGCGCCGGAGTTTCCGTCAGTTCGGCGATCGGGCCCGCGCAGGCCCGCGGCGAGAATTGCCCCGAGATTGCGCTCGGCCGGCCCCACCGGGGTGCGTCCCGCGCATACTCCTGCGAGCGTCGCGCCGAAGCCGAACGCCGGGCCTTCGGCCCGTCCCCCTGGTCAAGCCACGTACAGCAGGATGGCGAAGTAATGAACGGCGCTGCCGGCGACCACGAACAGGTGCCAGATGCCGTGCCAGTGGGTGAACTTCTCGTCGTAGAGGTAGAACACGATGCCGGCGGTGTAGATCACGCCGCCGGCCGCGACCCAGGCGAAGCCCCCCCACCCCAATGCCTCCGCCAGCGGTGCGACGGCGACCAGCCCGACCCACCCCATGAGAATGTAAATCGCGAGCGACAGCATCCGCGTCTTCTTGCCCAGCAGGATCTCCTGCAGGATGCCCAGCGCCGCCAGCCCCCAGATCACGCCGAACAGCGACCAGCCCCAGGGCCCGCGCAAACTCACCAGGGTGAAGGGCGTGTAGGTGCCGGCGATCAGGAGGTAGATGGCATTGTGATCCAGCCGGCGGAAGAAATCCTTAACCCTCCCGCGGGTGCTGTGGTAGAGCGTGGACAAGCCGTACAGCAGGACCAGCGTCGCGCCGTAGATCGCGAAACTGACCACCTTCCAGGGATCGGCCCGCAGCGCGCCCAGCACCACCAGCACCACGGCGCCCGAGAGCGCGAGCAAAGCCCCCGCCAGATGGGTGTAGCTGTTGAATCTTTCCCCGTAATACACCGTTGCTCCGCTCCGCGCCAAAATGAATCAATTCTACTCCAGCGCCCACAGCGGAAGCGCGCGGCCTACGCGCAGGGTGCGGCCCACGCACCGCCTGAACGGGTAGGGTGCGTCCCACGCACCGATCGGAAGCGCCGTAAAAGCCGGTGCGCAGGGCGCACCCTACGAGAAGGCGGTGGTGACGCGTAGGGTGCGTCCCACGCACCGCCTCGCTCTCCGCCGCCCCCCGGCTGGGTTAAAATTCCCCCAGCACCAGACCGAGGAGAAGCGCCCATGTACGTTGATCCGCACGACCTGCCCCACGAGTTCCCCGAGTTCGTCCAGGCCATCGAGGAGCTGAGAAACGGGAACCAGCAATTCCGCCGCCTGTTCGACGATTACAACCGGGCCAACGACGCCGTGGTGAACGCGGAGCAAGCGGACATCCCCATGTCCGACTTCGCCTTCGAGGAGCTGAAGAAAATGCGCCTGCGGCTGAAGGACGAGATTTACCGGCTGCTCAGGGCCCATGCCGGGTACGGCTGAGGCACGCTCACGGGCAATTCCCCCTCCTCGCCAGGGAGGGAGGCAGCGAAGCTGCCGGGGCGGTCCGGCCCCACCCATCGCCGCCTAAGCCTTCTTCCCCTCGCGCCGGATCCGCTCCTGGTACTTTCCCGTCGCCACCTCCACCTTCACGATATCCCCCTCCTTGATGAACTGGGGCGCGAGCACCTCCATCCCGTTCTCCAGGGTCACGCTCTTGAAAGTGGAAACGTCGTGTTCGCGCAGCGGCGCCGGGGCGGTCACCACCGCCAGCTCGACCGCCTCCGGCAACACCACGTTCACCGGCCGGCCCTCGTGCAGCTCCACCGGAATGCGGGCATTGGGCTTGAGAAACGGCTGGTAGGCCCCGATCGCCTCCTTCGGCAGGCCGATCTGCTCGAAGGTGTCCGGGTTCATGAAAAAGAACTCGGCGCCGTCGGTGTAGAGATATTCCATGTCCTTGCGCTCGAGCTCCACGTCATCGAGCTTGTCGTCGGGATGAAACCGCAGCTCGCGGATGTGATTGGTCGAGAGCCCCTTGGCCCGGGCGAACACCATGCTGCCGAATTTGCCGCTGCCGGCGTGATACTCGGCGCTGAGGACGCTATGCAGCTTACCGTCGAGAACGATGACCGTGCCCGCTCGGAGTTCGGAAGCCGGGATCATTGGAGTGCCTCCGGTTGTTGGAAACGCCTGGCCCAATGCTGTGAAGCTTATGTTACGCCGGAGAGGCCTTCACCTCCCATTACCAATGGTAGACCACGGCGACTGCCGCCCGGTACCGGACCTCAATTGCGGGGTAATCTGCCGGAACGCCGCGCCGGTATTGGCTTTGCGGTCATGAGCGTCGCTCGCGGGGTCAGCCGGTGCGCGGGGAGTTGGTGCCGGACCTGAAAGCGCGTAATCTAATTCAATCCGGCTCCAGTACCTTCAACCTGCCGCCCATTGTCCCTCCATGACCGCAGTACCGGAGGCCACCATGCCACACCGACCGATCAGACAGATCATCGAAAACCAGACCGTTCTCACCGCGCCCGCGGACACCACCGTCCGGGAGGCCGCCCGGCTCATGACCCAGTGCCGGGTCGGCGCCGTCATGGTGGTGGAGCACGGGCGGCTGGTGGGCGTGTTCACCGAGCGCGACGCGCTGTTTCGTGTGATTGCCGAGGGGCGGGACGCCGGGACCACGCGGCTCGCCGAGGTGATGACCCCCAACCCGCAGACCATCGAGCCCGACCGGCCCTTCGGCCACGCGCTGCACCTGATGTACGAGGGCGGCTTCCGCCACGTGCCGGTGGTCGAGGGGGGCAAGCCCATCGGCATGGTCTCGGCCCGCGACGCCCTCGGCGCGGAACTGGAAGAGTTCGCTTCGGAACTGCGCCGCAAGGAGCACATCGGCGAGATACTCGGGTAGGCACCTCCCGCGCCTGGGGGTTCGTAGGGTGCGTCCCACGCACCATTCAAATCACGGATTCGGTGCGCGAGGCGCACCGTACGCGCGGGCGGATGGCGATGGGTAGGGTGCGTCCCACGCACCGTTCCTACTGCCCAGGAGAACGATCATGGCGACAATCAAAATGCGAACCCAGGTGGCCGCCTCCGCCGACGAACTCTGGAAAACCATCGGCGGATTCAACGCCCTGCCGTCGTGGCACCCGGCCATCGAAAAAAGCGAAAGCACCGGCCAGACCGCGGGCGCCGTGCGCACCCTGCGGCTCGCGGGCGGCGGCACGGTCATCGAGCGCCTGGAACACTACAGCGACGTGGAGCGGGTGTATCGCTACAGCATCATCGACAGCCCCCTGCCGGTAGCGAACTACGCGGCGGAAATCCGCGTCATCGACAACGGCGACGGCACCTCCACCGTCGAATGGTCAAGCGAGTTCGCGCCAGCGACGGGAGCGGAAAGCGATGCTGTCAAGACCATCCAGGGGATCTACCAGGCGGGGTTCGATAACCTGAAGAAGATGTTCGGGGGGTAGAAATCAACGGTGTGCGAGTTTGGTTGCCCTTTGCGGGCACGTCGATCCGCGTAGCCTAGCCCATAAGTTTCCGGAATTCATCCAAGCTTCCCAGCGACGAGGCCCTCTTGAAGCTCTTCTACCTGGCCCTGCGCAATATCAGCCGGAAATGGACGATGCCGATCCGGGACTGGAAAGCGGCGCTCACCCGGTTTACCATCCAGTTCGAAGACCGGATGCCACAGCGTTAAACGAAAACCCGTTTACACAAAATCCCGGACACCCTCGGGATCTTGAGCGTAACGGTCCCGGCGCGCGTCTCCCAGATGCGGTCCAGGTAGCCATTGCGGGAGTTCGAGCGCTCGGTGCTTCTCTCTCCGTAGCCGGCGCTGCAGAGCTCCTCGACATCGACGTTCATCAAGCGCTGCGCGACGAATCCGATCACCTCGCGCAGCAAATCGACGTCGGACCCCTTCTCAATGAGCTCGGCCAATGCCATCCTGTCGTCGGTCATCGTGATTCTCCTTTCGGTTGGTTGAAGCTTCGCAACTGCAACCATACCGAAAACCACGATGACCACCCGATTCCGGGAAGTCGCCGCGCCCGCCCTGCGGGCCGGGCACGGCGACGTAACCCTTCAACTCATACACCACGTCCGGGGACACAAGCCTACGGGCGAGCGTTTGGGATCAGAATCCGTACTTGTCCAGCCGGAGCTTGAACGCCTTTTCTCCGCCCTCCATCACGGTCTTGATGGTGTCGCGGATTTCCGGAATGTCGATAGCTCCCTCGTTGGCAATCCGCCCACGGGAATAGTCGCCGGCGACGCGATAGTCACACCACACAACGAGTTCGGAATCACCATTAACGACTAGATTTGCGTTGTGGCTTGAAAAGATCAACTGACGCCGGGTCTTCGCCCGCCAGACCCGTGTCACGATGTCGAAGATGATCTGATTGTCCAAGTCATCCTCCGGCTGGTCGATGACAAGGGGCGGACCGGGCTGGTTTAGGAGTGTGATGACAAGCGCGGTTGCCTGCTGTCCGGCCGAGGCGTTTTCAAAAGGAATGTATTCCTGCTCTTTGGTCCGATATTCAAAGGTCGTTTCGTCCTCCAACGACGTAAGCGCCAGCTCAAGCCAAGTCTCGGGAACAAGTTTCTCCGCCAGCTTCGCAAGGTCGCTATCGCCGAACCCGGACTGCGCGAGCGCAGGCGACTCCGGCCGTGCGGAGGGCTGGTCGGCCGAAGGCTTATAGTCCGCCAGCCTTTCGAGCTCATCGAGGATACCGTCCCACAACGCGATCGGATCGTCTGATTCCCCAATGGTTCGGAGCAGTTCCTCGATTTTCGCTGCGCGAAGGCCAGAGCCTTTCATGATAGATTTCATCTGGCTATCCACGGCGTTCATGTTTGCGCCGCGCAGCGCGGTTGCACGAATTATCCCGTCCGAAAGCTCTGTCAGCTTGGCGCACTGCTGCGCATAGAGGTCACCCCGCTGCCGGTGGAGTTGTCGCCACTGCTCGCGCAAGCTGCGGAATGATGATTCGGGATCTCCAAGGGTCGCTATCTCGCTCTCAGCCGCGCTAATGCGCTCACTGATCGTTTGGATCTTCTGCTCGAGGTCCGCGAGGGATTTCAATTGCGACTCATGAGACGAAGCCGCGTTCTTTGCAGCTTTGTAAGATTCATCGAAAGCCCCTTTGACGTTGACCCATTCAGCACGCGCGGCCCCGTAATCGCCCTTGAAATTTCCTTGTGCATCGATGACCTCTGCGAGAAGATCATTCATTTTCTTCGCAAGCCCGGAAAGTGCCGTGACCCGCTCCTGAAGGACATTCTGGAGTTTGGAAAGTACGCCTTTCTCTGGATGGTCATCGAGGGAGACTTTGGGCTTGGTCGGCAACCCGGACAGTCGCTGCGACAGATTCGCAGTCGCAGTCCGCAAGTCGCGGACATCACCGTCCCACTTTCCGACGAGTAGGTCCGCTTCAAGATAAATGGGTTGCTTCGCCAACAATTGCTGCTGCTCCGGAGACAGTCCCGTCAGCGAGTCACGAATGCTTTTCGCTTGCTTGGAAAGTGACTGGAGCGACAGCCGGTCTTCGCGAAGCGTCTGCTCGACCGCCTGCTTACGACGGACGTGGCTGTAGATCTGCCGCAACTGAGACGCCAGCGAACGTATCTGCGCGTCGATGGAATCGAGCTCCGTCTTGATACCTGATCGCACGAAGCGATTCAGCTCATCGACGCGATGGCCGACCCTGCTGAGCTGCTTCTGGCTGTAAGCTTGGATCGGAAGCAGCGTTCGGATGTCTTCCTTTGTGCACGGCTGAAGCTCGGCGTCACCAATGCGCAGAAGGATTTCTCCCGTTGCGCTCCTTCGTCTGACAAGGTGAGGAACGCCGTTGACTTCAAATCGGATTTCCACGGTCGCCTCATACTTCTTGAGCGTGTTGTCTACAAGACGTTGCTGGCGAACGCCGACAGATTCGGTATCGGCTTCATCTTCGACTGCGTCGTGCTCATCACACAGCCCCCATCTGAGGTACTCAAGAATCGTGGACTTGCCGGTGCCCCGGCTACCAATGAGCGCCGTGTATTGCGGATTGAGGTAGAGATCGACCGGCCCCATAAACTCGCTGTTTGATACGTGCAATGACCGGATAATGACGGACGGTAGTTGCGGGGTCTCTTGCGAGATTCGTGAATCTTGCGCAAGGCAGGCTTGCCGCAACGCCTCGGCGGTCGCCGTAGCCCACTTAACCCAAGTGGAACACTCCCCGAGATTGGCGTGATCTTCCGAGCGAGAGTCAGATGTCTGAAACAATGCAATGCGCTTGTTGCCGTACTTCTTGTCTTCGCCGTTCAGGATCTTGGCATCGCCGACTTTGCACTTCGCGATCGACCCATCAAGGTATCCGCCGACGCAGGGCATAGTTTTATATTTCTGCGCGACGCCATCTCTCAGGAGCGTCGAATTCCCGCCGCTGGTCACGTTCGGGAGGATGATGTAACGGTCCCGCAGGAAATCATGCTCGTCCAGCTTTCGTTTTAACTCCTCGAGCGTCGTGACGGAGTTGAGCCTTTCGACTTCGGCTGCCTTCGGCTCGGAATCAGGCGCGGGTGTGATCGCGAGCACAGTCAGAACTTGGGGCAGAAGCGTTTCCGGGAAATCCGAGTCGAGGATGAGGATGGCCTGACAAGGGACGTTGAGGGTCAGTTCAACTGCGGGGAATACGACGAGCTTTTGATCGGCCGGTAGCTCTTTGCCGCTGGCATCGGTTTCGTGCGCCGCCGCGTCTTTGATGTAAGGGAAGAAGCAGAGATCGTGATGATCGGTGATCGCAATGCCCTTGAGGGGTCGAGCGCGGCATGCCTCCACGAGCTTTTGCGCATAGGCCCGTCGATCCTCGGACGAGGTGTATGCTTTTCCCTTCCACGCCCGATCTCTGGGTGTATGGACCTGAAAATCACATCGGAAGAAATGTGCTCCCTTATCCTTCTGGTCGCTCATGCAGTTCCCCACTCCGGGCTAATTCTGCCACTTTTTTAACATATTCTGGCCAAACTGGTAGGCCTGCTCGCGCAGCTACTCCGGCCCCCGCAAATAAAATGGGATTTGCCGCCTCGCCAAAAAACGCAACGATGCTCTTTGCAATGTCTGACATATCATTAAGGGCGGGAATTCGCTCTTGAAGTATTCGTAGGATCTGCTGGCCGCACTTTCCTACTCTGTTTCGCTGTCGGTCTTTGGGTGATGTCCATCGTCTGCCGGTTCCGTTTCAGGTCGAACTTCACCGTAAAAAAAGCCATTACGCCATGAAGCGACGTGTTCCAGCCACGCAGCCTTCGTACACTCGCAAGGAGCGCAGCACCTTCTACACCCGCTGCCGTACATAAGCCTCAGCCCGCGCCGTCAGTGATATCGCAAAGTTCCTGAAATTCAGTTCCTCCGCCGGCTCGGAGTAACTTCCTTTCAGGCCACCTTTGCGGTCGGACAACAGAAAACAAGTCGCGTCGTACAGGCGCTCGCGCACGAGCCGCTCGCAAAAGAGCTGGTAGCGCTTCGCGTAGGAGGCGTCACGGAATTCCTCGAAGACCTTGAAGTGCGGTTCCTGCACCGATACCGGCGAAGTTGAGCGGGGCTCGTCCTCCAGCAGCATGAAGTACCCGAGCCAAGGACGCTGGGAGGGTTTGAAGGCGCCTTCGCGGTAGGCGATCCACAGGTCGGTGGCGCTGCCCAGGGCTTCCTCGACGCGGTTGTTGAAGTTGTTGCCGTAGGAGGGGCCGGCCTGTGATTTGAATTCGATGCCGGCGAACAGATTGCCGTCTACCACGGCCACGAGGTCCCATTCCTTGGTGGGGCGGAAGAATCCCGGAATCACCGTCTGCTGGGTGTGGATCGTCGCATCGGGAATGCCGCTTTCCGCCAGCAGCGCGCGCATGAGCTTTACGAAGCCGTCCAACTGGGCGCCGCCGGTTACCGCGGCCCGGTTGCCCTGGTCTTTTCTCCCGGCCCGCGCGCCCTGGCGCTTGTCCTGGGCGAGGCGGGTTTTCCAGTAGTGGCGGACCGCCTCAGCCAGCCTTTTGTCTAGCGGTTTTTGGCTCACTCCCCTTCCCCTTAAGCCGGATGGTCGCCCCGTCGAACAGCGACGCGGTCTCCTGGTAGAGCCGCTTCGAGGCCATATCGAAGTAGTGGGGATCGATTTCCACGCCCACGCTGTTCCTGCCCCACCGGGCCGCGGCGACGCTGGTGGTCCCGGTTCCCATGAACGGGTCGAGGACCGTGTCGCCCACGAAGCTGAACATGCGGATCAGCCGCTCGGCCAGTTCCAGGGGATAGGGCGCGGGGTGCTGCTTGGTCGAGGCGCCGGTGACGCCGGTCCAGATCTGCTGGAACCATTGCTTGTGCTTGTCCCCGGGGATCACGCTCAGCACGCGAACCGGCAGCGTCGGCGAGCGGTAGCCGCCGGGCTTTCTTTCCATCAGGATGAACTCGATGTCGTTCTTGATGACGGCGTTGGGCTCGTAGGGCTTGCCGAGGAAGCCGCCCGATCCGTTTTCCACTTCGTAATTCGCATTGGCGATCTTGTGCCAGATGATCGGGGCGAGGTTGCGGAAGCCGAGGGCCCGGCAATGCTCCTGGATCGAGGCGTGAAGGGGGATCACGGTGTGCTCGCCGCTGTTCTTGCGGCGCGACAGGCAGACGTCGCCCACCACGCAAATGAGGCGCCCGCCCGGCACCAGCGCGTCTAAGCACTGGCGCCACACCTTGTCGAGGGCGGCGAGGAACGCTTCGTAATCCTCCACGTAGCCGAGCTGCCCCTCGGAGCGCCGGTATTCCTTGAGCGTCCAGTACGGCGGGGACGTGAGCACCAAGTGAACGCTCTCCGGCTCCAGGAACGGCATCGCCCGGGCGTCGCCGATGTGCAGATCGTGAACCGTGGGGATGCGGTGCACCGCCTGCTCAATTTGGGCGACCAGCCTCGGGTCCTTGGCGATGGCGGGCAGCGCGCTCTGGGCGTTGCCCAGGGCGCCCAGCCCCTCGGGCAGAAAGGCGGTCAGATCGAGAATAGGGGCGGATGCCACGGCCGTCGTGTCAGCGAGTTAAAGGGGGCGGAGTAGGTTTCTTCCGGGAAACCTTGGCGCCGCGCCATCCCCGCATTTTCTCACCCTTACCTCGCCCCCGCCCGCGCGGCGGCCGCGAGGCGCTTGTCGAGGGTCACTAGTTCCGCCCCGAGCGCCCGGGCAAGCCACAGGTAGCTCGCGTCATATGCGGTGATCCGGGCGCGCTCGGCCAACCCCACAACCTCGCCCTGGTCGACTTCTATGGACTCGATACCCATCTCCGCGAGGAGATGAAACTGGGCCACGAGCGCGTCGCGCTGCTTAGGATGGTGTTTCATCTTGGTGAGGCACACGTTGGCGACCTCGAATGGCAGGAGTGCGGGGGCGGCCAGACGCGATTCGCCGAGCCGGGAGGCTAACGCGTCGGCCCCGGGCTCGGCAAACAGGACCGCGGCGACCGCCGAAGCGTCCACGACCTTAACGGCCATCGCGGTCGGCCCGAACGATGGCGGCTGCCTCCTTGGGGGTTGCCAGTTTCCGGCGCCGCGCCTGTTCCAGCGCCTCGGCCGGGGTCAGCCTCCTGTTGCCGCTCACCGCCTCTTCGATGATGGCCATGAGTTCGCCCTGGAGGGAGCGGTGGTGGCGCTCGGCGCGGGCCTTGAGACGCCGAACCACGTCGTCGGGTGCGTTTTTGATGGAAAGGGTTACGGGCATGGGGGTATCCAGTTTGGCGCCAGAATGGAGCTATTGTAGGGCTCGCCGACCCTCCGGGCAATTCGAAATTCACCGACTTGGCGTCTGATGTGCCATTTCGCTACCCCAAGCAAGGGTATTTTCCGCGGTCGGCTGCCACCGCAGGACGGCGGGCGGACGGCGAGGGACGACCCAGGTGGCGGGTTCTTCCACTCGGTGCGGGTTTTCAGGGGTCGAAACGGCATTCTTCCTCGCAATGTCGGCACGTCGAATCCACAAAGATGTAGCAGGGATCGCTATCGCCTCGCGGTCACTTGCACTCCCCCACCCGCTTCCCGCTCCACGACTGGGTCATTTCCATCGTCTGCTTGCCGTCCTTCATCCTGCTCCTGACGCTGCCGCTGTAGGAGGTGGCGTTCACCGTCATGGTGCCGGTGCCGGTCATGGCGTTCTCGCCCTTGCACTGGATGGTCCAGGTGACGGTGTTGCCCCTGGCGTCGAAGTTGGTGATCTGGCAGTTCCTGTCCTGGCTCTGGGGGACGGTTTTCTTTTCGTCCTGCAGGTCCTTTTGGGTGTAGCAATGGCGGATCGTCTGCGCGGGCATGGCCATGGGCATGCCGGCGATGTCGGTTTTCATGGTGACTTCCCACAGGCCGGGCTGCATCGGGGACGAGCCGGCGAGGGCGGCGCCGGTGATGAACAGGAAGGGCAAGGCAGCGAGCTTTGAGTTCATATTCGGACCTCCCCGGGGAACGGCGTGGGCGCATTATAGTCCTGCGGCAGGGGGGCGCCACGGGCGAGTTGCACCGGACCTGCTAGGATGAATTGAGGGCCGCGCCTCAGGATGCGCAGCCGTGCCTCCACTGCCGCCGATTCCAATGCCCAGGGTTCCCATCATGCTTGGCCCGGGCGATTTCAATCCCGAAGAGGTCCTGTCCTGGATGCGACAAGGCAGGGGCCTGCCCCACGCCTACTTCGAGCAGATGGACCGGTCGCGCCGCCTCCAGGGGGCGATGTTCGACGCCCTGGGGCTGGGGCCGGTGGAGACTCCCTCGCGGGTCGTGCTCTCGAAGCCATGCGTCACGCTGAAGGCCTACGGCGACAACGCCGCAGGGCCTGCGGCGCTCCTCGTGCCCGCGCCCATCAAGCGCGCCTACATCTGGGACCTGGCGCCGGAGCTGAGCGCGGTGCGCCGCTGCCTCGACGGCGGGCTGCGCGTCTATCTCGCCCAGTGGGAGGCGCCGGGGGAGGAGCAGCAGCAGCTCGGGCTCGACGACTACTGCGAGCGCCTGCCGCTTGCCTGCGTGGAGGCGATCGAGCGCGAAACCGGCGAGCGGAGCGTGTTCGTGCTGGCCCATTCCCTGGGTGGGACCCTTGCCACGCTGTTCGCCGCCCTGCATCCGGAGCGGGTGCGCGGGCTGGCGCTGTTCGCTTCGCCCATCCGCTTCGGCCCCGGCATCGGCATCTTCGGCCAGCTCGTGAGCGCCGTCCACGGCACGCGGGAATTCCTGGACCGGGGCGGGAACTTCCCGGGCTCGTTTCTCAGCATGGTGAGCTACCTCGCCGCGCCCGAGACCTTCGGCTGGGAGCGCCAGGCCGACTGGATTGCGAGCCTCGCCGACCCCGGGGCGATGCGCTCCCATCTGCTGGTGCAGCGCTGGACGCTCGACGAGATGCCGCTGGCGCGCCGCTTCTGCGAGGAGGTGGTGGAGTGGCTGCTCCGCGAGAACCGCTTCATGGGCAACCGGCTCGAGATCGGCGGGGCGAAGGCGCGGCCCGAGGACGTGCAGGCGCCGCTGTTCTGCGTCGCCGACCGGCGCTGCAAGGTGGTGCCGCCGGAAGCGGTGGTGCCGTTCTACGAACGCGCCGCCGGAGACAAGCGGCTGCTGTGGTACGGCGGGGACACGGGCGTCGCGCTCCAGCACGTGGGCATGCTGGTGGGGGAAAGCGCCCACCGCAGCCTGTGGCCGGACGTGCTGCAATGGGTCGGCCGAGTGGCCGGGGAGAAAGGCGGGTAGGACGCGTCGCCGCACCGCACCGTCGGCTGCTTCCGGCGCACGGAAATTGGCTTAAAACCTACGACCGGTGCGCAGGGCGCACCCTACGAGGGGTGGTGGAGATGCGTAGGGTGCGTCCCATGCACCGGTCGGAAGCACCGAAAAATGCTGGTGCGCAGGGCGCACCCTACGAGGGGTGGTGGAGATGCGTAGGGTGCGTCCCACGCACCGGTCCGCTGGCTGCGTCCCACGCATCGCCCCGGTTGTCATTCCCCGAACGTCTTGCCGTCCTGGTTTTCCGCTCCGCCGCCGCCCCAATCAATCGGATAGACGCCGCGCACGACCAACCGGTGAAACGTGGAATGGGGCCAGTCGGCGACCCTTGCGACGTGGCCGTGCTTCACCGGGTTCCAGTGCAGGTAATCCATGCAGCGCTGCAAATCCGCTTCGTCGCGCACCATGTGTTCCCAGTAGCGGCGCTGCCACACGCCCGATTCGCGGCGGGCATGCCGGGAATCGCTCAGATGGGTGCCGTTGGTCAGGCGTTCGCCCATGGCCTTGCTCACGCGCCGCTTGATGACGGCCCAGCGCGAGGCGTAATCCGAATCGCCGTCGGGCAGGGTCCAGATGCAATGCAGATGATCCGGGAGGAGCACCCAGGCGTCGATCCGGAACGGGTGGGATTGGCGGGTGCCTTCGATCGCGTCGCGAAGCGCATGGCGGACGGGTTCGTCAATGAGAATCGGCGCCCGGCCGTGGGTCACCACGGTGAAGAAATAGGTACCGCCCGGGATGAAGGCGCGGCGATAGTTGGGCAAATGCGGCGTCCGGAAAAGATCTGCGGGGCGGTCGATTCACCTATCGTACATCGGACACGGCGGAAATGGTGCGTGGGACGCACCCTACCCACCGTTCCGCGTTCGTGCGTAGTGCGTAGGGTGCGTCCCACGCACCAAACGGAAGCGCCAGAAAATCCGGCGCGCAGGGCGCACCCTGCGAGGGGAATCGCGTAGGGTGCGTCCCACGCACCGGTTCGCTTCGTCCCGCGCCGTGGGCGCGCTACTCCCAGCTCACCGTCGCCGACAGAATGTAGCCCGCGCCATAGACCGTCTTGATGAGGCGCGGGTCCTGGGGGTCGGCCTCGATCTTGCGCCGCAGGCGCGAGATGCACACATCGATGGTGCGGTCGGTGGGAGAGGTGTTGCGGAAATTGAGCAGGTAGTCGCGTGACAGCACCCGGTTGGGTGAGCGCAGCAGCGCCAGCAGGATCTGCGCCTCGGAGGCGCTGAGCGCCGCCTGGCGCCCGTCGGGGGCGGTGAGCTGATAGCCCTGGGCGTCGAAGCGCCATCCGGAGAAGCAGGCGACGCGGCGCGCCGCCGCCGTTTCCGCTGACGCCGCGCCCGGGCTGAAGGCGGAGGTGTCGTGCCGGCCCGCCGGCGAGCGCCTGGTCTATGATTGCCGGATCCGGCTCAGCGAGGCGGGCAGCGGGAATCCCCTCAATGGCGCTTCGGTGTCGGTGGGCGCCGACATGCCCTCGATGCCCATGGCCCACAACGCACATCCCGTGGCCGCCAAGCCGGCAGGGGAACCGGGGTCGTATCGTGCCCGCCTGCGCCTGGAAATGCCCGGCGAGTGGGCGCTCCGGATTCGGGTGAGCGGACCGGTCCGCGACCAGTTGCGCCAGGTGCAGCGCTTCGAGTAGGGGGGATTCATCCCCGACCTCCCCGCATCCCCGACCGGGGTCGCGAATGAATTCGCTCCTACGCCGGGAGGTTGGCCATTGCGGGGGTCGCGAATGAATTCGCTCCTACGCCAAGGCCCGGGGCGCGGGTGCGTCCCACGCACCGATTCGGAAACACCGGGCGAATCAGGCCTTGGACCAGGAATCCCGCAGGGTGACCGCGCGGTTGAACACCGGTGCGCCGGGCTTCGAATCTCTCCGGTCCGCGACGAAGTAGCCGTGGCGCTCGAACTGGAAGCGCTCCTCGGGCGTCGCGTCCCCGAGCGACGGCTCCAGGTAGCCGGTGATGACGACCTTGGCGCGGGGATTGAGGTCGTCCAGGTAGTTGTGCTCGCCCTTGAGCTCCGCGGCGTGGGCCTTGCCGGTCTCGTCCACCACGCTGCCGTGGGGCGCCGGCACGTGGGGCCCGAGCTCGCGCCCCTTCGCCAGGCCCGGGAACGGCACCGCGAACAGCCGCTCATAGAGGCGCACCTCGGCCTCGCAGGCGTGGTTCGCCGACACCCAGTGGATGTTGCCCTTCACCTTGTAGTTGTCCGCGCCGGGAGTGCCGGACTTGGAATCGGGGAAGTACTCGCAGTGCACGGCGATGACCTTGCCGCCCGCGTCCTTGTCGCAGCCGGTGCATTTCACCACGAAGCCGTAGCGCAGCCGCACCGAGTTGCCGGGAAACAGGCGGAAATAGCCCTTGGGCGGGGCTTCCTCGAAGTCCTCGCGCTCGATCCACAGCTCCCGCGAAAACGGCACCATCCGCTTGCCGAGGTCCGGCTTCTGGGGATGGTTGGGCGCGAAACAGTCTTCCTCCCTGCCTTCGGAATAGTTGTCGATGACGAGCTTCAGGGGATCGAGCACCGCGATGCGGCGCGGGGCGCGCTCGTTGAGATCGTCGCGCAGGCAGTCCTCCAGCACGCTCATGTCGATCCAGGAGTCGGCCTTCGAGACGCCGATGCGCTCGGCGAACAGCCGGACCGACTCGGGCGTGAAGCCGCGGCGGCGGATGCCCGCGAGCGTCGTCATGCGCGGGTCGTCCCAGCCGTCCACGTATCCGCCCTGCACCAGCTCGATGAGCTTTCGCTTGCTCATGATGGCGTAGGTGAGGTTGAGGCGCGCGAACTCGATCTGCTGCGGCAGGGGCCGGAGCAGCAGTCCGCCTTCCGCCAGGCGCTCCAGCAGCCAGTCGTAGAACGGGCGCTGGTCCTCGAATTCCAGAGTGCAGATGGAGTGGGTGATGTTCTCCAGCGCGTCCTCGATGGGATGGGCGTAGGTGTACATGGGGTACAGGCACCAGCGGGCGCCGGTGCGGTGGTGCTCGGCGTGCTTGATGCGGTAGATGGCCGGGTCGCGCAGGTTGATGTTGGGAGAGGCCATGTCGATCCTGGCCCGCAGCACCAGGCTGCCGTCGGGGTGGCGCCCGTCGCGCATCTCCCGGAATAGCCGCAGCGACTCCTCCGCCCGGCGGTCGCGCCAGGGGGAATTCCTGCCCGGCCCGGTGAGAGTGCCGCGGCTGGCGCGCATTTCCTCGGCGCTCTGCTGGTCCACGTAGGCGTGGCCGGCCCGGATCAGGTATTCGGCCGCTTCGTACATGAAGTCGAAGTAGTCGCTGGCATAGTAGAGATGCACGTCCCAGTCGAAGCCGAGCCAGCGCACCGCCTCCAGGATGGAATCCACGTACTCCTGCTCTTCCTTCTCCGGATTGGTGTCGTCGAAGCGCATGTGGCAATACCCGCCATAATCGCGCGCCAGCCCGAAGTTGAGGCAGATCGACTTGGCGTGGCCGATGTGCAGGTAGCCGTTGGGCTCCGGCGGAAAGCGGGTGCGGATTTTCGCCGGGTCGGGTGCGCCCTTCGCCTGGACGGCGGCGGAGCCCGGGTGCCCCGCCCAGGTTCGCCCGGCGTATTTGCCGGCGAGCAGGTCGGATTCGACCAGGCTCCGCAGGAAGTTGGAGGCGGAGGGCTCGCTCCTTTTCGGGGCCGCCGCGGCGCGGCTCTTGGCGTCGGACATTCGGCAGGGTCCTGGATTCGGAAGGCATCGATGCGGGAGCCGGAATTTTCGCCTATTCGCGCGGGGGAAACAACCTTTGGACGCGGCGCGCACAGACCCGTAGGTTGGGCTCCGCTTGCGGAGCCCAACGCGTGGGTTGATCGCGGTGGTTGGTTGTTGGGCTTCGCACGGCGAAGCCCAACCTACCCGTACCGCAATGCCTGCCCCCTTTGCCCAAACGGGGATGAACAAGGCTTTACATCCTCCCACCGCCTCCCTATCCTTGCCGCGATGAATCGCTACACCCTTCCCGCCCTGCGCCTGCTCTCCGGCGGCGAATTCCGCTCCGGCGAGGAGATCGCCCGCCGGCTGGGCGTCACCCGGGCGAGCGTCTCCAACGCCCTCAAGGACCTGGGAGAGGCGGGCCTCAAGGTGTTCAAGGTGCGCGGCCGCGGCTATCGCCTGGCGGAGCCAGTGGCGTGGCTCGACCGGGACCAGGTGCTCTCGGCGCTCGGCCCCAAGGCGCGGCTGTTCGACCTCGCCGTTCTCGACGAAACCGAATCCACCAACACCCTGCTCATGGCGGAGGCCGGACACGGCGCAGCGAGCGGGCGGGTGATCGTCGCCGAAGCCCAGACCCACGGCCGCGGCCGCCTGGGGCGGCCCTGGCATTCCGGGCTCGGCGGCGCCCTCACGTTTTCGCTGCTGTGGCGCTTCGACCAGGGCGTGGGCTTCCTGTCGGGCCTGAGTCTGGCGGTGGGCGTGGCGCTGACCCGGGCGCTGGAGGCCCAGGGCGTCACCGGCGTCGCGCTGAAATGGCCCAACGACGTGCTGCATGACGGCAAGAAGCTCGCCGGCATCCTGATCGAGCTGCAGGCCGACATGCTGGGGCCCAGCGTCGCGGTGATCGGCGTCGGGCTCAACGTGAAGCTGGCGAAACCGGTGCGCAGCCGCATCGACCAGGCCGCCACCGATCTGAGCTCCGCCGGCGCGGGGCGGTGGGACCGCAACACGCTGCTGGCGGCGCTGCTCCTGGCGCTGGCGGAGGCGATGCAGGAATTTGCGGCGACCGGCTTCAACGGCTTCCGCAAGGAATGGGAGTCCCGCCACGCCTACCAGGGCAAGCGGGTGCGGCTGGAGCTTCCCGATGGGGGCAGCGTCGAGGGCGTGGTGAAGGGCGCGAGCGCCGAAGGCGCGCTGGTGCTGGCGGTGGGCGGGGCCGAGCGCAAGTTCCTGTCGGGGGAGATCAGCCTGCGGGCGGCGCGATGAACATCCTCGCCATCGATTCGGGCAACACCCGCATCAAGTGGGGCCTGCACGACGGAAAATCCTGGGCGCGCCAGGGCGCCGTGGACCAGGGCGACCGGGCGGGTCTGCACAAGGAATGGCGGGAGATCGCGGCGCCGGCGCAGGTGGTGGTGGCCAACGTGGCCGGGGACAACGCCCGGGCGCTGATTTCGGACCTGGTTTCGCGCTGGAAGGGAAGCCCGGGGTGGATCCGCAGCCAGGCGGCCCAGTGCGGCGTGAAGAACGGCTACCGGCTGCCCGAGCAGCTGGGCTGCGACCGCTGGGCCGCGGCGATCGGCGCCTGGCATTTGCTCAGGCGCGGCTGCGTGGTGGTGAACGTGGGCACCGCCATGACCGTGGACGTGCTTTCGGAGGAGGGCGTGTTCCGGGGCGGGATCATCGTGCCGGGGGTGGCCCTCATGCAGCAGGCGCTGGTGGGCAACACCGCGGGCCTCAGGCAGCAGCCGGGCGCCTTCACGGCGTTTCCCGACAACACGGGTGACGCCATCGCGAGCGGCGCGGTGCAGGCCCTCGCCGGGGCGGTGGAGCGCATGGCGGTCGCGGGCAGCGTCACGCACTGCGTGCTCTCGGGGGGCGCGGCGGATGTGCTGGAGCCGCGGCTGCGGCTCGAGGTGACGCGGGTGGATCAACTGGTGCTGGAGGGGCTGGTGTGTATCGCGCTGGAGCGCAACCGGTAAGGTGGCTGTTCTTCCTGCTGCTGTCCGCGAATGCGGCGTTCGCGTTGTTCCTTTATTTCGGGCCGTCCCAGGGGGGTGGCGAGACCCCGGTGCAGCAGCAGATCAGCCCGGAGAAAATCAAGGTGCTGGCGCAGGGACCCCAGGCGCCGGCAAAACCCGTGAGGGTGCCGGCGGCGTGCGTGGAGTGGGGGCCCTTCGCGGGCAACGAGATGACCCGGGCCGAGGCAGCGCTCGCGGCACTGGCGCTGGGGGAGCGGCTGAGCCAGAAGAGCGTGGAGCGGGCCGTGGGCTACTGGGTGTACGTGCCGCCCCTGAAGACCAGGCAGGACGCGGACAGGAAAATCGGCGAGCTGAAGGCGCGGAACGTGACCGATTATTTCCTGGTGCAGGACAGCCCGAAGTGGCGCAACGCCATTTCGCTGGGCATCTTCTCCACGCTGGAAGCAGCCGAGAACCGCCTCGCCGAGCTGAAGGAGAAGGGCGTCAAGTCCGCCATCGTCGGCGAGCGCGCCGATCTGGTGAAGCACGTCATGTTCGTGGTCCGCGAACCGGGCGAGGCGATCACCGCGAAACTGGTGGAGCTGCAGAAGAAGTTCCCCGGCAGCGAGCTCGCGGCGGAGGGGTGTAACTGACGGCTCCGGTGCGCGGGGCGCACCCGACCCACGGTGACCGCATCCGCGGCGGGAGCGAATTCATTCGCGAACCCGGTCGGGGAGATCGGGGATGAATCCCCTCCTACAAGACCCCCGTAGGAGCGAATTTATTCGCGCCCCGCGCCCCGGTTCAACCCTCCGGAAACAGCTTCCCCGGATTCAAAATCCGCTTCGGATCGAACACGCCTTTGATCCGGCGCATCAGGTCCAGCGTCACCGGGTCGATCTCCTTCGCCACGAACGCGCGCTTCTCGGCCCCGATGCCGTGTTCCCCCGAGAGCGTGCCGTTGAGCCGGATTACCAGGTCGAACACCTCGTCGAGGCACTTCGCCGCCCGCTCCATTTCCCCCTCCTGATCTGGGTTCGCCAGCAGGTTGACGTGGATGTTGCCGTTGCCGGCGTGGCCGAAGTTCACGTTGGCGATGGCATGGCGGCCGGTGATCTCCGCCAGGCCCGCCAGCAGCTCCGGGATGCGGGTCACCGGCACCACGATGTCCTCGTTGATCTTCCTGGGGGCGATGTCCCGCAGCAGGGGCGAGAGCGCCTTGCGCGCGGCCCACAGCGCCCGGCTCTCCGCCACGGCCTTTGCTTCCAGCAGGCCCGCCTTGCGGCAGGCATCGAGAATCGCGGCGCCCGCCTGCTCGATGTCGGAAGGCGTGCCGTCCACCTCGATCATGAGCAGCGCCTCGGCGCCCGCCGGTACCATGTCCGCGTAGTGGGTGCGCAGCAATCCCAGCGCGCCGGCATCGAGAAATTCCAGGGCGCTGGGAATCAGGGGCTGGCCCATGATGGCGGAAATGGCGCCCGCGCAGCCGGCGGCGTCCCGGTACCAGGCCACGATGCCGGCGGTGCCGGCCGGAAGGGGCGTGAGCTTGAGCGTCGCCTCGACGATGACGGCGAGGGTGCCCTCGGAGCCGATGAGGAGCCGGGTGAGGTCGTAGCCCACCACGCCCTTGGTGGTGTAGCAGCCGGTCTTGATCAGCTCGCCGGTGCCGGTGACCGCCTTCAGGCCCAGCACGTGGTCCCGGGCGGTGCCGTACTTCACGGCGTGGGGCCCGCCGGCGCAGGTGGCGAGATTGCCGCCCACGCTGCAGTAGGCGGCGCTGGATGGATCCGGCGGCCAGAACAGGCCGTCGCCGCGCACCGCGTCCTGCACCTCCTGGTTGAGCACGCCGGGCTCCACCACGATGGCGCGGTTGGCGGGATCGGCCGAGACGATGCGGGTCATGCGCTCCAGCGAAAGCACCAGGCCGCCGCGGTCGGGGATGCTGCCGCCGGCGGTGCCGGTGCCGCGGCCCCGGGCGGTGACGGGCACGCCGTGATCGTGGCACAGGCGCACGATCGCCTGTACCTGCGCCGCGTCCGTCGCGAAAGCGACGGCCTCCGGCGACGAAATGCGCCGCGAGTTGTCATAGGAATAGGCGTAGCAGTCCACCGGGTCGGTGAACACCTGGTCCGGAGGAAGAAGGGACTGCAGCCGGTCGAGGAAAGCGGCGGAAAGCATATAATCGAACGTAGATTTTATCCGAAAGCCGAAGCATCCATGCCCGATATTCCCCTCGCAGTCACGCCCGTTGCCGCGTCGCCCGACATCGAAACGGTGCGCGAGCTGTTCCTGGAGTACCAGCGCTGGCTGGGTGTGGATCTGTGCTTCCAGGGCTTCGAGCAGGAACTCGCCGGGCTTCCCGGCGTCTATGCGCCGCCCGCGGGCCGGCTCTACCTGGCCCGCTGGAAGGGAGCGGTGGCCGGATGCATCGCGCTGCGCCCCCTCGATCGGGGCATCGGCGAAGTGAAGCGGCTCTACGTGCGGCCGGCCCACCGCGGCAAGCGCATCGGCGGCGCGCTGGTAGGGCAAATCGTCGCGGATGCGCGCGAGATCGGGTATCGGCGCCTGCGGCTCGACACGCTGCCGGGAATGGAGACAGCGCGCGCCGTGTACGCCGCCTTCGGCTTCCGGGAGATCGCGTCCTATTACGACAATCCCCTGCCGGGGGTGATCTACATGGAGCTCAGCCTGGGCTGAACGGGACCTGCCGCGTCCGCCGCGCTCCCGGCGGGAGCGAATTCATTCGCGACCCCATCGCCGGGACCTGTCGTCGGGGATGAATCCCCTCCTGCATCCCCGTGGTGACGTTTTTCTTGTAGGAGCGAATTCATTCGCGACGCCGCGCGGACGGGATGTTACAGGCGCCGGATTTTCTCCAGGGTCGCGGTGGTGGAGCGCTCATGGACGAAGGGAATGGAATGAACCCGTCCGCCCCATCCCGTCACCTCACGGCTGCCCACGATGTCTTCCACCTTCCAGTCGCCGCCCTTCACCAGGACCTCCGGGCGGCAGGCGAGGATGAGCCCGAGCGGCGTGTCCTCGTCGAACCAGGTCACCAGGCTCACCGATTCCAGCGCCGCGAGCACCGCCATGCGGTCCGCAAGGGAATTCACGGGACGGCCATCGCCCTTGCCGAGGCGTTTTACCGAGGCATCGGTGTTGACGCCCACCATCAGGTTCGCCCCCAGCGCCCGCGCCTGGGCCAGGTAGGTGACGTGGCCCCGGTGCAGGATGTCGAAGCAGCCGTTGGTGAAGACCAGCGGGCGGGAGATCTGCGTCAGGCGCGCGGCGAGCTGCGAAGGCTCGCAGAGCTTGGATTCGAAGGCGGGGGCAGAGCGCGTCAATCCAGGTACTCGAACACCTTCACCACCTTCTGCACGCCGCCGGTGGTGCGGGCGATTTCCACCGCGTCGTCCGCCTCCTTGCGTTTCACCAGGCCCAGGAGATAGACCACGCCGTTCTCGCTGACCACCTTGACGTGCAGCGGATTGAACTTGTTGGCATCCACGAAGCGGGCCTTGACCTTGGCGGTGAGCAGCGCGTCGCCGGAGCGGGAAGTGTAGGAGCTGGGCGCGGCGATCGTGAGCTCGTTCACCACGTTGCGCACGTTCTCCACCGAGCGGGTGATCTTCTCCACATCGGACCTGATCTGCTCGGAAGGGGTTTCGCCGGTGAGCAGCACGACGCGGTTGTAGCTCGTTGCGTTGACGTGGACCTGGTCGCGGAAGCGCTCGCTCACGCGGTTGCCGGTCTTGAGCTCGATGCCTTCGTCCTCGACATAGGTGCCGGTGGTGCGCCGGTCCTCGCTGGCGATCACGCCGGCGCCCACCCCTATCGCGATGGTTTCGGCGCATCCCTGGAGCAGCGTCACGGCGCAAGCCAGCGCGGCGATCATCAATGGTCTTTTCATCTATTCGACTCCCAGTAGCAGACAGTCAATGGCGTCACACAGGCAATGCAGCACCAGGATGTGGACTTCCTGGATGCGGGCGGTGCTGGATGCGGGCACGCACAGATGCACGTCGTCGGAAGCGAGCATGCCGGCCATCTGCCCGCCCTGGCGGCCAGTCAGCGCGATCACGCCCATGCCGCGCTCGTGGGCGGCCTGGATCGCCTCCACCACGTTGGGCGAGTTGCCGCTGGTGGAGATGGCCAGCAGCAGGTCGCCCGCCTGGCCGAGCGCGCGCACCTGCTTCGAGAACACCTGCTTGAAGTCGTAGTCGTTGGCGATGGAGGTGAGCGTGGAGGTATCGGTGGTGAGGGCGATGGCGGCGAGCGCGGGACGCTCCATCTCGAAGCGGTTCAGCAGCTCCGCGGAAAAGTGCTGGGCGTCGGCTGCCGAGCCGCCGTTGCCGCAGGCCAGGATCTTGCCGTCGGCCATGAGGCACTGGGCCATGCGCTGGGCGGCGCTCGCCACCGGACCCGCGAGCTGGTCCCTGACCTGGAGCTTCAGGTGGGCGCTGTCCGAAAAATGCTTGCTGATGCGGGCAACCAGATCCATTGCGTGGTCCGACAGTTTTTCCAGGGCGGAAGTTTACCCGAAAACCCCGCCTTCCCGTTCTATTCCCCGAAAGCGTCCCGGATCCATTCCAGATTCCGGCCCTGCGGGTCGGCGAGCAGCACCGCGTCGAAGCGGCATGGAGGGCTGTCTTTCCGGCGCCCCAGGTAATGGCGCGCGGTTTTGATCAGCCGCGCCTGCTTGGCGCGCGTGATGCTGGCGCCGGCTCCGCCGAAGCCGGAACCGGCGCGCAGCCTCACCTCGACGAACACGAGCGTGTCGCCGTCCGTCAGGATGAGATCGATCTCGCCGAAGCGGCAGCGGTAATTGCGCTCCAGGAGGCGCAAACCCCGGCGCTCCAGGTAGTCCGCGGCCACGGCTTCGGCCCGGGCGCCGTCAGCGCGCACCGGCCGGAATCTCCTGAACCTGGGCCTGGCCGTCGCGGAAGCGGGCGGGGACGAGCTCGCGCCGGAAGTGCTGGTCGCGCGCCGGACTGATGCGCCCGGTCACGCCATCCAGGCGCGGGAGCTCCCCGGAACCGGGGTTGCGCAGCAGGGCCTGGGCCAGGCGGTAGGCGTCGATGCCGAGGGCGTACAGGCGCTCCAGCTCCGCGGCCAGCGGCGGATCGGGCCGGCGGTAGACCATCACCGCCATGTGGTCCGGCTGCACCATCCACGGCATGTCCAGGAACCGGATGCCGTTCAGGTCGTAGTTGGCGAGGGTGCTGCTGTTGCCGCTGAATACCTGGGAGGTGGCGTAGGCGGGCGTGGCCGGATCGAGGAACGGGGCCACCAGCCGGGCGTTGGGGCCCTCAAGCGCGAGAAACACGATGGTGAAGGGAAGTTCGTTGATCTTCCTGCGCAGGGCGGGCAGGGCCGCGGTGTCGCCCGTGAACACGTATTCCATGGCAATGTCGCCGCCCTGGCGCGACCACTCGTCGGCGAAGGACTGGAGCATGCGTTTCTCGATGGCGCTCTCGCCGCTCACCAGCACCGCGCTTTTCAGTCCCTCGCCGGCGGCGAACCGCGCCACCTGCTGCGCCTCGGCTTCGACCTGCAGGCTGAGGGTATGGAGGTTGGCAGGAACCGGGACTTCGCCCTCGGCGACGTTGAGCGCTAGCGTCGGCACGTTTACTCCATTACTCGCGGCGAGCGCCGACACGGCGCTGCGCGTGAGGGGGCCGACCACCAGCGCGGCGCCGTCCTCCACCGCGCGCCGGTAAGCGGCGAGGATTTCGGGCGTGGCATCGGTGGTGCCGTACACGCGCACCGGAAGCGCGCTGGCCTGGTTTTTTTCCGCCACCAGGAATCCCTGGCGCACCACATCGGCGGCGCGCGCGAAACTCGGCGAATTGAGCGGAAGCAGCAGCGCCAGGTGCGGCGGCGGCCCGGCGGGCGCGGCAGGTGCCGCCGCGGGCGCTTCGGGAGCGATCGAGGGCTGGAGCGGGCGGGGCGCTTCGGCGGCGGGGGCCTGGGCGAGCCGCAGCTCGGTGGAAAAGGCCTGCGGCGTCCCGTATAGTGGAATCAACCACGCCAGGAGCCACCACGGGGAGAAGCGTTGCATCGGAAGGATGACGGGCCGCAGAAGGGCTCATTATATGTGGTCGCAACGCCCATTGGGAATCTGCGGGACGTCACCCTGCGCGCCCTCGAGGTGCTCGCGTCGGTGGATGTCATCGCCGCGGAAGACACCCGCACCACCGGCCGGCTGCTCGACGCCCATTCCATCCGCGCCAGGCTGATTTCGCTCCACCAGCACAACGAGCGCGCCGCCGCCGAAAAGATCGTGGCCCTGCTGGCGCAAGGCAAGTCCGTGGCCCTTGTCTCCGATGCCGGCACGCCGGGTCTGAGCGATCCGGGGGCGCTGGCCGTGGCCCGTGCCCGGGAGGCGGGCTATCGCGTGGTGCCGGTTCCCGGTCCCGCCGCCGCTGCCTGTGCCTTGTCGGCAGCCGGCGTACCTTCAGCGCGCTTCCTGTTCTACGGTTTTCTTCCGGCCAGGGCCGGCCAGCGAAGGGGCGAGCTGGAGGCCGTGAAAAGCCTGCCGTTCGGCCTGATTTTCTACGAAGCGCCCCACCGCGTCGCCGATTGCATCGCGGATCTGGTGAAGGTGCTGGGCGCGCAGCGCACGGTGACGCTGGCGCGGGAACTCACCAAATTGTTCGAGGAGATTCACACCTGCGCGCTGGGCGAGGCGCGGGCGTGGCTGGAGGCGGATGCCCATCGCGGCAAGGGAGAGTTCGTGCTGGTGGTCTGGCCGCCGGCAGCACTCGAAAAAAGCGGTCTGTCCGATGCAGCAAAACACACGCTCGAGGTGTTGCGCTCGGAGCTTCCGCTCAAGCAGGCGTCGACGCTTGCCGCTGCGATCACCGGGGAGAACAGGAAGACGCTGTACGATTACGGGCTGAGCGTGAAACGCGATCCGTAGGTTGGGCTTCGCTTGCGAAGCCCAACAGCGCTTCGGCGTCGTCGGCCCCTCCGTGTTGGGCATGAATGCCCAACCTGCGGTTCCTCAAGGCTCGGGTCCGAGCCAGGCGTGTCCCGCTTTCCGCACCCCCTCCATGATGGCCACCAGGTCCTGCTCCCAGCGCGCGAACACCGGCTTCAGCTCCGGCTGCGGAAACATCCCGGCGTACAGCGCCGGGTTGGTGGTCACGAGAATGGTCTCGTCTTCCTCGGCGAAGATGGCCACGCTCAGGGGCAGGAAGGGAATGAGGTCCGGGTAGGCGGCCGCGAGCCGGGCCACTTCCTCCGGCTTGCCGTAGAACACCACCCGGTACTTGTCGGTCTTGTAGCCGCGGTTTTCCAGCCCCACATCCACCCGCTGCACCCGCGATATCGTGTAGCCCCGGGCCGCGATCGCGGCCTGCAGCGCCGTCATGGCCTCGGGGAAGGGCTGGGCCGAGCGGGCGATCATCAGGTCCTGGGCCGCGGCCGGCGCGGCCGGCGCGGCCGGCGCGAGCGCGACGAATGCCGCAGCGATGAGCGCGCGCAGCCTCACAGGGTGGACTCCTCCAGGATGGCCAGGGTGCGCCGGGTGAGCTCGTCGGCCAGGTCCTTCAGCTCCTGGTTGTTGAACATGGGCAGCAGCCGCCGCGGGTTGTAGGCCATCAGCCGCACCTTTCCCCGCTCCTCGACCACCGTAATGCGGAACGGCAGGAACATGCCGACCCGCGGGTCCACGCCGAGGGCTTCGTTGAGAAACTGGAAGTTGCAGAAATAGACGATGTGGCGGCTGCGGTCCTCGCGGCCCTCCGGCACCAGCCCGAAATCCAGTCCCTGCTCGCGGATCAGCAGGAAATTGTTGGAACTCACCGCCCTCTTCACGTTTTCAACGGTGGTTTTGAGGTCGTAGGGGGATTCCACCACCAGCACCGGCGCCTCGGTGGAGGCGGGCAGCGCAGTGCCCTTCTGCAGGCCGCGCAGGTAGCTCACGATGTCGTCAATGTCCCTTTCGGCGAGGCCCTGCTTGAGGAATGACTCCATGGGCGTGCCCGCCCGCCCGCGCATGAGGATTTCCTTGATCAGGGTATCGGTGGCGCTTACCAGAAAGCCCTCGTTGTTGAGGGCCGGGGCCATCACCGGCAGCGCGCGCGGCCGCGACAGGGTGATGCCGGTGCCGTGGCCGCCCTCGCCTTTGGCCCCGTGGCAGCCTGCGCAGTGGGCATCGTAGAGCTTCCGGCCGCGCTTCGCATCGCCGGTCACGGGGATGTCGGGATAGCGCATGCGCGGCGCCTTGCTCCAGCTCCGGACGCGGGCGACGATGGCCTCCACGTCCTCGGTGGGGAGCGCCAGGAACGCGGGCATCACGCGCCCCGGGCGGCCGTGGCGGATGGTGCGGCGAAGATAGTCGTCGTCGATGCTGGCCTGAAACGAAGGCAGCGCCAGCGGCACTCCGATGCCGCCGTTGCCGGTGTCCCCGTGGCAGGCGGCGCAGTGGCGCGAATAGAGCGCGGCGCCGTCGGCGCCGAAAGCCCACGGCGCGGCCGCAAGCCCCAGCAGGAAAATCAGGATGCGATGCATGAGTCGGCGAAGCTGTTGTTGCGATCGATCATAGCCGGGGAACAGGGGCGCGGGCTTGACTTAAATCAAATGGAAAAAAGGGAGTGCTACGCCGCTTTGACTACTCCCGTTGGGTATCGCCGCCGCGTGCCGGCGCGGAAGGGCGGCTATAATGGCCGCTGCCTGCCGGCGAAACCTTCATGACCCGCCTCACCCTCACCCGCCCCGACGACTGGCACCTCCATTTGCGCGACGGCGAGAAGCTGGCGGCGGTGCTGGCCCATACCTGGCAGCGTTTCGGGCGCGCCATCGCGATGCCCAACCTGAAGCTCCCCGTCACCACCGCCGACGCGGCGCGGGCCTACCGGGAGCGCATTCTCGCGGCGCTGCCCAGGGGGGCGCGGTTCGAGCCGCTGATGACGCTCTACCTCACCGATAACACGCCGCCGGAGGAGATCGAGAAGGCGAAAGCGAGCGGATTCGTTCACGGCGTGAAGCTCTATCCGGCGGGAGCCACTACCCATTCCGATGCGGGCGTCACCGATCTTGCCAGGTGTTACCGCGCCCTGGAGAAGATGGAGCAGACCGGTCTGCCGCTGCTGGTACACGGGGAGGTGACCGATCCCGAAGTGGACGTGTTCGACCGGGAGAAGGTGTTTATCGAGCGCGTCCTGGCGCCCGTGGTGGCACGGTTCCAGGGACTCAGGGTGGTGCTCGAGCACATCACCACGAAGGAGGCGGCGCAATTCGTGACGGAGTCGCCGCCGCGGGTGAGCGCCACCATCACCGCCCATCATCTACTGCTCAACCGAAGTGCCCTGTTTCAGGGCGGAATTCGGCCGCATCTCTACTGCCTGCCGGTGCTCAAGCGCGAACAGCATCGCCAGGCCCTGGTGGCGGCGGCGACGGGCGGGAATCCGAAGTTTTTCCTGGGCACCGACAGCGCCCCCCACGGGCGGCGCGGCAAGGAGACGGCCTGCGGCTGCGCCGGCATCTACACGGCTCACGCGGGAATCGAGCTCTACGCCGAAGTGTTCGAGCAGGCGGGGGCGCTGGATCGCCTGGAGGCGTTCGCCAGTTTCCACGGCGCCGATTTCTACAAGCTGCCGCGCAACAGTGAAACAATCACGCTGGAAAAGCGCGCGTGGACCGTTCCGCAGGACTATCCGTTCGGCGACGACGTGCTCGTGCCGCTGCGCGCGGGCGGCACGGTGGGCTGGAGCCTGGCCACGTCCCCGCCGGGAAACGAGGCGGGAGGTCGCGAATGAATTCGCTCCTACGGGGGTGGCAGGAGGGAATTTATCCCCGACAGCAACCGTCGACGGCAGGGTCGCAAATAAATTCACTCCCGCCAAGGCAGGGGCGGATCAGCGGGTCAGGGAAACGCCGGCATTGTCGGCTCGACGCCGTGGGAGGTGGCCTCGGGGTGCTTGCGCTCCACCAGTTCGCGGACCGCGGCCACCCGGTGCAGCGGCACGTCCACCATCATCAGCACCTTTCCCTGCTCGATTTCCGGGAAAAACGCCTTGAGCCGGGAATTGGGCACGGCGCTCGCCGCCATGCTGGCGGCCCAGGCCCCGAACAGGGCGCCCACCAGCGCCGTGATGAGCACAGTGACCAGTTGCAGCGAAACGCCCTCCGGCGGGAACATCACCACGATAATACCCCCCAGAATGCCGGCTACCCCGCCGATGGCCATGCCGAGCTCGGCCCCGTGCACGATGTCGGTCTTCTGGAAGTAGGTGGCTTCGGGCAGATCGCTCGGAAGCGAGCCCCGCTGGGCGAGGAAATGCAGGTGACGCTCCTCGATGCGGGCCAGCAGCATTTCGTTCAGCATGGCCCGGGCGCTGGGGATGTCCGGCAGCATGAAATAGAGTCGCCTTCTCATGGTGTCTCCTTTCCAGGATGGGGGACCCCCGGCGTTCCTGGTGCAGCCGGCCCGGCCCCGGTTCAACGGCCGATACTTAACCGATAGTAAATCCGACCAAACTGTTCAAGTATCGTTCCGCAAGGGGAACTCCCTGGCAGATGGTAAAATCTGAAGGAAGCTGGCCAGACAGTCGCTGCCATCCCTCGTGGGTGGGAGAGGAAAGTCCGGGCTCCGCAGAGCAGGATGCCGGCTAACGGCCGGACGCCGCGAGGCGATGGAAAGTGCCACAGAAAACATACCGCCTAAGTCCGGCTCGCCGGATTTGCCGCCCGCAAGGGCGGCAAGTCCCCCAAGTAGAGCAGATGCGCCAGTGGCAACGCTGGTGGCGGGCTCGGCGAGCCGGGCCGGTAAGGGTGAAAAGGTGCGAAGCGGCGCAAGCCGCTTGGGGGCTTTCGGCGAGGGTGACCGTCAGGTCAGCCGAAGCCAAATGTCACCGTAAGAGCGCACCGCGCTCCTGGCAACAGGGGCGGCAGGGTAAACCCCATCCGGAGCAAGACCAAGTAGGGGAACGACAGTGCTGCTCGCGCTGTTCCCGGGTAGGTCGCTCGAGCGTGCGGGCAACCGTACGCCTAGAGGAATGACTGTCCACGACAGAACCCGGCTTATCGGCCAGCTTTTTTCTTCATAATTTTCGAACTCGTCCACGTACTTGAGAAACAACCTTCGGTTTCTCTCGTATCCTTATTATTTGTCAGCACTATTTAATTCTTAAACCGGTCGTGAAGTTTTCCGGTTAAGTCTTTGTCCCGACAAGGGAAAACCTCTGATTCGCCCTTGACCTTCCCGGGTTTTTGCCCTAGAGTGGGAAATAGTGGTAAAAAGTGGGAGAACGAGCTCCAAGAACAACGGAGGGGTGGCGGAGAGAGATGTTTCAGGGGGCTACAGAACTCACGCTGGACGCCAAGGGCCGTCTGGCCATTCCGTCGCGGCACCGCGAGGCTTTGCAGGTGCAGGCGGAGGGCAAGCTCGTGCTCACCGCCCATCCCCATCGCTGTCTTGTTCTTTATCCCCGTCCCGGCTGGGACCCGATCCGCAGCCGCATCATGGCCTTTCCCAGCCTCGATGCCCAGGCCAGCAAGCTGCAACGCCTGCTGGTGGGCTTTGCCGAGGAGGTGGACATGGACGGGGCGGGGCGCGTGCTGATTTCGCCCGAGCTGCGCAAGTTTGCGTCCCTCGACAAGCACGTGATGCTGGTGGGCCAGGGCAGCCATTTGGAGCTGTGGAGCCTGGAGGCCTGGGAAGCGCAGCTCGGCGAAATCATGGCCCAGGGGGACAAGCTGCTGCCCCCCGGGATGGAGAACTTCAGCTTGTGACGTCCTCCTCGCAGCACTTCAGCGTGCTGCTCGACGAGGCGATTGAAGCGTTGCAGGTGCGCGCCGACGGGTTTTACGTGGACGGCACCTTCGGCCGGGGCGGCCACAGCCGGGCAATTCTGGCGCGGCTGGGGGCAGCCGGCCGGCTCATCGCGCTGGACAAGGATCCGGCGGCGGTGAAAGCGGCAAGCCGCATTGCGGACCCGCGCTTCACGATCGTGAAGAGCGGCTTCGCCAGGCTCGCACAAGTGGTGCGCGGGCTGGGGGTGGCGCAGGTGGACGGGGTGCTGCTGGATATCGGCGTGTCCTCCCCGCAGCTGGAGGACGCTTCCCGGGGCTTCAGCTTCAGGAGCGATGGCCCCCTCGACATGCGCATGGACGCGAGTCAGGGCAGGACCGCGGCAGAGTGGCTCGCAACCGCTTCAGAACGGGAACTGGAGGAGGTCATAAGAACCTATGGCGAAGAACGGTTTGCTAAACAGATTGCAGGAGCGGTTGTTGCGGAACGAGCGCGGCGGCCTGTTGCTACCACACGGCAACTTGCCCAGATCGTGGCAAAAGCCGTCAAAACGCGTGAACCCGGCCAGGATCCGGCGACGCGCACTTTTCAAGCTCTACGGATTTACCTCAATCAGGAGCTTGAGGAGCTGTCGCTAGTGCTGCCGCAAGCCGTCGATCTGCTCAAGCCCGGAGGGCGCCTGGCAGTGATCAGCTTCCACTCGCTCGAGGACCGCATCGTCAAGCGCTTCCTGCGGGAACAGTCGGCGCCGCCGAAGCTGCCGAGGAAGCTGCCGGTGCGGGAGGCGGAGTTGCCGCGGCCGCGGATGAGGACGGTGGGCAAGCCGGTGCGGCCGGGGCCCGCGGAGGTGGCGGCGAATCCCCGGGCCCGCAGCGCCATCATGCGAGTGGGGGAGCGGACATCGGAGCCATGAAATTGCGCGTTGTCTTGAGGCGCCGGGGGGATCTGCCGTGACCCGGTTGAACCTGGTGCTGTTCCTGGTGCTGATCGCTTGCGCGTTGGGTGTTGTGACCTCACAGCACAAAGCGCGCAAGCTGTTTGTGGAACTCCAAAAAGAGCAGGAGCGCGCCAAGCAGCTCGATGTGGAGTGGGGCCAGCTGCAGCTGGAGCAGAGCACCTGGGCCATGCACTCGCGCATCGAGAAGCTGGCGAGCCGGGAATTGCGGATGACAGTGCCCCCGCCCTCGCGCATCCAGGTGGTGGGGGCCGGGCGCGAGGCCCAGGGAGCGCGCGCACCATGAAACCCGCCGCGAATCCTGCGCTGACGCTGAGGCTCGCCGGTTGGCGCCGGTTGCTGCTGTTGGCGATGCTGCTTGCGGCTTTCGGCGTGCTCATCGGCCGGGCGCTTTACCTGCAGGGCCTCAACAATGGCTTCCTGCAGCAGCGGGGCGACGCCCGCTACAGCCGGGTGATCGAGATTTCCGCCCACCGCGGCATGATTGCCGACCGCAACGGCGAGCCGCTGGCCATCAGCACGCCGGTGGAATCGGTTTGGGTGAGTCCGCCGGACTTCGAGGCGGGGGCCGACAAGCTCAAAACTCTCGCCGCGATTCTCGAAATACCCGTTTCCGAAATCCGGCGCAAGCTGGAAGACACCCAGCGCGAGTTCGTGTATCTCAAGCGGCAACTGCCGCCGGACGACGCGGCCAGGGTGGTGCAGCTGGGGCTGCCCGGCGTGTTCCTGCAGCGGGAGTTCCGCCGCTACTACCCGGCGGGCGAAGTGACCGCCCACCTGCTGGGCTTCACCGGCGTGGACGACAACGGCCAGGAGGGCATCGAGCTCGGTTACCAGGAGCATCTTGCCGGCAAGCCGGGCAGCCGCCGCGTCATCAAGGATCGTCTCGGCCGCATCGTCGAGGACGTGGCGAGCATCCGGGCGCCCAAGCCGGGGCGCGACCTTACCCTCTCCATCGACCGCAAGCTCCAGTACCTGGCCTACCGGGAACTCCGGCAGGCGGTTGAGGACCACAGGGCCAGGGGCGGCGGCATCGTGGTGCTCGACGCAAAAACCGGCGAAGTGCTGGCGCTCGCCAACCTGCCGGCCTACAACCCCAACAACCGGGTGAAGGTGGCGAGTTCGCGTACCCGCAACCGGGCGCTGACCGACGTGTTCGAGCCGGGCTCTACCCTCAAGCCGTTCACGGCGGCGGCGGCTCTGGAAGCCGGGCGGGTCAAGCCGGAAACCGTGTTCAACACCGCGCCGGGCTCGATGACTATCGGCCCGGCCACGATCCGCGACGCCCATCCCCTGGGCGCGCTCACGGTGGCGCAGGTGATCCAGAAATCGAGCAACGTGGGGGCGGCCAAGATGGCGCTGTCGCTTCCCTCCGAAACTCTGTGGAGCCTGTTCAACCGGGTCGGCTTCGGTGCCTCTTCGGGCTCGGGGTTTCCGGGGGAAGTCGCGGGGCGGCTGCGGCCCTACAGGAGCTGGCGCCCGATCGAGCAGGCCACCATGTCCTATGGCCACGGCATCTCGGTGACGCTGATGCAGCTGGCGCGTGCGTACACGGTGTTTGCCAGCGACGGCGAGCTGAAGCCGGTCACCCTGTTGCGGCGCGATGGGCCGGTGGCCGGCGAGCCCGCGATGTCGGCGGCGACCGCGCGCACGATGCGCGGCATGCTGGAGCTGGTGGTGCAACCCGGAGGCACTGCTCCGAGGGCCCAGGTCATGGGCTACCGGGTGGCCGGCAAGACCGGCACCGCTCACAAGCTGGAGGGTCACGGGTACGCGGCGAACCGCTACGTCTCCTCCTTCGTCGGTTTTGCGCCGGCCTCGGACCCGCGGCTCATCGTTGCGGTGATGATCGACGAGCCCTCCGCCGGCCAGTACTACGGCGGCACGGTGGTGGCCCCGGTATTCGCGCAGGTGATGGGGGGGGCGCTGCGCATGCTCGGCGTTCCCACCGATGCGCCCCTCAAGGACATCGTGCTGCCGCCGGAAGAGGTGAAGGAAGAGGTATGAGGTCAAGGTTGCGCAGCCAGGAAACCGGATCCGGCGCCGCCGGCGGCCACGGGCTGCACTTCGACCTGCAGAGCCTCGACACCCTGGGGGTGAAGGTGGCACGCCTGGTCACCGACAGCCGCCGGGTGCAGCGGGGCGACACCTTCCTCGCCTACCATGGCGAGCGCCAGGACGGCCGCAGGTTCATTCCCGATGCAATCAAGGCCGGCGCCAATGCAGTACTGTGGGAACCCCAGGGCTTCGACTGGGACCCGGCGTGGCGGGTGCCCAACCTGCCGGTGCCGCGGCTCAGGGCCCGCGCCGGGCTCATCGCAAGCCACGTCTACGGCGACCCTTCCCAAGAACTTTGGGTGATCGGAATCACCGGCACCAACGGCAAGACCTCCACCAGCCACTGGATCGCCCAGGCGCTGACCGGTGTCGGGCGGCGCACCCTGATCATGGGCACCCTGGGGCTGGGGTTTCCCGGCGAACTGGAGGAGACCCCCAACACCACGCCCGACGCGGTTTTCATTCACGAGCAGATGAAACAGCACCTGGACCTCGGTGCGTCGGCGCTCACCATGGAAGTGTCCTCCCATGCCCTGGAGCAGGGCCGGGTGAACGGGGTGGCCTTCGACCTGGCGCTGTTCACCAATCTATCCCGGGATCACCTGGACTACCACGGGACCATGCTGGCCTACGCCGAGGCGAAGACCCGGCTGTTCCACTTCCCGGGACTCAGGCTGGGCATCCTGAATCTCGACGACGCCTTCGGGCGCGAGCTGCTGGCGCGGCTGTCGCGCGACGGCGTTCCGGTCCAGGGCTACGGCTTCGAGGAGAGCGGATGGCACGAGGCGCGGGGCCGGGGCGTTCCGCTGATCAAGGGAACGAACCTGGCGCTTACCGAGCGCGGCATCGCCTTCGACGTGGAAGCGCCCCAGGGCCGCGCCCGGGTCGAGAGCCCGATGCTCGGCCGCTTCAATGCGGCGAACCTGCTGGCTTGCGTCGCGGTGCTCATTGCCAGCGAAGTGCCGCTGGCGCAGGCGGTGGCCGCGTTGCGGGTCGCCGCGCCGGTGGCGGGCCGCATGGAACAGCTTGGCGGCGGCGAGTTGCCCCTGGTGGTGGTGGACTACGCGCATACCCCCGATGCCCTGGAGAAAGCCCTCGTCACCCTGCGCGAAGTGATGGCGGGAGAACGCGGACGCGATGCGAAACTCACCTGCGTGTTCGGCTGCGGTGGCGACCGCGACAAGGGCAAGCGACCCCTGATGGGCGAAGTGGCGACGCGCCTCGCCGACACGGTGATCCTCACCAGCGACAACCCGCGCAGCGAAAATCCCCGGCGCATCATCGACGACATCATCGCCGGCATCCACGCCAATTACCACGTGGAGGAGGACCGGGCGGCCGCCGTCTACCGGGCCATTGGGGAGGCACGCCGGGGCGACGTGGTGCTCATCGCCGGCAAGGGACACGAGGCCTACCAGGAGATCGGCGGCGTGAAGCTGCCGTTCTCGGATCTGGAGGTGGCGCGGCTGGCACTGGCGCTGGCGGAAGCGCGCCTGGGGAGCGGGGGGCAATGATGTCGCTTTCCGAGGCCGCACTCGCTTTGAGAGCCTCCACCGTCGGGGCGGACATGACCTTCGGCGGCGTCTCCAGCGACAGCCGGAGCATCGGCCCGGGGGAGCTGTTCGTCGCGCTGCGGGGCGAGCGCTTCGACGGCCATGCGTTTCTCGCCGCGGCCCGGGACAGGGGTGCCGCGGCGGCAATGGTGGATGAGCGGTCAGCGGCCGGCGATCAGCCTTCAGCCGGCGCGGGATTGCCGTTGCTGGTGGTTCAGGACACGCGCCTGGGCCTGGGCCAGCTGGCGGCCTACTGGCGCAGGAAATTCTCGCTGCCGCTGGTGGCGCTCACCGGCAGCAACGGCAAGACCACGGTGAAAGAGATGATCGCGGCGATTCTGCGCGCCCACTGCGGGGCCGGTGCGGCGGCGGTGCTGGCGACGGAAGGCAACCTCAACAACGACATCGGCGTGCCGCTGATGCTGCTCAGGCTGCGCTCCCATCATCGCTACGCGGTGATCGAAATGGGGATGAATCATCCGGGAGAGATCGCTTACCTCGCCCGGATGGCGGCGCCGGGGGTGGCGCTCATCAACAATGCGGGCGTGGCCCACGTGGGACTGCTGGGCTCGGTCGAGGCGGTGGCCCGGGCCAAGGGCGAGATTTTCGGGGGCTTGGGCGAGAACGGCATCGCGGTCATCAATGCCGACGATGCCTTCGCCGCGGCGTGGCGCAAGCTGGCGGGAGCGCGCCGCGTCGTCGACTTCGGGCTGGAGCAGAAGGCCGCGGTCGGGGCGAGCTACCGGCTCGCGGGGTTCGCGAGCGAGATCGCCCTGCGCCTGCCACCGGGGGAGGCGAAGGCGCGGCTCCAGGTGCCGGGGCTGCACAACGTGCAGAACGCCCTGGCGGCCGCGGCGGCGGCGGTGGCGCTCGGCATTCCTCCCGAAGCCATCGGCGCCGGGCTTGCGGCGTTCACGGGCATGAAGGGCCGGCTGCAGCGCAAGGGCGGATTGCATGGCGCCACCCTGATCGACGACACCTACAACGCCAATCCCGACTCGGTGCGGGCGGCGCTGGCGGTGCTGGCGGCGGCGGCGGGCCGGAAACTGCTGGTGCTCGGCGACATGGGCGAGCTGGGGGAAGGGGCGGCGGAACTGCATGCCGGCATCGGCAGCGCGGCGAAGCAGGCGGGAGTGGACGAAATGCTGGCGCTCGGGGAGCTGACCGCCCGGGCCGTGGCCGCCTTCGGCGGGGGCGCGCGGCATTTTGAGCGCATCGAGGATCTCCTGGCGGAGCTGGAGAACCGGCTTGCGCCGGGGGTCACGGTGCTGGTGAAAGGGTCCCGCTTCATGCAGATGGAGCGGGTGGTGAAATCCTTCGAGGTGACGGACAAGCAGTGACCATCGGATCGCCGACGCCCGTCCGCAAAAGGGGCTGACCCCATGCTGCTCGCTCTGGCCCAGTGGCTGGCCCAGGATGTCCGCGCGTTCAACGTTTTTTCCTACATCACGCTGCGCACGGTGCTCGCGGCGCTCACCGCGCTGGTGATCTCCTTCATCGTGGGGCCGGCCATGATCCGCAAGTTGACCGCCTACAAGATCGGCCAGGCGGTGCGCGACGACGGTCCTCAGACCCACCTCGTCAAGGCCGGCACCCCGACCATGGGCGGCGCGCTGATCCTGGTGTCGATCGCCGTCACCACGCTGCTGTGGGCCGATCTCAGGAACCGCTATGTGTGGGTGGTGCTGCTCACCACCCTCGGGTATGGCGTCATCGGCTGGGTGGACGACTGGCGCAAGGTCGTTCACCGCAACCCCAAGGGGCTCGCGGCCCGGGCCAAGTTTTTCTGGCAGTCGGTGATCGCCCTGGTCGCGGCCTGGTACCTCGCCTACACCGCCAACCTGCCGGTGCAGACCGAGATGATCGTGCCCTTCTTCAAGCTGGTGGCGATTCCCCTGGGCACCATCGGCTTCATCATCCTCGCCTACTTCGTGATCGTCGGCACCAGCAATGCGGTGAACCTCACCGACGGGCTGGACGGGCTCGCCATCATGCCCACGGTGATGATCGGCAGCGCGCTGGCCATCTTCTCCTACGTGGCGGGTCACTCGGTGTTCGCGAAATACCTGGGGCTGCCCTATATCCCCGGCGCCGGGGAGCTTGCGGTGTTCTGCGGCGCCATGGCGGGTGCCGGGCTCGCCTTCCTGTGGTTCAACGCCTACCCGGCAGAAGTGTTCATGGGCGACGTGGGGGCGCTGGCGCTGGGCGCGGCCCTCGGCATGGTGGCGGTGATCGTGCGGCAGGAAGTGGTGCTTTTCATCATGGGCGGAGTGTTCGTGGTGGAAACGCTGTCGGTGATATTGCAGGTGGCTTCCTTCAAGCTCACCGGCAAGCGCATCTTCCGCATGGCGCCGCTGCATCACCACTACGAGCTCAAGGGCTGGAAAGAGAACCAGGTGGTGGTGCGCTTCTGGATCATCACCATGATGCTGGTGCTGTTCGGGCTGTCGACGCTGAAGCTGAGGTAGGGCGGAGAACATGGATGTTGCCGGCAGGCGGGTACTGGTGCTGGGCCTCGGAGACACCGGGCTCTCGGCGGCGCGCTTCCTTTCGCGGCGCGGCGCCCGGGTGCGGGTGGCCGATTCCCGCGCGACGCCGCCCCACGCCGATCGCCTCCGCGCGGAACTGCCCCAGGTGCAGGTGGACTGCGGGCCGTTCCGGGCGGAGAGCTTCGAGCGCGTGGAGATGATCGTGGTGAGTCCGGGGATTCCCGTCGCCGAGCCGCTGGTGATGAGGGCCAGGACCGCCGGCATTCCGGTGGTGGGAGACATCGAATTGTTTGCCCGTGCACTGTCCCGGGACGGCCGGCCGAAGGTAATCGCCATCACCGGCACCAACGGCAAGACCACGGTGACCGCCATGGCAGGCGCGATCTGCACGGAAGCCGGGCTGGCCACCGAGGTGGCGGGCAACATCAGCCCTGCGGCACTCGACGCGCTCATGGCCTGTGAGGACGCGGGACGCCGGCCGGAAGCCTGGGTGCTGGAGCTTTCCAGCTTCCAGCTGGAAACCACCGATTCCCTGGCGCCCGATGCGGCGACCGTGCTCAACGTCACCGAGGATCACCTGGACCGCTATCCGGGGATCGCCGAATACGCGGCGGCCAAGGCACGCATCTTCAACGGCGGCGGCGTGCAGGTGCTGAACCGGCAGGACGAGTTTTCCTGTGCCATGGCCCTGCCGGGCCGGCCGATCGTCACCTTCGGGCTCGACGCGCCGGCGGGCGCAGGCGACTACGGACTGGTGGGGCGCGCCGATGGACCGTGGCTCGCCCGCAGCGCCACGCCGCTCATGCCGGTCTCGGAGCTGAAGGTGGCGGGGTTGCACAACGCGGCGAACGCGCTGGCGGCCACGGCGCTGGCGAGCGCAATCCGGGTGCCGGATGCGGCGATCGTGAACGCGCTGCGCAAGTTCAGGGGGCTGCCGCACCGGGTGGAGTGGGTGGCGGAGGTGGGCGGGGTGGCATTTTTCGACGACTCCAAGGGCACCAACGTCGGTGCGACGGTGGCGGCCCTGGGCGGCATGACGCAAAAGGTGGTGCTGATCGCCGGCGGCGACGCCAAGGGCCAGGATTTCTCGCCGCTGCGTCCGGCGGTGGAGCGCGGCGCCCGCGCCGTGGTGCTGATCGGGCGCGATGCGGATCGCATCGCCGCGGCGCTTGCCGGCGGCGCGGTGCCGGTGCAGCGGGCGGCGGACATGGAGGAAGCCGTGCGCCGCAGCTTCGAAGCGGCCAGCCCCGGCGACGCGGTGCTGCTGTCGCCGGCGTGCGCCAGCCTCGACATGTTCAGAAACTATGCGCACCGCGCCGAAGTGTTCATCGCCGCGGTGAAGAAACTGGATCAGGGGGGGCGCGCAGCTGATGTTTCATGCCATTGACAGCCGGCAGCGGGTGAGCGCGGACTACGACTGGACGCTCATGTGGGCGGCGCTGCTGCTCGTCGGGGTTGGCTTCGTGATGGTGTACTCGGCCTCCATCGCCACCGCCGAGGCCGGGCGCCACACCGGCTACCAGCCGGCCTATTTCCTGGTGCGCCACGGCATCTATGTCCTGGCCGGGGTCATGATGGGGCTGATCGCGTTCCAGGTGCCGACGCGGGTGTGGCAGCAGTACTCGGCGTATCTGTTCATCCTGGGAGCGGCGCTGCTGGTGCTGGTGCTCATCCCCGGCGTCGGCCGGGAAGTGAACGGCAGCCAGCGCTGGCTCTCGCTGTTCGTTTTCAATCTCCAGCCCTCCGAGTTCATGAAGCTGGCGGTGGTGATCTACGCGGCCGACTATACGGTGCGCAAGGCGGCCCACCTGGACAGCTTCCGGCGCGGATTCCTGCCCATGCTGATGGTGATGCTGCTGGTGGGGGCGCTGCTGCTGCTGGAACCCGACTTCGGGGCCTTCGCGGTGATCACGGCCATCGCCATGGCGCTTCTGTTTTTGGGTGGCATGAACTGGCGGCTGTTCGCCGGGTTGATCGCACTGCTGGTGGCCGGTTTCGTGGCGCTGATCTGGAGCTCGCCCTACCGTCTGCAGCGGGTGGTCGGATTCATGGATCCCTGGTCGGATCCCTACGGCAAGGGCTACCAGCTGTCCCACGCCCTGATCGCCTTCGGGCGCGGCGAGTGGCTGGGAGTGGGCCTGGGGGCGAGCGTGGAGAAGCTGTTTTACCTGCCCGAGGCCCATACCGATTTTCTGCTGGCGGTGATCGCCGAGGAGCTGGGATTCGCCGGGGTGACCGTGGTGGTGGTGCTGTTCGCGTGGGTGGTGGCCCGGGCCTTCTTCATCGGACGCCAGGCCGCCAACCTGGACCGCTATTTTTCGTCGCTCACCGCCCAGGGCGTTGGCGTCTGGCTGGGGGTGCAGGCGGTGATCAACATGGGGGTGAACATGGGGTTGCTGCCCACCAAGGGGCTGACGCTCCCCCTCATGAGCTTCGGCGGCAGCGGGCTCGCAGCCAATTGCATCGCCGTCGCGATCCTGCTGAGGATCGATTGGGAGAACAGACAGATGATGCGGGGGATCGCGGTATGAGCCGCACCATCCTCATCATGGCGGGCGGCACCGGCGGCCACATTTTTCCCGCCCTCGCGGTCGCGGGCTTTCTCAGGGGAAAGGGCTGGCGCGTGGTGTGGCTCGGCACCCGCGGCGGCATGGAAGCCCGGCTGGTGCCTCCCCATGGCTACGAGATGGAGTGGATCCGCTTTTCCGGCGTGCGCAGGAGCGGGCTGCTGCGCGCCGCGCTGTTGCCGCTGTTTCTCATCATCGCCTGGTTCCAGAGCGCGGCAGCGATCTTCCGCCAGCGGCCCGACGTGGTGCTGGGCATGGGCGGCTTCGCTTCCTTTCCCGGGGGCATGATGGCCTCCCTGTTGATGAAGCCGCTGGTGATCCACGAGCAAAACTCCATCGCGGGGCTCGCCAACCGGGTGCTGGCGCTGCTGGCGGACAAGGTGCTGGTGGCGTTTCCCGACCCGTTCCGGCGCAGGGATGAGGGTGGAGGGCGGAGGGCGGAAGAAGCGCGCGGCTTCAGTCTTTCATCCCTCATCCCCCATCCCCCATCCGTCGAAATCGTGGGCAATCCGGTGCGGCCGGAGATCGCCGCGCTGCCGGAGCCCGATGCCCGGTATCGCGGGCGTACCGGGCCGCTGCGGCTCCTGGTAGTGGGGGGGAGTCTCGGCGCCCAGGCGCTCAATGCGGCCGTGCCCGAGGCCCTGAAGGCGACGCCCGAAGCCGAGCGCCCGGGCGTCGTGCATCAGACCGGCACCCAGAATTTCGAAACGGTGAAGGCCGCGTATGCCCGGGTCGGCATGGCGGCCGAGGTGCTGCCCTTCCTTAATGACATGCCGGAGCGCTACCGGGCCTGCGATCTGGTGCTGTGCCGGGCCGGGGCGCTCACCATCGCCGAGATCGCCGCAGCCGGCGTCGCCAGCATTCTCGTGCCCTACCCCTTCGCGGTGGACGATCACCAGACCTGGAACGCCCGGTTCCTGTCGGGTGCGGGGGCGGCGGTGCTCCTGCCCCAGGGCGAGCTCAGTCCCGGGCGGCTGGCGGAACTCATCGGGGGCCTGGACCGGGGACGGTTGCTGGAGATGGCGCGGCGCGCGCGGTCGCTGGCGAAGCCGGACGCGACGCAGCGGGTGGCGGAGGCGTGCATGGAGGCCGCGGCATGAAGCACAAGGTCCGGCAGATCCACTTCGTGGGTATCGGCGGCTCCGGCATGAGCGGCATCGCCGAGGTGCTGCTCAACCTGGGCTACCAGGTGAGCGGGTCCGACATCGCCGAGAACGCAGCCACGCGCCGCCTCATGGGCCTGGGCGCCATGGTGCGCATCGGCCATGACGCAAAGCACGTGGAACAGGCCGACGCGGTGGTGGTTTCCACCGCGGTCAACGAGGACAACGCGGAGGTCGTGGCGGCGCGGGAACAGAAGGTGCCGGTGGTGCCACGGGCCATGATGCTGGCGGAGCTGATGCGCCTGCGCCAGGGCATTGCGGTCGCCGGCACTCACGGCAAGACCACCACCACCAGCCTGATTGCCAGCATCCTTGCCGAAGCGGGCATGGACCCGACCTTCGTGATCGGCGGCCGGCTGGAGGCGGCGGGCTCCCACGCCAAGCTCGGCAAGGGGGAGTTCATCGTGGCGGAGGCCGACGAATCGGACGCCTCGTTTCTTTACCTGCTGCCGGTGGTCTCCGTGGTAACCAACATCGATGCCGACCACATGGAAACCTACGGCCACGATTTCGGGCGGCTCAAGCAGGCCTTCGTCGAGTTCGTGGAGCACCTGCCGTTCTACGGCATGGCGATGCTGTGCCTGGACGATCCCCAGGTGCGGGACATCATGCCGCGGATCACCAAGCCGGTCACGACCTACGGGATGGCGGACGGGGCTCAGATCCGGGCCGTCGATATCCGCAGTGCCGGCGTGCAGATGGAGTTTACGGTGAAGCGGGCGCCGGAGCCCCGCAAGCACCAGTGGGGTGCGGCGGATCTTGCCGTGACGCTGAACCTGCCCGGCGTACACAACGTGCAGAACGCGCTGGCTGCCATCGCGGTGGCCATGGAGGTGGGGGTAACGGACAAGGTGATCGCGAAGGCGCTCAGGGAATTCCACGGGGTGGGGCGCCGGTTCCAGCGCTGCGGGGAGATCGCGCTGCCCCGGGGCGGCAGCTTCACCCTGGTCGACGATTACGGGCATCACCCGGCCGAGATGGCCGCGACGATTGCCGCGGCGCGGGGCGCCTACCCGGGGCGCCGGCTGGTGGTGGCGTTCCAGCCTCATCGCTACACCCGCACCCGCGACGTGTTCGAGGATTTCGTGAAGGTGCTCTCCACGGTGGACGCGCTCCTGCTCACGGAGGTGTACGCCGCCGGGGAGGCGCCCATCGTGGCGGCGGATGGCCGTTCGCTCGCCCGGGCGGTGCGGGTCCAGGGAAGGGTGGAGCCGGTATTCGTGGAGACGGTCGCGGAGCTGGCGGAAAAAATCCCGGTGGTGGCGCACGACGGCGACGTGGTGATCACCATGGGCGCGGGATCCATCGGCCAGGTTCCGGCGATGCTGGCGCGGAAGGCATAGGGGTGGCGGACAACCGGACGAGAGCTGGTGCGGCAAATGAACATGGCTGAGCACGAGAAATTCATCGTTCCCGGCCTGCGCGGCGAGTTGCGCCTGCGGGAGCCGATGAACCGGCACACCAGCTGGCGCGCCGGCGGCGCGGCGGACCGGGCCTATGTTCCTGTGGATCTCGCCGATCTTTGCGCCTTCCTCTCGGGGCTCCCGGCGGGAGAGCCGGTGCACATGGTGGGGCTGGGCAGCAATCTCCTGGTGCGGGACGGCGGCATCCGCGGCACGGTGGTGCTGCTGCACGGCGCACTCAAGGCCTTCCGCATAGAGGAGGTCGAGGGACAAGGGGGCCGGATTTATTCCGAGGCAGGGGTCGCCGGCCCCAAGGTGGCGCGGCTGGCGGCCATGCACGACCTGGAGGGCGCCGAATTCCTGGCGGGCATTCCCGGCACCGTGGGCGGGGCGCTCGCCATGAACGCGGGCTGCTACGGCTCGGAGACCTGGGAAATCGTTGAGATGGTGGCTACCGTCGATCGCAGGGGCAATCTGCGGGAGCGCTCCCGGGGCGACTACGAGATCGGCTACCGGCACGTGGTGCTGAAAGGCGGCAGCGAGGAGTGGTTCGTGGCGGCCTGGCTGCGGCTCCGGCGCGGTGACGGAGAGGCCTCGCGGGCCCGGATCAGGGAGTTCCTGACGCGGCGCATCCGCACTCAGCCGCTGAATCTTCCCAACGCGGGCTCGGTGTTCCGCAACCCCCGGGGCGATTATGCGGCACGGCTGATCGAGACCTGCGGGCTGAAGGGCTTCCGGGTGGGCGGCGCCCAGGTCTCGCCGCTGCACGCCAACTTCATCGTCAACACGGGCGGGGCCACGGCAGCCGACATCGAGACCGTGATCCGCTCGGTGCAGGAGCGGGTGCGGCGGGAGACCGGCGTTCTGCTGGAGCAGGAAGTGCGGATCATCGGCGAGCCTTGAGACCGGAAGCATGAAGGAAGCGGAATGAACTTTGGAAAGGTGGCGGTGCTGCTGGGCGGGAAATCCGCGGAGCGGGAAATCTCGCTCAAGTCCGGCACCGCAGTGCTCAATGCGCTGCGGGCCCGCGGCGTGAACGCCCATGCCTTCGATCCCAGGGACCGCGGCCTCGATGATCTGCTGCGGGAAAAGTTCGACCGGGTGTTCATCGCGCTCCACGGCCGCTTCGGGGAGGACGGCACGGTCCAGGGCGCGCTGGAGCTGATGGGCATCCCCTACACCGGCAGCGGGGTGCTGGCGAGCGCGCTGGCCCTGGACAAATGGCGCAGCAAGCTCATCTGGCAGGCGGCGGGCATCGCCACCCCGCGCTACGTGCTGCTCAAGGACCGCAACGACTGGCTCGAGGTGGTCTCCCACGTGGGACTGCCGGTGATGGTGAAGCCCGCGAGCGAGGGCTCCAGCATCGGCATGACCAAGGTGACCTCGGTGGAGAAGCTGGAGCCCGCCCTTGAGCTGGCGCGCAAATACGATGCGATGATCCTGGCCGAGCAGTTCATCGACGGCGTTGAGCTGACCGCGGGAATTCTCGGCGACGACCCGCTGCCGCTGATCCGGCTCGAGACGCCGCGTACCTTCTACGACTACGAGGCCAAGTACTTCGCCAACGACACCCGTTACCTGTGCCCCTGCGGGCTACCCCCGGAACAGGAGCGTGCGATCCAGGCCCAGTCGCTGCAGGCCTTCCGGCTCCTCGGCTGCCGCGGCTGGGGCCGCGTGGATCTGATGCTGGACCAGAGCGGCCACCCGTTCTTCCTGGAGGTGAACACGGCGCCGGGCATGACCGACCACAGCCTGGTGCCGATGGCGGCCCGGGCGAGTGGCATGTCCTTCGAGGAACTGGTGCTGAGGATTCTGGAGTTGGCCCATGTGGGATGACCACCGGTCGCTGCGCGCAATCGCCAACCTGCTCATCGGGCTGGCGCTGCTGGCCGCGTTCTATGGCGCCGTGCTGGTGGTGGTGCGCCTGCCGTCGTTCCCCCTCCGGGAGGTGCGGATCGCCGGAGCGCTGGCCCAGGTTACCCGGGAACAGGTGGAAATCATCGTCAAGCGGGAGCTCGGCGGGAATTTCTTCACGGTCGACCTGGAACAGGCGCGCCGGGCCTTCGAGAAGCTGCCCTGGGTGCGGCAGGCCAGCGTGCGGCGCCAGTGGCCGGACCGGCTGGAAGTCACCCTGGAGGAGCAGGTGGCGCTGGCCCGCTGGGGAACGCGAGCCCTGGTGAACACCCATGGCGAGGTGTTCGACGCGGCCTGGGACCGGGAGCTGCCGGTGTTCATCGGCCCGGCGGGCACGGCCCAGGAGGTGGCCCGGCAATACGCCGCCTTCACCCGGGCCCTGGGACCCATCAGGCAGCCGGTTGCCCAGCTGTCGCTGTCCCCGCGGCGCGCCTGGCAGGTGAAGCTCGCGAACGGCATGGTGATCGAGCTGGGGCGCAGCCAGATGCAGGACCGGCTGGAGCGCTTCGTGGCGGTGCACGACCGGACGCTGGGACGTCTCGCCCGGCGTATCGATTACGTGGATCTGCGCTACCCCAACGGCTTCGCAGTGCGCCTGCCGGGCGTGGACCTAAAGAAGCTGGACCCGGCGCAACCCGGCAAGCGCAAGGCGGCCTGAGGCAAGGAAGGGACTCATGAGCAAGACGAAGGAAAACAAGAACCTCATCGTGGGCCTGGACATCGGCACCTCTAAGATCTCCGCCATCGTCGCCGAGCTGCGGGCCGAGGAGGCGCCGGGGCGGCGCCTGGAAATCATCGGCATGGGCAACTATGCCTCGCGCGGGCTCAAGAAGGGCGTGGTGGTCAACATCGAGTCTACGGTGAACGCCATTCAGCGTGCGCTGGAAGAGGCCGAGCTCATGGCCGACTGCAAGATCCGTGAGGTCTACACCGGCATCGCCGGCAGCCACATCAAGAGCTTCAACTCCCACGGCATGGTGGCCATCAAGGACAAGGAGGTCACCCAGATGGACGTGGACCGGGTGATCGAGACCGCCCGCGCGATCCCGATTCCCAACGACCAGCAGATCCTGCACATCCTCAATCAGGAATTCATCGTGGACGGCCAGGGCGACGTGCGCGAGCCCATGGGCATGGCCGGCGTGCGCCTCGAAGTGAACGTGCACATCGTCACCGGCGCCGTTTCCGCCGCCCAGAACATCATGAAGTGCGTGCGCCGCTGCGGACTGGAGGTGCGCGACCTGATCCTGCAGCCGCTCGCGTCCGCCATGGCGGTGCTCTCCGAGGACGAGAAGGACCTGGGCGTGTGCCTGGTGGACATCGGCGGCGGCACCACCGACATTGCCGTGTTCACCCAGGGCGCGATCCGCCACACGGCAGTCATCCCCATCGCCGGCGACCAGATCACCAACGATATCGCCATGGCGCTGCGCACCCCCACCAAGGAGGCGGAGGAACTCAAGATCAAGTTCGGCTGCGCCCTGCGCCAGCTCGCCGATCCCCACGAGATGGTGGAAGTACCGGGGGTAGGCGACCGCGGGGTGCGCCAGCTCTCGCGCCAGACCCTCGCCGGGGTGATCGAGCCGCGGGTGGAGGAACTCTATTCCCTGGTGCAGGCGGAACTGCGCCGCAGCGGCTTCGAGGACCTGCTTTCCTCGGGGGTGGTGGTCACCGGCGGGTCGGCCGCCATGCAGGGCATGGTGGAACTGGGCGAGGAGGTCTTCCACATGCCGGTGCGGGTGGGGCTGGCCCATTACGTGGGCGGGCTGGCGGAAGTGGTGCGTTCGCCGCGCTATTCGACCGGAGTGGGCCTGCTGCTGGCGGGCCTGGAGCAGCATCAGCGCAGCCAGGTCGCGCGGCTCCAGGGCGGGTCATTCAAGCAGATCCTGGAACGGATGAAAAGCTGGTTCGCGGGGAATTTTTGAATCGGATCGGGGGACAGCATCGTGAATCGCAAGCCGTCGTGAATCAACAAGGGTCAACAACAGGTTTCATCATCAACTTCGTAAGGAGAGCGCAATGTTCGAGATCATGGATACTCAAACCCAGGAAGCGGTGATCAAGGTGATTGGCGTGGGCGGCTGCGGCGGCAACGCCGTGGACCACATGATCGAGCAGGGGGTGCTGGGCGTCGAGTTCATCTGCGCCAACACCGACGCCCAGGCCCTGAAGCGCACCCAGGCCAAGGTGCTGTTGCAGCTCGGCTCCAACATCACCAAGGGACTGGGCGCCGGGGCCAACCCGGAGGTGGGCCGGGAATCGGCGCTGGAGGACCGGGAGCGGATTGCCGAGATCATCGACGGGGCGGACATGCTTTTCATCACCGCCGGGATGGGCGGCGGCACCGGCACCGGTGCGGCGCCGGTGGTGGCGGAGATCGCAAAAGAACTGGGCATCCTCACTGTCGCCGTGGTGACCAAACCCTTTGCTTTCGAGGGCAAGCGCATGAAGATCGCCCAGGCCGGCATCGATGCGCTGACCCAGCACGTGGATTCGGTGATCGTGATCCCCAACGACAAGCTGATGGCGGTGCTGGGCGAGAAAGTGAGCCTGCGGGAAGCCTTCAAGGCGGCCGACAGCGTGCTGCACGGGGCGGTGGCGGGCATTGCCGAGATCATCAAGTCCCCGGGGCTGATCAACGTGGACTTCGCGGACGTGCGCACCGTCATGCGCGAGATGGGCATGGCCATGATGGGTTCCGCCTCCGTGTCCGGGGCCGAGCGGGCGCGCCTGGCGGCGGAGCAGGCGGCGGCGAGCCCGCTGCTGGAGGATGTAAACCTGGCGGGAGCCCGGGGCGTTCTGGTGAACATCACCGCCAACGCCGACCTGGGGCTGCAGGAGGTGCACGAGGCCATGAACACGGTGCGCACCTTCACCGCCGAGGACGCCACTGTGATCTTCGGCACGGTGTTCGACGACAGCCTGGGGGACGCCCTGCGGGTCACCATCGTCGCCACCGGTCTCGGCAATCCCTCGGTGCGCAAGCAGGACAAGCCGTTGCAGGTCATCAAGACCGGCACCGATGCGGCCGCGGTGGAGGTGGTGAATTACGGGGAACTGGATACCCCGACCGTCATGCGCACGGGGCGCCGGCGGGACGCGACGGTGGAGGCCATGAAACAGTCGGGGGTCGACGTGCTCGACATCCCGGCGTTCCTCCGCAAGCAGGCGGACTGAGGGCCGTCTGAATGGGGGAAGACGAGTTTCTGTGGGAGGCGTTTGCTGGCCTGCAGCAGGCGCTTGTGATAACATCGCCCTTTCGCAAACGGCGAAGAATCACCAACTTACGCATGGTCAGGCAGCGCACGCTAAAAAATATCATTCGCGCCACCGGGGTGGGCCTCCACACCGGGGAGAAGGTCTACATGACTCTGCGTCCCGCGGCGCCCAACACCGGCATCGTTTTCCGTCGCACGGATCTTGCAGACCCCGTGGAAATCAGGGCCGACCCCTTCAACGTGGGGGATACCCGGCTCTCGTCCTGCCTCGAAAAGGGGTGCGTCCGGGTATCCACGGTCGAGCACCTGATGTCCGCCTTTGCCGGCCTCGGGATCGACAATGCGTGGGTGGATCTCACCGCGCCCGAGGTCCCGATCATGGACGGGTCCGCCTCGCCGTTCGTGTTTCTGATCCAGTCCGCCGGGATCGAGGAGCAGCCCGCCGCCAAGAAATTTATCCGGATCGTGAAGCCGGTGGAGGTGAAAGACGGCGACAAGTGGGTGCGGTTCGAGCCCCATCACGGCTTCAAGGTGGACTTCACCATCGCCTTCGAGCACCCGGTTTTCGCCGGCTCGCGGCAGAGCATTACTGTAGATTTCAGCGCCACTTCCTATATCAAGGAGGTGGCCCGGGCCCGGACCTTCGGCTTCACCACCGACGTGGAGAATATGCGGGCCCAGGGGTTGGCGCTGGGGGGGAGCCTGGACAATGCCATCGTGATGGACGAGTTCCGGGTTCTGAACAGCGACGGCCTGCGCTACGAGGATGAGTTCGTGAAGCACAAGATTCTGGACGCGGTGGGGGACCTGTACCTTCTGGGCCACCCGCTGATCGGGTCGTTTTCGGCCTACAAGTCCGGCCACGCCCTGAACAACGCGCTGCTGCGCACCCTGCTGGAGGACGCCAGGGCGTGGGAGTTCGTCACCTTCGACCGGGTCGAAGAAGCCCCGGCCTACCTGCGGCTCCAGACCCAGGCCGCCTAGGGAATTGCCCCTCGGCGGAGACGTTGGTGGCCGCTCACTATCCGGGACCCTTTCATGGTTCTGGTTCGCCTGCTGGGGTTCCTGTTCCTGATCGCCATCGCTCTGTGCGTGGTGCTGTTTCTGTTCACGAAGGACCGGAAATACCTGAAGTGGGGCAGGCGGGTATTCCAGTTCGGAATCGTTTTTGCCCTGGTTTTGGCCGCGCTTTACCTTGTTGAGCGCATCATACTGATTATTTAGCGGTCTTCTCCCGGCTTGGGCTTCGGCCGGTGGTGACGGAGCAGCCGCTCTACGGCCTCCTTGAGGGGCGATTCTGGCAATTCCAAGGCCAGTTTCTGAAGATTTTCCAGCCCGGCCGGGCTGATTTTTGCCCCAGTTTTCCTGTTTTCCGGGCGGGGAGGGCGGACTTGCACGTCTACCCGAATTCGGCTAACCTCAAGGCCCCGCTTCCGGAAATCCATTAATAAACGGGGCGCAAGCTGCTTCAGCTTGGACGCGATCGCCCCATTATCAGCAAAGATCTGCAGTGTGCCCTGGGTCAACCGGCCCACGGTGCAGGATCGTGCGAGGTGAGCCGGAGCGATTTCAACCAGGATTCGCTGAAGTCTGGCGAGCCGCTGCCCGATCGCGAGCCAAGAACCAGACTCGCCGGAAGAGGCGTTGAAGAAGTCACTGATCCGGCGTGCGGGCATCGAAAAACTTGTTGGGGGAGACATGAATATTATTCTGGTTTCCGGCAATCTGGCCAAGGCCAGGACCTATACCTTGTCCCCCTCGCGGATGGCGGTGCTGCTCACCGGTCTCGTGCTAATTGTGCTGGTTGCCGCCGCCGTGCTCAACTACCTGGTGCTGCGCCACGCCGCCGAATCGAAGAGCCCCTTGCTGCAATCGGTGTTGTTGACGCTGCAGGAGCGGGAGCAGGAGCGCACCCAGTCCTACCTGCGGGAAAATCTCAACGCCATGGCGGTACGCCTGGGCCAGATGCAGGCCCAGTTGCTACGGCTCGACAGCCTGGGCGAGCGGCTCGCCAAGCTCTCGGGCCTGAAACCCCAGGATTTCCTGTTTGACCGGATTCCGGGGCAGGGCGGGGCCGCCTCCGCCCTGCTGCCGTCCCAGGACCTGTCGCTGGGCGAATTCAACCGGCGGATCGAGGATCTCAACCGATTGATGAACGACCGCACCGACAAGCTTGGGGTTCTCGAATCGTACGTGATGCAGGACCGCCTGACCAAGAAGATGCTGCCGTCGGTGCTGCCCATTGTCGGGGGAGCTTATTCGTCGAATTACGGCTGGCGCATCGATCCGTTCACCGGGAGCAACGCCTTTCACGAAGGCGTGGATTTCATGGCCGAAACCGGCACCGCCATTGTCGCCGCCGCAGGCGGTGTGGTGGTCTACTCCGATTACCACCCCGAGTATGGTAATATGCTGGAGATTGATCACGGCAATGGCCTGATCACCCGCTATGCCCATGGGTCCAAACGCATTGCAAAGGTGGGGGATGTGGTGCTGCGGGGCCAAAAGATCGGCGAGGTGGGAAGCACCGGCCGGTCCACCGGCAGCCACCTGCACTTCGAAGTGAGGAACAACGGGACCCCGCTGAATCCGGGGCGGTTCCTGCAACCCGCAGGCTAGAAGGCGAGTCCAAGAAACAGCGGGAGGGGTGAGGAGTCAGCTTCTCGCCCCTCTCGCTTTTTGTGCAGCAAGATTGTCCGAAGGTTCATGTTGAATACCCTGCTCAAGAAGGTTTTCGGCAGCCGCAATGACCGGCTGCTCCGGCAGTACATGCACACGGTCCGGGCCATCAATGCCCTGGAACCGGAAATCTCGAAGCTCTCGGACCCGGAGCTTCGCGCCAAAACCGGCGAGTTCAAGACCCGGCACGCCAAGGGCGAAACCCTGGACGATTTGCTGCCCGAAGCCTTCGCGGTGGTGCGGGAGGCGAGCCGGCGCGTTCTCGACATGCGCCACTTCGACGTTCAGCTTATCGGAGGCATGGTGCTCCATTACGGCAAGATCGCCGAAATGCGCACCGGCGAGGGCAAGACCCTGGTAGCGACGCTTCCTGCCTACCTCAATGCCCTGTCCGGCAAGGGCGTCCACGTGGTGACCGTCAACGATTATCTGGCCCAGCGGGACGCTAACTGGATGGGCAAGATCTACAGCTTCCTGGGGCTGTCGGTGGGGGTTATCCTTACCCAGATGGACCATGGCGAGAAGCAGACGGCCTACGGCGCCGACATCACCTACGGCACCAACAATGAGTACGGCTTCGACTACCTGCGGGACAACATGGCTACCAGCCCCTCTGACCGGTTTCAGCGGGTGCTCAATTTCGCCATCGTGGACGAGGTGGACTCGATCCTGATCGACGAGGCGCGCACGCCCCTCATCATCTCCGGCCAGGCCGAGGACACCACCGAGCTGTACCTGCGCATAAACGACCTGGCGCCCAAGCTGGAGCGCCAGGCCAAGGAAGACACGCCGGGCGACTACTATGTGGACGAGAAGGCCCACCAGGTGCTGCTTTCCGAGGCCGGCCACGAGCGCGCCGAGGAGCTGATGGAGACGCTGGGGCTGCTGCCTGCCGGTACCAGCCTCTACGACCCGGCCAACATCATGTACATTCACCATTTGTACGCGGCGCTGCGGGCCCATGCGCTCTACCACCGGGACCAGCACTACGTGGTGCAAAACGGGGAAGTCATCATCGTCGACGAGTTCACGGGTCGGCTGATGCCGGGCCGGCGATGGTCCGAGGGCCTGCACCAGGCGGTGGAAGCCAAGGAAGGCGTGCCGATCCAGCGCGAGAACCAGACACTGGCCTCGATTACCTTCCAGAACTATTTCCGGATGTACAAGAAACTGGCGGGCATGACCGGCACCGCCGACACCGAAGCCTACGAGTTTCAGCAAATCTACGGGCTGGAAACGGTGGTGATCCCGACCCACAAGCCCATGATCCGGGATGACCGGATGGACCAGGTCTATCGCACGTCCCGGGAAAAATACCAGGCGGTGATCGACGACATCAGGGATTGCTACGAGCGGGGCCAGCCGGTGCTGGTGGGCACCACCTCCATCGAGACCAACGAGTTCCTGTCGGGGCTGCTTGCCAAGGAGGCGCTCCCGCACCAGGTGCTCAACGCGAAGCAGCATGCCCGGGAGGCGGAAATCGTGGTCCAGGCCGGGCGCCCCAAAGCGATCACCATCGCTACCAACATGGCAGGCCGCGGCACCGACATCGTGCTGGGGGGCAATCCCAGCCCGGAGATCAATCGCGTCGAGGCGGATGAAGCCCTTGATCCAGGCGCCAGAGCCGCACAAATCGCCGAGGTGCGCACCGACTGGCAAAGGCTCCACAACCAGGTGGTGTCCCTGGGGGGGCTTCACATCATCGGCACCGAGCGCCACGAGTCACGGCGCATCGACAACCAGTTGCGTGGCCGCGCCGGGCGCCAGGGTGATCCCGGATCGAGCCGGTTCTACCTGTCGCTGGAGGACTCGCTGCTCAGGATTTTCGCCTCCGACCGGGTCGCCTCCATCATGGATCGCCTCAAGATGCCGGAAGGGGAAGCGATCGAGCACCCCTGGGTCACCCGCGCCATCGAGAATGCCCAGCGCAAGGTGGAGGCCCGCAACTTCGACATCCGCAAGCAGCTGCTGGAGTACGACGATGTGGCCAACGACCAGCGCAAGGTCATCTACCAGCAGAGAAACGAACTGCTGGAGGCGACCGACATCTCCGACACCATCACCGCCATGCGTGAGGCCGTGCTGACGGACCTCATTACCCAGCACATTCCGCCGGGCAGCATGGAGGAGCAGTGGGGCGTTGCGACGCTGGAAAAGGCGCTCGCTGCGGAGTACCACCTGCAGCTCCCGATCCGGGACTGGCTGGACAAGGAGCCGGAACTCCACGAAGAAACCGTGAAAGGCCGCGTCCTGGAAGCGGGCAAGGCGCACTACGAAGGCAAGGTGGACTTGGTCGGCGGCGAGATCATGCACCAGTACGAGCGGGCGGTCATGCTGCAGAGCCTGGACACCCACTGGCGGGAGCACCTGGCAGCCCTGGACTACCTGCGTCAGGGGATACACTTGCGCGGCTATGCTCAGAAGAATCCGAAGCAGGAATACAAGCGGGAGGCCTTCGAACTGTTCTCGGAGCTGCTGGAGCGCATCAAGCGGGAAGTGACCCAGATCCTGATGACGGTTCAGATCAGGAGCGCCGAGGAGGTGGAGGCCGTGGAAGCACCGGCTGCGCCGGGCAACGTGCAGTATCACCATGCGGACTACGCGGAAGCTCTCACCGAGGACGCCGACGCCGACGTGGCGGTGGCGGAGAAAGTGCAGCCCTTCGTCCGCCACGGCCAGAAGGTGGGCCGCAATGACCCCTGCCCCTGCGGCTCGGGCAAGAAATACAAGCACTGCCACGGCAAGCTCAATTGATCCCGCCCCTCTCACCGAGCGAGAGGGATGGGGGCAGGTTTGCTGTCTGCTGGTGACCGTTCCCGATTCGCACCCGATTTCAATTTCATGCCCGTCAATCTGCTTCCCCCCGATCCTGCGAAACTCCATCCCGTTGCGGGCCTCAGGCTAGGCGTTGCCGAGGCCGGGATTAAAAAGGGGAACCGCAAGGATCTGCTGGTCATCGCCCTGGAACCCGGCGCCCGGGTGGCGGGCGTGTTTACCCGCAACCGCTTCTGCGCTGCGCCGGTGACGGTGGCGAAGGCGCACCTGGCCGGTGAGACGCCAATCCGCGCCCTGGTTGTGAACACCGGCAACGCCAATGCCGGCACCGGCGAGGACGGGCTGGACCGGGCGCGCCGGACCTGCGATGCCGCCGCAAAGCTCCTCGGCTGCGCCCCGCGCCAAATCCTGCCTTTTTCTACCGGAGTCATCATGGAGCCTCTGCCGGTAGAAAAAATCGTCGCCGGCCTGCCGCATTGAGTCGCCGGTCTAAAGGCGGAGAACTGGTTCGCGGCAGCGGAAGCCATCATGACTACCGATACTCTGCCCAAGGCGGTTTCCCGAAAAATCGGGCTCGGCGGCGCCACCGTGACGGTGACCGGCATCGCCAAGGGCGCCGGAATGATTCATCCCAATATGGCCACCATGCTGGGCTACGTCGCCACCGACGCCAACGTGGCCCAGCCGCTGCTCAAGGAAATGGTCCGGCACGCCGCCGACCGCTCCTTTAACGCCATTACCGTGGATGGCGACACCTCCACCAACGACGCCTTCATGCTGATCGCCACCGGCTGCGCCGGCGGTGCCGAGATCGCCGACCCCCAAAGCGACGCTTATCGCCTGTTGCGGGACGCAGTGACCGAGGTGGCGCAGTTGCTGGCCCAAGCCATCGTGCGGGACGGGGAAGGGGCCACCAAGTTCATGGAGATCCGGGTCGAAGGCGGCCGCAGCGAGGACGAGTGCCGCAGGGTGGCGTTCGCCATTGCCCACTCGCCCCTCGTGAAGACCGCGTTTTTCGCCTCTGATCCCAATCTCGGGCGCATTCTTGCCGCGATCGGCAACGGGGGAGTGGAGGAGCTGGACGTCACCCGGGTGCGGGTCCATTTGGGCGACGTGTTGGTGGCCGAAAACGGCGGCCGGGCGACGTCCTACCAGGAAGCCGACGGACGGCGCGTGATGCAGAAGCCGGAAATCGTGGTGCGGGTCGACCTCAACCGGGGAGAAGCCCGGTCCACGGTCTGGACTTGCGATTTTTCCTACGATTACGTGAAAATCAACGCCGAGTACCGAACCTAGCGCGGACCGGCTCGGAAACGGGACCCCATCACGCGGATCCCGAACCGAAATCCGCAATCCGGACATGGCCGATTACACAAAGCTCATCATCCAGGCCGAAGGGCTGATGCGGCGCTTGGAGCAGATGCTGCCGCAGGAAGCGGCGGCTCCCGACTGGGGCGCGTCGGTGGCGTTCCGCTGGCGCCGGCGCAACGGCCGGGGTTATCTCCATCCTGTTGTCCACATTCACAAGATCGGCCTCGACGACCTGCAGGGCATCGCGCCCCAGAAGGGCCTGGTGGAGACCAACACCCGCCAGTTCGTGCAAGGGATTCCCGCCAACAATGTGCTGCTTACCGGCGCCAGGGGCACCGGCAAGTCTTCGCTGGTGAAGGCGGTGCTCAACACGTACGCGGCAAAGAATTTGCGGCTGATCGAGGTGGAAAAGCAGGACCTCATCGATCTTCCGGACATTGTGGATTTGGTGGCCGACCGCCCCGAGCGCTTCGTGCTGTTCTGCGACGACCTTTCGTTCGAGGCCGACGAGCCGGGCTACAAGGCCCTCAAGGTGGTGCTGGACGGCTCGATTGCCGCGGCTACGGAGAACGTGCTCATCTATGCCACCTCCAACCGGCGTCACCTGATGCCGGAATACATGGGGGAGAACCTGGAGGCAAAGCGGGTCGGCGACGAGATCCATCCCGGCGAGACCGTGGAGGAGAAGATCTCACTCTCCGAGCGCTTCGGGCTGTGGGTCTCGTTCTACCCGTTCAGCCAGGAGGATTACCTGAAAATCGTGGCCCACTGGCTGACCTACTTCAAGGCCGGGGCCATTACCGAGGCGGTGCGCCAGGAGGCCCTGCAGTGGGCCCTCGGGCGCGGCTCCCGCAGCGGACGCGTGGCCTGGCAGTTTGCCCGGGACTGGGCAGGCAGGAGAAAGCTGCGCGGCCGGTAGGGTGCAAAGGTGAAGCGTGTTGCGCCCTGAGCTAACCCCTATAACCACGCCCCCCGCAGCATGGCGATGCCGTGGGCGCCGTGGGTCCAGGCCTGTTCCAGCATTCCGCTGCGCATTCCGCCCACGGCGTACACCGGCAACGGGTAATTCCTGACGAGTTTCCGGAACCCGTCCCAGCCGAGCAGCCTGGCGTGGGGATGGGTGGGCGTAGCGAGCACCGGCCCCACGACCACGAAATCCAGGCCCATTTTTTCCGCCTGTTCCAGTTCCCGGGCGTCGTGGCAGGACCCTCCGACCAGAGGCAAGTCCGGGCGTTGCCGAAGTGCCATCAGGGAGCGGGAGTCGAGATGCACGCCGTCGGCCCCGACTGCCTCCGCCAGGGACGCTTCACCGTTTACCACCACCCGGGCGCCGAAGCGCCGGGATAGCGTCACCACCTCGCGCGCAAACCCTTCGAGATCATTGCGCTCCATTTCCTTTTCCCGTACCTGGACCAGCCTGACGCCACGCCTGAGGCTCCGTTCGAACGCCGAAAGAAAGGGCATGCGCCCCATTTCCGTGGCATGGGTGAGAGCGTAGACCGAGGGCAGTCGAAGCGCCGCAAATACGGGTCCGTTGGCGGGAAGCACAGGCGCAACGCCGACACTCTCGGCCCGCTCCCAGCTCATGGCCGTATGCTCATGGGGGTGGGGATCGCCCCGCCATTGCAGAACCCGCAGGAAGTGCAGCTTCACCGTCGCATGGGGATAGGTGTAGATCCGGGTGACCCAGGGATAGGCCCGTACCACGGCGATGCCCAGTTCCTCGTGCAGCTCGCGACGCAGGGCATCGTCCAGCGTCTCACCGGGCTCCACCTTGCCGCCCGGGAACTCCCAGTAGCCGGCATAGACCTTTCCCCCGGGGCGCTGCGCCAGCAGGAACTGGCCATCGGGTTCCTGGATAACAGCGGCAACAACGTCGAGGGGAGTAACGCTCACGGCGGGCGCGGCGGCGGGTCAGTTGCCGCGTCCGCGTTCTTCGGGAGACTCGGGGTTGTGAGTGCCCTCGCCCTTTTCCGAGGGGATGCGGTAGCTCTCGCTGGCCCACTGGCCCAAGTCGATGAGCCGGCAGCGCTCCGAACAGAATGGGCGGAAGGGATTGGCCTCCTCCCATGCGACAGCCATGCTGCACTGGGGGCAGTTGACCATTTGCGGCTTGCGTTCGGGCATGGGAAGGGGAATCGGGGCAAACTTACAGATTACAAAAGGTAAGCTCGAATTCCACGTCGTGTTCGAACAGCTTGGGCCGCTGCAACATGCCGGCCGTGATGAAGCGGATGTTGAGGGCGTACTTGTTGGCGCTGATCTCGGGTACGCAGGGAAGATCCACGGCGAGCTTGAGCTGGATCATCTGGGCCATGCGGCCCGCCAGCATCTGCTGGTACACCCCCTGGTAGGCCACGTACTTGGCGGTCTTGCCGCTGTCGCGCAGCAACCGCAGCACGATGGCGAGCCCGTCGCGGATCGGGAGCAGGGGGCCCAGCCACTCGTTCAGGTTCTGGCGCCGCTGCTCGGCGTCCTGGTGGAGCCAGTAGTGGTAGGACGGCAGGTCGAACTCGCACACGCCCCCCGGGATCGACGTGCGCTGCTTGATGCTCATCAGCCACTCGTTGTCCCGCAGGTGCTGGCCGATCTTGCCGGCCATGTCGAGCAGTCCCCGGGAGGTGATGTCGATGTCCTTCAGCACCTGGTCGAGGGCTTCCTGGGAAATCTGGGGATTGTCGCGCAGGGACTCGAGCGCATGCTTTTGGCGCTCCAGTTCCTGCAGCAGGTCGGACTTGAGATCGGCGCGTCCCGCGACTTCGAGGATTTCGAAGAGCGAGATGAGGGCGACGTGGTGCTCGGTGCTGTCCGCCCGGCCGGAAAAATACAACGCTCGCTCGAACAGATCCTCCAGCCGCAACAGCGTGCGCACACGCTCGTTGAGGGGATACTCGTAGCTGATCACGATCCAGGCCGGCCGGGGCAAAGGTTGCTAGATTCTGCCCCGGAAAACAGAATTTTACAAACGGTTTTTGGCCTGAAACCTTAATTCTGTGACGAATTAGCCTGCGGCCGATGTCCGCCGCGCCAGTCCGAGGTATTTTTCGTGCAGCGCCTGCACCTGACGCTGCAGGTCGCCAAGGTCCCCGTCGTTCAGGATCACGTCGTCTGCGGCGGCAAGCCGGACCGAGCGCGGCACCTGGGTACCCATGATGCCGCGCACCTCGTCGCGGGTGAGGCGGCTGCGGGACATGGTGCGGGTGATCTGGGTTTCCTCCGCGCAGTCCACCACCAGCAGCCGGTCAATGCGGCCGCGATAGGCGTCGGTTTCCACTAGCAGCGGCACCACGGCCAGCGCATAGGGCGCTCGGCTCGCGGCGATGCGGCGCTCCACTTCCTCGCGGATCAGCGGGTGGAGGATTGCTTCAAGCCGGCCCTTCGCTCCCGGATCGGAAAATACCAGGGCGCGCATCTTCGCCCGGTCGAGGGCGCCGTCCGGGGTGACGAATTCCGGTCCGAATGCCTGGCGAATCGCGGCCATGCCCAGGCCTCCGGGGCGGGTGAAGCGATGGGCCAACTCGTCGGTGTCGATGATCTCCGCGCCCAGCTCGGCGAACAGGTTGGCGGCGCTCGTCTTGCCGGAACCGATGCCGCCGGTGAGGCCGATGAGCAAGGTCACTGCCAATCCAGATAGGCCCGCAGGATGGCCTCGCCCCAGAACAAAGCGATGAGCCCGCCCCCGGCGAGATAGGGTCCGAAGGGAATCGGGACGTTGCGGCCGTGGCGTGCCAGCACCATGAGGCCGATGCCCACCAGCGCTCCCACTGCCGAGGACAGAAGGATCACCAGCGGCAGCATCTTCCACCCAAGCCAGGCACCGATGGCGGCGAGCAGCTTGAAGTCGCCGTAGCCCATGCCTTCCTTGCCCGTCACGAGCTTGAACAGCCAGTACACGGACCACAGGATGAGGTAGCCCGCGACCGCGCCGATCACGGCCGAGCGCAGGTCGGTGAAGATGCCGGACAGATTGATCAGCAGTCCGGCCCAGAGCAGAGGGAGCGTCACCGAATCCGGTAGCAACTGGGTGTCGAGATCGATTGCGGTCAGCGCGATCATGGCCCAGGCGAACACCATGGCCGCGAAAGCAGCCGGCGTGAACCCGTAGTTCCAGGCGATGAAGCCCGTGAGCAGGCCGCTCGCCGCCTCGACGATCGGGTACCGTGGAGAGATGGGGCTGCGGCAGGCTGAACAGCGGCCCTTCAGTGCCAGGTAGCTCACCAGCGGAACGTTTTCCAGCGCGGTGATCCTGTGCCCGCAGGCGGGGCAGGCGGAGCGGGGAACCACCAGATTGAAGGGCTGGGCATCGGGAATGGGGTCGCCGCGAAGCTCGGCACACTGGGCCTGCCAGTCGTGCTGCATCATCCGCGGAAGCCGGTAGATCACCACGTTCAAAAAGCTTCCCACGATCAATCCGAGCACGACGCAAATGCTCACGAACAGGGTTGGCGTGGTTTGCACCAGGTGCAGGATATTCATGGAGGGCGGCGCTGTGCCTGGGGACAAAATAAGAGCGGGCATTCCGCCCGCTCACCCGGTTGGGAAGACGATTGGAAGCGCCGTCCTAGACCGCGCCGCCCATCTTGAAAATCGGAAGGTACATGGCGACCACCAGGCCGCCGATGAGGGTGCCCAGCACGACCATGATCATGGGCTCCATCAGGCTGGAGAGCGCCTCCACCGCATCATCCACCTCGGCCTCAAAGAAGTCCGCCACCTTGCTCAGCATGGCGTCCAGCGAGCCGGATTCCTCGCCGATCGCGCACATCTGCAGCACCATGTTGGGGAACACGTTGGCGTTGGTCATGGCCGCGGTGAGCGAAGTGCCGGTGGACACCTCCGACTGGATCTTCTTGGTGGCTTCCTGGTAGACGTAATTGCCTGCGGCGCCGCCCACGGAGTCCAGGGCCTCCACCAGGGGCACTCCCGCGGCGAACATGGTGGCCAGCGTCCGGGTCCAGCGGGCAATGGTTGCCTTGCGGATCACGTCACCGAATACCGGAAGCTTCAGCATGATCTTGTCCATGGTGGCTTGCATTTTCACCGAGCGCTTCCAGGTATAGAAGAACGCGTACAGGGATCCGCCGATGGAGCCGAAAATCAGCCACCAGTATTTGACGAAGTACTCCGATACCGCCATCACGAACAGGGTCGGCCCCGGCAGGTCCGCGCCGAAGTTCGAGAACAGCTCGGCGAACGCCGGGATCACGAAGATCATGATCACCGCCGTGATGATGAATGCCACTACCACGATGGATATCGGGTAAAAAAGCGCGCTCTTGATCTTGCCCTTGATGGCTTGAATCTTTTCCTTGTAGGTGGCCAGGCGGTCGAGCAGGCTGTCCAGAATGCCGGCCGCCTCGCCCGCAGCTACCAGGTTGCAGAACAGGGCGTCAAAATAGAGCGGGTACTTGCGGAATGCCTGGGCCAGGCTTGAGCCCGTCTCCACTTCGGTCTTGATGTCGATCAGCAGCTTGCCTACCGCAGGGTTGCTGTGTCCCTTGCCCACGATGTCGAAGGACTGCAGCAGCGGCACCCCGGATTTCATCATGGTGGCAAGCTGGCGGGTGAACAGCGTGATGTCCTTGTCCGTGATCTTGCCGCCGCGCCCCGCCCGCTGCTTGCTCACCTTGACGACCGTGATGCCCTGGCGGCGCAGGTTGGCGGTGACGATAGCCTCGCCCGGGGCGCGCATCTCGCCCTTTACGACCTTTCCGGTCTTGTCCTTGCCCTCGTAGGCAAAGTTGAATTCCTTGACGTCCGGTTTTTTTGCGGCAGCAGTAGCGGCTACGGCCATGGCTCTTCCCCGATCAAAGTCCTATAGACATTGTAGACCTTGTAGTCCCGACGCTGAAGCTTACTTGATGCACACCGCCCTCACCTGGCGCATGTCGGTACTTCCCTGCAGCACCTTTTCCATGCCGTCCTGCTTGAGGGTGCGCATGCCCTGCTGCAGGGCGGTAGCCACGATCTCGGCCACCCGGGCATGCTCCTGGATGTGCTTCTTGACGGGGTCCGTTCCCACCAGCAGTTCGTGCAGCCCGACGCGGCCGCGGTAGCCGGTGCTGTCGCAGTTGTCGCACCCCACTGCCTCGTACAGCATGAACTGCCCCTTGTCGTTCGCAAACCGCTGCATCCATTCCTCGTGAATGGCGTGCTGGGCGGCTTCGCCTTCCCGCTTGAAACGCTCGGTATTCCTGAGTTCCTCGCAGTACTCATCCAGCATCAGCCGCATTTCCTCCTGGGAAGCGACATAGGGCTTTTTGCATTTGGGGCACAGGCGCTTGGCCAGCCGCTGGGCCAGGATGCCGAGCAGGGCGTCGGCGAAGTTGAAGGGGTCCATGCCCATGTCGAGCAGCCGGACGATGGACTCGGGCGCGCTGTTGGTGTGCAGGGTGGCGAACACCAGGTGGCCCGTGAGCGAGGCCTCGACCCCGATGGAGGTCGTTTCCTTGTCGCGCATTTCCCCCACCATGATGATGTCCGGGTCGCAGCGCAGGAAGGCGCGCATGGCCGTCGCGAAGGTGAGCCCCGCCTTGGGATTCATCTGGACCTGGCGCAGGCCTTCCTGGGTGATTTCCACCGGGTCTTCCGCGGTCCAGATCTTGGTGTCCGGCGTGTTGAGGTAGCCCAGGACCGAGTGCAGCGTGGTGGTCTTGCCGGAACCTGTCGGCCCGCACACGAAAAACAGCCCGTAGGGTTTCTCCACGCAGGATTTCAGGTTCTCCATGTTCTTCGGGGCGAGGCCCAGCTGCTCCAGCTTCATGGGCTTGCCGGCGGCGAGAATCCGCATCACCACGTCTTCCACGCCGCCCTGGGTAGGACAGGTGGCCACCCGCAGCTCGATGTCGAGCGGCCCGAACTTCTTGAATTTGATCTTGCCGTCCTGGGGCTTGCGCCGCTCCGAGATGTCCAGATCGCACATGATCTTGAGGCGGGTCACCAAGGGGCTGCGGTAATGGGCCGGAAGCTCTATGTAATTGACCAGGGAGCCATCCTTGCGGAAGCGGATGCGGGTCTTTTTCTTCCCGGGATAAGGCTCGATGTGGATGTCTGAGGCGTTCTGGTTGTAGGCGTCGATGATGATCTTGTTGACCAGCTTTACGAGCTCGTTGTCGGAGGCGGCAGTAATATCGTCGGCGGATTCCACTTCCTCGCTGGTGTCATCTCCCAGGTTGTGCAGCAGGTCGCCGATGGAGGTTGTGTCCTCCTCCATGAGTTTCTTGAGCTCGGTATCCGACTTCGCTGCGGACTCCATGTAGCGGCCGATTTTGTCGTCCTCGACAATGACCGGGTCCACCACCAGCCCGGTCTGGAACTGGGCATCGTCGAGCACCTGCAGGTTGCTGGGGTCGGTCACTGCCAGGTGCAGCCGGTTTCCGCGTTTGTGCAGCGCCACCACCCGGTGGGCCTGCATGAGCTTCTTGTCGAGGATGTCCTTGGGAAGCTGCTCGGGGTCGAGGGCGTCGAAATCCACCAGCGGAAAGCCGAAGGTCTGGGCGGCGACTTCGGCGACCTCCAGGGCGGAGAGCTTCTTGCTGGCGATGAGCTGTGAGACGAAGCTTCGGCTGTTGGCGGCTGCCTCGCCGAGCACGGCTTCCACGTCATACTCGGAAAGCCTGCCTTGCTGCACGAGGGCCCGGGCAAGGCCGCTCAGGCTGGTCTGCAAGATGCTGGCGGCAGGCATAAATGGCCTGAGGAGTGTTAACTAGCCGGTTGATTCAAAAACACTAATGAATGATGCACCCGTACCCCTCCTTTGTAAAGTGCAAATTCCTCACGCCGCGTCCCGGAGCGGGGGAAAAACCTTCACTACCTTCACCACCCGATCCTGGGTCTGAACGATCTCCATCGGGTGGTTGGCGATTTTAAGGCTGGTGCCGGCTTCCGGGATGTCCTGCAAATGCTCCACGATCAGGCCATTCAGGGTCTTGGGACCGTCCACCGGGAGGGCAATCCCCAGCTTGCGGTTGATCTCCCGCAGCAGGCAGCTGCCCTCCACCAGCCAAGAGCCGTCTTCCTGGGCGACGATGCTGCCCGACTGCGCCGGGGAGTGGGTGGTGAACTCGCCGATGATCTCCTCCAGGATGTCCTCCAGGGTGACGAGCCCCATCAGCTCGCCATACTCATCCACTACCAGCCCGATCCGTTTCTGGTTTTCCTGGAACAGCTGGAGCTGGGAAAATAGCGGCGTGCCGCCGGGAATGAAATAGGGCTCCGCGAGCACCTGCTTGAGGGCCTCCGCCCCGAACTCCTCGCCCTGCAGGAGATTCAGCACCTTGCGCACGTGCACGATGCCCACCACGTTGTTCAGTTCGCCTTGGTAGACCGGCAGCCGCGTGTGATAACAGGTGCCGATTTGCTTCCGGATCGCCTCGTCGGGGGAATCGAGATCGATGGCCTCGACGTGATTGCGCGGCGTCATCACGTCGTCAACGGTAATGCTCTCCAAATCGAACAGGTTGAGCAAAATGCTCCGATGCTTCTTGGGAATGAAATGGCTTTCTTCCAGCACCAGCGTGCGCAGTTCCTCCATGGTCAGGGTGTGACCGACGGCCTTCTCGGGCTTCAGCCGGGTCAGCCACAGCAACGCCTTCACGAACAGATTGATGAACCAGACCACCGGGTGCAGGACCCGCAGCAGCGGCGCCAGTACGAAGCTGGAGGGCAGTGCGATGCGCTCGGGGTAGGCGGCGGCCACCACCTTGGGCGTGATTTCGGCAAATACCAGAATGGCGAAGGTGACTGCCCCGGTCGCCACCGCCAGCGCGAGTTCGCTGTCGCCCAGCGAGCGCCTCACGATCTCGCCCACCAGCAGGGCGGAGGCGGCGTTTACCAGGTTGTTGCCGAGCAGGATGACGCCGAGCAGCCGGTCAGTCTTTGCCAGCAGCGCCGTGGTGACGCGGGCTCCCGTGTGTCCCTGCTTTGCGAGGTGCCTCAACCGGTAGCGGTTGAGCGCCATCATGCTGGTTTCGGAGATGGAGAAGAACCCCGAGATGATGAGCAGTACTGCGAGTGCTCCGTAAAGGGCGGCTAACGGGATTTCGTCCAAGGAATGGGGAACCGGTGAAGGGGATGCCTAGCAGTATTGAATCGGCTGCTGCCGATGTCAAGCCAACGAGAATCGGTAAGGGGTGAATAGCGAACGGTAAACAATGAACCGCAGGGATGGCTCCTTCCGCTTACCGTTTTCCGTTCACCGGTGGAGAATCACCTCCAGCACGAACTTGGTGCCGACGTAGGCAAGCAGCAGCAGGACGAAGCCGGCGAGCGTCCAGCGCACCGCCACTTTCCCGCGCCAGCCGTAGACCTGGCGTCCGGCGAGCAGCGCCGCGTACACCACCCAGGATATGATGCCGAACAGCGTCTTGTGATTGAACTGCAGCGGCGTGCCGAACAGCGCCTCGGAAAACACGACGCCCGAGACCAGCGTCAGGGTGAGCAAAATGAAGCCGGTCCAGATGACCCGGAACAGCAGCGTCTCCATGGTCAGCAGCGGCGGCAGGTCGGCGACCATGGGCGGCACGGTTGCATGGTGCAGCCGCCGCTCCACCACCGCCATGAGGAGCGCGTGCAGCGCAGCGATGGTGAACAGGCTGTAGGCCAGCATGCCGATCAGCAGGTGGATCCGGAATGCCGGCAGCTCGGCATGGACCAGCGGATGCGGCGCGGGAAAAGCCACGGGCGCCAGCGCGGCGACCGACGCCACGGGCATGAGCAGGGCCTGCAGGCCCTCGATGCGGTAGAAAAAGCTTGCGACCCAGTACACCAGCACCGTGAGCCCGACGATGGCGGAAATCGCATTGCCCAAGCCAAGACTGACGGTGCCGCCGCCGAACAGGGTGATCTGAAGCGAGTAGCCATGAATGAGCAAGGGCGCGACCACGGCGAAACGCGCCCAGGCCGGCGCCGCCGCCCGCGGCCCGGCACCCTGCCAGCGCGTGCGCCAGAACCAGACGGCCAACGCGGCATAAAGCAGGGAGGCGACGAGGTAGGCTAGAATAGGCGGCATTGCGAACGCGATTTCCGAGAGCGCGTTAAGTCTACACCAACGGTTCCCTCAAGGCATTAGCGCAGCGCCATGCTCGACAACCTGACCAACCGCCTGTCCGCCATCGTCAAGACGGTGAGAGGGCACGCCCGCCTCACCGAGTCCAACATTCAGGACGCGCTGCGCGAGGTGCGCATGGCGTTGCTGGAGGCGGACGTGGCGCTGCCGGTGGTGAAGGACTTCATCGGCCAGGTAAAGGAAAAGGCGCTGGGCCAGGAAGTGCTGGGCAGCCTCTCCCCCGGCCAGGCGTTGGTCGGCGTCGTGTACCGGGAGCTGTCGCGGCTCATGGGCGAAACCAGCGCGGGGCTCAACCTTGCCACGGTGCCGCCCGCGGTAATCCTGGTGGCGGGCCTGCAGGGCTCGGGCAAGACTACCACCAGCGGCAAGCTGGCGAAGCTGCTTGCCGAGCAGGCGAAGAAAAAGGTGCTGCTGGTGTCCTGCGACGTGTACCGCCCGGCGGCCATCCACCAGCTCGAAACCCTGGCGAAGCAGCTTGAGGTGGAGTTCTTCCCGGTGCCGCCGGGGGAAAAGCCTGACGCCATCGCCGTCGCCGCGCTGGATTTCGCCCGCAAGCACTATTTCGAAGTGATGATCGTTGACACTGCGGGCCGGCTTGCGGTGGACCAGGCCATGATGGAGGAGATCACCCGACTCGAGCAGGCTCTCAAACCGGTCGAGACCCTGTTCGTGGTGGATGCCATGCAGGGCCAGGACGCGGTGAATACCGCCAAGGCGTTCTCCGAGGCCCTGCCGCTCACCGGCGTCATCCTCACCAAACTGGATGGGGATGCCCGCGGGGGCGCCGCGCTGTCGGTGCGCCACGTCACCGGCAAGCCCATCAAGTTCGCCGGCGTGGGCGAGAAGCTGACCGGGCTGGAGCCGTTCTACCCCGAGCGCATGGCCTCCCGCATCCTCGGCATGGGCGACGTGCTGTCACTGGTGGAGGAAGTGCACCGGGGCGTGGACCGGGAGGAAGCCGAGAAGCTCGCGAAGAAGGTGAAGGCCGGAAAGGGCTTCGACCTGGAGGATTTCAAGAGCCAGATCCAGCAGATGAAGAAGATCGGGGGCATGGGGGCGCTGATGGACAAGCTCCCGGCGCAGCTCGCCCAGGCCGCCCAGGGCGCGCAGATGGACGACAAGGTTTTTCGCCGCATCGAAGGCATCATCAACTCCATGACGCCTCAGGAAAGGGCCCGCCCCGAGATTCTCAAGGCCTCCCGCAAACGCCGCATCGCCGCCGGCGCCGGGGTGAGCGTTCAGGAAGTGAACCGCCTGCTCAACCAGTTCGAGCAGACACAGAAAATGATGAAAATGATGGCCAAGGGCGGCATGGCCAAGATGATGCGGTCCATGAAGGGGATGTTGCCGGGAATGCGCTAGCGCGCTGCGGTGTCCCCGCGCCACGTCAGCGTCACAACATCGCGGGAACCGGATGGGCGGCGTTGAAGCGGGCCAGCACTTCGCGCAGGCGTAGTTCCTTTTCCCGTTGTCCCGCCGCGACGGCCTGGGCCAGGTTGTCCTGGATGAAACAGCGCAGGGTGTAGAGGCCGCGAGGCCTGGAGAGCAGGGTCTGCCCCAGCTCGGCGGCCACGATTTCCGGGACGTGCTCGTGCTCGGCGATGACCTGGATTTCTTCGGGGCTCAGGCCGCTGAAGTCGACGCAATCCTGAAGCGTCAGCATCGTTGCCTCCTTCCATCCTCGTTCTCTCCCCGTTTTTTTCCGGCTGCCCCACTTTGGGGTGCGTCCGCATGGTTTCGGTGCGCCGGGGGACACAACGTGGCGGTTTCCTCTTGACGCCCGGGCGGGTGACCGCTGGCGCTGGGGCGTTCGCCGGATACTGGCTTAATGCCCTAATTGGTAGGGATTTTTTCTCTCCAGGCGGATTTCCGCGCCTGCTGCCGTGAGCGGACATTCCACAAGCCGGTTCGCCCCGGCGTAACGGTAACGGGTGACTTTGCCGTGACATGCAATTAGCGTGCCGCGATCCGGTCTTCGCGCGCTCGGCGTATCCCCTTGCCACGTTCCGGAAAACTAACGTAAAATCGCGTTCTTTTTCGATTTTTTGTGGGGTAAACCCGATGGTTGTGATTCGACTTGCCCGGGGCGGGGCCAAAAAGCGGCCGTTCTTTAATATGGTGGTGGCGGATTCCCGCAATGCCCGGGACGGCCGGTTTATCGAGCGCGTGGGGTTCTACAATCCCGTTGCGGCAGAGGGCGAAGAGGCATTGCGGGTGCAGATGGACCGCCTTACCTATTGGCAGGGCAAGGGCGCCAAGCTTTCGGACACGGTAGCCAGGCTGGTGAAGCGGTATAGTGCCTCGGCCAAAGCGTGACGCCCAGGAAAAGATGATTGTGATGGGGCACTTGGGTGCCCCGTTCGGTGTCCAGGGCTGGATCAGGGTACAGCCCTATACCGAGAATCCGGAGAGCCTTGCCACCTACCCGGTCTGGTGGGTGGGTGAGGATGGCCGCTGGCAGGAAGTAGCGGTAGCGGAGACCGCTCGCCATGGCAAGGGCCTGGTGGTCCGGTTCAGGGCGGTGACGGATCGGGAGCAGGCGGCGGAACTGACCGGCTTTCGGGTGGCCGTGCCGCGCGACCGGCTGCCCGAGGTCCGGGGCGAATTTTACTGGGCCGATCTGATCGGTCTCAAGGTGGTGAACCTCCAGGGCGTGGATCTGGGGGTGGTGCGGGGGCTGATCGCCACCGGTGCCAATGACGTGCTCGAAGTGCAGGGCGAGCGCGGGCGGCTGATCCCGTTCATCGGGCAGGCGATTGTGGAAGTGGATCTTGCCGGCGGGTGGCTCCGGGTAGACTGGGACGCGGACTTCTGATGCAGTTCGACGTCATTACCCTGTTTCCTGAGATGTTCGCGGCCATCACCGAGCACGGCGTCACGCGCCGGGCATGGGAAGACGGACGGTGCAGCCTGACGCTATGGAATCCCCGGGAGTTTACCGAGAACAACTACCGCACCGTGGATGACCGGCCCTACGGGGGCGGCCCCGGAATGGTGATGTTGGTGGAACCCCTGGAAAGGGCCATTGTTGCGGCGAAAACGCGGCAAAGAGCCGCGGGGGTCGAGGCTCCACGGGTGATTTACCTGACGCCCCAGGGAAAGCTCCTCGATCACCGCAGTGTGATGGAGCTGGCGGCGCGGCCGGGAGTGATCTTAGTGGCGGGGCGCTACGAAGGCGTGGACGAGCGACTGATTGTCCGCCAGGTGGACGAGGAAATTTCCATCGGCGACTATGTGCTCTCTGGCGGCGAGCTCGCGGCCATGGTGGTGATGGACGCGGTTGTGAGGCACAGCCCGGGGGTGCTGGGGGATTCGGAGTCGGCGGTCCAGGACTCGTTTGTGGACGGGCTGCTCGACTGCCCCCACTACACGCGGCCCGAGCTGTATGACGGGATGGCGGTGCCGGAAGTGCTACTCTCGGGCAACCACGCCCGGGTCAGCCGCTGGCGGCTGAAGCAGGCGCTGGGCCGGACCTGGCTGAGGCGGCCGGACCTGCTGGAAGGGCGCTGCCTGAGCGAGGAAGAATCGCAGTTGCTTGAGGAATTCAAGCGGGAGCAAGGCAAGCAGTAACCGAAAAAACGCGCTTACCAGGCTTGAGCCTGCTCTGGGCGCAAGGCCAACGGCCGCTGGATATTGAAAGGAGTAGCGAAATGAACCTGATCGAGCAACTGGAGAAGGAAGAGATCGCCCGTCTGGGCCGGAATGTCCCCGAGTTCGCCCCCGGCGACACGGTGGTGGTGAATGTGAACGTGGTGGAAGGCGACCGCAAGCGGGTCCAGGCCTACGAAGGCGTGGTGGTCGCCAAGCGCAACCGGGGCCTCAACTCCTCTTTCATCGTACGCAAGATTTCCTCGGGCGAAGGGGTGGAGCGCACCTTTCAGACCTATTCGCCGCTGATCGCCAGCATCGAGGTAAAGCGCAAGGGCCACGTGCGCCGCGCCAAGCTCTACTACCTGCGCCAGCGTTCAGGCAAGTCGGCCCGCATTCGCGAGAAGCTGGAAGCGACGCGCCAGGAGCGGGCCGAAGAGTAAGATTGCGGTCCGCGCCGTGGGTGACAAGGGGCGGCGTGGCCGCCCTTTGTTTTTTGAGGCGCCTTCGCCTTCGACCGGTGCCGCAACTTACAATACCGCGATCACATCTGTCCGGTAGATTTTGAGGTCACTTGGCGGTAACCCAACAATGGTGCGACTTTTGGCGTGATTCCTGATTCCGACGATTTGAAATCGCAAGCGGTTTTTGTCCCGTATCGTTGCCAGTTTTCTTGGCAAACGA
>JACPEG010000032.1 GCA_016183615.1 Betaproteobacteria bacterium
TCTTCTTGTCGTGCAGCAGCACGTAGGGATTCTCCAGAACCGTAATCAGTTTGTCGGGGTTATTGATGAAGTACGCCGACAGGTAGCCGCGGTCGAACTGCATGCCCTCGACGACCTCGAGCTCGCTGTTCAGGCCCTTGCCGTCCTCGACCGTGATCACGCCTTCTTTTCCGACCTTGTCCATCGCGTCGGAGATGTTCTTGCCGATCACGTTGTCGGCGTTGGCGGAAATCGCGCCCACCTGGGCGATTTCCTTGCTGGTGGTGCAGGGCTTGGAGAGCTTCTTCAACTCGTCCACCGTCGCGGCCACCGCCTTGTCGATGCCGCGCTTCAAGTCCATCGGGTTCATGCCGGCGGCGACGAACTTCATGCCTTCCTGCACGATGGACTGGGCCAGCACGGTCGCGGTGGTGGTGCCGTCGCCCGCCACGTCGGAGGTCTTGGAGGCGACTTCCTTCACCATCTGCGCGCCCATGTTCTCGAACTTGTCCTTGAGCTCGATTTCCTTGGCCACCGACACCCCGTCCTTGGTGACGGTGGGAGAGCCAAAAGAGCGCTCCAGCACTACGTTGCGGCCCTTGGGCCCGAGGGTGACCTTTACCGCGTCGGCCAGGATGTTGACCCCCGCCACGATCTTGGTGCGGGCGGAGTCATGGAATTTCACGTCTTTGGCTGCCATATTTCTCTCTCCTAAAAAGAATCCGGTTTGTCGTTCCCGCAAATAGCAGGAGTGCGGTGTTTTCGGGCTGGATCCCGGCCTGCGCCGGGATGACGCGTCGGTTTCCGCGCGTTCAACGCGCGAACAAACGCGTCACTACTCGATGACGCCCATGATGTCCTCTTCCCGCATCACGAGCAGTTCTTCGCCTTCCACTTTCACGGTCTGGCCGGAGTATTTGCCGAACAGCACCTTGTCGCCGACTTTCACGTCCGGGGCGCGCAGCTTGCCGTCGTCGCCCACCTTGCCCTTGCCCACGGCGACGATTTCACCCTGGTCGGGCTTCTCGGCGGCGGTGTCGGGGATCACGATGCCGGAAGCGGTCTTGCGCTCTTCTTCCAACCGCTTCACGATCACGCGGTCATGCAAGGGGCGGATTTTCATGATTTCTTTCTCCTATCAGGACGTTGCCCGTTGGCCGGGCGTTGTTAGCACTCAGATGCGAAGAGTGCCAATGATAGGGAAGGGTCGGCGCAAATGCAAGCCGCCGAGCGGAGGCACACGGAATCACTCGCAAAAGCTCCCATTGCCGTAAGGTCACCGGGGTCAATTGCGACTGTTTCTCAGTTGGCGTGCTACAGTAGCCGGCCGGAATCACGACGCCGGCGTGACGCCGCGCACCGTCTTCCCGAACCACTCTCGCCAGCGAAAGGACAAGCCATGCTGATCCCCAGCCGCTCGCGCACCCTGAAAACCCTGCTCGCCATCTGGATGCTCGCCTGGGCCGGGGTATCGGGAGCGCAGCAAATCCTCAGGGTCTCGGCCATCCCCGACGAAGCGCCCACCGAGCTGCAACGCAAGTTCGGTCCCCTTGGCAAATACCTCGAACAGAAAACCGCCGCCCGGATCCAGTTCATCCCCGTCACCGATTACGCCGCCACCGTCGAGGGCCTCGCCGCGAAGAAGCTCGACCTGGTGTGGTACGGCGGCTTCACCTTCGTCCAGGCCCGGCTGCGCACCCACGGCGCGGCGATCCCGCTGGTGCAGCGGGAGGAGGACGAGAAATTCCGCTCCGTGTTCATCACCCGGGCCGGAAGCAGCATCAGCGGCCTTTCCGATCTTAAAGGCAGAAATTTCACCTTCGGCTCGGTGTCCTCCACCTCCGGGCACCTGATGCCGCGCTACTTCATGCTCCAGCAGGGGATCAATCCCGACAAGGATCTGCGCATCGCCTTTTCCGGCGCCCACGATGCCACCGCTTTCCAGGTGGCGGGCGGCAAGGTGGATGCGGGGGCCCTCAATATCTCGGTGTGGGAGAAGCTCCTCGAGCAGAAGAAGATCGATCCCGCCCAGCTGCGGGTCTTCTACACCACGCCCCCCTACTACGACTACAACTGGACCGTGCGCGGCGATCTCGACGCCAGGCTGATCGAAAAGTTGCGCGAGGCCTTCCTCGCCCTCGATCCGAAGAACCCGGAGCACCGGGAAATCCTGGCGCTGCAGCGCGCCACGCGCTTCGTCCCGACCCGGCCCGAGAACTACAAGGGCATCGAGGAGGCGGCCCGCTCCGCCGGGCTGCTGAAATAATTGCGCCCGACCATGACTACGGCGCTCTCCGCGGTGAGCGTCCGCTATCCCGGCGGCGCTACCGCACTCAGGAACGTTACCGTCTCGTTCGCGCCCGGCGAGCAGGCGGCCATCATCGGCCCCTCCGGCGCCGGCAAGACGACGCTGCTGCACACGCTCGGCTGCGCTATCCGGCCCGCCGACGGGGAAGTCACGGTGCTCGGCACTGACCCCTGGAATCTGCTCCGCAATGACCTGCATGGGCTTCGCGGCCGGCTGTTTCTCGCCCCCCAGGCGCCGCCCCTGCCGCCGCGCCAGCGGGTGGTGCACGCGGTGCTGGCCGGGCGCCTGCCGAAGTGGTCGGCGTGGCGGGCGCTGCGCTCCCTGGTCTACCCCGTGGAGCTGGAAACGGCGCGCGCGGCGCTCGGCCGCTTCCGGCTCGAGGACAAGCTGTTCCTGCGCTGCGACCGGCTTTCGGGCGGCGAGCGCCAGCGGGTGGGGCTGGCGCGGCTGATCGCCTCGGAGGCGGAGCTGTTTCTGCTGGATGAGCCCGTGAGCAGCCTCGACCCGGCGCTGGCCCAGTCGGCGCTGGAGAGCCTGCAGGCGGAGGCTCAGGCCCGTGGCGCCACGGTGGTGGCGAGCCTGCACGCGGTGGACCTGGCGCTGGCGCGGTTCTCCCGCCTGATCGGGCTCAAGGACGGGGAAATCCTGTTCGACCTGCCCCGGGCCCAGGTGGGCGAACGCGAGCTTGTCGCCCTTTACGGCCCCGAGCTCTGCAACTCCTTCCAGGCGCCGCCGGAAAACCAGGAGCAGGCGCTGAAGATCTGCCGGACCTGCCTGTGACACCCGCAGCGCCTCTCGATTCCGCGCTTCGCGACCCGGCCTGGCGGGGCCGGGTCAGCGCGGCGCTGTTGTTTCTCGCGCTTCTCGCCCCGGCCGGCTATCTCGCGGAATTCAATCCGGCCACCCTGTGGGACCCCGCCACCGTCCTCGCCCTCAGCCGTTTTCTCGGCACCTTCATTCCGCCCGAGTACGCCCTCGACTTCCTGAAGCTGGTCGCGGCGGCCACCTGGAAGACCATCGCCATCGCCACCGTGGGCACGCTGGTCGCATTCCTGATCGCGTTGCCGCTGGCCCTGCTCGCCAACCGCCAGCTCTCGATCTCGGCGCTCGCCACCGGCCGCATGGCGCTGCTGCCCGCCACGGCGCGCACCGCCGTGCGCTGGCTGCTGATCCTGCTGCGAAGCATCCCCGAGTTGGTATGGGCGCTGCTCCTGGTGCGGGCGGTGGGACTCGGGGACACCGCCGGCGTGCTTGCCATCGGGCTCACCTATGGCGGGATGCTGGGCAAGGTCTACATCGAGATCCTCGAGTCGGCGGACCCCCAGGCGACCCGCTCGCTCCTCGCCAACGGCGCCGGGCGCCGGGCCGCCTTCCTCTACGGGCTGCTGCCGGCGTGCCTGCCGGAGCTGGTGTCCTACACCGTGTACCGCTGGGAATGCGCGATCCGCGCCTCGGTCATCATGGGCTTCGTCGGCGCCGGCGGGCTGGGACAGCAGATGGAGCTTTCGATGCGCATGCTGGCGGGGGGCGAGGTGCTCACCATGCTCGCCGTGTTCGTGCTGCTGGTGTGGGTCGCCGACCAGGCGAGCGCCACCCTGCGCCGGTGGGTACAGTGACATGACCGGCCTGAACCTGCGCGCGCTCGCCGCCCTCGGCGCTTTTCTCGCCTTTCTCGCCGCGTGCATTGCGACGCTCACCGGCGACACGGCGGGCCTGTTCAGCCGCGAGGCGGCCGTTCGGATGTTCGACTTCGCGCGGGGGTTCTGGCCGCCCGCCGGCGGCACTGCGTTCCTGCAGAAGCTCGCGCTCGGGTCCCTGGAAACCCTGGCCATGTCCTGGCTCGGCACCCTGCTCGCGGCGGCGGCGGGGCTGGTCATGGCGCTGCCCGCCGCGGGTCGTTGGGGGATCGTCGCCAAGGGCGCGTCGAGGCTGCTGCTCAATGGCCTGCGGGCGGTGCCCGAGCTGGTGTGGGCGGCGCTGGTGGTGATTGCCGCCGGACTGGGGCCGTTTTCCGGAACCCTCGCCCTCGCCATCCATACGACGGGCGTGCTGGGCCGGCTGTTCGCCGAGGCCCTGGAGAACGTCCCGGCGGATCCCTACCTCGGCCTGCGCCGCAACGGCGCCGGCGTGGTGGCCGCCTTCTGGTACTCGACTTTCCCGCAGGTGCTGCCCCAGCTCGCGAGCTACATCCTCTACCGCTGGGAGATCAATATCCGCGCGGCGGCGGTGCTGGGGGTGGTGGGGGCGGGCGGCCTCGGCCAGATGCTGTATTTCCACCTGAGCCTGTTCCAGCTGCAGGACGCCGCGAGCGTGCTGCTCGCCATGGTCCTGCTGGTTTCGCTGGTGGATGCGGCAAGCAACCGCGTACGGATCAGCATGACCCGGTGAGCCGAATATTCGCTATCGCAACCCCTTCGCTATCTGAAGTGAAAAACAAATCTGTCCCCACCTCTCCCCCAGACGACCTCTTCGCTCGAAACCTTAAGCATCCAGGATTGCTCCGCCAGCCGTGACTTCGGGGAAAAGGCATCGGCCCGCAAGACCGCAATGCAAAGGCCTTTCTCGGGGTCGCGCACGGATTCGTAGAGAATTGCGCCGATTTCAGCCTTGCGGGCGACCCGGGCGAAGGTCTGGGTTGCGGTGTAGTCGTCGCGAGCCGTCCACTTCCCGCGGTCCCGGACAAACGGGTTCTGTGTCAGATCGACGCCCCGGGTGTCGATTGCCGCCTGGAATAACGTGTGTGGCATCGGCCCGATGCCGGTCTTCCGCAGCGCTTCGCTGTCCATCACGAAGCGCCAGCGCCAGTAGCCCAGCTCGGCGCAGGCGGTACGGGTTTCGTTCGCCCCGTAGAGCACGCCCGGGTCCGTCACGGCCCGGAACCGGGAACCCCGGTCGAACGGGGGGTAGCGGAAGGGCGTGAACAGAAGGTAATCGAGGCCGGCGGTGTCCGCAGGAAGCGGCGGCTTGGATTCTTCCAGGATCTCCTCGATCACGATCTGCTCGGCCTCGCGGTCGGTGAGCCGCATGGTCGAAGCGACGTGCTGAGCTTCCACCGCGCGCCAGAGCGCGGTGCGGACGGGACCCGCGCTAGATGCGACCGCGGGCCGCGTCCAGGTAGTGGACGACACGGATGAGACCTTCGGCGCGTCGAATGAGGTCCGCAGGTATTCCGTTCAGACCGCGGTTTTCGCTACCAAGCCAGGCCTTGGCGGTCCGCTCATCGGCACCGACGATGGAATCGAGGGAGCGGAACAGGCGTACAAACAACGCTGCGAGTTCCCATTCCTTTTTCCGGGGATCAAGCCGGTAGGATCCCGCGGCCATGCGCGATACCGTCGCCGGACTCACGCCGATGATTTCTGCAAGCGCGGCTTGGGTAACGCCCAAGTGGACGCCGGCCCGCAGCAGGGCCTTGGTCAGGACGGTCGCCCGGGCGGGTGCGGCTTCAGCAGCAGTGTTGGCCCTCTTGGCCATAATCGATCCATCCTGTGGTGTATTTCTATGGAAATAATATACATGTATTGTTTCCAATGCAACATGTCCTGGGAGGCGCCCCTGACGCGCTCAGGACGACCGTGACTTGTCGCAAGATCAGCGAATCAGGTCGCCGGAACGGCCGAAGCGGTAAACGGTCCGGCGCGAACCCTCGCAGGTGGGCGGCACCGGCAGCACCGGGCAGGGCGGATGACGGGTGCCGTCCGGGTTGAGGGTGCGGTCGTCGGCCACTTCACCCCAGATGCCGCCGCGCACCGGGCGGAATAGCCACATGAGATAGCCGGCGCGCGCAGCTACGGAAAGCAACTCGTCAGCGTCCGGGGCGTCCGCGATCACCATTTCCTGCCCGAGGGTGCCGAACGGAAACGCGCCGAAGGCCTGCAGGCATTCCAGCGCCTCGCGGGATTCCGCGCCGGGACGCGAGCAGGAAGGCCGCTCGGCCCGCGCCACATCCCAGGCGCCGAGTTCCCAGGCCGCCTCCATGGTGGCGAGATCCAGCTCCAGCAGATCGTCCCAGCGGTCGTTGAGCTGCAGGGCGGAACTGGGCACCGATCGGTAGGCGACGGGCACCGCCTCCTCGCGCTCGGCGAGCCGCTCCTCGACAAAACCGTGCCAGTGGAGGGTGAGAATCACCGGCGTGTCCCGGTACGGCACCGCCGCCACCGTAATGGCCACCAGCGGCAGCCGGGTGGCGACCAGCTGACTCTCGATGCGATCCAGAATCTCCATGTGTAGCCTCCTGCGTCGTCGGCGACAACTCGCGTGTTACACTCAATTTGAAGCAATTTGAGTGCCAGTTGAATATGCGACCGCGGGTCGGCGGAGCGGGTTCCGGAACCCGCTCCGGCCACGGGATTCTGAGCATTTGATATCAGAGTTTGACCTCCCATGCAACCTCAGGAATCTCTTCTATCCTCCGGAATAATCGCATAGACTTTTTGGATGGCCACCAACCAGGAGCTGCTGCGGGAAAGCCTTGAGGCGGTCTGGCACCCGTGCACCCAAATGAAGCTGCATGAGCGCCTGCCGCTCGTGCCCGTGGCGCGGGGAGAGGGCGTCTGGCTCTACGACTTCGAGGGCCGCCGCTATCTGGATGCCATCAGCTCCTGGTGGGTGAACCTCTTCGGCCACGCCAATCCCCGCATCAACGCCGCGCTTGCCGACCAGCTCGGAAAACTGGAGCACGTGATGCTCGCGGGATTCACCCACGAGCCGGTGGTGGAGCTGTCGCGCCGGCTGGCGCAGCTCGCTCCCGGAAACCTCGGCCACTGCTTCTACGCCAGCGACGGCGCCTCCGCGGTGGAAATCGCCCTCAAGATGAGCTTTCACTACTGGCGCAACCGCGGCGAATCGCGCAAAACCCGCTTCCTGAGCCTGGAGAACGGCTACCACGGCGAAACCCTCGGCGCGCTTTCGGTGACGGACATCGCGCTGTTCCGGGACACCTATTCCCCGCTGCTGATGCAGGGCGCCCGGGTGCCCACGCCCGACTGGCGCCGCGCCGCGCCGGGCGAGTCGGCCGAAGCCTGCGCGCTGCGGGCCGCGCAGGCGCTGGAGCAGGCACTGGAACGCAATCACGAACAAATCGCGGCGCTGATCGTGGAGCCGCTGGTGCAGGGCGCCGCCGGCATGGCGATGTATCACCCGGCCTATCTCAAGAAGGCGCGGGAACTTTGCGACCGCTATTCGGTGCACCTGATTGCCGATGAAATCGCGGTGGGATTCGGGCGCACCGGGACCTTGTTTGCCTGCGAGCAGGCGGAAATCGCGCCCGATTTCCTGTGCCTGTCGAAGGGCCTCACCGCCGGCTACCTGCCCTTGTCGGTGGTGCTCACCACCGACGAGGTGTACGGCGCGTTCTACGACGACCAGGTGACGCGCGGTTTCCTGCACTCCCATTCCTATACGGGAAATCCGCTGGCCTGCCGCGCGGCCCTCGCCTCCCTCGACATCTTCGAGCAGGACGGCGTAATCACGGCGAACCGGCACAACGCGGCGTACCTCAACCGGCGCGCGGCGCAGCTCGCCGCCCATCCGAGGGTGAAGCAGTTCCGCAACACCGGCATGATCTGGGCCTTCGAGGTGGAGACGACCGATCCCGCGTTCTCCCGAAACTTCTTCCGAGCGGCGCTGGAGCGCGAGCTGCTGCTGCGGCCCCTGGGCAACACGGTCTATTTCATGCCGCCCTATGTCATCACCGAGCCGGGAATCGATCTGCTGGTGGAACGCACCCTTGGACTGGTGGATCGTCTCGATGATCCGCTAAGGCGATGAGCTTGCGGCTCGGGTTTGGCTCCGGCGTAACGGGCGCTTCGCGGGCAAAGGACTTCACCCCACCAGGCGGCTTCGCCGCGTGTCGTCGATGAAGCTGACGTTTCTCGGCGCCGCCGGGGAAGTAACGGGCTCGTGCTACCTGGTGGAGACGGAGCGTGCCCGCTTTCTGGTGGACTGCGGGATGTTCCAGGGGGGGCAGGACGCCGCGCGTAAGAACCGCCAGGCTTTCGATTTCGACCCCGGAAGCCTCGAGTTCGTCACGCTCACCCACGCCCACATCGATCACTCGGGCCTGCTGCCGCGGCTCTGCGCCCAGGGATTCCGCGGCCCGGTGTACGCAACCGCCGCCACCTGCGACCTGCTGTCGGTGATGCTGCCGGATGCGGCCCACATCCAGGAGAAAGAAGCGGAGCACGCCAACTACACGCGGCGCAGGGAACGCCGGCGCGCCGCCCGGGACACGGCGCCGCTCTACACCGTGGCCCAGGCCCAGTCGGCCCTGGGGCGGCTCCGGCCTCTCGCCTATGAACAGGACTTCGAGGCGGCGTCCGGCGTGCGGCTGCACTTCCGGGACGCCGGCCACATCCTCGGCTCCGCCAGCATCGAGCTGCGCGCCGGGACCGGGGCCCGCGCCCGCAGCGTCGTATTCTCGGGGGATCTCGGGCAGCCGGGTCACCCCATCGTGCGGGACCCGGCGCCCGTGCCCGAGGCCGACGTGCTGCTGGTGGAATCCACCTACGGCAACCGGCTGCACAAGGGCATGCCGGAAACCCTGGGGGAGCTCACCCACGCCATCATCGACACCCTCGGGCGCAAGGGCGGCAACGTGATCGTTCCCGCGTTCTCGGTGGGGCGCACCCAGGACCTGTTGTTCCTGCTGGCGGACCTCACGCGTCAGGGCCGGCTGCCGGAGCTCGATATCTACGTGGACTCCCCGATGGCTGCGGCGGCCACCGAGATCACGCTCAAGCACCGGGAGCTGTTCGACCCGGAGGCGGCGGCGACCCTGCGCTGGTTCGCGAAGCGCAACGGCCCGCCGCGGGTGAACTTCGTCGAGGACGTGGCCGAATCCATCCGCCTCAACGACCTGAAAGGCGGCGCCCTCATCATTTCCGCCAGCGGCATGTGCGACGCCGGGCGCATCAAGTACCACCTGAAATACAACCTGGGGCGCCCCGAGTGCACCGTGCTCATCACCGGGTTCCAGGCTGCCGGCACCCTGGGGCGGCGCCTGGTGGACGGCGCGAAGCTGGTGAAGATTTTCGGCCAGGAGATACCGGTGCGGGCCGACATCTATACCATCGGCGGGCTATCGGCCCACGCCGACCAGGCGGGCCTGCTGCACTGGCTCAAGCAGTTCCGGCGCGCGCCCGAGCACACCTACGTGGTCCACGGCGAGTCCGGCAACGCCATGGCCCTGGCTGAAAAGATTCGCGCCGAACTCGGTTGGCGGGCAACACTGCCGGAGCGCGGCGAGAGCGTGACCGCGTGATGGGCGCCGCCCCCGGGGAGCTGCGCCTATAATCTTTCCAGGATGAACCTTCTTCATCGCGCGTTCCGGCCGCTGGCGCTCGCGGCCGCCGTTTTCGCCGCCGCGGCGCTTCCCGGGTTCGCCACCGGCGCCGAAGGCGGCCTTCCGGCGCCGGTGGCCCAGGCCCTCAAACAGGCGGGAATTCCCGAGGCGGCGGTCGCGGTGTACGTGCAGGAGGTGGAAGCGCGCGCCCCCCTTGTCGCCGTCAACGCCGACCGGTCCATGAACCCGGCCTCGGTGATGAAGCTGCTCACTACCTACGCCGGGCTGGAGATTCTCGGGCCCGCGTTCACCTGGGGCACCGAGGTGTACGCCGGCGGCGCCCTGGAGCCGGACAGGGCGACGCTCAGGGGGGACCTGATCCTCAAGGGCTATGGCGACCCCAAGCTTTCCCTGGAAAACTTCTGGCTGCTGCTGCGGCGCCTGAGAGAGGCGGGGCTGCGCCACATCAGCGGGGACCTGGTGCTCGACGGCCAGTATTTCGCGGCAGCGAACGGCGATCCCGGGGCCTTCGACAACCGGCCGCTGCGGGCCTACAACGCGGGCCCCGAGGCGCTGATGGTGAACGCCCGGGTGGTGAATTTCCGGTTCGTGCCCGATCCGGCCGAAAACCGGGTGCGCGTCACCGCCGACCCGGTTCCCGCGGGCCTCCAGCTTCTCAATCAGCTCGCCCTCTCCTCCGGACCCTGCAACGATTGGCGCGCGGCGCTCGACTGGGATGCGAAAGTTGCCGCCGACCAGGCCAGCGTCGCCTTTCGCGGAAGCTATGCGGCGGAATGCGGCGAGAAGGCGCTGCCGCTGGTGCTGTTCGAGAACCAGCGCTACGTCCACGGCCTGTTCAAGGACCTGTGGACGGGTCTCGGCGGCACCCTTCAGGGGGGCGTGCGCCAGGGGGCGACGCCTCCCGGCGCGCAGCTCCTCTACCGCCACAGCTCGCCGCCGCTTGCCGACGTGGTGCGCGATATCAACAAGTTCAGCAACAACGTGATGGCGCGCCAGCTCTACCTCACCCTGGGCGCGGCGGCGAACGGCGAGCCGGCGACCTCCGCGAAATCGCTCGCCGCGGTGAAGGGCTGGCTGGCGGCCAAGCGGATGGAGTTCCCCGAGCTGGTGCTGGAAAACGGATCGGGCCTGTCGCGCATCGAGCGCCTGAGCGCTCGACACCTGGGCGAGCTGCTGGCCGCGGCCTACGCGAGCCCGGTGATGCCGGAGTTCATGGCCTCGCTGCCCATCATCGCGCTGGACGGCACCATGAAAAGCCGTCTCAGGGACAGTGCGGCCGCCGGCCGCGGCCATATCAAGACCGGGCTGCTCGACGGGGTGAAGACCCTGGGGGGTTACGTGCTCGACAGTCGCGGCCGGCGCATCGTGATCGTCTTTCTCATCAATCACCCGAAAGCGGTCCAGGCCCAGGCCGCGATGGACGCGCTGCTGCAATGGGTGTACGGGCCGCCGGCAGCGGGTAAGTGCTGCGCCCGCCGATGAAACCCGTGATCGGCTCTGTCTTCGCCCGGCTTCTGCTCATTGCCGGCTTCGGCCTGGCGCTGATCCATTCGGTCGAGGTCAGCGTGGCGTGGTGGCGCGGCGAGCTGGCTGCGGTGGGCTTCTGGGACGGCGTGGCGATCGCGGCGCTGCCGTTACTGGTGGCGATCTGGCTGCGTTACTTCTCGATTTTCGCCCCGGGCAAGGGGCAATGCCTGCTGCCGGAGGAGAAACCTAAAGCCCCAGGGTGCCCCAGATCTCGTCCACCCGGGCCCTGACCGCCTGGTCCATCGAAATCGGGGTACCCCAGCGTCGGCTGGTCTCCGCCGGCCCCTTGTTCGTGGCATCGATGCCCATCTTGCTGCCGAGTCCCGCCACCGGGCTCGCGAAATCCAGGTAGTCGATGGGAGTGTTCTCCACGATCAGGGTGTCCCGGGCCGGGTCCACACGGGTGGTCATGGCCCAGATCACTTCCTTCCAGTCGCGGATGTTCACGTCCTCGTCGGTCACCACGATGAACTTGGTGTACATGAACTGGCGCAGGAAACTCCACACGCCGAACATCACCCGCTTGGCGTGCCCGGGATACTGCTTTTTCATGCTCACCACCGCGAGCCGGTAGGAGCAGCCTTCCGGCGGCAGATAGAAATCCACGATCTCCGGGAACTGCTTCGTGAGCAGCGGCACGAACACTTCGTTGAGCGCCACGCCGAGCACCGCCGGCTCATCGGGCGGCTTGCCGGTGTAGGTCGAGTGGTAAATCGGGTCCCGGCGCATCGTGATGCGCTCGATGGTAAACACCGGGAACGTCTCCTGCTCGTTGTAGTAACCGGTGTGATCGCCAAAGGGTCCCTCCACGGCGGTATCGTCCGGATGGATGAAGCCCTCCAGCACGATTTCCGCGGAAGCGGGCACCGAGAGATCATGGGTGAGGCACTTGACGATCTCGGTCTTGGCGCCCCGCAGCAGCCCCGCGAACTGATACTCCGATAAGGTGTCGGGAACCGGCGTGACGGCGCCCAGAATGGTGGCCGGATCGGCGCCCAGCGCCACCGCCACCGGGAACGGTTGCCCCGGATTGGCGGCGCAGAATTCCTTGAAATCCAGCGCCCCGCCCCGATGAGCGAGCCAGCGCATGATGACGCGGTTCCTGCCGATGACCTGCTGCCGGTAGATGCCCAGGTTCTGGCGCGGCTTGTGGGGCCCCCGGGTGACGGTGAGTCCCCAGGTGATGAGGGGCCCCGCGTCTCCCGGCCAGCAGGTCTGGATGGGCAAACGCCCCAGGTCCACGGCTTCGCCTTCCCACACCACCTCCTGGCAGGGCGCGCCGGAGAGTTCCTTGGGCGCCATGTGCAGTACCTGCCGGAGCACCGGGAGCTTGTCCCAGGCGTCCTTCAGCCCCTTCGGGGGATCGGGTTCCTTGAGATACGCGAGCAGCCTGCCGACTTCCCGCAGGGCCTCGACGCTGTCCTCACCCATGCCCATGGCCACCCGCTTCGCGGTGCCGAACAGGTTGCCGAGCACGGGAATGGTGTGACCCTTGGGCTTTTCGAACAGGAGAGCGGGGCCGCCCGCCTTCAGCACCCGGTCGCAGACTTCGGTCATCTCCAGGCGCGGGTCCACCTCGACGCCGATGCGCTTCAGCTCCCCGAGCTCCTCCAGTTGGGCGAGGAAATCCCGCAGGTCCCGGTATTTCATGGACGGCCCTCAGGCCGCCGCGGCATACATGGGCTTGCCGTCGTTGAGGTTCAGCCAGCCCTTTACGATGCGGTAGATGACCCACACCGCATTGGCGAACAGGACCGCGCCGCCGATCAGGATGACCATGGTGATCCAGCCGATGATCCCCCACAGCAGCCCGAACCAGAAGGTGCGGATCTGCCAGCGGAAGTGGGACTCCAGCCAGGTGCCCCGCACGTCGTCGAGCTTCACGTAGTTGATCACCACCGCGACAATGAAGGTGAGGCCATTGAGGAACCCCAGGGCCTGCAGGCCATAGACCACCGTGGTCAGGGTTTTAAGGGATTGCATCCCCGCATGTTCCAGGGTGGCGGGACCGTTCTCGCCCATGGTGAACTCCTAAATCCTGAATAGATAATCGAGGGCGATGCCGGCGAAGATCGCCGCGCCCACCCAGTTATTATGCAGGAAGGCCTTGAAACAGTGTTGCGGCTCCCGGCGGCGGATCAGCCGGTACTGGTAGAGCGCCAGTCCCACGGCAACCGCCAGCCCCAGGAAATAGAATGCCCCGAACCGCAGCTGCGCACCGACCCCGGCCAGAATGGCGAGAAAAATTCCGTGGGAAGCCATGACCGCGGCCACATCGTACTTCCCGAAGGTGATGGCGGCGGTCTTGATGCCGATTTTCAGATCGTCCTCCCGGTCCACCATGGCGTATTCCGTATCGTAGGCGAGGGCCCAGAACACGTTGGCGAGCAGCAGCAGCCAGGCCAGCGCCGGCACCTGGCCGGCGTAGGAAGCAAACGCCATGGGAATGCCGAAACCGAAGGCGATCCCGAGGTAGGCCTGGGGAAGGGCGAAAAACCGCTTGGTGAAGGGGTAGCTCGCCGCGAGGAAAAAAGCCACCAGCGCGAGGTACATCACCTCCCTGCGCAGCGGCAGGATGAGCAGAAAGGCGGTAAGGCTCAGCCCCCCCGCGAGCAGGAGCGCCTCCCTGGGTGTCACCCGGCCCGCCGCCAGCGGCCGGTCCCGGGTGCGCCGCACATGGGGGTCTAAATTGCGGTCGGCAAGATCGTTGATCACCACGCCCGCCGAACGCATCAGCACCGTGCCCAGAATGAATATCCACAATATGACCATGTGGGGACGTCCGCTCCAGGCGATCCACATGCCCCACAGGGTCGGCCAGAGCAGCAGCAGGATGCCGATGGGCTTGTCGAGCCGCATCAGCTTTTCGTACTGGGTGAAACGATCGGCGAGAGTCATGGCCTCGATGGCAGGATCGCGTTGAGCAGCGCTTGCGCCCGCTTCAACGCGATCCGAAAGCAAATTATGCCCCAAGCGTGACCGCGGCTGTAACGGGACGCGTCCGCGGGTTGCGCTTCGCTGCGCACGCCCTACACCCTGAGCAACCGGTGGCGCTCCCCCAGCCAGCGCTCCAGGTGGGCCCGCGCCGCCTCGGGATGGCGTTCGAGGATCTGCGCGGCGACCTCCCGGGCCGCCTCCAGCAGATCCCGGTCCGCCTCCAGGTCGGCGAAGCGCAGCAGCGGCACCCCGCTCTGGCGCGCCCCCAGGAATTCCCCCGGGCCGCGCAGCATCAGGTCGCGGCGCGCCACCTCGAAGCCGTCGCTGTTTTCGAAAATGATCTTGAGCCGCTCGCGGGCGGCGTCCGAGAGCGGATTCGCGTACATCAGGATGCACGCGCTCGCCTCGGCGCCCCGGCCGACGCGGCCGCGCAGCTGGTGCAGCTGCGCGAGCCCCATGCGCTCGGCGTGCTCGATCACCATCAGCGAGGCGTTCGGGACGTCGACGCCCACCTCGATCACCGTGGTGGCCACCAGCAGCTGGATCTCGCCGGCCTTGAATCTTCCCATGACTGCCGCTTTTTCTTCCGACGGCAGCCGGCCGTGGACCAGCCCGACCCGCAGATCGGGAAAGGTCTGGCGCACCGTATCGAAGGTTGCCAGGGCGGTCTTCAACTGAAGCGCTTCCGAGTCCTCAATCAGAGGACATACCCAGTAGGCCTGGCGCCCCGCGACGCAGGCGTCCCGCACCCGCGCGATCACCTCGTCGCGCCGGCTGTCGGCGATGAGCTTGGTGGTGACCGGGGTCCGGCCCGGGGGCATCTCGTCGATCACCGAGACGTCCAGGTCCGCGTAGTAGCTCATGGACAGGGTGCGCGGGATCGGCGTCGCGCTCATCATGAGCTGGTGGGGCGAATCGCCCTTCTGGCGCAACGCCAGCCGCTGATGCACACCGAAGCGGTGCTGCTCGTCGATAATGGCAAGCCCCAGATTCCTGAATTTCACTTCCTCCTGGAACAGCGCGTGGGTGCCGATGGCCACGGTCGCCTCGCCGCTCGCCACCCGCTTGAGCGCCGCTTCCCGCTCCTTTTTCCTGAGGCCTCCGGCGATCCAGGCGATTGGCACGTCCAGCGGCGCAAACCAGGCGGAGAACTTGAGGTGGTGCTGCTCGGCAAGAATCTCGGTGGGTGCCATGATGGCGCACTGGCAGCCGTTTTCCGCCGCCTGCAGGGCGGCAAGCGCCGCCACGATGGTCTTGCCGCTGCCCACGTCGCCCTGGAGCAGCCGTTGCATGGGATGAGATTCGCTCAAGTCGCGGCTGATTTCGCCGTAGGCCCGGCGCTGGGCCCGGGTCAGCGGAAACAGCAGGCGGTCGAGGAGCGCCCGGGTCAACCCGTGGTGCGGCGGCAGCGCCGGCGCCGCCCGCGCCCGCCGCCGCTGGTAATGCAACCGCATGGAGAGCTGCTGCGCCAGCAGCTCATCGAACTTGATGCGGCGCCAGGCCGGATGGCTGCGGCCTTCCAGGAGTTCCAGCTTCGCCTTGGGCGGCGGATTGTGGAGATGGAGAACGCTCTCTCTGAAGCCGGGAAGCTTGAGCCGGGCGCGCAGCTCGGCCGGCAGCGACTCGGTGAGTGGAAATTCCGCCAGCGCCCGCTCCACCAACCGCCGCAGCGCGTCCTGGGACAGTCCCGCGGTGGTGGGGTAGACTGGTGTCAGCGTCTCGGGAAGCGGCGTCTCGCCGCGCAGCACCCGCACCCGGGGGTGCACCATCTCCGGGCCGAACAGCCCGAGCCGCGCTTCCCCGAATAGCCGCACCCGCGCGCCCGGCGCATAGGCCTTTACCTGGCTCGGGTAGAAGTTGAGGAAGCGCATGACCAGAGTGCCTGAGCCATCTTCCACCTGGCACACCAGCATGCGCCGGCCCCGGTACTGAACCTGCGCATCGGCAATCGTGCCTTCCACCAGCACCGACGGGCCGAGCGGCACTTCGCGGATGGGCGTAAGCCGGGTTTCGTCCTCGTAGCGCAGGGGCAGGTGCAGCACCAGTTCCGCGGGCGCGTGCAGCCCGAGCTTCTTGAGCCTGGCGGCGACGGCGGGAGGAACGCCCCAGGGATCAAGATCACCGTTCCGCGTTGCGCCTTCCGCCTTCATCCTTCAATGACCATCACTGCATCCATTTCGACCAGCGCGTTGCGCGGCAGGCTCGCCACGCCCACCGCCGCGCGCGCCGGGTAGGGCTCTTGGAAATACCCGGCCATGATCTCGTTGACCCTGGCGAAATGGGCCAGGTCAGTGAGAAACACGTTGAGCTTCACCACGTCCCCGAGATCGCCGCCGGAGGCCCGGGCCACCGCCTGCAGATTCCGGAACACCTGATGGATCTGGGCTTCGATCCCATCCATAAGCTGCATGGTCGCCGGATCGAGAGCGATCTGTCCCGAGAGATAGACGGTGGCGCCGGCGCGGATAGCCTGGGAATAGGTGCCGATCGCCTTCGGCGCGGCAGGAGTCTGAATTACTTGCTTGGGCATGAGCGGGGTCCTTGGGACGGGGTGCGGGACATTCGGTTATTGTGCTGAATTGCTTGAGGAATGCGCTATCATGAATTCAACCCGCGCGGTTTTCAACCCATGCCCAGCGCAGCCATCCAGACCCTGAGCAAGATGCTCGAAGCCGGCAAGGACAACGCCCTGCTGCGCTTCAGCCTCGGTTCCGAATATCTTAAGGTCGGGGAGGCGGAGAATGCAGTCTCTCATCTGCGACGGGCCGTCGAGCACGACCCCGGCTACTCGGCGGCGTGGAAACTGCTCGGCAAGGCGCTCACGGAGGCGGGCCGGCTCAAGGAGGCGCTGGAAGCGTACCGCCGCGGAATCGAGGTGGCGGAGAAAAAGGGCGACAAGCAGGCGGCGAAGGAAATGGAGGTGTTTTCCCGGCGCCTCAGAAAGGAACTGGAGCCGAGGACCGGTGAGGGCTGACGGAGTGAGGACAAAAAAACCGGCGGGCGATTGGCCGCTACCGGTTCTTGATGGAAAAGACGTTCTCCCCGATATAAACGAAGTCCCGATCGGTCCCGGCATGCCATTTCAGGAAGTTGCGGCTGCTTGCGCTCCCCGGCAGCAGCCAGTCGTGGAGCTCGATGATGATCAGGGCGAACTCGTCGAATTCCCGGGTGTTCGACCGGAACAGGTCCTGTTCCGCGCCTTCGATGTCGATTTTCAGGATGAATTTTCGATCGGGCTCGCTGCCGCGCAGGACGTCCCGGAGCGTCACGACATCGACCTTTTCGATCACCTTGTCGCCGGCCTCCGGAGAAGGCTTGGTTCGATATCCCCACTCGCCGGTTCCGGGGTCCGTGAGAAAAATCTGACCGTGCCGGGAGCCGATCGCCGCCCGCAATGTCCTCACGTTCGGAAAACATTCCGTATTCTGGACCAACAGCTCGTAGTTCTGCCGCTCCGGCTCGAGGGCAACGATCCTTGATTTCGGGAAATTCAGGGCGAACCACACCGCGGACGCCCCGATATTTGCACCGCAATCGACGATCAAGGGGCACGCTGCGGAATTTTCGTAGATCGACTGGAGCTCCGGCTGCCGCCTCAGTCGTCCCAGGTGATAATCTTCCGCCTGAAGGATCTGGCTGATGACACCGATATCCGACTCGGTTCCTCTATGCCGGAACACATACTTGTCGTTGATCACCAGTTCGGGCATCCCGGGCTCCCCGAGAACGTTGAAGCCGCGCCACGGGCGCGCGGCGGCCGGACAGCAAGAAGGGCCTGCCGCGGCAGGCCCTTGGGGATTCTGGTGGAGACGAGGAGGATCGAACTCCCGACCTTCGCATTGCGAACGCGACGCTCTCCCAGCTGAGCTACGTCCCCACGGGGCGTGTATTCTATACGCAAAGGGGGTTGGCCGTAAACGCCGCGGACGGGCTTCGCCCCGGCCTTCGCGCCCCCCGGAAACACCCGAATCCACCCCACGGAGCCGCAATGAACATCACGCCGCCGTTCGCCTATTCCAGCATCGTCCCGCTTTACAAGGCCCACCGGGTGGTATTTCCCCAGCCCGGCAAGGTGCCGGCGTTTTGCCGGGCCGTGAACGTGCTTCCCCTGAGCTTTTCCGAGTTCGCCCGGGCGTCCCACGACTTCCCAATCGCCTTCGTTTCCGGCGACGGCGGCAAGAGCTTCGCCGCCATGGCGGTGCTGGGGCTGAACCCCGGGGAAAACCTGTTCGTCGACGGCGAGGGTGGCTGGGAGCGATCCGTTTATATCCCGGCTTACGCCCGGCGCTATCCATTCTGCATGGCGAAGGTCACCGTCGACGACCGGCCCCGGGACGAGCGGGTCGTCTGCGTCGAGCAGAAGGCGGTGAGCGCCGAGTCGGGCGAGGCCCTCTACGATGACGAGGGGCAGCCCCTGCCGCGCTGGGCGGCAATAGAGAAATTCCTCAGGGATTACGAGGCCGACCTGTTGCGCACCGAGGAGATGTGCTCGACGCTGCGCGACTTCGGGCTGCTCGCGCCCTTCACCATGCAGGCGGTGCCCAACCAGGGCGCGGCGATCCAGCTCTCGGGAATGCACCGGGTCGAGGAGCCGAAGCTCGAATCCCTGACTGCGGACCAGCTGCGCACCCTCATCCGAAAGGGCATCATGGGACGCATCTACCTGCATCTCGCGTCCCTGGACAATTTCGCGCGGCTGCTGGAACGCAATGTCACCCGGGGCTCCGCGCCGTTTCCCCACCCGGCTGCGACCGAACCGGCGTCAGCCTCCCGCCTGGCGCGCGCGCCAGAGAAGTCCTAGGCCGATCGCCACCATCGGCACCGAGAGCCACTGGCCCATGGTGAGCCCGAGGGCGAGGAAGCCGAGGAAGCTGTCCGGCTCGCGGGTGAATTCCACCAGGAACCGGAACGCTCCGTAACAGACCAGGAACAGCCCCGACACCGCCCCTGCAGCCCGCGGCTTTGCCGAAAACCACCACAGGATCGCAAACAGCAGGACGCCCTCGAGGGCGAACTCGTAGAGCTGGGAGGGATGGCGCGGCGTCGCGTCGGCCTGGGGAAACACCATGGCCCAGGGCACCGTCGCGGGCCGTCCCCACAGTTCGCCGTTGATGAAGTTGCCGATGCGCCCGGCCCCCAGGCCCAGCGGAATGAGGGGCGCCACGAAATCGGAAAGCGGGAGAAACCGGATGCGCCGGCTGCGCGCCAGGATCGCGACCGCCACGATCACGCCGAGCAGCCCGCCGTGAAACGACATGCCCCCTTCCCAGACGTAGAACACCTTGAGGGGCTCGCGCAGGTAGTCGCCGAACTTGTAGAACAGGACGTAGCCGAGCCGCCCGCCCAGCACCACGCCCAGCACGCCGTAAAACAGGAGATCGTCGAGGAGCCTTGCATCCCACCCGGCAACCGGGCGGGCCTTCAGGCGGTGGCGGCCCAGCAGAAAGAACAGCCCGAAGCCCAGCAGGTACATGAGCCCGTACCAGCGCACCGCCACGGGACCTAACTGGATGGCGACGGGGTCAAACCCGGGATGGATCAGCATGACTTTCCATTTTTCTTCGAATCGCGCATTATAACCGCCTTCCCGCGGGGCCCTCGGCCGCATATCCGGCCTCTTCCCGGGCCCCGAATAGACATTCTGCCGACAAGGAATTGACATGCCCGCTTACCGCTCCCGCACCACGACCCATGGCCGCAACATGGCCGGCGCCCGGGCCCTGTGGCGCGCCACCGGGATGAAGGACGGCGATTTCGACAAGCCCATCATCGCCATCGCCAATTCCTTCACCCAGTTCGTGCCCGGCCACGTGCATCTCAAGGACCTGGGACAGTTGGTGGCCCGGGAAATCGAGAAGGCAGGCGGGGTGGCGAAGGAATTCAACACCATCGCCGTGGACGACGGCATCGCCATGGGCCACGGCGGCATGCTCTATTCGCTGCCTTCGCGCGAGCTCATCGCCGACGCGGTGGAATACATGGTGAACGCCCATTGCGCGGACGCGCTGGTATGCATCTCCAACTGCGACAAGATCACCCCGGGGATGCTGATGGCGGCGCTGCGGCTCAACATTCCCACCGTGTTCGTTTCCGGCGGTCCGATGGAGGCGGGCAAGGTGAAGTGGGGCGGCAAGACCATCGCCGCCGATCTGATCGATGCCATGATCGTCGCCGCCGATCCCAAGGCAACGGATGCCCAGGCTGCCGAGTACGAACGCTCGGCCTGTCCCACCTGCGGCTCCTGCTCCGGGATGTTTACCGCCAACTCCATGAACTGCCTCACCGAGGCCCTGGGGCTCGCGCTTCCCGGCAACGGCTCCCTGGTGGCGACCCACAAGGAGCGCGAGCGCCTGTTCCACGAGGCGGGGCGGCTGGCGGTCGCCCTGGCGAAGGCCTGGTACGAGAAGGACGACGCCTCGGTGCTGCCGCGCTCCATCGCCTCCTTTGAAGCCTTCGAGAACGCCATGAGCCTGGATGTGGCGATGGGCGGCTCCACCAATACGGTGCTGCATCTTCTCGCCGCGGCCAGCGAGGCGGGCGTGCCCTTCACCATGCACGACATCGACCGCATCTCCAGGAAGGTTCCGAACCTGTGCAAGGTGGCCCCCTCCAGCAGCTACCACCTGGAGGACGTGCACCGGGCGGGCGGCGTGATGGGCATCCTCGGCGAGCTGGCGGGCGCCGGGGTGCTGCACCTCGACGTCCCCACGGTCCACAGCAAGACCCTGGGCTTTGCGCTGGAGCAATGGGACGTGCGCCAGACCAGGGATTCCAAGGTACTCGAGTTCTACCGGGCGGCGCCGGGCGGCATCCCCACCACGGTCGCCTTCAGCCAGGGCATGAGCTACGCCGACCTCGACACCGACCGCGCCGGCGGCTGCATTCGCGACAAGTCCCATGCCTACAGTCAGGACGGCGGCCTCGCCGTGCTCCACGGCAATATCGCCGAGGACGGCTGCATCGTTAAGACCGCCGGAGTGGACGCGAGCATTCTGAAGTTCTCCGGCAAGGCGCGCATTTTCGAAAGCCAGGAAGATACGGTGACCGGCATCCTGGGCGGCCAGGTGAAGGCGGGCGACGTGGTAATCGTGCGCTACGAGGGGCCCAAGGGCGGTCCCGGCATGCAGGAGATGCTCTATCCCACGAGCTATCTCAAGTCCATGGGGCTGGGCAAGGTCTGCGCCTTGGTGACCGACGGGCGCTTTTCCGGCGGCAGCTCCGGACTTTGCATCGGCCACGTGTCGCCGGAGGCGGCCCAGGGCGGCGCCATCGGCCTGATCGAAGACGGCGACCCCATCGAAATCGACATCCCGAACCGCAGCATCGAGCTGGCGGTGAGCGGCGAGGAGCTGGCGCGCAGGCGCAAGGCGATGGAAGCGAAGGGCAAGGACGCATGGAGGCCGGCGAAGCGCGAGCGGGTGGTCTCTGCCGCGCTGCGGGCGTACGCCGCCCTGACGACGAGCGCTTCGACCGGCGCCGTGAGAAACGTCTCCCAGGTGGAGCGGTAACGGTGGGTGGAAGGGTATCGCCCGCTTCCGGGAGCGGGGCTGCGTGAGCGCAGAAACGCAGACGGAGTTCGAGCGGGCCTGCCGGGGAATGCTCTTCGGCATTCTTTCCTGGGCCCAGCTCGATTCGTTCTGGAAACGGATCGATCCCGCCGCGGGCTGGTACCTCTACGCCGTGGGCGAGCCTCCCCCCGATGTGTCCGCCGAACCGGCCGCGGTCCGGCGTTTCATCGAGCAAGTGAACGCGCTGCTGCGCAAGGAACATCACCACGACTACTGCGGCATCGTCTACGCCGACGATCTGCGTGACCCGCGGCTGGTCAAGATCTATGACCCCAACCACCTTGGCGCCTCCTGCGGCTCGTCGAAGGAGCCGCCCCCTCCCGGATGGATCATGAGCCGGTTTCTTCCCGGTGCCGTCGGGAACGCCGTGCCCACAGCCAGCCGCAGGCGCTGGTGGGAAGCATTCCTCGCCGCGAATTCGTAGGCTGGGCACCCCGTGCCCAACGGCCGGTTCCCCCGGCCGCAAATAGTTGAGTAAAATGTTCGGGATTGGCCCGGCCTGTGCTAGACTGGCCGGCGTCCCCGCTCTCCCCCTGCTCTGCTTTTTCCGGCATGCCCAACCGCCTCATTCACGAAACCAGCCCCTATCTCCAGCAGCACGCGGAGAACCCCGTGGATTGGTATCCCTGGAGTGAGGAAGCGCTTGCTCGCTCGAAAAAGGAGAACAAGCCGATCCTGCTTTCCATCGGTTATTCCGCCTGCCACTGGTGCCATGTGATGGCCCATGAGTCGTTCGAGGACCCGGAGGTGGCAGAGGTGATGAACCGGCACTTCGTCAACGTGAAAGTGGACCGCGAGGAGCGGCCGGACCTGGACCAGATTTACCAGGCGTCCCACGCGCTGCTCACCCAGCGCAGCGGCGGCTGGCCGCTCACCATGTTTCTGACCCCGGACCAGGTGCCGTTTTTCGGCGGCACCTATTTCCCCAGGACGTCGCGGTTCGGGCTTCCCGGGTTCAAGGGCTTGCTGCAGCAGATCGCCGATGCCTACCGCACCCGAAGCCAGGACATCGCGGAACAGAACGATGCGGTGCTGGCGGCGCTGGGCCGCATGGGGCCGCAATCCTCGGGCGAAGCGGTCGAGCTCGGCGATCGGCCGCTGCGGGGGGCCATTACCGAATTCAAGGGCTCCTTCGACATGGTGCACGGCGGGCTCGGCCAGGCCCCCAAATTCCCCCACCCCGCCGAACTGGAGCTCTGCCTGCGGCGCTACGCCGCCACCGGCAACGGCGACGCCCTGCACATGGCGCTGCACACCCTGAAGAAAATGGCCGAGGGCGGCATTTACGATCACTTGGGGGGCGGCTTCTGCCGCTACAGCGTGGATCAGACCTGGACCATCCCCCACTTCGAGAAAATGCTCTACGACAACGGCCCGCTGCTGCGGCTTTACGCCGATGCCTGGGCCCTGACCGGCGACAAATCATTCGCGACCGTGGCGGAGGAAACGGCGGCGTGGGCGATCGGGGAAATGCAATCCCCCGCCGGAGGCTATTACTCGTCCCTCGACGCGGACTCGGAGCACGAAGAAGGCAAGTTCTACGTCTGGGACCCCTCGGAAGTCCGGGCCCTCCTCACTCCCGAAGAATTCGCCGTGGCGGCGCCCCACTATGGCCTCGATCAGCCCCCCAATTTCGAAAACCGCCACTGGCATTTGCGCATCGTGCAGCCCTTGGCCGGCGTCGCCCCGAAGCTCGGGGTGGCGCCGACCGAATGTGAGCGGTTACTCATATCGGCCCGGGCAAAGCTGTTCGCGACCCGGGGAAGCCGGGTGCGGCCGGGACGGGATGAAAAGATCCTCACCAGCTGGAACGCCCTCATGATCCGGGGCATGGCCCGGGCCGGTCGGGCCCTGGGACGCCCCGAGTGGATCGATTCGGCCCTTGGGGCCGCGGATTTCCTCCGCGAAAATCTCTGGAAGGACAGGGTGCTGCTCGCCACCTGCCGGGACGGCCGGGCCCATCTCAACGCCTACCTCGACGATCACGCGTTTCTGCTCAATGGCCTGCTGGAACTGCTGCAGGCCCGATTTCGGGCGGTCGACCTTGAATTCGCCCTGGGCCTGGCGGACGCCCTGCTCGCCCGGTTCGACGATCGGGATCGGGGAGGATTCTTCTTCACCAGCCACGACCACGAGCCGCTCATCCACCGGGACAAGCCGGGCTACGACAACGCCACCCCTTCCGGTAACGGCGCGGTCGCCCTCGGACTTTTGCGCCTGGGCCACGTCCTCGGCGAATCCCGCTATCTCGAGGCGGCCGAGCGCAGCCTCCGGCTTTTTTACCCGGCCATGGAGCGCCAGCCGGGCGCCTTCGCCACCCTGTCCATGGCCCTGGAGGAAGCGCTCAGCCCGCCGCGCACCGTTGTCATCCGGGGTCCGGATCACGGCTGCCGCGAATGGCAGGCGACCCTGGACCGGCTCTATCTTCCCAACACCCTGATTTTCAACCTCGGAACGCAGACCGGGTTGCCCTCCGCCCTGGAAAAACCCGGCTCCAATAGTGTCAACGCCTGGGTGTGCGAAGGCGTTAACTGTCTGCCGGCGATCGGAGACCTGGAGCGATTGGTGGCCGTATGCAAGTCGGGGAAAACCATTTAAAATTGCCGGGTTTTTTTGTCAACATAAGGAGATAGCATGAAAGCAGCCTGGATGGGAATGATTGCGGCGGCGGCCCTGGTGGCGGCCGGTAACGCGAGCGCGGATCAAGCCCTCGCCCAGAAGAGCGGGTGCTTGGCCTGTCACGCGGTGGACAAGAAAGTGGTCGGTCCTTCCTTCAAGGACATCGCCGCCAAGTACAAGGGCGACGGCGGCGCCGCCGCCAAGCTCGCCGACAAGGTGAAGAAGGGCGGCAGCGGCGCGTGGGGCCAGGTTCCCATGCCCCCGAACGCCCAGGTCAAGGACGAGGACATCAAGAAGCTGGTGGGCTGGGTCCTCGCCACCAAGTAATCGCGATTCAGCGAGCGAACAAGCCGGCGCAAGCCGGCTTTTTTGTTTGGAGGTTCGCAGCGCTCCCGCCAAATTGACAACGTACTAACGACTACCGATAATCCCCCGGTCACACAAGCATCCACTTCCCGGCAGTTTCCCATCCCGACACGTCAGAAGAATGGTCAAGGAGAACCCATGACTCTCAAGCAAGGACTCAGCCTCAGTCTCGCCGCCACCGTCATCGCCCTGGTTTCCGCCTGCGGCAAGCAGGAACCCCCCCCTCTGCCGAAAGCCGAGGCGCCGAAGCCCGCCGAGCAGATCGTCACGGTCAAGATCGGCCACGTGGCGCCGCTCACCGGCGGCATCGCCCACCTGGGCAAGGACAACGAGAACGGCGCGCGGCTCGCGATCGAGGAGGCCAACGCCAGGGGCGTCACCCTCGGCGGCACCAAGGTGAAGTTCGACATCGTCCCCGAGGACGACCAGGCCGATCCCAAGGTGGGCACCACCGTGGCCCAGAAGCTGGTGGACGCCAAGGTCGCGGGTGTGGTGGGGCACCTCAATTCCGGCACCTCGATCCCGGCCTCCTCCATCTATAGCCAGGCCGGCATCCCCATGATCAGCGGCTCCGCCACCAACCCCAAGTTCACCGAGCAGGGCTTCAAGGGGGTGTTCCGGGTGGTGGGGCGCGATGACCAGCAGGGCCCGGCGGTGGCCAACTATCTCGCGAGCCAGAGCAAGCCCAAGGTGGTGGCAGTGCTCGACGACGCCACCGCCTACGGCGAGGGTCTCGCCAACGAGGTGGAGAAGACCCTCAAGGCCGCCGGCATCAAGGTGCTGCCGCGGGAAAAGGGCACCGACAAGACCATCGACTGGAAGGCGGTGCTCACCAAGATCAAGGGCAAGAAGCCCGACGCGATCTTCTACGGTGGCATGGACGCCACCGGCGGGCCGCTGCTCAAGCAGGGCCGGGAGCTCGGCATCAAGGCCGTGTTTTCCTTCGGCGACGGCGCCTGCACCGACAAGATGAGCGAACTCGCCGGCCAGGCCGCCGACGGCCTGATCTGCTCCCAGGCCGGGATTCCCGTGCAGGCAGCCAGCAAGAGGTTCCTGGACGGCTACAAGGCCAAGTTCAACATCGACCCGATCCTGTACGCGCCCTTCACCTACGACGCCGCGAACCTGCTCATCGCGGCGATGGTGAAGGCGAATTCTGCGGAGCCGGCCAAGTACCTGCCGGAACTGACCAAGATCGGCTTCGAGGGCGCCAGCGGCCGCATCGAGTTCGACGAGAAGGGAGACCGCAAGGACGCCGAGATGACGATCTTCACCATGAAGGGCGGCAAGATCACGCCCATCGCCATCATCAAGAGCGGCAAGACCATGAGCGTCGAGGATTACATGAAAATGGCGGGTGCAGCTCCCGCGCCCGCGGCGCCGGTAGCGGCAACGGAAGCGCCCAAGGCCCCGGAGAAAAAGTAACCGGCGCTTCGGCAAGCACGCAAAACGGCACCTGCGGGTGCCGTTTTGCTGTGTAACGGCCCCCGGGCCGGGTAGACTCCCTCCGTGGACATCTTCCTCCAGCAGCTCATCAACGGCCTCACCGCCGGCAGCGTGTACGCCGTGGTGGCGCTTGGCTACACCATGGTCTACGGCATCATCCAGCTCATCAACTTCGCCCACGGCGAGGTGGTGATGATCGGGGCCATGGTGGCGTTCTCGGTGATCATGGCGCTGGCGGGCGCGCAGCCCGGCCTGCCTCCGGTGGTGATTGTGCTGGCCGGCGTCGCAGCGGCGGTGCCGGTGTGCATGGCCGTGGGCTACCTGCTGGAGCGCCTCGCCTACCGGCCGCTGCGCCATGCCCCGCGGCTTGCGCCCCTCATCACCGCCATCGGCATGTCCATCGTGCTGCAGCACCTGGCGCTGCTCATCTGGAGCCGGGACCCCATCGCCTTCCCCCAGATCATTCCCCTGCAGGTGTTCGAGATCGGCGGGGCCGCCATCACCGGGGTGCAGATCGCCATCATGCTGGTGTCGGTCGTGATGATGGCGGGCCTCAGCGCAATGATCTATCGCACCCGGCTCGGCGCCGCCATGCGCGCCACCGCGGAGAATCCCCACGTCGCTTCCCTGATGGGCGTGGACATCGACCGGGTGATCGCCGTCACTTTCCTGATCGGCGCGGCGCTCGCGGCGGTGGCCGGGGTGATGGTGGGAACCTACTACGGCATCGCCCACTACACCATGGGCGCCACCCTCGGCCTCAAGGCCTTCTCGGCGGCGGTGCTGGGGGGCATCGGCAACATGGCCGGCGCCATGCTGGGTGGCCTCCTGCTGGGCGTGGTGGAAGCGCTGGGGGCGGGTTACGTCGGCGAGCTGACCGACCTGTGCCATGCCTCGTTCCTCTCGGATGCGCTGGTTGAACGATGCGCGCGCGACGGGCACCTGATCCTGTTCGGCAGCAACTACCAGGACGTGTTCGCGTTCCTGGTGCTGATCCTGGTGCTGGTGTTCCGGCCCTCGGGCCTGCTGGGCGAGCGGGTGGCGGACCGGGCATGAGGCGCGTGCGGGGCTTCCTGCACACTCGCACCGGGCTCTGGATCGGCGTGGCACTCATCGCCCTCGCGCTGCTCGCGCTGCCCTTCGCGCTTGCCGCCGTCGGCACCGCCTGGGTGCGCATCACCAACCTCGCCATCCTGTTCGTGTTCCTGTCGCTGGGGCTCAACATCGTGGTGGGCTACGCGGGCCTGCTCGATCTCGGCTACATCGCGTTCTACGCCGTGGGAGCCTACGCCTACGCGCTTCTCGCCTCGCCCCACTTCGGCCTGCACCTGCCGTTCTGGCTGATCCTGCCCATCGGCGCCGTGATCGCCTGCATCTTCGGCGTGCTTCTGGGCGCGCCCACCTTGAAGCTGCGGGGCGACTACCTCGCCATCGTGACCCTGGGGTTCGGAGAGATGATCCGCATCTTCCTCAACAACCTGTCGCGGCCGTTCAACGTCACCAACGGCCCCCAGGGCATTGCCCTCATCGACCCGTTCCGGCTCGGCCCGGTGGACTTCAGCCGCAACGAGACGATCCTCGGGCTCGACATCTCCGGCCCCATCAAGTACTACTACCTGCTGCTCGCTGTGCTGCTCGCGGTCATCGTCATCAACCTGCGGCTGCAGGACTCCCGCATCGGGCGGGCCTGGCAGGCGATCCGCGAGGACGAGGTGGCGGCCCGCGCCGTCGGCATCAACACCATGCACATGAAGCTGCTGGCGTTCGCCATGGGCGCCTCCTTCGGCGGCATCGCCGGCGGCATGTTCGCGGCGATCCAGGGCTTCATCAGCCCCGAGAGCTTCGTGCTGGTGGAGTCCATCATGGTGGTGTCCATGGTGGTGCTGGGCGGCATGGGCAACATCGGGGGGGTGATTCTCGGCGCGGTGCTGCTGTCGTTCGTGCCGGAGATCCTGCGCTACACCGTGGACCCGCTGCAGCAGGCGCTGTTCCGGCGCCAGGTGATCGCGCCGGAAGTGATCCGCATGCTGCTGTTCGGCTTCGCCCTGGTGCTGATGATGCGCTTCCGCCCGGCGGGCCTGTGGCCCTCCCGGGTGCGCAAGCGCGAAATGGCGGAGCAGGAGTGAGCCCATGTCGGCGTTGCTGCTGGAAGCCGGGAAAATCAGCAAGAACTTCGGGGGCGTGCAGGCGCTGCGGGAGGTCTCCCTCACCATCCGCCGCGGCGAGATCTACGGCCTGATCGGTCCCAACGGCGCCGGCAAGACCACGTTCTTCAACGTGCTGACCGGCCTGTACCGGGCGGATGGCGGGAGTTTCGCGTTCGACGGCGCCGCCCTCGACGTGCGCGCCCCCGACCAGGTCGCCGCCCGCGGCATCGCCCGCACCTACCAGAACATCCGCCTGTTCGCCAACATGACGGCGCTGGAGAACGTCATGGTGGGGCGCCACGTGCGCACCCGCGCCGGCGTGGTGGGAGCGGTGCTGCGCGATGCCGCCACCCGGGCCGAAGAAGCCGCGATTACGCGCCGCGCCCATGAACTCCTGGAGCAGGTCGGTATCGGTCGCCACGCCCACATGCTCGCGAAGAACCTGCCCTACGGCGATCAGCGGCGCCTGGAAATCGCCCGGGCGCTGGCCACCGAGCCGAAGCTGCTGGCCCTCGACGAGCCGGCGGCGGGAATGAACGCCACCGAGACCGCGGGGCTCAGGGGCTTGCTGGATGCCATCCGCGGCGAGGGCGTGACCATTCTTCTCATCGAGCACGACGTGAAGCTGGTGATGGGGTTGTGCGACCGGGTGGCGGTGCTGGACTACGGCAGGAAAATCGCCGAGGGCGTGCCGGCGGAGGTGCAGCGGGACCCGGCGGTGATCGAAGCCTACCTCGGCGGCGCGGTCGCATGAACGTGAACTTGCTGGAGGCGAAGAACCTCAAGGTGTCCTACGGCGGCATCAACGCCGTGAAGGGCATCGACCTGGAGGTGAAAGAAGGAGAACTGGTCGCCCTGATCGGCGCCAATGGCGCCGGCAAGACCACGACCCTGAAGGCCCTGTGCGGTCTGCTGCACCCGTCAGGGGGCCAGATCCACTACCGCGGCGAATCCATCCTGCACACGCCGCCCCACCGCCTGGTGGGCCAGGGCCTGGCCCTGGTGCCCGAGGGCCGCGGCATCTTCGGCCGGCTGACGGTGGAGGAAAACCTGGCGATGGGCGCCTACAGCCGCGACGACGCCGCGGCCATCCGCACCGACCTGGAGCGGGTCTATCACCTGTTCCCGCGGCTCGCGGAGCGCCGCAGGCAGTCGGGCGGAACGCTCTCGGGAGGCGAGCAGCAGATGCTCGCCATCGGCCGCGCGGTGATGAGCCGGCCGAAGCTGCTGCTCCTCGACGAGCCCAGCATGGGGCTCGCGCCCCTCATGGTGCAGAAAATCTTCGAAACCGTGCTGGCGGTGGCGAAGGAGGGCGTCACCCTCCTGCTGGTGGAGCAGAACGCCAAGCTGGCGCTGGAGATTTCCCATCGGGGTTACGTGATGGAGAGCGGGCTCGTAACGCTGGCCGATGAGGCGAAGGCGCTGCTCAACAATCCCCAGGTGCGGAAGGCCTACCTCGGCGAGTAGGAGCGAATTTATTCGCGACCGTTGTCCCCCGACCGGTGTATATCGGGGATGAATCCCCTCCTACGCCCGTAACGGTGCCCGCACCGCCGCCGCGATTTAGTTGTTGAGGGCTTGCAGCGGCGCGGGGATGCGCCCGCCGCGGCGGATGAACTCGGCGCTCGACAGGGGATTGAGCGCCATCACCGGGGCGCGGCCCAGCAGCCCGCCGAACTCGACGAAGTCGCCGACTTTCTTGCCCGGTGCAGGAATGATGCGCACCGCGGTGGTCTTCCGGTTCACCATGCCGATGGCGGCCTCGTCGGCGATGATGGCGGAGATGGTCTCGGGCGGGGTGTCGCCGGGCACCGCGATCATGTCCAGGCCCACCGAGCACACGCAGGTCATGGCCTCCAGCTTGTCGAAGCTGAGGGCGCCGCTCGCCGCGGCCTCGATCATGCCCGCGTCCTCCGACACCGGAATGAAGGCGCCGGAGAGGCCGCCGACGTAGCTCGAGGCCATGGCGCCGCCCTTCTTCACCGCGTCGTTCAAGAGCGCCAGCGCCGCGGTGGAGCCATGGGCGCCCACCTTCTCCAGCCCCATCGCCTCCAGGATCCGCGCCACGCTGTCGCCCTGGGCCGGCGTCGGCGCCAGCGACAGGTCGACGATGCCGAACGGCACTCCCAGCTTGTCCGATGCGGCGCGGCCCACGAGTTCCCCCATGCGGGTCACCTTGAAGGCGGTGCGCTTGATGACCGAGGCCAGCTGGCCGAAATCGGCGTCGCCCGCTTCCTTGACTGCCTGGGCCACCACGCCGGGGCCGGAAACCCCCACGTTCACCACGCACTCGGGCTCCCCGACCCCGTGGAACGCGCCCGCCATGAACGGGTTGTCGTCCACGGCGTTGCAAAACACCACCAGCTTGGCGCAGCCCAGGCCGTCGCGGGATGCGGTGCGGCGCGCGGTGTCCACGATGATCCGCCCCAGGGCCGCCACCGCGTCCATGTTGATGCCGGCCTTGGTGGAACCCACGTTGACCGAGGCGCACACCCGCTCGGTGGTGGACAGCGCTTCGGGAATCGAGGCGATGAGCGCGCGGTCGCCCCGGGTCTCGCCCTTCTGCACCAGGGCCGAGAAGCCGCCGATGAAATTGACCCCCACCTCGGCGGCGGCCCGGTCCATCTGCTGCGCCATCAGGGCGTAGTCCTCGCCATCGGAGCTTTCCGCGACCAGGGCGATAGGGGTCACGGAGATCCGCTTGTTGATGATGGGAATGCCGTATTCGCGCTCGATCTCCTCGGCCACGGCCACCAGCCGCTGGGCGCGCCGGCAGATCTTGTCGTAGGCCCGGGCCGCCGCCTGCTTCAGCTCCGGATGGGCGCAGTCCCTGAGGCTCAGGCCCAGGGTGATGGTGCGGATGTCCAGGTTCTCCATCTGCACCATGCGGATGGTTTCGAGGATTTCCTGGGGCGAAAAGCGCATGGGCATGGTCAGCAGCCTGCTAGATCCGGTGCATGAACTTGAACACGTCCTCGTGCTGGGCGTCGATCCTGAGGCCCATGGTTTCGCCGAGGCGGTTGAGGCGCTTTTTAAGCTCATCGAAGGGAACCGTGGCCTTGGACAGGTCCACCATCATGATCATGGCGAAGAACTCCTGGAGCGTGGTCTGGGAGATGTCCAGGATGTTGGCCTGGGCCTCGGCCAGCACCGACGACACCCCGGCGATGATGCCCACCCGGTCCTGGCCGATGACCGTGACGATGATGCGGTTGGATTTTTCAGCTGTTGTCATACCCAATCCTTGGGGATAAGGAACTCGGTATAGAGCTTCTCCTCGGGGCTTCCCGGACGGGGCAGCCAATCGTAGCGCCATTTCACCAGCGGCGGCAGCGACATCAGGATGGACTCGGTGCGGCCGCCCGACTGCAGCCCGAACAGGGTGCCCCGGTCGAACACCAGGTTGAATTCCACGTACCGGCCCCGGCGGTAGGCCTGGAAGTCCCGCTCCCGTTCCCCATAGGGCAGATTCTTGCGGCGCTCCAGGATGGGAAGATAGGCGGGCAGGAAGTGGTCGCCCACGCTGCGGGTGAGCGCGAAGCAGGTGTCGAAGTCCCGCTCGTTGAAGTCATCGAAGAATATCCCGCCCGCCCCCCGCGGCTCCTTGCGGTGCTTGAGGTAGAAATACTCGTCGCACCACTTCTTGAAGCGCGGATGGTACTCCTCGCCAAAGGGCGCGAGCGCCGCCCTGCAGGTGCGATGAAAATGAACCGCATCCTCGGCGAAGCCGTAGTAGGGCGTGAGGTCCATGCCGCCGCCGAACCACCATACGGGCTCGGCACCGGCCTTCTCCGCGACAAAACAACGCACGTTGAGGTGGGTGGTGGGCGCGTAGGGATTGCGCGGATGCAGCACCAGCGAGACGCCCAGGGCCTGGAACGAGCGCCCCGCGAGCTCGGGCCGCGCCGTGGTCGCCGAAGGCGGCAGCCCCGAACCGAACACGTGGGAGAAGTTGACCCCGCCGCGCTCGAAGACCTTGCCCTCCTCGATCAAACAGGTGAGCCCGCCGCCGCCCCCGGGACGCTCCCAGCCGTCGCGGCGGAAGCTCTTGCCGTCGGCGGTTTCGAGGACCGAGACGATGCGCTCCTGGAGGTCGGTGAAATAGGTCTTGACGGCTTCGAGGTTCATGGCGGGAAAGCGGCGGCCGTGGCAGCAGTTCACGGCCGGATGATTCTACCGGTTTCCAGGTCCTTGATGGTGGAGGGCCGCCGCCGGCGCCCCACCCGGCCCGGCACCCCCAGCATCCGCTGGCCAAACATCCTCACGCATTCCGCAAGCGTGCGCGCCGGCCGGTGGCCGGCGGGATTGGCGCTGGTGGAAACCAGGGCCATTCCGAGCGCGTTGCACAGGGCCGCCGCGTCCGGGTGGGCGGTCACCCGCAGCGCGATCTTACCGCTGCCGCCGGTGAGCCAGCGGGGGGTGCGCTTCGCCGCGGGAACCAGGAAGCTCACGGGGCCCGGCCATGCCCGGTCGAGTTGCCGGCGCGCCGCGGCCTCCAGGGGAGCGATGTAGGGCTCGATCTGCGCCCGCCGCCCCGCGATCAGAATGAGGCCCTTGCCCTGGGGCCGGCCCTTGAGCCGGAGCAGCCGCTGAACGGCACGGTAATTTCGCGGATCGCAGCCGAGGCCGAAGCAGGACTCGGTGGCGTAGGCGATGACACCGCCGCGCCGCAGGTGATGGCGCAGCCGCGCAAGGAGAATTTCGGGAGGGCGGCGCTCGGCCAAGGCACGACTGGTTGCAGTTATTTCTTTCGCGGCGAGCGGGCCGCGGCGAGCGCCCGGTAGCCGATGTCGCGCCGCATCTGGCAGCCGTCGAAGCGGATCTGGTCGGCGATCTCGTAGGCCCGGCGCTGGGCGATCTTCACGCTGTCGCCGAGGGCGGTGACGCACAGCACCCTTCCGCCGGCGGTCACCACGCTCTTGCCGTTGAGCGCCGTTCCGGCGTGGAACACCCGGAAGTCCTCCTCCGGCTTCGGCAGGCCGAGGATCACGTCGCCCTTGCGCGGATCCTCCGGATAGCCCGCCGCCGCCATCACCACCCCCAGGGCGGTGCGCCGATCCCATTCGGCCTCGACCTTGTCGAGGGTCCCGTTGACGGCATGCTCCACCATGGTAAGGAGATCGCTTTTCAACCGCAGCAGGATGGGCTGGGTTTCCGGGTCGCCGAGCCGGCAGTTGAATTCCAGCACCCGGGGATTGCCGGCCTTGTCGATCATGAGGCCGGCGTATAGAAAACCGGTGTAGGGCTCGCCCTCCGCGTCCATGCCCGCAACCACGGGCTGGATCACTTCGCGCATCACCCGCGCGTGAATCTCGGGCGTGACGATCGGCGCCGGGGAGTAGGCCCCCATGCCGCCGGTGTTGGGTCCCTGATCGCCGTCGTTCAGCCGCTTGTGGTCCTGGCTGGTGGCGAGCGGCAGCACGTGCCTGCCGTCCACCATGACGATGAAGCTCGCCTCCTCGCCTTCCAGGAATTCTTCGATCACCACCCGGGCGCCGGCGTCGCCCATCCGGTTATCCACCAGCATCATGTCCACCGCCGCGTGGGCCTCGGCGAGCGTCAGAGCCACCACCACGCCCTTGCCGGCGGCCAGCCCGTCGGCTTTGACCACGATGGGGGCACCCTGGCGCTCGATGTAGGCATGCGCCTCGGCGGCGGCGGCGCAGGTCTGGTAGGCACCGCTGGGAATGCCATGGCGCTGCATGAAGGCCTTGGCAAAATCCTTGGAGCTCTCCAACCGGGCGGCGGATTTCGTAGGCCCGAAAATTTTCAGTCCCGCCGCCCGGAACGCGTCCACCACGCCGGCCGCGAGCGGCGCCTCGGGACCCACCACCGTGAGCGCCACCTGCTCGCGCTGGGCGAAGTCCACCAGCTCCGGAATCGCCGTGATGGGAACGTTGACCAGCCCCTCTTCCAGAGCGGTGCCGGCATTGCCCGGCGCCACGTAAACCCGGGAATTGCGGGGGGAGTGGGCAAGCTTCCAAGCGATGGCGTGCTCGCGCCCGCCGCTGCCGATGACGAGTAGCTTCATTTAAGGGGCCAGGTTAACCACAGGACACAGGGAACTTCAAGATTCAAAAGCCCTAACGCAAAGGGAAAAAGAAAGAACCGCAAAGGACGCAGAGGAACAAGCTGGTTTTCTTTGCGATCTTTGCGCCTTTGCGTTGAATGAGTTTTGCCTTTCTCTGTGTCTTGTGGTGAAAAATCAATGGCGAAAATGTCGCACGCCGGTGAACACCATGGCGATGCCGTGCTCGTTGGCCGCCGCGATCACCTCGTCGTCGCGCAGGCTGCCCCCGGGCTGGATGATGGCCTTGGCTCCGGCTTCGGCCACCACGTCCACCCCGTCGCGGAACGGGAAGAAGGCATCGGAGGCAACCACCGAGCCCTTGAGGCTGAGCCCGGCATTGGCGGCCTTGACGGAGGCGATCCGGGCGCTGTCCACCCGGCTCATCTGGCCGGCGCCCACGCCCAGCGTCTGGCCATTGCTGCAGAACACGATGGCGTTGGACTTCACGTATTTCGCCACCCGCCAGGCAAACAGCAGGTCCCCGAGTTGCTGCTCGCCGGGCTGGAGCCTGGTGACCACCTTGAGCTGGGAGGCGGAGACGTTCATGGTGTCCGGGGACTGCACCAGCATGCCGCCGCCCACCCGCTTGAAGTCGAGGGCGTTGGCCCCGGGCGCGAGCGGCACCACCAGCACCCGGATGTTGGTCTTCTGCGCGAGCACGGGGACGGCGTCGGCCGGAATTTCCGGCGCGATCACCACTTCCACGAACTGGCCGGTCACGGCTTCCGCGCTGGCCCGGTCCAGCGGCCGGTTGAAGGCGATGATGCCGCCGAAGGCGGAGGTGGGGTCGGTGGCGAAAGCGAGCTTGTAGGCTTCCAGCGGGGTTGGCGCCACTGCCACGCCGCAGGGATTGGCGTGCTTGATGATGACACAGGCCGGGGTGTCGAAGGTCTTCACGCATTCCCAGGCCGCGTCGGCATCGGCGATGTTGTTGTAGGACAGCTCCTTGCCCTGGACCTGGGTGTAGCTGGAGAGCGCCCCGGGGACCGGCGTGAGCTCCCGGTAGAACGCCGCATCCTGGTGCGGATTCTCGCCGTAGCGCAGGTCCTGGACCTTGGCGTAGTTGAGGTTGAGCCGCTCGGGATAGCCTTTCCTCGCGCCATCCGAACCCAGGGCCGTCAGGTAATTGCTGATGGCGCTGTCGTAGGCGGCGGTATGGGAGTAGGCCTTCTGCATCAGGCCGAACCGGGTCTCCAGCCCCACCGCCCCGTTCGCCGACTGCATCTCGGCGAGCAGCGCGGGATAATCCGCCGGATCGGTAACCACCGCCACGTGCTGCCAGTTCTTGGCGGCGGCCCGCACCATGGTCGGTCCGCCGATGTCGATGTTCTCGATCGCCTCCTCCAGCGCGCAGCCGGGCTTGGCAACGGTCTGGGCGAAGGGGTAGAGATTCACCACTATCAGCTCGATGGTGGGGATCTTCGCCTCCGCCAGCGCCTTCATGTGGGCCGGCAGGTCGCGCCGCGCCAGGATTCCGGCGTGGACCTTGGGATGCAGGGTCTTCACCCGCCCGTCCAGCATTTCGGGGAATCCGGTGTAGCTGCCGACCTCGGTCACCGGCACCCCCGCGTCCGACAGCAACTTGGCGGTGCCGCCGGTGGAAAGGATGGTGACGCCGAACTTCCTCAGACCCTGGGCGAAATCCACCACGCCGGCCTTGTCGGAGACGCTGATCAGTGCTTGCTTGATGACGGTCATAGAGGGTACGCCATGAACTGTAAACGGTGAAGGGTAAACGGAAGGATTCCGGCACGCGCCGGGTTGCCCTCCCCCCGCTTACCGTTTACCGCTTCGCGCCTACTTGATGCGGTAGGTCTGCATTTTCTTGCGCAGGGTATTGCGGTTGATGCCCAGCATTTCCGCGGCCCGGGTCTGGTTGCCCTCGGCGTGATTCAGCACCAGCTCGATCAGCGGTTTCTCGACGGAGTTCATCACCATGTCGTAGATGCCGGAGGGATCCTCTCCGTCCAGGTCCTTGAGGTAGCTCTCTACCGCGCGGCGCACGGCGCGCGATATCTCGTTCTCGCTTTTCATGCCGCCAAGTCCTCGTTGTAGGTCAGGCGCCGGCCCCGGTCCGCCAGTTGATCGAAAAAGGCATGGACCGCGGAGAGCTGCTCCTCACTGGTCTGCAGCTGGTTCATTGCATTGCGGAAGCTTGCGGATCCCGCCAGCCCCTTGGTGTACCAGGAGATGTGCTTGCGGGCGACCCGCACCCCCGTGTACTCGCCGTAGAAGGCGTAGAGGTCGTGCAGGTGATCGAGCAGCACGCGCCGGATCTCGGCCACTTCGGGAGCCGGCAGCCGGTCGCCGGTTTTCAGGTAGTGGTCGATCTCGCGGAACAGCCAGGGGCGGCCCTGGGCGGCGCGCCCGATCATGAGCGCGTCGGCACCGGTGTACTCCAGGACCCGCTTTGCCTTTTCCGGGGTGTCGATATCGCCGTTGGCGATCACGGGAATGCCTACTGCCTGCTTGACTTCCCCGATGGTGTCGTACTCGGCCTCGCCGGAGAATCCGCAGGCCCGGGTGCGGCCGTGAACGGCAAGCGCCTGCACCCCCGCCCGCTCGGCGATGCGCGCCACGCGGATGGCGTTCCGGTTCTGCCTGTCCCAGCCGGTGCGGATCTTGAGCGTGACGGGAACCGATACCGCGCCGACCACCTCGTCCAGAATGCGGATCACCAGCGATTCGTCCTTGAGCAGCGCGGAACCGGCCATGACGTTGCAGATCTTCTTCGCCGGGCAGCCCATGTTGATGTCGATGATCTGGGCGCCCTCGCCCACGTTGTAGCGGGCGGCTTCGGCCAGCATTTTCGGATCGGCCCCGGCGATCTGGACCGCGATGGGCTCCACCTCGCCCTCGTGGTTGGCACGGCGCCGGGTCTTCTCGGAGCCCCACAGCAGCGAATTGCTCGACACCATCTCCGACACCGCCATGCCCGCGCCCAGGCGCTTGCAGAGCTGGCGGAACGGCCGGTCCGTTACGCCCGCCATCGGGGCCACGATGAGGTTGTTCTTAAGCTGATAGGTGCCGATCTGCATTGTGCGTTCGGCGGAGAAAAAGGTGTTATTTTAATCGGAACCGGTCCGAAGGCAAAGCCGATATCTTGCTGCGGCCCCGGCGCTTATCCCCTCGAACCGAAGATCATGCGCCGGCACAGGAAGCGCTTGGCGGGCGGCAGCGCATCCAGCGCCGCCAGTCCCATCCCGCGCGCCAGCGCCAGGACCGGGTCCGCGTTGGAAAACAGCCGCACCAGTCCGTCGGTGAAGGCCATGCCTCCCGTGGAGTCCAGCCGGCGCCGCGCCCGGTAGCGCGCCAGCATGGGATCGGTGCCGATTTGCTCCGGCGCAACATCGCGTACCGCCTGCGCCAGTTCCCAGGCGTCCCGCAGGCCCAGGTTGAAGCCCTGGCCCGCCACCGGATGCAGTGTCTGCGCGGCATTGCCCACCAGGGCGATGCGCTGCGCCGTGGACGACGCCCCGCGGCGCAGCCGCAGCGGAAACGAAGAGCGGCCGCTTACTTCCACGAATCGCCCGGCCCGGGTCCCGGCCCGAGCCTGCAGGCGGATCAGGAAATCCGCCTCCGGCAGGTTCAGCAGTTCCTGCGCGGATTCCGGCTTTACGCTCCACACCAGGGCGAAACCGTCGCCGAAGGGCAGCAGCGCCAACGGGCCTTCCGGGGTGAAGCGCTCGTAGGCCACCCCCCGGTGCGGCTCCGCGGTCTTCACCTGGGCCACCACCGCCGACTGGCCGTAATCGGTCTCGCGGAACCCGATGCCCGCGACCCGTTCCGCAAGAACCCCGCCGTCGGCGAGGACCAGCAGCCGCGCGGCTACGGATGCCGGTTTTGCGCCGGATTCGTACTCGGCCCGGGCCTCCTGCGGCAGCGCCTCGATGCCTGACACCCGGGCGCCCACTTGAACCCGGACGCCGCCTGCATCGAGCGCCCGGTGCAGCGCCCGGAACAGGCTTCCAAAATCCACCACGTAGCCCAGCGTCGGAATACCCGCGTCGTCCGGGGTCAGGATGCTCGATCCGAAGCTGCCGTGCTGGGACACATGGATGCGCTCGATGGGCGTCGCAGGCGAAACGGCGGGCCAGACGCCGAGGCGCTCCAGCAGCAGCCGGCTGCCCCAGGACAGGGCGATCGCCCGCGGATCGGAGACTGCTTCCGGCGCCCGCGCCTCGAGCAGCGTGATGCCGAGGCCCGTTCCGCGCAGGGCCAGCGCGAGGGCGGCGCCCACGGGACCGCCGCCGATGATCAGGATGTCGGCGCGCTCGGTTGTCACGACAGTATGCGGATCAACGATGCGGTATTCCTCAGCACCCCGACTCGAGGCAAGGCAAAATGCATTTAACCCAAAGAGGCAAAGGACACAAAATCTAACACCGTTCCCATGGGTGTTCTTTGCGCCCCTGGCGGCCCTTTTTTGCTTCCTTTGCGTTAACGCTGTCGAACTTGGGTTTTTGCCGCGGCCATGACGGCTTCCACATCGGCGATGGCCTTGGGCGCCGCGCCGGTGAGGACTTCGCAGCCGGCTTCCGTGACCAGCACGTCGTCCTCGATGCGCACCCCGATGTTCCAGAATTTCTCGGGCACGCTCTCGGCGGGGCGCACATAGAAGCCGGGTTCCACGGTGAGTGTCATTCCGGGCACCAGGGGCCGCCATTTCCCCTCGCGCTTGTAGTCGCCGGCGTCGTGCACGTCGAGCCCCAGCCAGTGGCCGGTGCGGTGCATGTAGAAGCGTTTGTAATCGCCGGACTCCAGGACCCCCTCTACCGAACCCTGGCACAACCCGAAGTCCGCCATGCCCTGGGCCAGCACCTTGAGGGCGGCCTCGTGGGGCTCGTCCCAGGGGCTTCCCGGTTTCACCCGGTCGATCGCCGCCTGCTGCGCCGCGAGCACCAGATCATAGACATCGCGCTGAATTGCGCTGAACATGCCGCTCACCGGGAAGCTGCGGGTGATGTCGGCGGCGTAGCCCTCCCACTCGCAGCCGGCGTCGATCAGCAGCAGGTCTCCGGCCCTGAGCTCCGCGCTGTTCTCCACATAGTGCAGGACACAGGCGTTGGCGCCGCCGGCAACGATGGGGCTGTAGGCCGGCGCCGACGCGCCGTGACGGCGGAATTCGTGCACGAGTTCCGCCTCGATCTCGAATTCCTTCATCCCCGGCCGCGTCGCGCCCATGGCACGGCGGTGGGCCGAGGTGGAGATATCGGCGGCGCGCCGCATGAGCACCAGTTCCTCCGGGCCCTTGATGAGGCGCAGCTCATCCAGCAGCACTCTTACGTCGCGGATCTCGGAGGGCGCGGCAACTCCGCTGCGCACCTCGGCCCGAAGCCCGTTGATCCAGCCTACGATGCGTGCATCCCACGCGGCATCCCACCCCACCGGGCAGAATACCGCCTGCCGGTCGGCAAGCAGCTTCGGCGCCATTTCGTCCAGGGCCGCCAGCGAATGGGCTTCATCGAAGCCGAAGGCTTCCCGGGCCGCGTCAGGGCCGTAGCGATAGCCGTCCCAGACTTCGCGCTCGGGGTTCTTGTCGCGGCAGAACAGGATGGATCGGGGCTGTTCGCCCCCCACCAATACCAGCACGGCCTCCGGTTCGCGAAAGCCCGTGAGGTAATAGAAATAGCTGTCGAACCGGTAGGGATAATGGGCGTCGCGGTTGCGCACCCGTTCGGGACTGGTGGGCACGATGGCCACCCCCGTCCCCATGGCTTCGGCGAGGCGCGCGCGGCGCGCCTGATAGGATTGAACGGGGATCATGATCGTCGCGGTCGAGCGCTCACTTTTACCGCAATCGCCCGGCAAAAGCAAAACAGCGCTTTTACCGCGCGTCCTCCTCGTCCCGGTACTGCGCGTCCAGCAACTCCGCCCAGCGGTTCTCCAGCTCCGGCAACCGGCTGGCGAGAAGGTTGCCAATCTCTCCTACCAGGATGCGCAACGCATCGGAATCGGACCCTTTGTCGGCTTCCGCGACCACCTGCTCCAGCTGCGCAAGGCTTTCCTTGAGGGCAAACGCCGCGCCGAGGGCGTTCTTGAGCTGCTCCCGGGGATGGGGGATCCAGTCCCGCTCCGCCGCAAGGGACGCGAGCTTCTCTCCGAGATCCAGGACCCGCTTGCGCAGCCTGCCCATGACGCCCAGACGGACGGCCTTCAGGTCGCCGAATACCGCGAGCTCCATCAGGGAAACCCAGTTCCGCTTCAGCGCCGCGACCCACCCGGGATCGAGCCTCACGGCCTGGCGCACCGCCTCCCGGTCCATCAGGCTCCCGTCGCCAATTCCCGGTCCAGGCGCGCCAGCCGCTCCGGCGTGCCGACGTCGCACCAGCGGCCCCGGTAATGCTCGCCCCGCACCCGCCCCGCGTCAGCCGCGGTTTTGAGGAGGGCGCCGAGCCTCGCCTTTTGGCCCCGGGGGATGCCGCCAAACAGTTCCGACCGGTAGATGCCGATGCCGCTGAAGGTAAGCCGGGCGCCGCCGGTCGCCAGCACCTCGTCGCCATGCAGCGCGAAATCGCCGTCGGCATGGTGATCCGGGTTGTCCACCAGCACCAGGTACGCGAGCGTGCCGGGTGAGGGCTGCAGCCGCGGCGCGGCGCGGGCGAGCAACCCGGAAAACTCCAGATCGCAGTACACATCCGCGTTGACCACCAGGAAAGCTCCTTGGCCCAGAATCGGCAGCGCATTGGCAATGCCGCCGGCGGTTTCCAGGGCCACAGGCTCCGGCGAGTAATGAATACGCAGCGCGTAGCGGCCGCCGTCACCCACGGCCGCCTCGATCCGGTGTCCCAGGTGGGCGTGGTTGATGACGACGTCCTCGACCCCCGCGCGGCGCAGGTTTTCCAGGTGGTGCTCGATCAGCGTCCGGCCTCCGGCGCGCAACAGCGCCTTCGGCGTCTCGTCGGTCAGCGGGCGCATGCGCTCGCCGCGACCCGCGGCCAGAATCATCGCTTTCAAAACGTGTAGCCCGCCGTGACGGTTCCCTTGCCTTCCAGCTCATCCAGCAGCCGCAGCAGGGGGTGAAACTCGCGGTAGCGCCGGCAGGCCTTTCGCAGGTAAGACATCACCAGCGGCAGGTCCTTGAGATAGCCCTCCTTGCCGTCCCGGTGGTAGAGGCGCGCGAAAATCCCCAGCACCTTGATGTGCCGCTGCACCCCCATCCACTCGAAGTCCAGGTGGAAGCGCGCGAAGTCCCGGTCCACCGGCAGCCCCGACTTTCTGGCCTTTTCCCAGTAGCGGATCAGCCACTCGAGCACCCGTTCCTCCTCCCACTCGATATAGGCATCCCTGAACAGGGAAACGGCGTCGTAGGTGATCGGCCCGTACACCGCGTCCTGGAAGTCGAGGATCCCGGGGTTGGGCTCGGTGACCATGAGGTTGCGGGAGTGATAATCCCGGTGCACGTAGGCCCGGGGCTGGGCCAGGTTGTTCCTGAGCACCAGGGCAAAGGCGGATTCCAGCACCGCGGCCTGGGCGGAACTGAGAGCGAGCCCCAGGTGCTTCGCCACGTACCAGTCTGGAAACAGGTGCATCTCGCGCACGAGCAGCGACTCGTCATAGCCGGGCAGCTCGTTCTCGCGGCTTGCCATTTGAATCCTGACCAGCGCGTCCAGGGCATCGGAATAAAGCCGGTCTGCCGTACCCTCGCCCAGAACCTGCAGATAGGTGGTGCTCCCCAGATCGGAGAGCAGCAGCAAGCCCGCCTCCAGGTCCTCAGCGAGCACCTCGGGCACATGAACGCCGGCGGCCCCGAACAAGCGCGCCACGCGCAGGTAGGGCCGGCAATCCTCGTGCTGCGGCGGCGCGTCCATGACGATGACGCTGCGGCCGTCGAGTTTCACCCGGAAATAGCGCCGGAAGCTCGCGTCGCTCGACGCGGGCTCCACCTTCAGCTCGTGGCCGGGAAACCGCGCGCGGAGCCATTTGTGTAGAAGTTCGAGGCGTTCCAAAAGGGAGAAATTGCCTAAACAGGGGTTTTGTGCGATTTTAGCACCCTCATTCGCCGCCATAATCAGAATGCCAGCGCCGCGTCTCAAGCCCCTTCCGTTCGCCCTCGCCTGCGTGTTCTCCACCACCGTCTCGGGTGAACCCATCGGGCTCGGGAAATTCGAGGTGGATCCGGCGCTGCTCACGCCACCCGCCCGGCGCGAAGGCGCTCCGCCGGCGCGCCCTGCGCCGGCACCGATCCCGCGCAGGGAAGAGCCCGTTGCGCCTCGCGCCGAACCCGCACCCGAGGCGAGGCCAGTCCCCTCCGCGCCGCCTGCCGGGGCAGCGCAGCCGCGCGAGCAAGCTCCGCGGCCGCTGGCTGCGCCGGTCTCACCGGCACCCGCGCTGCCCATTGTTCCCGCGCCGGCGGAGCCCCCGCAGCTCGGCACGCCGCTGGAGATGGAGCTGGAGGCGATTCGCGCGGGCGGCCCGCTGCGGCTGAAGCCGCAGGTCGGGTTCCTGCCGTTTCCCGAGGGCAAGGACGACCCGCTGCCCACGTTCATTTCCGCCGAGCGCCTGCAGGGCGTGCCCGACGAGCAGGTGGAAGCCATTGGCGAGGCGGAGCTGCGCAAGCGGGGGCAGCGCGTGTCTGCCGACTGGATGATGTACTTCCCCGACTCCGACGAGGTGTACGCGGAGGGACGGGTCAAGCTGGAGCAGCGGGGCGACCTGGTGGAAGGGCCGGCGCTGCGGCTCAACTTCGACACCGAGCGGGGCCACATGGAAAAGCCCACTTTCCGGCTGGTGGAGAGCGGCAGCCACGGCAGCGGCGAGCGCCTGCTGTTCGAGGGGGAGCAGAAGTACCGCATGCAGCACGCGAGCTACACCACCTGCCCCGCGGGCGAGGAGGACTGGTATCTCAACGTGGGCGACCTGGAAGTGGACAAGAACCGCCAGGTGGGAACGGCCCGCAACGCCGCCGTATGGTTCAGGGGCGTGCCCGTTCTCTACACTCCGTGGATGGATTTTTCCCTGAGCCGGGAACGCAAGTCCGGCTTGCTTGCTCCCGTTTTCGGCAGCACCGCTGAAGGCGGCGCCGAAGTGACGCTGCCCGTCTACTGGAACATTGCGCCGAACCGGGATGCCACCATCGCGCCCCGCTTCATGACCAAGCGCGGTCTCATGCTCAATAACGAGTTCCGCTACCTCGATCCGCTGTACAACGGCCAGATCAATCTCGACGTGCTGCCCGATGACCGCGTTACCGGGACCAACCGCTACGCGCTCACGCTCAGTCACGGGCAGAACCTCACCCGCGGCTTTTCCGGCTCAATCCAAATTCAGAAAGCCTCGGATGACGCCTATTTCCGGGATCTTTCCAGCAGCATCAGCGTGACATCCCAGACCTACCTGCAGCGGACCGGAACGCTCTCCTACAGCGGCTCGTGGTGGGGGGGGTCGCCCTGGTACGCTTCGCTGATGGTCCAGCGCTGGCAGACCCTGCAGGACCCCCAGGCGCCCCTGAGCCCGCCGTATTTCCGCACCCCGCAACTCACCCTCGGCACCACCAAACTGGGGGTTCGCGGCGCCGATCTGAACCTTTACGGGACTTTCGTGGACTTCAGCCACCCGACGCTGCCCCAGGGCAAGCGCACGGTGTTATACCCCAGCGTAAGCTATCCGCTGCGGACCGCGTTCGGTTACGTCACGCCCAAGCTGGGGGTGCATTACACGCGCTACAGCCTGGACCCCGCGACCACCACCCTCCAGGACGCGAGTCGCAGCTTGCCGATATTCAGCGTGGATTCCGGCGTGGTGTTCGAGCGCGAGCTGAAGTATTTCGGCGAGCGGTTCCTGCAAACCCTGGAGCCGCGCATCTTCTACGTGTACATCCCGTTCCGGGACCAGACCCGGCTGCCGAACTTCGACACCGGCGAGGCGGATTTCAATTTTGCGCAGTTCTTTACCGAGAACCGCTTCAGCGGCGAGGACCGCGTCAACGACGCCAACCAGGTGACGCTCGCGGTCACCTCACGGCTGCTGGAACCGGATACCGGCAACGAACGCTTGCGGATCGCCCTGGGCCAGCGCCTGAACCTCACCAGCCAGGAGGTATTTCTCGTGGCCCCCACGGCCCGCCGCACCCGCTCCGACTTCCTGGCCGCCATATCCGGCCGGGTCACCCCGGCGTGGACTCTCGACGCGGGATTGCAGTACAACCCCGTGGACCAGGTCAACGAAAAGCTCAGCGTCAATGCCCGCTACCAGCCGGAATCCCTCAAGGTGGCAAATCTTGGCTACCGTTTCACCCGCAACAGCCTCGAGCAGGTTGATGCCTCCGCCCAGTGGCCGCTCGGGAGACGCTGGCACGGGGTTGCGCGCCTCAACTACTCGCTGCCCGACAGCAAGGTCCTGGAGGGGCTGGCGGGGCTCGAGTATAATGCCGGCTGCTGGGCGCTGCGCCTGGTGACGCAGCGGTTCGTCACGGCCACCCAGGAAACCGCCACGGCCTTCTTCGTGCAGCTGGAGCTGAACGGCCTTACCAACATCGGGGCCAATCCCCTGGAACTGCTGCGCCAGAGCATTCCCGGCTACTCCAAGATCAACGTATCGGAGCCCGCGGCGCGGCCGATCTTCACCGAGCCCTCTCCCGGCGCACCTCTTTATTGAATGAACGCTTTTCCAAACCCGGCCCGCATCGTACGGGCTGCCCTATGCGCCGCCGCCGGCGCCCTGCTGTTGCACAGCGGATCGGCGGCATCCGCGGAGTCTGCCGCCGGCCGGCAGTTGATCGCCCCGGTTGACCGCATCGTCGCCATTGTGAACGATGAGGTCATTACGCGTTTCGAGCTGGACGACCACGTGCAGGCCGCCAAGCGCCAGTTGCAGAAGCAGGGCACACCGCCGCCTCCGACTGATGTGCTGGAGAAACAGATGCTGGAGCGCATGATCACCGAGCGCGTGCTGCTGCGGTACGCGAGGGAGACGGGATTGCGCGTCGATGACACCCAGCTCGACCGGGCGCTGCGCCGAATCGCCGAGGAGAACCGGCTTACCCTGGAAGGATTGCGCCAGGCGCTGGAGCGCGAAGGCATCAGCTTCAGGAAGTTCCGGGAAGAGATCCGCGACGAAATCGTGATGGCGCGGCTCAAGGAACGGGAGGTGGACAACAGGATTACGGTGACCGATGCCGAAATCGACCAGTTCCTGGCGAGCCAGGAGGCCCAGTCCGGCGCGAGCGAGGAATACAGCCTGGCCCACATCCTGGTGCGGGTGCCGGAGCAGGCGAGCGCCGAGCAAATCCAGGAACGCCGGCGCCGGGCAGAGGAGGCGCTCTCCCGCATCAGGGCCGGTGCCGACTTTGCCCAGGTGGCCGCCGGATTCTCGGATGCCCCCGACGCGCTTCAGGGCGGCGTGCTGGACTTTCGTCCGGCAGCCCGGCTGCCCGCCATATTCGTTGAGGCGCTGGCGACCCTGAAGCCAGGGGAAGCGAGCACCATCCTGCGCAGCCCCAACGGGTTTCATATCCTGAAGCTCCTGGCCAAGCGGGGCAAGGACGTCACCACTGTCGTGAACCAGACCCGGGCGCGGCACATTCTGGTGCGCACCAGCGAGATCGTGTCGGAAACCGACGCCCGCAACCGCCTGCTCCAGCTCCGGGAGCGACTCGTGCACGGCGGAGCCGATTTCGGGGAGCTGGCGCGGCTTCACTCCGACGATCCCAGCGCCTCCAAGGGCGGAGAGCTGGGCTGGATCTCTCCCGGCGACACGGTTCCGGAGTTCGAGCGGGCGATGGATGCGCTGAAGCCCGGAGAACTTGGAGATCCGGTGCAGACTCCCTTCGGCTGGCACCTGATCCAGGTGCTGGAGCGGCGCACCCAGGACGTCACCAAGGACCGCCAGCGGCTGCTCGCGCGCCAGGCCCTGCGGGCCCGCAAATCCGACGAGGCCTACCAGGAATGGGTGCGCCAGCAGCGCGACCGGGCCTACGTGGAGTACCGGCTCGAAGAGCGATAGCCGTCTCCGCGCGTGGCCCGCGGTCACGGGGTTGTCGTCTGAAGGCGCTGACCAAGGTTTCCACCGATGCCCTTGAAGCCCATTGCCCTCACCGCCGGAGAGCCGGCCGGCATTGGTCCTGACCTGTGCCTGCTGGTCGCCCGGAAACCGCCGGAGGTCCGGCTGGTCGTCATCGCCGACAAGCGGCTTCTGGCCGAGCGTGCCGCCGCCCTGGGCGTTTCAATCGTGCTCAAGGACTACGGTTCGGGGGACATTGCCGTCGCTCCGGGCACGCTGACCGTCGCCCACGAATCCCTTGCCGGGCGGGTCACGCCGGGAAAACCCGATCCCGCCAACAGCCGCTATGTCCTGCGTACCCTGGAGCGGGCAATCCGCGGCTGCGCATCCCGGGAGTTTTCGGCCCTGGTCACGGCGCCGGTGCACAAAGGTGTGATCAACGACGCCGGAATTCCTTTCACGGGACACACGGAATTTCTCGCCGAGAAAACCGCAACCCGGCGGGTGGTGATGATGCTGACCGGCGCCGGCATGCGGGTGGCGCTGGCCACAACCCATCTCGCGCTGAAGGATGTGCCGGCGGCCATCACCCGCGAAAGCCTTGAGGAGACGCTGCGCATCGTCGAGCGCGACCTGCGCCAGCGCTTCGGCCTGGCTCGTCCCCGCATCCTGGTCGCCGGGCTCAATCCCCACGCCGGGGAGTCGGGGCACCGGGGGCGGGAAGAGATCGAGGTCATCGCACCGGTGCTGGAAAGGCTGCGGGGGGAGGGATTCGACCTGCGCGGGCCGCTGCCTGCGGACACCCTGTTCAACCCGGAGCGCCTGCGGGACGCGGATTGCGTCCTCGCCATGTACCACGACCAGGGGCTGCCGGTGCTGAAGCACGCGAGCTTCGGCGGCGGGGTCAACGTCACCCTCGGGCTCCCGATCATCCGCACCTCGGTGGATCACGGCACGGCCCTGGAGCTGGCCGGCACCGGCCGCATCGACTGCGGCAGCCTGCTCGCCGCCATCGATCTTGCCCGGCAGCTCGCCGAGCACCGGCAAGGCGCGTAGAACCGTCCCTTCCGATGGTTCCGCACATCGCGCACCAGCGTTTTAGTTCCGGCATAACGCGCATCGCGCGAGCTTTCACCGAAACGGTCGCGTGAACCCGCATCGCGACACCATGCACATCGCACGCAAACGTTTTGGCCAGAACTTCCTGGTGGACCGCAATATCGTCCGCAAGATCGTGGAGGCCATCGCGCCCGTCCCGGGAGACCAAGTGGTGGAGATCGGCCCCGGTCTCGGCGCCCTGACGCGGCCCCTGCTCGACGTGTTGCCCCATTTGCACGTCGTGGAAATCGACCGCGACATCGTGGCGAGGCTCGCTGCGGAATATCCGCCCGACCGGCTCACCATTCACGGCGCCGATGCCCTCAAATTCGACTTTTCCGCCCTTGGCACGGATCTGCGGATCGTCGGCAATCTGCCCTACAATATCTCGACCCCGCTGCTGTTCCATCTGGCGCGCTTCGCAGAACAGCTCCGCGACATCCATGTCATGCTGCAGCGGGAAGTGGTGGAGCGCATGGTGGCAAAGCCATCCACGTCCGAGTACGGCCGGCTCTCGGTGATGCTGCAGTACCGTTTCGGCCTGGAGCGGCTGTTTCTGGTGGGTGCTGGAGCGTTCCGTCCCGCCCCCAAGGTGGAATCCGCGGTGGTGCGGATGATTCCGCTCTCGCCTCTGCCTCACCCGGCAATGGATGAAGCCCTGCTCTCCGAGCTCGTCACGGCGGCGTTCTCCCAGCGCAGAAAGACGTTGCGCAACGCGCTGAGGAACTACCTGGCCGAGCCGGATTTCGGGAATCTGGGAATCGAAGCGACCCGGCGCCCGGAAACCTTCGGTGTCGCGGAATTCGTGGCGATGGAGAACTACCTGAGCGCCGGCCGCGCGGCGGCGCGGTGAAAATCAGCTCTTTTTCTGGATCAGCTCGATCTTGTAGCCGTCGGGATCCTGCACGAAGGCGAGCGTGAACTTTCCCTCCGGGTAGTCGTTGCGCCGCAGGACCTTCATTCCCAGCACCTCGGTGTAGAAGGCGAGGGAACGTTCCAGGTCGCCCACCCGGAGCATGGTGTGGAGGATTCTCATCAGATCTCCACCATCTCGAAATCTTCCTTGCGCGCGCCACATTCGGGGCAGGCCCAGTTGGGCGGCACATCCTGCCAGCGCGTGCCCGGCGCAATGCCTTCGTCGGGCAGGCCTGCGGCCTCGTCGTACACGAACCCGCACACCACACACATGTAGGTGCGGTAGGCGGTGGTGGTTTCGGCAGTGGTCATGGGGCCGCGGGGGTTTTGGTTTAAAATGCCATTTTAGTCGAATTATCGATGCCCCAGCTTCCGCCCATCGTCCTCGCCTTCGCCGCTTCGGATCCCACCGGCGGTGCAGGGCTCCAGGCCGATATCCTCACCCTTTCCAGCATGGGCTGCCATCCGCTGTCGGTGGTCACCGCCATCACGGTGCAGGACACCATGGGCGTGGAGCAGGTGATGCCGCTCGATCCCGAGTGGGTGGCCGACCAGGCGCGCCACGTCCTGGAGGACATGCCGGTGGACGCGTTCAAGGTCGGGGTGGTGGGCAGCGTGGAAATCATCACGGCCATCGCCGAGGTGGTGTCCGACTATCCCGATATTCCGCTGGTGCTGGATCCGGTGCTGGCCTCGGGCCGCGGCGACGAGCTGGCGAGCGAGGACATGGTCTCCGCGCTGCGCGAGCTGCTGGTGCCCCAGACCACGATCATTACGCCGAACGTGATGGAGGCGCGGCGCCTGGCGGAAGACGAGCACGATGAAACCGACGAGCCGGATCTCGAGCAGTGCGCGCGACGCATCCTGCATCTCGGCTGCGAGTACGTGCTCATCACCGGGACCCACGGCAGCACGCCGCAGGTCATCAACACCCTCTATGGCCAGGAAGGCGTGGTGCGCACCGACGTCTGGCAGCGGCTCCCCGGTTCGTACCATGGCTCCGGCTGCACCCTCGCCTCCGCGATTGCGGCGACGATTGCCAATGGCCTGTCCGTCGCCGAGGCCGTCAAGGAGGCCCAGGAGTACACCTGGCAGGCGCTGCGCGCAGGGTTCCGGCCCGGCATGGGCCAGCTCATTCCCGACCGCTTTTTCTGGGCCAAGGAAGAAGGAGAGGATGAGCCGCAGCAGGATTAGGGGGCTTTATGCCATCACCCCTGATCTCGGCGATACGGGCGTCCTGGTCGCAAAGGTCCGAAGCGCCCTCGCCGGGGGCGCACGCCTGGTCCAGTACCGGAACAAGTCGGCGGACGCGGCGAGCCGTCTCACTCAGGCCCGGGCGCTGCTGGCGGCGTGCCGGGAATACGGCGTGCCACTCATCATCAACGATCACCTGGAGCTGGCGCTGGAAGTGGACGCGGATGGCGTTCACCTGGGCGCCGGGGATGGCCCGGCGGCCGAAGCCCGCCGCTTGCTGGGCGCGGAAAAGCTCCTCGGTGTGTCCTGCTATAATCGCCTCGACCTCGCGCAGCAGGCGCTCCGGCTCGGCGCCGATTACGTCGCGTTCGGGAGCTTTTTTCCGTCCGACGTAAAGCCTGATGCGGTCCAGGCCACGCCCGAGCTGCTGCGTCGGGCCAAGGCCGAACTGGCGGTGCCGGTGGTCGCCATTGGCGGCATCAGCGCGGCGAACGGCCGCCTGCTCGTGGAGTCCGGCGCCGACGCCCTTGCGGTGATCACCGCGGTGTTCGCGGCGGACGATGTGGAAGCTGCGGCACGGAAGATCGCCGGGCTGTTTCAATCCTGATCCGATCCGACCCCACAGGCAGAACATGACTTCGCGCAACTGGCAATTATTCGAAAGATCCCAGCAGCTGATCCCGGGCGGCGTCAATTCGCCGGTGCGGGCCTTCCGCTCGGTGGGTGGGACGCCGCTGTTCTTCGAGCGCGGCGAGGGACCGTATGTGTGGGATGCTGACGGTACCCGCTACGTGGACTACGTGGGCTCCTGGGGTCCCATGATCGCCGGTCACGCCCATCCCCAAGTGGTGAGGGCAGTGCAGGAAGCCGCCGCGTCCGGTCTGAGCTTCGGGGCCCCCACCGAAGGCGAGCTGGAAATGGCGGAGTTGCTCTGCAACCTGCTGCCCTCGCTGGAACAGGTGCGGCTGGTGAGCTCCGGGACCGAGGCCACTATGAGCGCAATAAGGCTCGCCCGCGGATTCACCGGGCGCTCCCGCATCATCAAGTTCGAGGGCTGCTACCACGGCCATGCGGATGCGCTGCTGGTGAAGGCGGGATCCGGGGCGTTGACCTTCGGCCAGCCCAGTTCCGCCGGCGTGCCCGCGGAAACGGCGGTTCATACCCTGGTTCTTCCCTACAACGACGCGGCGGCCGTGGAAGATGCCTTTGCCCAGGGTGGAAAGGAAATCGCGGCCGTGATCGTGGAGCCGGTGGCCGGCAACATGAACCTGGTGGCGCCGGACCAGGAATTTCTCAAGACATTGCGTGCCTGCTGCACGAAGCACGGCGCAGTGCTCATCTTCGACGAGGTGATGACCGGATTCCGCGTCGCACTCGGCGGTGCCCAGGGACTCTACGGCATCACGCCCGACCTCACCACCCTGGGCAAAGTCATCGGCGGCGGCATGCCGGTGGGCGCCTTCGGCGGCCGGCGTGACATCATGCAGTGCGTGGCACCCCTGGGACCGGTTTATCAGGCCGGAACGCTTTCGGGAAATCCGGTGGCGGTGGCAGCGGGGCTGGCAACCCTGCGCCTAGTGCAGGAGAGGGGTTTCTACGAATCTCTCGCCAAGGCGACCCGGCACCTCACCGACGGGCTCGCGAAGGTCGCGAAGAAGCACGGTGTGGCTTTCTCCGCGCAGGCGGTGGGGGGAATGTTCGGCGTGTATTTCCGCGACGGCGCGCCCCGGAGCTACGCAGAAGTGATGGAGTGCAACAAGGACGCCTTCAACGGCTTTTTCCACGCCATGCTGGAAGAAGGCGTGTACCTTGCCCCTTCGGCCTATGAGGCGGGCTTCGTCTCCAGCGCCCACGCGCCCGGCGATATCGAGCACACCCTCGCAGCCGCCGACCGCGCGTTCGGGACGCTAAAATAGTGCCCCAAAACAAAAGGGCGGCCAAGCCGCCCTTTTTTCGTCCCCAACAGTCGGGGATCAGCGCAGACCGGCCACGTACTCCGCCAGCGCCTGGATTTCCCTGTCGCTCATCTTGGCGGCGATCATGCGCATCATTTTCTGAGGATCGTTGGCCCGCTCGCCGGAGCGGAAGCCCTTGAGCTGGGCCACGGTGTAGTCCGCATGCTGTCCGGCAAGCCGCGGATACTGGGCCGGAATGCCCGCGCCGTTCGGGGAGTGACAGCCGGCGCACGCGGGGATGCCCCGTCCCATGTCACCGCCCCGGTACAGTTTCTGGCCCAGAACCACGAGATCCTTGTCTTTCGCGGTTCCGGGCTTGGGGGCCTGGGCCGCGAAGTAGGCCCCGAGATTTTTCATGTCATCCGGGGTAAGCGCTACCACCATGCCGTTCATCACGGGGCTGGCGCGCTCGGCGGCCTTGCCATCCGCCGATTTGAAGTTCATGAGTTGCTTGGTAATATACGCCGCGTGCTGACCCGCCAGATTCGGGTTGGTGGGCGTCGGGCTGTTGCCGTCGGCCCCGTGGCATCCCGCGCAGACCTGGGTCGCGGTCAGCTGGGCCTTGGCCGGATCTCCCTTGGCGCCGGTTTGACCAGACGCAGGCAGCGCCAGCGCGCAAGCGGCGAGCGCCGCCATAGCCGGGGTGAGTCTCATGATTGCTCCTTCTGCCTTTTCGATAAACCGCGAATTCTATAACAAGCCCGGCGCCCGGCGCCAGTAACAGCCAGCCCCGCCTCCGCCCCCGGCAATTCCAATGATCCGCTTCGCAAGTGCCGCCTTTTTTTCCGCGGCGACCCTGCCGGAACAGCTCCCGCCCTCGGACCGGGCCGAGGTGGCGTTTGCCGGCCGCTCCAATGCCGGCAAGTCCAGCGTCATCAATGCACTCACCGGCCGTAACCGGCTCGCCTTCGTGAGCAAGACACCGGGCCGCACCCAGCAGGTGGTGTTTTTCCGGGTGGGCGAGGCCGGGTTCCTGGTGGATCTGCCGGGCTACGGCTATGCCCGGGTGCCCCGGGACGTGCAGCGCCACTGGGAGGAACTGGTGGCGGGGTATATCCGCAGCCGGGGAGGCCTGCGGGGTCTCATCGTCGTCATGGATGCCCGGCACCCGTTCACGCCGCTCGACCTGCAGCTGCTGAAATGGATCACCCCGGGCGGGGTTCCGCTCCACGTTCTACTCACCAAAGCCGACAAACTCTCCAGGAGCGCGGCCATGGCGGTGCTGAAGGAGGCGGCGGCGAGGCTCGATGGTTTCACCGCGGGAGCCACGGTGCAGCTGTTCTCCAGCCTCAATGGGAAAGGGGTGGACGAACTGAAGATCCGGATCAGCCGCTGGATGACGAAATAAGCGACTGATCGAAATAAAAAACCCCCGGTTAAAGGGGAGTAAAACCGGGGGCGAAACGCCTTAATTGGATTAAGGCACCCGCTCAGGGAGGAGAAGCGGGAGACGATGGTGACATCGTCTGGTACTAAGATTAGCATAATTCCGTTTTAGTTCCCACAAAATGATAACGAATCTTTTTTACCTCCAAAATCAAAAAAACCCATGCAAATTCTAGGAAAATATCCCCATAAAAGACCGCGGCGGCTGCGGCACGACGAATTTTCAAGGCGGCTGGTCAGGGAAAACCGCCTCGCCCCCGACGATTTCATCTACCCGGTGTTTGTGCTGGACGGGGCCAATCGCCGGGAAAAAGTGGCTTCCATGCCGGGAATCGAGCGCCAGAGCCTGGATCAGCTCTTTTTAGAGGCCGAACAGTGCGCCACGCTGGGAATTCCGGCCATTGCCCTTTTCCCGGTCATCGACCCGGCACTGAAAACCGCGGATGCCTCGGAAGCCTGCAATCCGGAGGGACTGGTACCCCGGGTGGTGAGGGGGCTCAAGGCCCGTTTTCCGGACCTGGGCGTGATTACCGATATCGCGCTGGATCCCTACACCAGCCACGGCCAGGACGGGCTGATCGATGGTGCCGGCTATGTGATGAACGACGAGACCGTGGCGGTCCTGGAAAAGCAGGCGCTGGTCCACGCTGCCGCCGGGGCCGATGTGGTGGCGCCCTCCGACATGATGGATGGCCGCATCGGGGCGATTCGGCGGGCACTGGACGAGCAGGGCCATATCCATACCCGGATCCTCGCGTATTCCGCAAAATACGCTTCCAGTTTCTACGGGCCCTTCCGGGACGCCGTGGGCTCCGCTGCCAGCCTCGGAGGCGGAAACAAATACACTTACCAGATGGACCCCGCCAACAGCGATGAAGCGCTGTGGGAAGTGGGCCTGGATCTCCAGGAGGGGGCCGACATGGTGATGGTGAAGCCCGGGCTTCCCTATCTCGACATCGTGCGGCGGATAAAGGAGACGTTCAAGGCGCCCACTCTTGTCTACCAGGTGAGCGGCGAGTATGCCATGCTGAAGGCCGCCGCCGGAAACGGCTGGCTCGACGAGCGGGCCTGCGTCCTGGAGGCGCTGCTCGCCTTCAAGCGCGCGGGCGCCGATGGAATCCTGACCTACTTCGCGCTTGAGGCGGCCGCCTGGCTCAGAGAAAGGGGCTAATCGGCCGGCTGCCCTGCGTTCCCGATGAGCTGTTCCAGCTGGGCCGCCTTGGCGCGCCCGGTCGAGCTTCCATCGGGTGCCCGGAGCGGAACGCGCAGGTCGTTGGGTGAAAACACCGCGATGTTGAACACGGTGCCCCGCCGCTCCACCACGAATACGGGCACGGAGCGGCCATCTTCGCCCTGGCCGACGCGCTTTTCCCCGCTCCGATAGGGGATCCCCCGGTCCATGAGGAACAACTCCACGTCCTTGACGCTGTCGGTATAGAGATGGAGATTGATGTCGGAGTGGTGGTTGGCGGTGCCCGACAACACCGACCCCGTGAGGTAGGGATTGAACCGCTCAAGCAGGCGCATCGCCTCCAGCGCTTCGCGCCGCAGGTGCAGGAGCCAGGCGGCCTGCTCACCGCGTTGAAACAGTCCCTGGAACACCCGCAACGCTTCCTCGACCTCGGCGTTGTCGGGCAGGTGGTGGTGGGCGGACACGCCCAGGCGCTGAGCCGCCTTTTTCTTGGCGAAGGCAAAATCCTGGATGCCATCCTCCGCCATCAGGCGGGCGGCGAGCTGGGCCACCTGCTCCCGGGTGAAATCACGCCTCGACCCCGACTTTCCCATGGGGCTAGAAAATCTGGCTTTTCACTTCCTGAGGGGGGCGTCCACCGTCACCCGGCGCCATGGCGCTCAGGCCCTCGCCCGGGTCGTGGGGCTGGTATTCCTGGAAAAAGTATTCATTGATGCCCTTGCCGTCGGGATCCCTGAGTCCGGTCTCGGGATTGACGCTCGCGACTACCACCCCTCCCGGAACCGCATAGGTCCCGTCCGGCACCCCCTTCAGGGCCCGGTCCATGTAGCCGATCCAGATGGGCAGCGCCGCCTGGGCACCGGTCTCTCCGTTGCCCATGCTCTTGGGCTGGTCGAACCCGATCCAGGCCACTGCCACAAGGCTGGGCGAATAGCCGCAGAACCAGGCGTCGATGAAATCGTTGGTGGTGCCGGTCTTGCCTGCCAGATCGGTGCGGCCCAGGGCCTGGGCGCGGGTGGCGGTTCCCCGCCGCACCACGTCCTGCATCATGCTGGTCATGATGAACGCGTTGCGGGGATCCAGGATACGCTCCGCCCCCTCGTCGGACCGCGCGGGGGCGGCCTGATCCAGCACTGGGCCCTTGTCGTCCTCGATACGCTGGATGAGATAGGGGGTGAGGCGGAATCCGCCGTTGGCGAACGCGGCATAGGCGGTGACCATCTGCAGGGGGGTCACGCCGCCGGCGCCCAGCGCCATGGTGAGATAGGCGGGGTGCAGATCCGGGTCGAAGCCGAAGCGCGACACATAGTCCTGGGCATACTGGGGACCTATGGCCTGCAGGATCCGGATTGAAACCAGGTTCTTGGACTTGGCGAGCGCCATGCGCATGCGCAGCGGCCCCTCGTATTTTCCGTCGTAGTTCTTGGGCTCCCAGGGCTCGCTGCCGGTTTGGGCGGCGTCGAAGTACAGGGGCGCGTCGTTGATCACGGACGCAGGCGTGAAGCCCTTTTCGAGCGCCGCCGAGTAAATGAAGGGCTTGAAGCTGGAGCCCGGCTGGCGGATCGCCTGGACCACATGGTTGTATTTGTTGCGGGTGAAATCGAATCCGCCGACCAGGGCCCGGAGCGCGCCGTCCTGGGGATCGATGGAGACCAGCGCCGCCTCGACCCGGGGCAATTGGACGATGTTCCACTGCCGCTTTTCGTCCTTCTGGACGCGAATCAAGGCGCCGCGGCGGATGCGCAGGTTGGGACTCACCTTGTCGGCGAGCATCTTCTGGGCGAATTTCAGGCCGTCGCCGGCAATCTCGACGGTTTCTCCGCCTTTCCGGTAGGCCTTGACACCCTTAGCGCCCACCTCCAGCACCACCGCCGGAAGCAGGTCGTCGCTTTCAGCGACTTCCTGCAGCGCGTCTTCGAGCATTTCCTCCAGGTTGGCGTCGGCCTTGTTCAGGTCGATAAATCCCTCCGGGCCGCGATAGCCATGCCGCTTGTCGTAATCCATGACCCCCTTGCGCACGGCCCGGTAGGCCGCGTCCTGGTGCTGGGAGTAGATCGTGGTATATACCTTCAGGCCGCGGCTGTACGTGTCGTCCTGAAACCGCTCGTAAACGGCCTGACGCACCATCTCGGCAGGGTAATCGGCCCGCACCGCGAAGTCCTGAAGGTCCCGTTTCACTGCCAGGTTCTTCTTCTCCGCCTCCCGGTACTGAGCCTCGCTGATGTACCTGAGTTCCAGCATCCGCCGCAGCACGTAGGCCTGGCGTTGCTTGGCCCGCTTGAGGTTCACTACGGGGTTGAACCGCGAGGGGGCCTTGGGGAGGCCCGCCAGCATCGCCGCTTCCGCGAGACTTATTTCGGCAAGGGGTCTGCCGAAATAGACCTGGGCCGCCGCTGCAAACCCGTAGGCCCGCTGCCCCAGATAGATCTGGTTCACGTAGAGCTCAAGGATCTCGTCCTTGCTGAGGCTGTGCTCGATCTTGAACGCAAGCAACGCCTCGTTGAATTTGCGGGCCAGGGTCTTTTCCTTGGTCAAGAAAAAGTTGCGGGCCACCTGCATGGTAATGGTACTCGCGCCTTGACGGGCGCCCCCTGCGGCAAAGTTGGAGTAGGCCGCCCGCAGCACTCCCAGGTAGTCCACGCCCCCGTGCTGGTAGAAACGCTCGTCCTCAGCCGCCAGAATGGCCTGCCTCAGGGCGGGTGGCACTTGGGCAATCTTGACCAGCGCCCGCCGCTCCTCGCCGAATTCCCCGATCAGGATCCCGTCCGCACTATAGACGCGGAGCGGGATCTTGGGCCGGTAATCGGTGAGCACCTCCAGGGAGGGCAGGTGAGGGAAGGTCAGGATGACCGCAATGGCGAGGGTAAGCGCCCCCGCCAACGCCAGGCCCGTTAGGGCGGCGGCGAGGTAGAACAGCCTGCGTGCTAACATGAACTTAGCGGGGGAATCGAGGTAGAACGACGGACCGAAAGAAGCAGCATTATAGGGGTCTGACCGAGCAAAAGAAAACGCCAAAAAATTACTTTACATCGTGGATGCTTGTTGCTAGCATTTAATGTAAATTATACGTATCACGCCTAACCGGCCTATGCTCAAAGGAAATTTCGAAATCAACCTGGATTTTCTCCAGGCCAAGTCGCCGCCGTTGATTGGCGTAGACATCAGCGGCTCCGCCGTCAAGATGGTGGAGCTGGCCGAAGCCGGCAAGGGCCAGTACCGTCTGGAGCGCTACACCGTCGAGCCGCTGCCCAAGGATTCGGTGGTTGATGGCAACATCGTGAACCTGGAGGCGGTCGGCGAATGCATGAAGCGGGCGTGGAAGCGTCTCGGCACGCGTGTCAAGAATGTCGCGCTGGCGCTCCCGGCCGCTTCAGTGATCACCAAGAAGATCATTGTTCCGGCCGGCCAGAGGGAAGAAGAGGTGGAGTTGCAGGTTGAAACAGAAGCCAATCAGTACATCCCGTTCGCCCTGGACGAGGTGAATCTGGATTTCCAGGTGGTGGGACCCGCTCCCAGCAGCCCCGAGGAAGTCGAAGTGCTGATTGCGGCCTCCCGCAAGGAAAAGGTGGAGGACCGGGTGGCTGCCGCCCAGGCGGCGGAACTGCGCGCCATCGTGATGGATGTGGAACCGTACGCGACCCAGACGGCCTTCGAACTCATTTCGCGTACCCTCCCGGGCGAAGGCAAGGACCAGACCATAGCCATCGTTGACATCGGCGCGACCGTGATGAGCATTAACGTGCTGCGGAATTCACAGTCGGTTTACATGCGCGATCAGCCCTTCGGCGGCAATCAGCTCACCCAGGACATCATGCGCCACTTTAACCTGTCCCAGGAAGAGGCGGAAGGCGCGAAACGCAGCGGCGGGCTGCCCGAGAACTACGAAACGGACGTGCTCAATCCGTTCCGGGAAACCCTGGCGCTGGAAGTGGCGCGAGCCCTGCAGTTCTTCTTCACCTCGACCCAGTACAACGAGGTCAATTTCATCCTGTTGGCCGGGGGATGCGCGACGATCGAGGGGCTGGAGGACGTGGTTGCGGCCCGTACCCAGGTTCCCACGATGATCGCCAACCCGTTCGCGGGAATGGCCCTGTCGAGCCGGATCAAGCCGCGGCAGCTGAGCGCCGATGCGCCGTCCCTCATGATTGCCTGCGGACTGGCGATGCGGAGGTTCGACCCGTCATGACTCGAATCAACCTGCTGCCCCACCGCGAGATCAAGCGCCAGGCGCGGCGGCGCCAGATCGCAGTGCTGGCCGGCGTCACAGCCGGCATCGGCGCCCTGATTGTGGGCGCCGTGCACGTGGCAATTATCACCCAGATCGAATACCAGAACGGTCGCAACAAGTACCTCACCGGCCAAATTGCCGTCCTCGACAAGCAGATCGAGGAAATCAAGAAGCTCAAGGAGCAGACCCAAGCTCTCCTCGCCAGGAAAAAGGTGGTCGAGACGCTTCAGACCGGCCGTTCCGACGTGGTGCACCTGCTCGATGAGGTGGTACGGCTGCTGCCCGACGGGGTATACCTGAAGAGGATCAACCAGGCGGGCAACCGGGTCCACCTGACCGGATTCGCCCAGTCCAACGCGCGGGTTTCCACGCTCATGCGCAACCTCGATGATTCGCCCTGGCTGGAGGGTGCGGCGCTGGTCGAAATCAAGGCCGCCCAGGTGGGCCCCCAGCGGCTGAGCGACTTCTACGTCACGGTGGGCCTCACCCGGCCCGCAGCCCCGGCGGCAGCGCCTGCCGGTAAGAAGTAGCCAGGAGCGGGTGTCATGAAAAACTTTCTGGAAGAGCTCAAGCGGGTCAATCCCAAGGATCCGGGCAGCTGGCCCTGGCCCATTAAGCTGCTGGGACTCGCGTCGCTGCTGGTCGGCATCGTCGCTGCGGGCGCCGTTTTCGACTGGCAGGACCAGTGGGAGGCGCTGCAGAAGTCCGAGCAGGAGGAAGGCAAGCTGAAAGAGACCTTCCTTGCCAAGAAAAAAGAGGCGATCAACCTGGATATCTACAAACAGCAACTCAAGGACATCGAGCTCTCCTTTGGCGCGCTGCTCAAGCAGCTCCCGAACCGCGCCGAGATGGACGCTCTGATCATCGATATCAACCAGGCCGGCCTGGGCCGCGGGCTGCAGTTCGACCTGTTCAAGCCGGCGCCGCGCGAAAACATATCCGAGTTCTACGCCGAACTCCCCATTTCCATCACGGTGACGGGCAGCTACCACGATATGGGGGCATTCGCGAGCGACATTGCCCAGTTGCCCCGCATCGTCACCCTGAACGACGTGAAGCTCGCCCCGGGGAAGGGAGGCGGGCTGGTGATGGAAGCCGTGGCCAAGACCTACCGCTACCTGGATGAGGCGGAAATCGCCAAGCAACGTGCCGCCGCCGCGCCCAAGCCCGCGGCCAAGCCCGCGCCCGCCAAGGGGGCCAAATGAGGCTGCTTACCGCGCTGGCCGTAGCGCTGGTCGTCGCGGGCTGCGGCGGGGGGGCCTACAAGGACCTGGAGCAGTTCGTCAAGGAATCCGGGCAGGGGCTGCGGGGCAAGGTGGAGCCCCTGCCGGAGGTGAAACCCTACGAGGCCTTCGCCTACAGCGCCTTCGATCTGCCTGACCCCTTCAAGCCGCGCAAGATCGAGGCCAAAGGCGGCGCAGGGGGCGGCGGATTGCGGCCCGATTTCAGCCGCCGCAAGGAACCACTTGAGGCATTTCCGCTGGAGAGTCTCAAGATGGTCGGCACGCTGCAACAGGCCAAGGAGACCTACGCGCTGGTAAAGGCGCCGGACAACACCCTGTTCCGGGTCAGGTCCGGCAATTACCTGGGCCAGAACTTCGGCCAGATCACGGAGATCAGCGAATCGGAAGTGAAGCTGAAGGAGATCGTTCAGGATACCGGCGGCGACTGGACCGAACGCGTGAGCAGTTTGCTGCTCGAGGAAGTGGGGAAGTGACGAGCAGCCTGCTGCTCGCGGAACAGGAGCAGAGAAGATGATTACAGCACACAGATTCTTGCGCGGCCTGGCAGGTACGGCGGCCGTGTTCCTCCTCGCGGTCCTGGCCGCGGCCCCGAGCGTCGCACAGACCTCCGCCGGCGCGGGCAATTCGATCGAGTCCCTCGACGTATCCACCGTGCAGGGAGGCCGGATCGTCGTAAAGATCGGCCTGAAGGAGGCCCTGGCGAATCCGCCCGCGGGATTTGCCCTGAATGATCCGCCGCGGCTCGCGCTCGATCTTCCCAACACCGGCAACGCGCTCGGCAAGAGCGCCCAGGACGTCAATCAGGGCGAGTTGCGCAGCGTCAATATCGTTCAGGCGGGCAACCGCACCCGCCTCGTGTTCAACCTGACCCAGCCGGTGGGCTATGACGTGCGCCTCGACGGCAAGAGCCTGCTGATCTCCCTCCAGGGCTCCGCGACGGCAGCAGCAGCCCCGACCACAACCCGATTCGCGGAAGCCAAGGCCGGGCCGCAGGCCCATGCCATCCGGGATGTCGAGTTCCGGCGCGGCGCCGCCGGGGAGGCCCGCATCGTCGTGGACCTTTCTGATACCGGTACCGGGATCGACATCCGCCAGCAGGGCAGGAGCCTCATTGTAGACTTCACCAAGACCGGTCTCCCGCGTAATCTCGAGCGCCGCCTCGACGTGACCGACTTTGCGACACCGGTACAGACCGTGGACACGTTCGGACAGGGCGAAAACGTCCGGATGGTGGTGGAGTCCAAGGGCCTGTGGGAGCACTCGGCCTACCAGACCGATACACGCTTCATCCTGGAAGTGAAGCCCATCGTCGAGGATCCCACCAAATTGACGCAAGGTATCGGTTACACCGGGGAGAAATTGTCGCTCAACTTCCAGAATGTCGAGGTTCGCGCGGTGTTGCAGGTGATCGCGGACTTCACGGGGCTGAACATCATCACCAGCGATACCGTCGGCGGCAACCTGACCCTGCGGCTGAAGGACGTGCCCTGGGACCAGGCCCTCGACATCATTCTGCAGGCCAAGGGCCTCGACATGCGCAAGACCGGCAACGTGGTGCTGATTGCCCCGCGCGACGAGATCGCCACCAAGGAGAAAATCCTGCTCGAAGCCAGGCAGCAGATCTCCGACCTGGAGCCCACCCGCACCGAGGCCATCCAGCTCAACTACCAGAAGGCGGACGAAGTCAGGAAGATCCTCTCCGATCCCACCCAGAAGCTGCTCTCGAAGCGCGGCAGCGTGGTGGTGGACACCCGCACCAACACCCTGTTCGTCCAGGACAACTCGACCCGGCTTGAGGAAATCCGGAAACTGATCAAGAAGATCGATGTGCCGGTGCGCCAGGTCATGATTGAGGCGCGCATCGTGGAAGCCAACGACAACTTCAGCAAGAACATCGGCGTGCGCCTCGGCTACCACGATCTCACCGGGCGCGGCACCAGCCTGAGCAACATCGGACTGAACCAGCAGCGGCTCGCGGTGGGCGGCAACCTGAACGATACCGGCCTGCATTCCGGTCAGGGTGCGGCTGCCGCGTTCACCGACAGTCTGTCGGTCAACCTGCCCTCCACCGGGGCCGGAGGCTTCGGCAACGCCGGCGTGCTTTCGCTGCTGTTGTTCAATGAAGCCTCCACCAAGTTCCTGAACCTGGAACTGTCCGCCCTGGAGGCGGATAACAAGGGCAAGATCATCGCCAGTCCCCGCGTGGTGACCGCCGACCAGGTGGAAGCAACGATCGAGTCCGGCACCGACATCCCCTACCAGCAGGCGACCAGCAGCGGCGCGACCAGCGTATCGTTCAAGAAGGCAACGCTGAGCCTCAAGGTGAAACCCCAGATCACGCCTGACGACAACATTATCATGAGCCTCAACGTCAACAAGGACAGCGTGGGTGCCCCCACGGCCGCCGGTCCCGCCATCAACACCAAGCAGATCACCACCCAGGTGCTGGTGCAAAACGGGGGCACCGTGGTCATCGGCGGCATCTACAATGAGGAAGAGCGCAAGACCCAGGCGCGCGTCCCGGTGCTCGGCGAGCTGCCCTACGTGGGCTTCCTGTTCCGCAACACCATTACGCAAAGCGACCGCAGCGAGCTGCTGATCTTCGTCACGCCGCGGGTGCTCAAGGAAAGCCTGAATATCCGCTGAGCCGGCGGATTTCCCGATACGGGCCGGGGTTGCCTCCCCGGCCCGTATCGTTTTGGAGTCCGTGGCCGGTTTCGGGCCCGCTGCGCCATTTCCGCTAGAATTCCCCGATGCGCGATCGCGGCAACATATTTCTCGTAGGCCTCATGGGCGCGGGCAAGACCACGGTTGGCAAGCTGCTCGCCAAGCGCCTGCGGAAGACCTTTCTCGACTGCGACCAGGAGATCCAGAAACGAACCGGCGTGAGCATACCGGTCATTTTCGAGATCGAGGGGGAGTCGGGGTTCCGCACCAGAGAAAGCGCGGCACTGAAGGAACTCACCGCGATGGAAAACGTCGTGCTCGCCACCGGGGGAGGAGCGGTGCTCAGCCGGGAAAACCGTCAGCTGCTTTCCCGGAACGGAACCGTGGTGTACCTGCGGGCCGTGGTCGACGATTTGTGGGCCAGAACGCGCCACGACCGCAACCGCCCGCTGTTGCAGACCGAAGACCCGCGCGCCAAGCTTGCCGGGCTGTTCGCGGAGCGCGACCCGTTGTACCAGGAAGTGGCGGATATTATCATCGATACCAGCAGCCAGAGCGTGTATACCCTGGTGCGCCAGCTCGAGCAGCGGCTGCGCCAGCACACCTGATCCCCTGTTCATGGAAACCCTGACCGTCGGCCTTGGCGAGCGCAGCTACCCGATCCACATCGGCGCCGGGCTGCTCTCCCGCGGCGAACTGATCATCCCGCACCTGGCGCAGCCGCGCGCCGCCATCATCACCAACAGCGTGGTGGCCCCGCTTTACCTGGACCCCTTGAAGAAGGCCCTCGCCGGCGGCGGCGTGTCTTGCATCGAGATCGTCCTGCCCGACGGGGAGGAACGCAAAAATTGGGAGACCCTCAACCAGGTGTACGACGCCCTGCTCTCCAGTCGCTGCGAGCGCAGCACCGCGGTCATCGCTCTGGGCGGCGGCGTCATCGGCGACCTCGCCGGCTTTGCGGCCTCCAGCTACCAGCGGGGTGTGCCGTTCATCCAGGTGCCGACCACGCTGCTCGCCCAAGTGGATTCCTCCGTAGGCGGAAAGACCGGGATCAATCACCCGCTGGGCAAGAACATGATCGGGGCGTTCTACCAGCCACGGGTGGTGCTCGCCGACACCGCCACCCTCAATACCCTGCCCGACCGCGAGCTCAAGGCGGGGCTCGCCGAGGTCATCAAATACGGGCTGATCCGCGACTTCGCGTTCTTCGAGTGGCTCGAAGCCCACGTGGACCATCTTCTCGCCCGCGACCCGGAAGCCCTGGCCTACGCCATCCGCGTAAGCTGCCAGCACAAGGCCGAGGTGGTGGCCGCGGACGAACGGGAAAGCGGGGTGCGGGCCCTGCTGAACCTGGGCCACACCTTCGGCCATGCGATAGAGGCGGGCATCGGCTACGGCAAATGGCTGCATGGCGAAGCGGTCGCCGCGGGAATAGTGCTGGCGGCGGATTTGTCCCGGCGCCTCGGGTACCTCGGCGGTCCCGAGGTGGAGCGTATCGCCAACCTGGTCGGCCGTGCCGGCCTGCCGGTCAAGGCACCGGACCTGGGTTCGGACCGTTACCTCGAGCTGATGGGCGTCGACAAGAAGGTGGTGAGCGGCAAGCTGCGTTTCGTCCTGCTCAAGAAAATCGGCCTCGCCGAAGTCTGCTCGGACGTCCCGGAGCCGCTGATCCTGGAAACCCTGGCGGGCGCCGCGCTCCATGCCTGAACTGGCCGCGTACGCGGTGGGGCCCGCGAACTCGCGAGGCCGGCGCATCCGGGAAGAGGCCCCCAGCGGGCGCAGCGAGTTCCAGCGCGACCGGGACCGCATCATCCATTCCACCGCCTTCCGGCGCCTGGAATACAAGACCCAGGTCTTTGTGAACCACGAAGGCGACCTGTTCCGCACCCGACTCACCCACAGCCTGGAAGTGGCCCAGATCGGCCGCTCCATCGGCCGCAATCTGGGCCTCAATGAGGACCTGGTGGAAGCCATCTCGCTCGCCCATGACCTTGGCCACACGCCCTTCGGCCACGCCGGCCAGGACGCGCTCGCCGAATGCATGAAGGGCCACGGCGGCTTCGAACACAACCTGCAGTCGCTGCGGGTGGTCGATGTGCTGGAGCAGCGCTACGCGGCCTTCGACGGGCTGAATCTGTGCTACGAGACCCGGGAAGGTATTCTCAAGCACTGCGCGCGAAGCAACGCCCGCCTGCTCGGCGACCTTGGCGAGCGCTTTCTCCACGATCGTCGTCCATCGCTGGAAGCCCAGCTCGCCAACCTGGCTGACGAAATCGCGTATAACAATCACGACGTGGACGACGGACTGCGCTCGGGGCTGATTACCCTGGAGCAGCTGGCCGAGGTCAAGGTCTTTGCCCGCCTCCTGGACGAGGTGAAACAGCGCTATCCCCAGGTATCGGGGCGGCGGCTGGTCCACGAGACGGTGCGGCGCATGATCGGTACGCTGGTTATCGACCTCACGCAGCAAACCCGGGAGAACATCCGCGAACACCGGCCCCGTTCCGTGGAAGCCGTCCGTGAGGCCCCGGCCCTCGCTTCCTTCAGTCCCCGTATCACGGCGGAGCAGACCCAGCTCAAGCAGTTCCTGCGGCGCCACCTTTACCAGCACTACCGGGTCCAGCGCATGAGCACGAAGTCAAAGCGCATCGTCAAAGAGCTCTTTGACGCCTTCACCGGAGACCTGAAGTTGCTGCCTCCCCAGTTCCAGGAAAGCGCCAAAATCGACCCCTGGCGGGCCACCGCCGACTACATCGCCGGGATGACCGACCGCTACGCCATCCGCGAGCACCGGCGTCTCTACGCCGTCGAAGAAACCCCGATCTGACCCGTCTCCGCACCCGGCCCCCGGGATGGCAGTTCACTGAAGGCCCTCAAGGACTTAGTGTTGATGGGCCGAAATGGAACGGGTACACTTAAACGCTTTCGCTCAAAATTTGAGCGTGGTAGCCCCGAAGGCTGCCGAAACGGCCTGCCGACGCGGGTTTGCGGCGATTTCCGGCTGCGGCCGTTTGCGTGATTTCCGGGTGGCCATGAGCCTTCCGGGTGGTTTTTTCGGGCCGATCGGCCCGCGAGGACAGAAGAGGTACGAAAGTGAACGAATCTGCTGTGCCCCAGAGGCAGGGGCTGTATGACCCGGCGCACGAGCACGACGCCTGCGGCGTCGGATTTGTCGTCCACATCAAGGACGTCAAGAGCCACACCATTATTGAGCAGGGCCTGCAGATCCTCAAAAACCTGACTCACCGGGGCGCCACCGGGTGGGATCCGCTGCTCGGCGACGGCGCGGGCATCCTGATCCAGATTCCAGATGCCTTCCTCCGGGCCGAGGCCGGCAGGCAGGACATCACGCTTCCGGCGGTCGGGCAATACGGCGTCGGGATGGTATTCCTGCCTCAGCCCGCCGCAAGCCGCACCACCTGCCAGGCCCTGTTCGAGGAGTACGTCGCCAGCGAAGGCCAGCGGATTCTCGGCTGGCGCGACGTTCCCGTTGATAACACGGGCATCAGCGAAGACGCCCGGCGCCGCGAGCCGGTGATCCGGCAGGTGTTCGTCGCCCGCGGCGCGAATTGCGCCGACCAGGACGCTTTCGAGAGGAAGCTGTTCGTGATCCGCAAGCAGGTGGAGCACGCCGTGCGGGCGAAGAACCTGGACGGCGGCAAGTCGTTCTACGTTCCGTCGCTGTCCTCCCGCACGCTGGTGTACAAGGGGATGCTGTTGGCCCACCAGGTGGGCACGTTCTACAAGGACCTGCAGGATTCGCGCGTGGTGTCGGCGCTGGCGCTGGTGCACCAGCGCTTTTCCACCAACACCTTCCCCACCTGGGACTTGGCCCACCCGTTCCGCATGATCGCCCACAACGGGGAGATCAATACCCTGCGCGGCAATATCAACTGGATGGCGGCGCGACGCCATGCCATGCGCTCACCCGCCCTCGGCAAGGACCTGGACAAGCTCTGGCCCCTGATCGTGGAAGGCCAGTCGGATTCCGCCTGTTTCGACAACGCCCTGGAGTTGCTGGTGGCAGGCGGTTATTCGCTGGCCCACGCCATGATGCTGCTGATTCCCGAGGCCTGGGCCGGCAATCCGCTCATGGACGAGGAGCGCCGCGCCTTCTACGAATATCACGCGGCGCTGCTGGAACCGTGGGACGGCCCGGCGGCAGTGGCGTTCACCGACGGCCGCCAAATCGGCGCCACCCTGGACCGCAACGGGCTGCGCCCCGCCCGTTACCTGGTCACTGACGACGACCTGGTGCTCATGGCTTCCGAGATGGGCGTGCTCGATGTGCCCCAGGAGAAAATCGTCAAAAAATGGCGACTGCAGCCGGGCAGGATGTTTCTCATTGACCTGGAGCAGGGCCGCATCATCGACGACGTGGAGCTCAAGAAGTGCCTGTCTTCGGCCCGGCCCTACGGCGAGTGGATCGCCAAGTCGCGCTATTTCCTCGCGGATCTGCCCGCGGTGGACGGGAGAGGCAAGCTCAGCGAGTCCCTGCTCGACACCCAGCAGGCCTTCGGCTACACCCAGGAGGATCTCAAGTTCATTCTGCAGCCCATGGCCATGGCGGGCGAGGAAGCGGTGGGTTCCATGGGCAACGATTCAGCGCTGCCGGTGCTGTCCAGCAAGCCCAAGCCGCTCTATTTCTACTTCAAGCAGTTGTTCGCCCAGGTGACGAACCCGCCGATCGACTCCATCCGGGAGGAGATCGTGATGTCGCTCACCTCGTTCATCGGGCCGAAGCCGAACCTGCTGGGCGTGGACGAAACCAACCCGCCGCTGCGGCTGGAGGTCACCCAGCCGGTGCTCGCGAACGAGGACCTCCTCAAGCTGCGGGAGGCGGAAAAGCTCACCGAAGCGCGGTTCCGTGCGCTCACCCTGGACATCACCTATCCCGCGGCCCGGGGCGCTGCCGGGATGGAAGGCGCCATGGAAACCCTGTGCCAGGCGGCCGAGGCCGCCGTGGGCAAGGGCTACAACATCCTCATCCTTTCGGACCGGGCGGTTTCCCGCGAGCGGGTCGCCATCCCCGCGCTGCTCGCCGTGAGCAGCGTTCATCATCACTTGGTGCACAAGGGCCTTCGCACCAGCACCGGATTGGTGGCGGACACGGGGTCGGCCCGCGAGGTGCATCATTTCGCCCTGCTCGCCGGCTACGGGGCGGAGGCGGTCTGTCCCTGGCTGGTCTATGAAACGCTGACCGAGGTGGCGCCCGCGCTGCCCGGGGGCATCGACATCAAGGAGTCAAGGAAGCGCTTCGTCAAGGCCATCAACAAGGGCCTGCTCAAGGTGATGTCCAAGATGGGCATCTCCACCTACCAGTCCTATTGCGGGGCCCAGATTTTCGAGGCGGTGGGGCTCAACTCCGCCTTTGTGGCCAGGTACTTCACCGGCACCGCCACCCAGGTGGAAGGCATCGGCCTCCAGGAAGTCGCCGAAGAGGCGATGCGCACCCACCGGGAGGCGTTCGGCGACGACCCGGTGCTTGCGAGTGCGCTGGATGCGGGCGGCGAGTATGCCTGGCGGGTGCGGGGCGAAGAACACATGTGGACGCCGGATGCCATCGCCAAGCTGCAGCAGGCGACCAAGGCAAACGACGGCAAGGGCGACTACCGGACCTACCAGGAATACGCCCGGATCATCAATGACCAGTCACGGCGCCATATGACGTTCCGAGGCCTGTTCGAGATCAAGCCCGCCGGCCCGGCCATCCCGATCGGGGAAGTTGAGCCGGCGAAAGAGATCGTCAAGCGCTTTGCGACCGGCGCCATGTCGCTGGGCTCCATCTCCACCGAAGCCCACACCACGCTCGCCATCGCCATGAACCGCATCGGCGGGAAATCCAACACCGGCGAGGGTGGCGAGGACCCGGTGCGCTACCAACCGGTCCCCAGGGACACCACGCTGGCGACCCTGGTCGGCCGGTCCCGGGTGGAGGTGGATCTGCCCCTCAAGGCGGGCGACTCCATGCGTTCCAAGATCAAGCAGGTGGCCTCGGGCCGGTTCGGGGTGACGGCCGAGTACCTTGCCAATTCGGACCAGATCCAGATCAAGATGGCCCAGGGCGCCAAGCCCGGCGAGGGCGGGCAGCTGCCCGGCCACAAGGTTTCAGAATATATCGGGTTCCTGCGGCATTCGGTGCCGGGCGTGGCGCTGATCTCGCCGCCCCCGCATCACGACATCTACTCCATCGAGGACCTGGCTCAGCTCATCCACGACCTCAAAAACGCCAACCCGCAGGCCTCCATCTCGGTGAAGTTGGTATCCGAGATCGGCGTGGGCACGGTGGCGGCCGGCGTTTCCAAGGCCAAGTCCGATCACGTCACCATCGCCGGCCATGACGGCGGCACCGGGGCCTCACCCTGGAGTTCCATCAAGCACGCGGGGACACCGTGGGAACTGGGACTCGCGGAGACCCAGCAAACCCTGGTGCTGAACCGCCTGCGCGGCCGCATCGCGGTGCAGGTCGACGGCCAGATGAAGACCGGGCGCGACGTGGTGATCGGAGCCCTGCTGGGCGCCGACGAGTTTGGCTTTGCCACGGCGCCGCTGGTCGTGGAAGGCTGCATCATGATGAGGAAGTGCCACTTGAACACCTGTCCTGTGGGCGTGGCCACCCAGGATCCGGAACTGCGCAAGAAGTTCACCGGACAGCCCGAGCACGTGGTGAATTATTTCTTCTTCGTGGCGGAGGAGGCACGCGAAATCATGGCGGCCATGGGGATCCGCCGCTTCAGCGATCTCATCGGGCGCAGCAACCTGCTCGACATCAGGAAGGGCATCGCCCACTGGAAAGCGAAGGGGCTCGATTTCTCCCGCATTTTCCACCAGCCCCAGGTCCCGGCGGAGGTGGCGCGCTTCCACTGCGAAGAGCAGGATCACGGGCTCGCCAGGGCCCTCGACCACCAGCTCATCGCCAAGGCCAGGCCCGCCCTGGAGCGCAAGGAGCGGGTGACGATCGAATCCCCGATTCGCAACGTGAACCGCACCGTCGGCACCATGCTCTCCCACGAAGTGGCGAAGCGCTACGGCCACGAAGGCCTGCCGGACGAGACCCTCCGGGTGAAGCTCAAGGGCTGCGCCGGGCAGAGCTTTGGCGCGTTCCTGGCGCGGGGCGTGACCCTCGACCTGGAAGGCGAAGCCAACGACTACGTGGGCAAGGGCCTTTCGGGCGGACGCATCATCGTTCGGCCTGCGGCCGGCTTCCGCGGGGTTCCCGAGGAAAACATCCTCATCGGCAATACCGTGCTGTACGGCGCCATCGAGGGCGAGTGTTTCTTCCGCGGGGTCGCGGGCGAGCGCTTCGCCGTGCGCAACTCCGGCGCCACCGCGGTGGTGGAGGGCGTGGGCGATCACGGCTGCGAATACATGACCGGCGGCACGGTGGTGGTCATCGGCAAGACCGGCCGCAATTTCGCCGCCGGCATGTCGGGCGGCGTGGCCTACGTGCTTGACGAGGAAGGCAGCTTCCAGAAGCGCTGCAACCTGTCCATGGTCGCGCTCGAGCCCGTGCCCGACGAGGAGGCCCAGAGCGAGACCGGGGAGCTGGAATCCCACGGGCGCGTGGACTTCAATCATCTGGGCCAGGCCGACGAGACCCTGTTGAAGAGCCTGATCGAGAAGCACGCGCAACTCACGGCCAGCGAGCGGGCCCGCAACATCCTGGAAAACTGGGAGCAGTACCGCAACAAGTTCGTGAAGGTGATGCCCCATGAATACCGGCGCGCGCTCAGGGAGATGGCAGCGAAGCAACAGAAAAAGCAGCTGGAGGCGGCGTAATGGGGAAAATCACCGGATTCATGGAGTACCAGCGCCTGTCGGAGGCCGCCGAGGCGCGGGAGAACCGGGTCAAGCATTACCGGGAGTTCATCCAGCATCTGTCCGATGAGGAGGCCGCGATCCAGGGCGCCCGCTGCATGGACTGCGGGATCCCGTTCTGCTCCAGCGGCTGCCCGGTGAACAACATCATTCCGGACTGGAACGACCTGGTGTACCGCAACCAGTGGCAGCAGGCCATCGAGGTGCTGCACACCACCAACAATTTCCCGGATTTCACCGGGCGGGTCTGTCCCGCGCCCTGTGAGGAAGCGTGTACCCTGCGCATCAACGATGATGCGGTGGGAATCAAATCGATCGAGCACGCCATCATCGACAAGGCCTGGGAGATGGGCTGGGTCCTGCCCCAGCCGCCCAAACACAAGACCGGCAGGAAGGTCGCCGTCGTGGGATCCGGCCCGGCGGGCCTGGCGTGCGCCCAGCAGCTGGCCCGGGCCGGGCATGATGTTACGGTGTTCGAGAAGAACGACCGCATCGGTGGGCTGCTGCGCTATGGCATTCCCGATTTCAAGATGGAAAAGCATCACATCGACCGGCGCGTCGTCCAGATGGAAGCGGAGGGCGTGACCTTTCGCGCCGGCGTGTTCATCGGCAAAGCCGCCCCCGGCAAGGGTGTGAATAATTTCGCCACGACGACCGTTGCGCCGGAGCAGCTTCTCCGGGAGTTCGACGCGGTGGTGCTGGCGGGCGGCGCCGAACAGCCCCGCGACCTGCCGATTCCCGGCCGCGAGCTCGACGGCATTCATTTCGCCATGGACTTCCTCGCCCCCCAGAACAAGGTGCTGGCGGGGGATGCTTTCCCCAACCAGATCAAGGCCGCCGGCAAGCGGGTGGTGGTGATCGGCGGCGGCGACACCGGCTCCGACTGCGTGGGCACCTCCAACCGCCATGGGGCGGCTTCGGTGACCCAGTTCGAATTGCTGCCGACCCCACCCAGCGTCGAATGCAACCCGGTCTGGCCCTACTGGCCGATCCGGCTGCGCACCTCGTCTTCCCACGAGGAAGGCTGCAGCCGCGACTGGGCGGTGTCCACCAAGGCCTTCGTCGGCGCCAACGGCAGTGTCCAGGTGCTGAAGGCGGTGCGGGTAGAGTGGAAAAACGGAAAAATGATCGAGGTCCCCGGCTCCGAATTCGATATTCCGGCCGAACTGGTGCTGCTCGCCATGGGCTTTGTGAGCCCGGTGCCAGGGGTACTGGACGCCTTCGGCGTGGAAAAGGACCCGCGCGGCAACGCCAGGGCCACCACCGACGGCGAGGGCTGCTACGCGACTTCCGTTCCGAAGGTGTTCGCGGCCGGCGATATGCGCCGCGGCCAGTCGCTGGTGGTCTGGGCGATAAGGGAAGGCCGCCAGTGCGCACGGGCGGTGGATGAATTCCTGATGGGAAGCTCCGAGCTGCCTCGGTAGCGCTGATACAAAAAAGCTCTCACCGCGGAGGACGCGGAGGGCGCAGAGGAAAAACAGAAAACCTCCGCGTCCTCTGCGTCCTCCGCGGTTTGAGGTTCAAAAAGCCATGTCCAAGCCCAAGAATGACACACTCCTGCGGGCGCTGCTGCGACAGCCCACCGAATATACCCCGGTCTGGCTGATGCGGCAGGCCGGGCGCTATCTTCCCGAATACAACCAGACCCGGGCCCGAGCCGGCAGCTTCCTCGATCTGTGCAGAAATCCCGACCTCGCCACCGAGGTGACGCTGCAGCCGCTGGCCCGATTCTCCCTGGATGCCGCCATCCTGTTCTCCGACATCCTCACGGTCCCCGACGCCATGGGCCTCGGGCTCTATTTCGCGGAAGGCGAGGGCCCCAGGTTCGAGCGGCCCCTGCGCCATGAATGGGAAGTGAGGGGCCTCACGCCGCCCGATCCGGACGTGCATCTGCGCTACGTGCTGGACGCCGTGGCCCAAATTCGCAAGGCGCTCGCCAACGAAGTGCCGCTGATCGGGTTTTCCGGAAGTCCGTTCACCCTCGCCTGCTACATGGTGGAAGGCGGCGGCAGCGACGATTTCCGCGAGCTCAAGACCATGCTGTATCGGCGCCCGGAGCTGCTGCATCACATCCTGGACGTGAACGCGCGGGCAGTGACCGCTTACTTGAACGCCCAGATCGAGGCCGGCGCCCAGGCCGTCATGATTTTCGACACCTGGGGTGGCACGCTTTCCTCCGCTGCGTACCGGGAGTTTTCCCTACGCTATCTGGAGCAGGTGATTGCAGGGCTGAAGCGCGAGCATGGCGGAAGCCGCGTTCCCAGCATCGTCTTCACCAAAGGCGGTGGCTTATGGCTCGAGGCCATCGCCGGCATCGGCTGCGATGCCGTCGGCCTCGACTGGACCATCGACATCGGCGCCGCCCGCAAGTGCGTGGGGGAAAAGGTCGCGCTGCAGGGCAACCTCGACCCGGCAGTGCTGTTCTCCACTCCGGACGTCATCCGCGCGGAAACGGCGAAAATTCTCGCGGCCTACGGCCAAGGCGCCGGGCACGTCTTCAACCTGGGTCACGGCATCTCGCAATTCACACCGCCGGACCACGCCCTGGCGCTGGTGGACGCGGTTCACGTCCTGAGCAAACCCTACCATTAGGCGGCGGCAGGGATCGTTTCACAGGCCTTTTCCGGTGTTTCACAGCGGCAAGTTATTCACAGAAGCCTGCACGACGCGGCTTTGCCGCGGCAGTTTCGTGAAACATTCGCAACAAAATCGCAGCAGACTGTTTATTAATCTATTTTTTCAGCTCATTTGATGCGCAGCCAGAGAAAAGTCCTTGTTGGAAAAGCCATTTATAGCCGTTTCGGGCCATCTGCCCACAGAGTTTTCCACAGGATTTGTGGGCAACCCCAACAAGGCTTTTTGCCAAAGGCAGTTACGCCATCTTGAGCAGAAATTACCCTAGCACCGCGCACTAACTGATTTTCGATTTCTTGACGCGATTCGCTGCAGAATGAGCATTCTCCGGGTTGCCCTGGACGTTCCGCTCGACACGCTCTTCGATTATTCCTCGGAAGATATATCCCCGGACGATGTCGGAAGACGCGTACTCGTCCCGTTCGGACGCAAACAGCGGGTCGGCGTGGTGATGGACGTGGTGTCCCGCAGCGCCATCGCGCCCGGAAAACTCAAGGCCGTCCTGCACGTGTTGCGCGAAACGCCTCCCGTCCCCGGGGACGTGCTCGCGCTGCTTCGTTTCTGCGGTGGGTATTACCACCATCCGATTGGCGAGGTGGTCATCGGCGCGCTACCAGTGGCGCTGCGGCGCGCCAGGCCGCTGGCGCGGCGCGATCCGCAGGAGTATCGGCTCACTTCCGCCGGACGCCTCGCCGATGAGGCCGCGCTCAACACCCGCGAAAAGGCCGCACGCAAACTGCTCACCGGTTTCAAACAGGCTGGCCGGCTCGATCGCACCGCCGCCATTCAGGTGACCGGCAGCGCGCCGAAAATTCTCAAGCGGTTCCTGGCGCTGGGCTGGATCGAGGCAGCCCCGGAGCCCGCATCCGCAGTCGTCGCGTCCGAGGCCGCGCGCGCCGCCGGTTCCGGACCGACGCTGAACGCCGCGCAGCGGGAAGCGGTGGAGACGGTGTTGCGGGAGATGCCCGGATTCACACCCTGGGTCATCCACGGCGTGACCGGCAGCGGGAAAACCGAGGTGTACCTGCAGCTCATCGCGCGGGTCCTGGGCCAAGGCGGCCAGGCGCTGGTGCTGGTGCCGGAAATCAATCTCACGCCCCAGCTCGAGACCAGGTTCCGGGAACGCTTCCCTGGCGCGCGGCTGGTGGTGCAGCACAGCGGGCTCGGGGGAAGCGAGCGCGCCCGGGACTGGCTGCTGGCCCAGCAGGGGCAGGCGCAAATCGTGATCGGCACCCGGCTCGCCGTGTTCACGCCGCTGCCGGACCTCACCCTGGTCATCGTGGACGAGGAACACGATCCTTCCTACAAGCAGCAGGATGGCCTGCGCTATTCGGCCCGGGACGTTGCGGTCGCCCGTGCCAAGCAGGCGGGCATTCCGATCGTGCTGGGTTCCGCCACGCCTTCCCTGGAGACCCTGTACAACGCGCGCTCGGGCCGCTACCGCCTGCTTACCCTGCCCGATCGCGCCGGCACTTCGTCGCTTCCCGAAGTGAGGCTGGTCGACACCCGCATCCACAAGCCCGTGGACGGCCTGTCAGTACCCCTCCTGGAAGCGCTCCGGGAGCGGCTCGGGCGCGGCGAGCAAAGCCTGGTGTTCATCAACCGGCGCGGTTACGCGCCGGTGCTCGCCTGCAGCGCCTGCGACTGGGTTTCGGAGTGCAGCCGCTGCGCCAGCCGGCTTGTGGTCCATCTGCGGGACGGCCGGCTGCGCTGTCACCACTGCGGCCACGAGGAGCCTCCGCCGCGGGCCTGCCCCGAGTGCGGGAACCAGGACCTCAAGCCCCTGGGCCATGGCACGCAGCGGGTGGAAAGCGCCCTCGCTGCGGCGCTGCCCGGCGCGCGCATTCTGCGCATCGACCGCGACAGCACCCGCAGAAGGGACGCCTGGGCCGGGATGCGCAACGACATCGAGCTCGGGCGGGTGGACGTGCTGGTGGGAACGCAGATCCTCGCCAAGGGCCATGATTTCCCGGGGCTGTCGCTGGTGGGCATCGTCAATCCGGACGCCGCGCTTTTTTCCGGCGATTTCCGCGCTTCAGAACGACTCGCGGCCCAGCTGCTGCAGGTGGCAGGACGGGCCGGCCGGGCTCGGGCTCCGGGGACGGTGCTGATTCAGACGCGGTTTCCCGCCCATCCGCTTTACCAGGCCCTTTGCCGCCATGACTTCGACGGGCTCGCCGAAGCGCTGCTTGCCGAGCGCAAGCAGGCGGGGCTGCCCCCGTTCGCGTTCCAGGCGCTGCTGCGGGCCGAGGGCACCACGGTCCGGCCCATCATGGAATTCCTGGAAAAGGCGGAGCGACTGGCCCGGAAGCCCGGCGCGCCGGTGACCGTGTATGAACCGGTGCCGGCGGCAATGCCCCGACTGGCCGGAAAGGAACGGGCCCAGCTTCTGGTGGAGGCCGCCTCCCGCAACAAGCTCCAGGCGTTTCTGTCGGCGTGGTATCCGGCGCTCACCGCGCTCAACGAGCGCCGGGTGCGCTGGGCGATCGATGTGGATCCGCTGGAAATCTAGCTCCGGGGCCGTCTCCGCCCTCTTGGTATAATAGCGCGGCAAAAAAATCCTCCTCCCCCATGACCTTTCCCGCAGTAACCGAGATCAAGCCCCACATCGCCGCGCTGGTTGCCCAGGCCCTGAAGGAGCTCGCGCCCGGGCACGCCGAGGTGCCGGTGGAGTTGCAACGCCCCAAGCAGGCGAGCCACGGGGATTACGCCTGCCCGGTCGCCATGCAACTCGCGAAGGCGCTGCGCCGCAATCCGCGGGACATCGCAAAACAGTTGAGCGATGCCCTGCCCGCCTCGCCCTTCATCGAAAGGGTCGAAGTAGCCGGAGCCGGCTTCATCAACATTTTTCTCAAGCCGATCGCCCGGCAGCAGGTGGTGACGCGGGTGCTCACCCAGGGTGACGCCTACGGCCAGAGCCGCCTGGGTGCGGGGACGAAGGTGCAGGTGGAGTTCGTCTCGGCCAATCCCACCGGGCCCCTGCACGTGGGCCACGGACGCGGCGCGGCGTTCGGCGCGAGCCTCGCCAACGTGCTTGCCGCCGCCGGCTACGCGGTGCAACGGGAATTTTATGTGAACGATGCCGGCCGCCAGATGGACATCCTGGCGCTTTCCACCTGGCTGCGTTATCTGGAGCTGAACGGCATGGCCGTGCCGTTTCCCGCGAACGCCTACCAGGGCGAGTACGTGAGCGCCATGGCGCGCCAGATTTTCGAGCAGCACGGAGCCCGCTACGTTCACTCCGCCGACCATGTCCTCGCGGGCGCGACGCCGGCCGCGGAGGACGCCGAGCGGCACCTGGACGACCTCATCGCCAACGCCAAGCGCCTGCTCCAGCAGGACTACGGCTACGTCCACGGCTTCGCCCTCACCGAGCAGCTGGGCGACTGCCGCAACGACCTGCTGGAATTCGGGGTCACCTTCGACTGCTGGTTTTCCGAGCAGTCCCTCTACGACAACGGGCTGGTGGCCAGGGCCGTGGCGCTGCTGGAACAGAACGGGCATCTCTACCAGCAGGACGGCGCCAAGTGGTTCAAGGCCACCCAGTTCGGCGACGAGAAGGACCGGGTGGTGCAGCGGGAAAACGGCCAGTACACCTACTTCGCCTCCGACATCGCCTACCATCTCAACAAGTACGAGCGCGGCTTCGGCCGCATCATCGACATCTGGGGCGCCGACCATCACGGCTATATCTCGCGGGTGAAGGGAGCGATCCGGGGGCTCGGGCTCGATCCCGAGAAGCTGGAGATCGCGATGGTGCAGTTCGCGGTGCTCTACCGCGAGGGCAAGAAAGTCTCCATGTCCACCCGCGCCGGCGAGTTCGTGACGCTGCGGGAGCTGCGGCAGGAAGTGGGCAACGACGCGGCGCGCTTTTTCTACGTGCTTCGCAAGAGCGACCAGCACCTGGACTTCGACCTGGATCTCGCCAAGAGCCAGAGCAACGAGAACCCGGTGTATTACATCCAGTACGCCCATGCCCGGGTGTGCAGCGTGCTGGCGGAGTGGGGAGAGGACCCGGCCCGGCTCGCCGGTGCGGATGTTTCGCCGCTCACCACCGCCCATGAAAGCGCGCTGCTCGCCCGCCTCATGGAGTTCCCGGATGAAGTGGAGGCGGCGGCGCGCGATCTATCGCCCCATCTCATCGCGTTCTACCTCAGGGACCTGGCCGGAGAGTTCCACAGTTATTACAACGCGGAACGCTTCCTGGTGCCCGATGAATCCCTGCGCCTCGCCCGTCTGGCGCTGGTCACCGCGGTGCGCCAGGTGATGCGAAGCGGCCTCCGGCTGCTCGGCGTGGGCGCGCCGGAAAAAATGTAAAATGGCGGCTTTCAGGGAGACCGCATGAGCCGAGACTATAAATCCCGCTCCGGCAACGGCTCGGGCGGGGGCGGACGCGCCGGGACCCTGTTGCTGGGGATATTCATCGGGCTCATTCTGGGGCTGGTCATCGCGCTCGGCGTCGCCTGGTACGTGAACAGGATGCCCAACCCGTTCGTTCCCGCCGGCAAGCCGGCCGACAACGGTGGCGCCAGGCTCGAGCCCCAGAAACCCGCCGCCCAGTCCGAGGACAGGCAGGCCAAGGCCGACAAGCCGCGCTTCGATTTCTACAAGATCCTGCCCGGCAAGGAAGAGCCCGCCACCGAGCAGGAGGTGAAGCAGGCGGCGCAGAAACCGTCGGCCGCAAAGGAGACCTTCTTTCTCCAGGCCGGCGCGTTCCAGAGCGCCTCCGATGCCGACAACCTGAAGGCCAAGCTGGCGCTGATCGGCATGGAGGCATCCATCCAGACCGCCGCCATCCCGGACCGCGGCGTCTGGCATCGGGTGCGGCTCGGGCCCTACAGTCGCATGGACGAACTCGACCGGGCGAGGAACGTCCTGAAACAAAACGGAATCGACGCCACTCTAATCAAGGTGCGCGAATAGGCGCACCGTCTGATCATCCCCTCACGGAGGAAAAATGAAAGTACAGAAGTTCCTCGGGTTGTGCCTGCTGGCAATGGGCCTCGTGGCAATCGCGGCCCGGGCCGAGGTGGTCGCGGGACGCGACTACATGGAGATCAAACCGGCCCAGCCCACCCAGAGCGGAAGGAAAATCGAGGTCATCGAATTCTTCTGGTACGGCTGCCCCCACTGCAACGACCTGCATCCCTACATCAAGGCCTGGCTCAAGAAGAAACCTGCCGACGTGGAGTTCCGCTACGTGCCGGCCATCTTTCGCGATTCCTGGGTGCCCAACGCCAAACTCTACTACGCACTCGATGCCATCGGCGAGCTCAACAAGCTGCACGACCAGGTGTACGACGCGATTCACCTGGACAACCTCAACCTCAACAGCGACCAGGTGCTGCTTGACTGGATCGCCAAGCGCGGCGTGGACGGCAGGAAATTCTCCGACGCCTACAACTCGTTCTCCATGCAGGGCAAGGTCGCCCGTTCGACCCAGATGTCCAGGGACTACCAGCTGCGCGGCGTCCCCTCGCTGGCGGTAGACGGCAAATATCTCACCTCGGGCAGCTTCGCCGGCTCCCCCGAGTCCATGCTGAAGGTGGTGGACGAGCTCGTCGCCAAGGCACGCAACGAGCGCGGCACAAAGAAATAGGCGGAAGCCTCGGCGCGGACCCCGCAAGTCATCCGTTCCCCCGGAACCGGTTGCCGGGTGAACGTTCCGATCGGAGGACCCCATGAGATTTTTCAGGTTCGCCCTGTTCTGGATGTTGCTGGCGGCCGGCGCGGGGGCGTCGGCCGAGCCCAGGCTTGACCGGGATTACCGGCTGTTCGATCCGCCCAAACCGGTCTCCACCGGCGAGCGCATCGAGGTCATCGAATTCTTCTACTATGGCTGCCCCTACTGTTTCGATCTGCAGCCGGGACTCAACGCCTGGCTGAAGCGCCAGCCCCCGGATGTGGCATTGCGGCGCATCCCGGTTTACCAGGACTCCTGGCTGCCACTCATCAAGCTCTATTACACGCTGGAGGCAATGGGCGAGGTGGAGCGCCTGCACGGCACCGTGTACGAGGCGGTTCATATCCGCAATGACGATCTGCGGAACGAGATCACGATGCTGGATTGGGCGGTACTCAACGGACTCGACCGCAGGAAATTTTCCGAGACCTATGATTCCGGCGCCGTCGCGGAAAAGGTGAAGCAGTCGCGCCAAATGACGCGCGATTACGGGATCACCGGCACGCCGCGGCTGGTGATCGACGGCAGGTACCTCACCTCCAGCGCCATGACCGGCAGCCACCTCGCGCAGATTCCGGTGCTCGAGGAGCTGGTGGCGATGGCCCGCAGGGAGCGCGCGGCGAAGAAATGACGGCGGCGCGGGAGCGCGTCGTCATCACCGGCGCATCGAGCGGCATCGGCGCGGCGCTCGCCCGGCACTACGCCGGCCGCGGCGCGACCCTGGGGCTCGTCGCCCGCCGCCGGGATCACCTCGACCGGCTTGCGGCCTCCCTCGGCACCGCCGCTTTCGCCTACGCTGCCGACATCCGCGATGTCGCAGCGCTGCAGGCGGCGGCTGCGGATTTCATCTCGCGCTTCGGCGTGCCGGACGTGGTGATCGCGAACGCGGGCGTGAGCCGGGGCACCCTGACCCAGCACGCGGAGGATCTGGCCGCTTTCCGGGACGTGTTCGACATCAACGTCGTGGGAATGGTGAACACCTTCCAGCCTTTTCTCCCGGCCATGCTGCAGGCGCGCCGGGGCACGCTGGCGGGAGTCGCCAGCGTCGCCGGAATCCGCGGCCTGCCGGGGGCCGGCGCCTATTCCGCGTCAAAGGCCGCGGCGATTGCCTACCTGGAGAGCCTGCGGGTCGAACTGCGGAGGAGCGGGGTGAAGGTGGTGACCATCTGCCCGGGCTACATCGACACGCCCATGACGCAAGCCAACCCCTATTCCATGCCGTTCCTGCTGTCGGCCGAAGAGGCCGCGCGCCGCTTCGTCCGGGCGATCGACCGGGGCGCGAGCCTGGCGGTGATTCCGTGGCAGATGGCGCTGGTGGCACGCACGCTCCGGCTGCTTCCCAACGCCATTTACGACCGGCTGTTCGAGAACGCGCCGCGCAAGCCGCGCTGACCGGTTGCCGAGTCAATTCCGGGTCGGCGGCATGGGCAAAAAACAGATCAGAATTAGTGGCTTGAAGTGACCTCTTGAAAATCCACTTGAACTGGTCCACACTGACTATAGCTTGTGTTCCCTAGCGCGTCCGAACACGATATATTGTGCGTTCCGGGTCGCCCGCGAGGGACGCCGGGGGGCGTATTACTCGCCCATTTGTTGAACCCATCCACCAAACCACAAAAAGATGAAGATCGAATCCCATAACGAATTCATTGCTTCAGCCACCAGCCTTCCCGAGCAGGAAATCAGCAGCGACGTCCTGGTCGAGAAATACGCCAAGGGCGATGAGCGCAGCGCCGACGACGTGCGCCGCCGCGTGGCCCGGGGCCTCGCCGTGGTGGAACCGGAAGAAATGCGCAGCCATTGGGAGGAGCGCTTCTTCTGGGCCCAGAAAAACGGCTTCATTCCCGCCGGCCGCATCAACTCCGCGGCGGGCACCGACATCCAGGCCACCCTCATCAACTGCTTCGTGCAGCCGGTGGGCGACTGCGTCTCCGGCATGGTAGACGGGCGCCCCGGCATCTACGACGCGCTGCTGATGGCGGCCGAGACCATGCGCCGCGGCGGCGGCGTGGGCTACGACTTCTCCTCCATCCGCCCGGTGGGCGCCAGGGTGAAGGGCACCTCCAGCCACGCCAGCGGACCGGTATCCTACATGCGGGTGTTCGATCGCTCCTGCGAAACCGTGGAATCCGCGGGCTCGCGGCGTGGCGCCCAGATGGGCGTGCTGCGCTGCGACCATCCCGACGTGGAGCAGTTCATCCACGCCAAGGACGAGGGCGACCTGCGCAACTTCAACATCAGCGTCGGCATCACGGACGCCTTCATGCGCGCGGTGGAGGCCGATGGCGACTGGCAGCTCACGCACAAGGCCGAGCCCTCCCCCGAGCAGATCGAGGCCGGCGCCTTCCGGCGCGAGGACGGCGTCTGGGTGTATCGCGCGGAGAAGGCGCGGGAGCTGTGGAAGCAGATCATGGATTCCACCTACGACCACGCCGAGCCGGGAGTGCTGTTTCTCGACCGCATGAACGAGGACAACAACCTCTCCTACATCGAAGTGATCGAGTCCACCAACCCCTGCTCCGAGCAGCCGCTGCCGCCCTACGGCTGCTGCTGCCTGGGCAGCATCAATCTCGCGGTGATGGTGGACAACGCCTTCACCGAGAAAGCTGAATTCAACTTCGGCCTGTTCCGGGAAGTGGTGGCGGTGGCGGTGCGCATGCTGGACGACGTGCTGGATGCCACCTTCTGGCCGCTGCCCCAGCAGCGCGACGAGGCGATGAACAAGCGCCGCATCGGACTCGGCTTCACCGGGCTGGGCGACGCGCTGATCATGCTGCGGCTCAAGTACGACACCGAGGAAGCGCAGGCCTTCGCTGTCCAGATCTCCACGGTGATGCGCGACGAGGCGTACTCGGCCTCGGTCCGGCTCGCCCACGAGAAGGGCGCATTCCCGCTTCTTGAAAAGGACAAGTTCCTGACGGCGCCGCGTTTCGCCTCGCGCTTGCCGGAAGAGATCAGGCGCGAAATCCGCAAGCACGGCGTCCGCAATTCGCACCTGCTTTCAATCGCGCCCACCGGCACGATTTCGCTGGCCTTCGCCGACAATGCCAGCAACGGCATCGAGCCGCCCTACTCCTGGTATTACACCCGCAAGAAGCGCATGCCCGACAACACCATGCAGAGCTACAGCGTGGAGGACCACGCCTGGCGCCTGTACAAGCACCTGGGGGGCCACACCGACAGCCTGCCGCCGTACTTCGTGACCGCGCTGGACATTTCCGCCATCGACCACATGAAGATGGTGGCGGCAGTCGCCCCCTACATCGACACCGCCATCTCCAAGACCGTGAACGTCCCCGAGAACTATCCCTACGAGGACTTCAAGGACCTGTACCTGGAAGCATGGAAATCAGGGCTGAAGGGGCTCGCCACCTACCGGCCCAACAGCGTGCTGGGCAGTGTGCTGTCCACCACGCCGGCAGCCGAGGCCAAGGCTCAGCCCCACGACCTCAACTTCGATGGCAACCGGCGGCTCAGGCTGGAGTCGGCGCCCAAGCCCGCCCTTGCCACCCTGCGCTGGCCCGGGCGGCCCAAGTTGAAGGGCGGCAATCCCTCCTGGACCTACATGATCGAGCATCCGTGGGGCGACTTCGCCATCTTCGTGGGCCACGTGGAAAACGGCGAGAGCTATCCGTTCGAGGTGTGGGTGAACGGCGCCGAGCAGCCGCGCGGTCTGGGCGCGGTGGCGAAGACCCTGTCCATGGACATGCGGGCCCGCGACCGGGCCTGGCTCAGGTACAAGCTGGAGACGCTGGCCAAGGCCGCCGGCGAAGACGCCTTCGAGCTGCCGCTGCCGCCCGAGGGCAAGCTCACCCGCGTGCCGTCCATCGTCGCCGGGTTCGCGAAAATTATCGCCTGGCGCTGCGAGGAACTGGGCGCGTTCGCCGACCAGGAGGCACCGACCCCGGTAATGGATTCCCTGTTCGCGAGAAAGGAACCCAAGACCGGCACCGACGGCACCCTGTCCTGGACCGTGGACGTCAACAATCCCAACACCGGCGACGACTTCGTGCTGGGGCTGAAGGAGCTGGTGCTGCCGGACGGCCAGCGCCGGCCCTACTCCATGTGGCTCGCCGGCGTCTATCCGCGTCCCCTCGACGGGCTGTGCAAGCTGCTGTCGCTCGACATGCGGGTGATCGACCCGGCGTGGATCGGCATGAAACTGAGGAAGCTCCTCAACTACTCCGAGCCCCTCGGCGACTTCATGGCGCGCATCCCCGGCGCGGAGAAGAGCCAGACCTGGCCCTCCACGGTGGCCTACGTGGCGCGGCTCATCATCCACCGCTACTCCATGCTCGGGGTGCTCGACGAGCAGGGCTATCCGGTCAACCCCATGGGGGTGCTGGAAGTGCCCGAATCGGTGAAGGAGATGGCCGAGCAGAGCCGCACGATGATGGCCAAGATCATCCCCGGCAAGCAGTGCAAGGAATGCAGCAACTTCACCATCATCCGCAAGGACGGCTGCGACTTCTGCACCTCCTGCGGCGCGGTGGGGGCCTGCGGTTAGCCGCGTTGGCCGGGATTTACCCCGCGACGCCCAATATCTTGAACCGCATCCCTGGTTGTTGGGCATCGGGAAGACCGATGCCCAACCTACGAGGGGTCATAACCCGTAGGTTGGGCTCCATGGAGCCCAACATTGGAGAGCGCGAAGCGTGTTGTTGGGCATGGGACCTGAGGGGACCATGCCCAACCGCTTTTTAAGGAGACGGTTTTATGCCCTACGGCATCCGCATTCATGAGACTGGCGGCCCGGAAGTCCTGCGCTGGGAGGAGGTGGAGGTCGGCAAACCCGGCCCCGGCCAGGTGCTGGTGCGCAACACCGCGGTCGGCGTCAACTTCATCGACACCTATCACCGCACCGGGCTCTACCCGGTGAACCTGCCCGCCACTCTCGGCATGGAAGGCGCCGGGGTGGTGGAGGCGGTGGGTCCCAGGGTCACGGAGTTCAAGCCCGGCGACCGGGTGGCCTATGCCCAGCCCATCGGGTCCTACGCGGAGCTCGCGCTGCGTCCCGCGGAGCGGTTGGTGAAGATTCCCGCGGGCGTGGATGACCGGATCGCCGCCGCCATGATGCTCAAGGGCATGACCGCCCAGTATCTGCTCCGGCGCACCTACCGGGTGAAGGCCGGCGACACCATCCTGGTGCACGCGGCCGCGGGCGGCGTGGGACAGATCCTGTGCCAGTGGGGGAAACACCTGGGCGCGACCGTGATCGGCACCGTGGGCAGCGACGAGAAGGCGAAGCTCGCGAAGAAGGCCGGCTGCCGGCACGTGATCGTCAGCTCGCGGGAGAAAATTCCGGAGCGCGTGAAGGAAATCACCCGGGGCAAGGGCGTGCCGGTGGTCTACGACGGCATCGGCAAGGACACGTTCACGGATTCGCTCGACTGCCTGGCGCCGCTGGGGCTCATGGTGAGCTACGGCAACGCCTCGGGCGCGGTACCTCCCATCAACATCGGCATCCTGTCCCAGAAGGGCTCGCTGTTTCTCACCCGACCGACGTTGATGACCTACGTGGCGAAGCGCGAGGACCTGGTGAAAAGCGCGCGGGAGCTGTTCGCCGTGGTGAAGAAGGGGGCGGTGAAGATCGCGGTCAACCAGACCTACCCGCTGCGGGAGGCGGCCCAGGCCCACCGCGACCTGGAGGCGCGCAAGACGACCGGCTCCACGGTGCTGCTGCCCTGAGCCGCGTGGTCCCACAACCGCTTTTGTGCTATGGTTTGCGGCAACCGCGAACCGCCGGAAGGCCGCCGTGGCAGCCACCCCACTGAAAATCCAGGCCGGCGAGACCTGGGCCAAGAAGCAGAAGGGCGGGAGCGTCACCCCGTACCTGGTCCTGAAGAGTGACGCCGCAGGCCACGTCACCCTGCAGAACATCGCCAATCCCAGCAGCGTCTTCAGCACAACGGCCCACCGCATGCTCGCGGCGGAGTATTACCTGGTGAGCCAGACCCCCTACGTGGACCTCACCCGCAACAGCAAGCGGGCGAAGCACGTGGTGAAACCCAGGCGCTGTCCCTACACCGTGGACCTGTTCGAGGGTCGGGCGGATTTCCAGCCGCCCGAAATCGATTGATACGGTAGCCGGAAATCCATTGATCGGGTAGGTTGGGCTACGCCGCGCGTAGCCCAACAATTAGGGACTCGTCGGTTGATGTTGGGCTGCCGAAGCAGCCCAACCTACGACTAGGGCGCGCCGGCGCCGCGATGCTACTTCTTCCCTTTGCGGCAGCCGATCGTTCCGGCGCTTTCGAAATAGCCGAGCCCCGGGCCACAATCGATTTTCGCCGCGGGCATCTGCGGCATGCAGCTGAAACTGCCGTCCTTGCCCATCTTCCCCTTCATCATCCAGCCCGCCGGACATGCGGCCATGCCGCCCGCGCCGCCTGCCATCGGTGATTTCGTCATCGCCCCGCCCGCCATCGGTGATTTCATCATTGCCCCGCCCGCCGCGCCTTCGACAACCAGGCTGATCTTCGCCTGTCCGGGACAGGGGAAATGCGTCGTGACCCGCTTGCCCTTGGCGGTAATGTTGTAGGTGCCCGGCTTGCCATAGGTACGGGTCAGGGTCCGCGGGAACACGCCCTCGTCGAACTTGATCTTCACGTCCTGGCCGTCGCCGTCGCCGTATTCCACCCGCATCCCGCAGTTGTTCTGCTCGGGATCGCCCGCCACGACGATTTTGACCGGCTGTCCCGCCTTGGCCGATACGGGATCGGTGGTGATCCCGGTGATCCCTTCTGCGGCAAGACCCGCCGCGGGAGCCGCGAGGCCCAGAACCAGAACGCCCAGCCTGATCTTGACGACATTCATGTGGTGCTCCTTTTGACCGTGGTTGAAAACGCCGGACTGCCGCCGCTGGCAAATTTCATTCTAGCCTACGCAGGCGGCGGATGCCGTTTGCCGGGGCAACCGTTCCCGGCGCGGCGCTCACAACGGCGCGCTCGGCCAGGAAACGGGCCAGGATCTCCGCCGTGTAGGAACCGGATTTCACCCGAGAGACTTCCTCCGGCGTACCCTCGGCCGCGATCCGGCCGCCGGCGTCGCCGCCTTCCGGCCCGAGATCGACGATCCAATCGGCGTCGGCAATCATGTCGAGATTGTGCTCGATCACCACCACCGTGTTGCCGGCGTCCACCAGCCGGTGCAGCACGCGGATAAGCTTTTCCACGTCCGCCATGTGCAGGCCTACCGTGGGCTCGTCGAGGACGTAGAGGGTGTGCGGTTTGCCCCCCGCCCCGCGCCCGCGGAGGTCGGAGCAGGTTCCGCGGCCAGAGGCCGTGGATGCGACCCCGAAGCGGGATGCAAGCGCCGGAGCCGGCGGGCTTATGTGCGCCTCTGCGGTCGCATCCCCGCAAGCGGGGCCCCTGCTTCGCGCTCCGGCGCACCTCCCCCGCGAGGGGGGAGGGAGCGTCATGTCCCGCACCTTCGCGAGTTCGGTCACCAGCTTGATGCGCTGGGCCTCGCCGCCGGAAAGGGTGGGGCTTTGCTGGCCCAGCGTGAGGTAGCCCAGCCCGACGTCGTGCAGCAGCTTGAGGGCGTGATGGATCGAGGCGTGGGCCGAGAAGAACTCCGTCGCCTCGTCCACGCTCATGGCGAGCACGTGGCCGACGGTCCTGCCCTTGAATTGCACCGACAGGGTTTCCGGATTGAACCGCGCCCCGCCACAGGCCTCGCAGGTCACTTTCACGTCCGGCAGGAAGCTCATCTCGATCTTCTTCAGCCCCTGGCCGTCGCAGGCATCGCAGCGGCCGCCGGGTGTGTTAAAGGAAAAACGCGAGGGCGTGTAGCCGCGCATGCGCGCTTCGGTGGTGTCGGCGAATAACCGGCGCACCGCATCCCAGAATCCCACGTAGGTCGCCGGGCAGGAGCGGGGGGTTTTGCCGATCGGGGTCTGGTCCACCTCCAGCACCCGCCCGATGGCATCCCAGCCGCGGATGCCCTTGCAGCCGATGAGCGGCGCCTCGCGCCTGCGCCGGGCCTGAGCCACGAAACGCTGCAGATTGGCGTACAGCACATCGCGGGCCAGGGTACTTTTGCCGCTGCCGGAAACCCCGGTCACGCACACCAGGCGACCCAGGGGGATCCGCGCTCGCAGATTCTTCAGGTTGTTGAGGCGCGCGCGTTCGATCACCAGAGCCGGACTCCGCGAGTCGGTGCGCCGCCGCCCGACGAGGGGATGCCGGAGCGGCGAGGCCAGAAACCGCCCGGTCACGGATTCGGGCACCTTCATCAATTCGGTCGCCGTGCCCTCCGCCACCACATGCCCGCCCTCGGTGCCCGCGCCCGGGCCCAGATCCACCACGTGGGCCGCGCGCCTTATGGTGTCCTCGTCGTGCTCCACCACCAGGAGCGTGTTGCCCTTGGACTCCAGCTTCTGCAGGGTGTCGAGCAGAATTCGGTTATCCCGCGGATGCAACCCGATGGTGGGCTCGTCCAGGATGTAGCACACGCCTCGCAGATTGGAGCCGAGCTGCGCCGCGAGGCGGATGCGCTGGGCCTCGCCGCCGGAGAGCGTCGGCGCCGAGCGGTCCAGCGACAGATAGGAAAGTCCCACCTCGTTCAAAAAACCGAGCCGCGACGAGATTTCCGCCAGGATGTCGCGGGCGATCTCCGCGTCCCGGCCCTGGAGCTTCAGGCCGCGGAAGAATTTTTCCATTTCGGCCACCGGGAGAGCGGCCAGATCGGCGATGGAGCGGCCCCGGAAGCGCACCGCCAGCGCGGTGGGATTGAGGCGTTTCCCCTCGCAGGCGGAGCAGGCATGGTCCTCCCCCTCCCACCATTCGTTCCACCAGATCTCCTCGCCGCTCTGGACCTCGTCGAACCCCGGCAGCTCCTGCCCGGTGCCGTAGCAGGCCTCGCACCAGCCGTGTTTGGAGTTGAAAGAGAACAGCCGCGGGTCCGGCTCGGGAAAGCTCCGGCCGCAGGAGGGACAGGCGCGCCGGGTGGAGAAGGCCTGAAGGCTCATCTTCCCGCCCTCCATCAGCCGCTCCAGCGGCGACAGCACATGCACCACGCCCTTGCCATGGTCGAGAGCGCGGGACAGTGCATCCCGCAGCGGCTGTTCCGCCGACGGCGAGACCCGCACGTCAGCCACCGGCAGCTCGAGGGTGTGCTCCCGAAAACGGTCGAGCCGGGGCCATTTCGCCGTGACCAGAAATTCCCCGTCCACCCGCAGGTGGGTGAAGCCCCTGGCCGCCGCCCACTTGGCGAGATCCGTGTAATAGCCCTTGCGCGAGACCACCAACGGTGCCAGCAGCCCGATGTGTTGTCCGCGATACTCGCGCAGGAGCCGCGCGGCGATGGCATCGAAGCTCCGGGGCTGGATCGCCACGTCGCACTCGGGACAGTGCTGGATGCCGAGCTTCACGTAGAGCAGCCGCAGGAAATGATAGATCTCGGTCAGCGTCGCCACGGTGCTCTTGCGCCCGCCGCGGCTGGTGCGCTGCTCGATGGCCACCGTGGGCGGAATCCCCCAGATCGCGTCCACGTCGGGGCGCGAGGTCGGCTGCACGAACTGGCGGGCGTAGGCATTGAGGGATTCGAGATAGCGGCGCTGGCCCTCGGCGAACACGATATCGAAGGCGAGCGTCGACTTGCCGCTGCCCGAGACGCCGGTCACCACCGTGAAGCAGTCCCGCGGCAGCGCGATATCCACGTTCTTCAGGTTGTGCTCGCGGGCGTTGTGGATGCGGATGGCGTTGTCGGCTGCGCCCTCTCTCCCGCCCTGCGCCGGGCCGCCAGCGGCGGAACTCCTCGAAGCGGACGCAGCAGCCTCGTACTCCGCAAGCGCCCGCCCGGTATGGGAATTCGCATTGCGCTTCACTTCCTCCGGCGTGCCCACGCACACCACCTCGCCGCCCGCATCTCCTCCTTCGGGTCCCAGGTCGACGATCCAGTCGCTGGCGGCGATGACGTCCAGATTGTGCTCGATCACCACCGCCGAGTGCCCCGCGGCGATGAGCTGGCGCAGGGCCCTCAGCAGCTTCGCGGTGTCGTCGAAATGCAGGCCCGTAGTGGGCTCGTCGAAGAGAAAAAGCGTTCCTTTCTTACCCGTTTGCGATAATCCATCCAGATTCGTCGCCCCGGCGGAAGCCGGGGTCCAGTCTGCCATCAATTTCCTGGATTCCGGCCCCGGATTCAAGCATTCCGGGGTGACGACCTTGCGCCGGAATGACGATTGAGCTGCGTCAGCCAGATGCCCCGCCAGCTTCAGCCGCTGGGCCTCGCCGCCGGAGAGCGTCGGCACCGGCTGGCCGAGGCGCAGGTACTCCAGGCCCACGTCCGCCAGCGGCTGCAGCGCCGCCAGCACCGGCGCGTGCTCGCCGAAGAACACGATGGCCTCGGAGACCGTCATCTCCAGCACCTCGGCGATGGATCGGCCGCGGCCATTGATGGCGAGCTTCACTTCGAGGACTTCCGGGCGGTAGCGCTTCCCGTCGCAGTCCGGGCAGCGCAGGTACACGTCGGAGAGGAATTGCATTTCCACGTGCTCGAAGCCGTTGCCGCCGCAGGCCGGGCAGCGGCCGTTGCCGGAATTGAAGCTGAAGGTGCCCCGGGTGTAGCCGCGCTCCAGCGATGCCGGCTCCCTGGCGAACAGATTGCGGATGGCCTCGAACGCACCCACGTAGCTCGCGGGATTGGAGCGGGTGGTGCGCCCGATGGGCGACTGGTCCACCATCACCGCCTCGGCGATGTGCTGGTGGCCGGCGACTTCGCGATGGGCCCCCGGCACCTCGGTGGGCTTGCCTTTGAGCTTGCGCAGCGCGGCGTACAGCACGTCCTGGATCAGAGTGGATTTTCCCGAACCCGAAACGCCGGTCACGCAAACCAGGCGGTTGAGCGGCAATTCGACATCGATCCCCTTCAGATTGTGCTCGGCGGCGCCGAGGATCGTTATGCGAGGTCCGCCCTTGGTGTCGTCATTCCGGCGAACGCCGGAATCAAGGCTTTTTCCGTTTCGAGCCGCGGCTTCCGCCGATGCAGCGCCAGCGGAAGCATCCACCCGCTTGCGGCCGGCGAGGTAATCCCCGGTGAGGGAACCCTTGGCGTGCCGCAACTCAGCCGGGGTTCCGAAGCACACCACCTGCCCGCCCTTTTCGCCGGGCCCCGGCCCGAGATCGAGGATGCGGTCGGCCTGGAGCATGATCTGGGGATCGTGCTCCACCACCAGCAGCGAATTCCCCGCGTCCCGCAGCCGCTGCATCACGCCGATGACGCGCCCCATGTCCCGGGGATGCAGGCCGATGGAAGGCTCGTCCAGCACGAACAGGGTATTGACCAGCGAGGTCCCGAGCGCCGTGGTGAGGTTGATGCGCTGTACCTCGCCACCCGACAGCGTGCGCGACTGGCGGTCCAGGGTCAGGTAGCCCAGGCCCACTTCATTGAGATACCCGAGCCGCGTCCGGATTTCGGTGAGCAGCAGGTCGGTGGCCTCGTCGAGCGGCGCGGGAAGGTGAAGGCCCGCGAAAAAATCCCGGCAGCGGTCGATGGGCAGCAGCATCAGGTCGTGGATCGCGAGGCCGGGATGCGCGGCGAGCACCTCACCGCTCCAGCTGACGCCCTTGGGCAGAAAGCGGTTCGCCGGCGGCAGCGCCCCATCGGCGTCCGCTTTCGCGCCCAGCCGGTAGAGCAGCGCGTCGGTCTTGAGCCGCGCGCCGTCGCAGGTCCGGCAAGGGGTATAGGCCCGGTAGCGGGACAGCAGCACCCGGATGTGCATCTTGTAGGCCTTGGTTTCCAGCCAGGCAAAGAAGCGGTCCACGCCGTACCACAGCTTGTCCTCCCAGTGGCCTTCGCCCTCCAGCACCCACTGCTTTTCCTTCGGCGTGAGCTCGCGCCAGGGCACGTCGACGCGGATGCCGCGCTTTTTCGCGAAGCTCATCATCTCCGCCTGGCATTCGCGGTAGCTCTCGGTCTGCCAGGGCTTCACCGCGCCGTCCTTCAGGGTCTTCGACTCGTCGGGAATCACCAGGCCGTAGTCGATGCCGATGCTGCGGCCGAAGCCGCGGCAGGTTTCACAGGCACCGATGGGGGAGTTGAAGGAAAACAGGCTCGGATTCGGCTCCGGGTAGTGGATGTCGCAGTCGGCGCAATGCAGGTCGGAGGAGAACTTCCAGACCACCGCACCCGTTCGCCCTGAGCCCGGTCGAAGGGCGGCAGCCACCTCATCTGCCAATCGTCCTTCGACAAGCTCAGGACGAACGGTCCCGTTACCGGCCTCGGCGGCCTCAACAACATGCACATTCACCCGTCCCTGGCCGACCCGCAGCGCCGCTTCCAATGCCTCCATCACCCGGGCGCGCCCGGCGGTGCCCAGCCGCAGCCGGTCCTGCACCACGCGCAGCACGTTGCCCCCCTCACCATGGACGCGGGTGTAGCCCTGGGCCTCCAGGAGACGGCGCACTTCCTGCTCGCTGAAATTTTTCGGCACCGGCACCGGAAAGGTGATGACGAGCCGCGGATCGTCCGCCGCCTTCGCCCGCTCCGCGAGATCCGCAAAAATGCTCTGGGGCGTGTCGCGGCGCACCGGCTTGCCGCAGCCGCGGCAGTAAAGCTGCGCCGCCCGTGCGAACAGCAGCTTCAGGTGGTCATTGAGCTCCGTCATGGTGCCCACCGTGGAGCGGGAAGTGCGCACCGGGTTGGTCTGGTCGATGGCAATCGCCGGCGGGATGCCCAGGATCGCGTCCACCTGGGGCTTGTCCATGCGCTCCAGGAACTGCCGCGCGTAGGGCGAGAAGGTCTCCACGTAGCGCCGCTGGCCCTCGGCGTAGAGGGTGTCGAACACCAGCGACGATTTCCCCGAGCCCGAGACGCCGGTCACCACGGTGAGCTCGTTCAGGGGAATGTCGAGATCCAGGTTCTTGAGATTGTTCTGGCGCGCGCCGCGGACAACGATGGCGCCTTGCGGGTGATTCGGCATCGGCAACGCTTCAGGGATTGTTTCGGAACGCCGGTCCGCGCAAACCGGGTGCAACGCTCAGGTAATCGTCTCGCCCCGGCGCAGGCGTTCCATGCGCTCCCGGCTTTCGGGGGTTTGGGCGAGCAATACGAAACGGCGTGCCTCGTCCAGCCATCGCAGGCGCTGGAGCGGTGTCAGTGCCGCGAACGCGCGCAGCTGCTCATCGCTTACGCGGTAATGGTATCCGCCCCTTGCCTGACCTGCGCCGGTTGTCATGTTCAGGGTTTCGCAATGCGCTTCAGGAGATCGACGTCGTCCTGGTCCTGGCTACGGCCCGTGTCCTGCTTCAGCTTCACCAGGTCTTCCACCGCGGCCACCCCGTGAAGATTCATCGCCAGTCCACCGACAAGCAGGTAGCGCACGCGATGCCGCTCGAGAGCACGAAACAGGTCCAGGTAAAACACGGTGGGTTATGGCGGTTATTGCGTGTTTGCTTGAGCTGCCTATTCTACAGGGTCCCGGGAGTCCGCCGCTCAATGCCCGCCATCCCCCAGCAGCGCCCGCATCTCGCGCCAGTGGTCGCCCACCCAGTACACCTGGTCGCAGGGCGGGCACAGCAGGAATTCGTCGTAAAGCCGGGCCACGGACGCGGGAATTCGCTCCAGCACCGCCGCCTTGGCGACGGGTTTCAGCACTGCGTTGCAGTGGACGCAGCGCGAGTAGGGCCGCAAACCGGAGGCGAGCTGCAGGCGCTCCACCAGCTCTCTCATCTGCTCCCGCGGCTTCACCGCGTGGACGAAGCAGCCGTGGGTCACCTCCCGGCGCTTGAGCAGCGCCTTGTCCCGGGTGAGGATCACCCGGCCCTCGCCGAGGGCGATGGAAATGATGTCCTCGTCGGACAAGCCGTTGCCGTACACGGTGTCGAAGCCCAGGGTGCGCAGCAGCCGGGCCAGCCCTCCCAAGTGGGTATCCGCCACGAACCGGGGCTCCCGCAGCGGTTTCGGGCGAACCCGCAGCAGGGTCCGGATGTCGAAGGTTTCGAAGCGCGGGTACACGGCGACCCGGTCCCCCTCGCGCAGGATATGGGAAAATTCCACCGATTCGCCGTTCACCAGCACCAGCTCCACCTCGGTGTGGGGCACGCCGAGGGCCTCGATGGCGTTTTTAACCGTCGCCGCCCGGGCGCAGCGGTAGTCGAACTCCCGCTTGCGCCGCTCGGGCGCGAGGAAGTCATTCAGCTCTTCGTAGAAACGGAACCGGGCAGTGACCATGATCGGCTTAATCCTAGCCCCTTTCGCTCGAAGGGGTAAGCCGCGAGGCCGTAAGGAAAAACCGGGGGGCCGCGACTCATTGCACGAAACGGTCCGCCATCGGGGCGGGCCGGTGAAAGCGGAGGAGGAGGAAGGACCATGAAGCGTGCAGCAATCCTCTTGCTCGCCCTGTTGATCGGAGGCAATGCCATGGCATGGGATGGGAAGAACTACCGCAAGCCGAGCGTCGAGGAGCTCAAGGCGAAGCTCAGCACCGAGCAGTTCCACGTGACCCAGAAGGAAGGCACCGAGCGGCCGTTCCACAACACCTACTGGGACAACAAGCGGGTCGGGATCTACGTGGACGTGGTCTCCGGCGAGCCCCTGTTCAGCTCGCTCGACAAGTACGACTCGGGCACCGGCTGGCCCAGCTTCACCCGCCCTCTGGAAGCGGGGAACATCGTGGAGAAGAAGGACCGCTCCTGGATCATGGTGCGCACCGAGATCCGCAGCAAATACGCGGACTCGCACCTGGGCCACGTGTTCGATGACGGACCCAGGCCGACCGGCTTGCGCTATTGCATGAACTCGGCGTCGCTGCGCTTCATCCCGGTGGAAGACCTGGAGAAGGAAGGCTACGGAAAGTACAAGGCGCTGTTCGAGAAGGCGGTGGCGAAGCAGCAATGAAGTCGGAGATTAATCCCCTCTTACCCCCGTAGGAGCGAATTCATTCGCGACCTTGGTCGGGGATAAATCCCCTCCTACACCCCATCGTAGGAGCGAATTCATTCGCGACCACCGGTCGGGGATGAATCCCCTCCTACTCGGGAACTAACCAGCCAAGCTCGCAGGCCCCCGGCCCGCCCTGGGCGAGCGTTACGCGCATCCACTCCAGCATCGGCGCCGCTTCCTCTTCGAACCCGAAGGGCGGGTTCACCACCAGCAACCCGCAACCCCGCAGGCTCTGGCTCCAGGTTTCCGGCAGCACCGACAGCTCCAGCTTGAGGATCTTGCGCACCCCGCTCGCGGCGACCCGGCGCTCGAAGGCGCGGATCGCCGGCGCCTCCATGAGCGGATACCAGAACGCCAGCACCCCGGTGGCAAACCGCTCGTGGGCGAGCCCCAGCGCGTCCGCCACCCGGTCGAATTCCTTCGCCCGGTCGAAGGAGGAATCCACCAGCACCAGCCCGCGCCGTTCCTTCGGCGGCAGATGGGCTTTCAGCGCCTGGTAGCCGTCGCCGTAATGCACCCCCACCTGCCTGTCGCGGCCGAACTGCTCCTTGAGCTCGGCGAAGTCCTTCTTGTTGAGCTCGTTGAGCACCATGCGGTCGCCCGGTCGCAGGAAGCGGCGCGTCACCCGCGGCGAGCCGGGATAAAAATGCAGCTTCCCGTCCGGGTTTTCTGCCTGGACCGCCTCCATGTAAGGCGCAAAAGCCTCCGGAATGTCCTTCCTTCCCCATAGCCGGGCGATGCCTTCCCGGTGCTCCGCCAGCTTTTTGGCCCAGGGGTGGGAAAGATCGTAGAGACCGGTGCCGGCGTGGGTATCGAGATAACAGAAGGGCTTGTCCTTGCGCGCGAGCAGCAGGAGCAGCCGCGCCAGCAGCGCGTGCTTGAACACATCGGCGAAATTGCCGGCGTGGAACAGGTGGCGGTAGGCGAGCATTTCGGAGCTCCTCTCCCCGAACAGGAGAGGCTGCTAGAGCTTGGTGTACTTGGTGGACTTCCCCCGGGATTTTTCCACCGGGTACTTTTTCTCGTTGATGGCGACCTTCCTCGTCGCCGCCGCCAGCAGGTCGATGTCGAGCCGGTCGCACAGCCGCAGCAGGAAGAACAGGATGTCGGCGACTTCCAGCTCCACCTCGTCGCGGGTTTCGGGCGGCAGGTTGTCGCTCTCCTCCAGGGTGAGCCACTGGAAATGCTCCATCAGCTCGGCGGCCTCGGCGGCAATGGCCATGCTGAGGTTTTTCGGGCTGTGGAACTGGTCCCAGTCCCGCTCGGCGACGAATTTCTTGAGCCGCTGCTCCAGCGCTTCGAGGCTTTCGATCCGCTTCATGCCGTTCTCCCGGGGCCGGCGCCGGCCCGCAATCCGGTTTCCGCCGCAGTATAGCCGGAAGCCGCCTCGTGGACACCCGGTACACGTCGGCGTCTTGCGTCTGGAACTGCAATCAAATCGCCACGGTCGCATGCGCGATCCTAAGTCCGACAGGCTGCTAGAATAAAGGGAGTCTCCCGTTTTGTCCGTCCCATGCCCGCCAACCTGTCGCCCGAATACAAGGCCGCGGAGGCCGCGTTCCGCAGGGCCCGCGATCCCCGCGATCGCCTGGAAGGGCTGCGGGAAATGCTGCGCACCATGCCCAAGCACAAGGGCACCGACCACCTTCAGGCCGACATCAAGAGCCGCATCAAGGAACTGTCCGAAGAGATCGAAGGGCCGAAGAAGGGCGGCGCCTCCCGCACCGGCCCGGCGCTGGTGATCCGGCCCGAGGGCGCCGCCCAGATCGCGCTCCTTGGCCCTCCCAACTCGGGAAAATCCTCGCTGCACGCGCGGCTCACCGGCTCCGGCGCCCACGTGGCGGACTATCCCTTCACCACCCAGTATCCCGAGCCGGGCATGATGCCTTTCGAGGACATCCGTTTTCAGCTCGTGGATTTGCCGGCGGTGTCTCCCGATCACCCGGTGCCCTGGCTCGCCGGCACCCTGCAGACAGCGGATGCCTGCCTGCTGGTGGTGGACCTCAACGACGCGGCGTGCATGGAGCAGGTGGAGACGCTGCACGCGGTGCTCAAGGAAAAGCGCGTCACCCTCAGCGAGCGCTGGAACGGCGACTCCGCGCCGACCGTCGCTGGGGAAGACGACCCCTTCGCGCTGCGGCTGCCGACGCTGCTCGTCGCCACCAAGGCGGACCTGGAGACGGACCCGGAGGCGGAAGTCCAGACCTTCGAGGAACTGGAGGGGCTGCGCTACCCCGCCCTCGCCGTGTCCGCCACCACCGGAAAGGGTCTCGACCGGCTCGGCCCCTGGCTGTTCAGGAGCCTCGGCGTGGCGCGCGTCTACACCAAGCTCCCGGGCAAGCCCGCGGACAAGGAACGGCCGTTCACCCTGCGCCGCGGCCAGACCGTGGAAGACGTGGCGAAACTCGTGCACAAGGACGTGGCCCAGTCCCTGAAATACGCCCGGGTGTGGAATTCAACGGGCTTCGACGGCCAGCAGGTGGGACGCGAGCATGCCGTGACCGACGGCGAGGTGATCGAGCTGCATACCTGAGGCGCGCTCGCGGTTATTCGCCGCTCCCCGCTTCGCCCGTAAGGCGCGGGCCCACGCCCCGACCAAAGGCGTCCCCGGCAGCACGAAACAACAACCGACCAGGAGGTGCACCATGACCAAGCCCGCCGTGCGGCGCCAGACCGACTGGGTGCCGCTCACCAAGGAGCAGGTGCGGGAGCGCTTTCTCCAGAAGTTCTACGACCCGGTGTTCGAAGAGGTGCGCGCCGAGCTGGACAAGGTGTTCGAGAAGGTGTGGGACAGCTACATCGCGTACCGCAAGTCGCCGCGGCTCGCGCCCGCCGGGCCGGGCTTCGCCGAGCCCGGGTTCGAGGTGGCCGTCGAATGGCTCGAAACCCGGGCGAAAATCCAGGCTGCGGAAAAGCGCCAGAAGGACCCCAAGTCCAAATCCCGCATCCTGATCGTCAACGGCTCGACCCGCAGCGAACACACCTGCCCCGGGGAAATTTCCAAGACCCGGCGCCTGGCGCAAGCGGCGCAGAAAGTGATCGAGGCGATGCCGGGCCACGAGGTGGACTTTCTCGACATCTCGACCCTCGCCGACGAGCCGTGGAAAGTGATCTACCCGTGCAAGGCCTGCGTCTCCACTTCCCAGGCGCTGTGCCACTGGCCCTGCACCTGCTATCCCAACCACGCGCTGGGCCAATCCAACGACTGGATGAACGAAATCTACCAGCGCTGGGTGGCGGCCCACGGCGTCATGATCATCTGCCCGGTGCACTGGTACCAGACGCCGGCGAGCCTCAAGCTCATGATCGACCGCCTGGTATGCGCCGACGGCGGCAATCCCGATCCCACCTCCACCCACGGCAAGGACCCGGCGATGGCAAAGGCGCTGGAACTCGAGGGCTGGCCCTATCCCAAGCATCTCGCCGGGCGCGCGTTCTCGGTGATCGCCCACGGTGACGCGGCGGGCCCCGAAAATCTGCGGCGCATGCTCACCGACTGGCTGATCGACATCGGCCTCATCCCGGCGGGGCCGGCGGCGACTCTCGACACCTGGATCGGCTATTACCGCCCGTACGCCACCAGTCACGAGGATCTCGACGCCGATCCGGACCTGTTCGTGCAGGTGGAGAACGCCGCGGTGAGCCTCGCCAACATGGTGGCCCAGATCCGCTCCGGCGCCTACAAGTCTCCGGCCGAAGGGCTGCACAGCCCGAAGGAGAAATAACGCCGTGCTCGTCAAATTCGACAGCAAAGTCGGCAACCTCATCATGTTCGGCGACGTGGCGGTCGCGCTGCTCAAGCTCATGGGCATGAGCGGCGATCTGCCCGGCGCGCTGCTCGCCTCCGACATTCCCGCCGCCCTGGAAAACCTCCGGCGCGGTGTCGCCGCCGCCCCCGACAGCCGGCCCGGCGAGAAAGGCGATGAGAAGGACCGGGACAGCGAGCCCAGGGTCTCGCTCCACCAGCGCGCCTTTCCCCTGATCGAGCTCCTCGCCGCCTGCGCCAAGGAAGACTGCGACATCGTCTGGCAGGAATACCGGCCCAAGCTCGGCGGACTGCTCTAGTTTCGCCCGAGACGCCGGCGGCGGCGGTAGAATTGCCCCGGTGAATCTTCTGCTTCGCCGCAGCCTCAAGCCCGTCGCGGCGCCCCTCGCGGTGCTGGTGGCCGCCGCGCTCCTGGCCCTCGCCGGGCCGCTGCTCCCGGCTTCCCTCGCCGGACTCAAGGTGTACGGCCCCTATGGGGTGCTGGCCCTCGGCGCCGCCATCGCCGCCTGGTTCAATCGCGGCCGGGTGCTGCTGGCGACCGTGGCGCTCTTCATCGCCTACGCAGGATTTCAGCTGGCGCTGGAAACCGGGGCCCAGAGCTTCGCGCTGCGGGCGGCGCTCGCCGGCGCCGCGGTATTCGTGCCGCTCAATTTCCTGCTGCTCTCGCTCCTGCCCGAGTGCGGGGTTGCGCACCGGGGCAACCTGCGCTGGCTGCCGGCGATGGCGGCCCAGGCCTTGTTCACCGCCTGGGTCGCTTCGGCCGGGCGCACGGAATTTTCCGGAATGGCGTGGCAGGCGCTGCTCGACCACTGGCTGTTCGGGCGCGCGCCCACGCCCCACCTCGCCTTCGCCCTCATGGCGGGCGCGCTGGGCGCGGCGGCGTTCAAGGCGGTGCGGCGCCGCTCGCCGGTGGACACGGGCATGGCCGGGGCGCTGCTGGCTTTCCTCATCGCCTGCGAGGCGGCGGGATCGCCGGCGCTGTTCGGCCTGTTCCTGTCGGCGTCGGGGGCGATGCTTCTCGTCGCCGTGCTGCAGGAATCCCACCGCATGGCATTCCGCGACGAGCTCACGGGGCTGCCCAGCCGGCGCGCCCTCAACGAGCGGCTGCTTTCGCTCGGGCCCGGCTACACCATCGCCATGGTGGACGTGGATCACTTCAAGCAGTTCAACGACACCCACGGCCACGACGTCGGCGACCAGGTGCTGAAGCTGGTGGGCGCCCGGCTTGCCGAGGTGAACGGCGGCGGCCGGCCGTTCCGCTACGGCGGCGAGGAGTTCACGGTGCTGTTTCCCGACCGCTCGGTGAAGGAAGCGCTGCCGCATCTGGAGGAGCTGCGCAGCCGGATCGAAAGCTACGCCATGGCAATTCGCGGCAAGGACCGGCCGCAGGAAAAGGAGTCCGGGGAGAGGCGGCGCCGGGCCGCGGACCCGGAGCGCACGGTGTCGGTGACGGTGAGCATCGGAGCAGCCCAGCGCGGCGGAAGGCTCGACTCACCGGCAGAGGTGCTGCGGGCGGCGGACAAGGCGCTCTATCGCGCGAAGAACAAAGGCCGCAACCGGGTGAGCACTTGAGAGCCTCCGCGGTCAGCAGAGGGCGCGGGGCGGTTCGCCCCGCCTACTTGTCCCGCCCCGCCTCGTAGAGCGCGGGCGTGATCCGGGCGCGGGCCAGGTATTCCCGCAAATGCTGGACGCCCTGCCGGTCGAGCTCGTTGCTGTGGTGGGGGCGGTGCAGGATGCCCTCCTGCCCGTTGAGCCGCACCCGCAGGCGCGCCCCGGAGAGGGGCTCGACCTCGGCGCCCAGGTGGCGCAGCAGCGACTCCACTTCCCGCCAGTGGATGTTGCTGCTCACCGGGTCGCGGAAGATGGCGCGAATCAGGTTCTCGTGCTTGTGGCTCATGGGACGCCAGTTTGGGCGAGATGGGGCCCGGGGGTCAAGGCATCCGAACCCGGGCAATCGCCCTCCGCCAAGGGTGTTGCGCGACCGGTGGCGGCGAGGGTGGCGCCCCGGCGAAACGGGATTGCGCTCAGCGCCGGCGGAACGTGGGGCGGCGCGCGGCGGGGGCGCCGGCGGGCCGCTCGTCCAGGTGGCGGAAATTGATCCGCCCCTTGGTCAAATCGTAGGGCGAGATCTCCAGGGTCACGCGGTCGCCCGCCAGGATGCGGATGCGGTGCTTGCGCATCTTGCCGCCGGCGTAGGCGAGCACCATCGCGCCGTTGGCGAGCTCGACGCGGAACTGGGTGTTGGGCAGCACCTCCCGCACCAGGCCGTCCATTTCCACCAATTCTTCCTTGGCCATGGGGGATTCCTCTCGGTTGGCAGCCGCACGCGGCCGCGGTGGACTTCGTCAGGGGACAAGGGGCGCGGGCCGCGCCCCTCGACGGGAACCCCGGCCGGGGGAGGCCCGGACCGGAGGCAAGGCCCGCAGTATGAGGCCTTGGGGCTGAAATACCAAGGAAAATCTGTCCGGGGCACCCGGCGGCTCTTGCCTTCCGCCGGGAATCGCTTTCATCATTGTCTCCGGTCCGCCGGCACACGCCGCCCGGCCGAGCGCGCGGAACGCCCCTTCCTCCAGGAGACCTGCCATGCACGCGAATGACACGCTGAAACCCAGCCGCCGCAGATTGCTCCTCGCCGCCGGACTGGGACTCGCGCTCGCCGGCCTGCCGTTCCCGGCCCGCGTCGCGAAAGCCCAGAGCGCCAGCCTCAGGATCGGCATCATCGGCGCCGGCCGCATCGGCGGCACCCTCGGCGAGCTGTGGACAAGAGCGGGCCACGAAGTGCTGCTCTCCTCGCGCCATCCCGAACAGCTCAAGGACTTGGCCCAGCGCCTGGGACCCAAGGCGCGGGCGGGAACCCCCAAGGAGGCGGCGGCCTTCGGCGAAGTGATCCTCATCGCCGTGCCCTACGGCGCGCTACCCCAGGTGGGTCGCGACTACGCCGCCGAGCTCAAGGGCAAGGTGGTGCTGGACACCGGAAACCCCTTCCCCTCCCGCGACGGCGACATGGCGAACGAGGCGCGCAGCAAGGGCACCGGCGTCGCCTCAGCGGAATTCCTTCCCGGCGTGCGCCTGGTGCGCGCCTTCAACACCATCCCCCACTACGCGCTGAAGAGCGAAGCCCACCGTAAGGGCGAGCGGGTGGCGGTGCCGCTGGCGGGCGACGATGCCGAGGCGCTACGGATCGCGTCGCGCCTGGTGCAGGAGGCCGGCTTCGAGCCGGTGGTGGTGGGGCCGCTCTCCCGCGCCAAGGAGTTCGACGCCGGAACCGCGGTGTTCGGCAAGGCGCTCACGGCGCAGGAGCTGCGGCGGGCGTTGGAGACAGGGTCCTGAGTCGAGGGGCGCGATTAGGCGGGCGGGAGATGCGACGGTCCTGCTGAAAGAAAAAACGGCACCAATGCATTTTTTCGGCTACCTATTTTTCTCGTCGCACCCTCGAATAAACCGGGACAGATGAAAGCTCGCGAGTTGCACATCTTCCGGCTCAAGAACCTTTGCTTCGTGATCGAGAAACGCGGGGAGCGCTTTGGGGTTCAGCACCCACAACTCCCGCTTCAGGCCATGTGGTTCGTCGACATACCATCCGGGAAAAAGCACAACGGGCCATATGCGAAACCGCCGCCCGGTACTGTCCGCCAAGAGATCACCCAGCCACCGGGCCTGTGCCTTGGCCTGGACCAGCGGATCGCGGTCCGGCTCCAGTCCGTTAATCAGCAGCCGCTCCCCATCGAAGAACACTTTTGCTTCGCCGCGAGCCGGTTTGCTCAGCGTCTTGGTTTCGATTGTGAAAACGCCTGCGGGTCCCACCAGCACGTGATCAAGATTGAATCCTTCCCCGGCGACGTCATGGAACACGCGATAGCCGCGCTCCCGCAGCGATTCGAGGAACTGCCCGACGATCTTTTCGCCATGGCTGGCCTGCCGGAGTGCACGAAGCTTCGGCCACGCGCGCCGGACCTTATAGATCGCGTAGCCCAATCCACCAACTGCGAACAAGGAGAACAAGATTGGTCGAGGTGGACTTGGGACGAAATACCGCCACCATTCGATTGCCGCGAGCAGCAATAGCATGAGAGCCATTGCCGATGGGGTTAGAAGTTCATCGTAGGCCAAATCGAGCCGCTGCTCGTCAAGCGACTGCCCGGGATTGCGCAGTGGGTTCGCCTTAAGCGGCGAGCGTTTTTTCTCCATTACTTTCCTCCCTCTTTGGCATTCCGTTCTCCCAGATCCGCCGCAATCTCACGGAACTGCTCCAGCGCCGCCTCCAGGTCCTCCACGATCTCCTGGGCGATCACGTCGGGCGGGGGAAGGTTGTCGCTGTCGGCGAGCGATTCGTCCTTGAGCCAGAAGATGTCGAGGCTCGCCTTGTCGCGGGCGATGAGCTCCTCATAGTCGTACGCCCGCCAGCGGCCCTGCAAACCCACCTCCCTCGCCCCGCTTGCGGGGAGAGGGCTGGGGTGAGGGGCGTCCTTGTCGGACCACGTGGCTTTCCGCTCGTGGCGGTTCTTCGGGTTGTAGCAAGCGACGAATTCGTCCAGGTCCGCGCGCTTGAGGAAGTTGGTCTTCAGCGTGAAGTGCTTGTTGGTGCGCAGGTCGTAGATCCAGAGTTTCTTGGTCCACGGCGTCTCTGAGGCAGGCTTCTTGTCGAAAAAGAGCACGTTCGCCTTCACGCCCTGCGCGTAGAACAGGCCCGTGGGCAGGCGCAGAAGCGTGTGCACGTCGCAGTCGGCCAGGAGCTTCCTGCGGATGGTCTCGCCCGCGCCGCCTTCGAACAGCACATTGTCCGGCACCACCACCGCCGCGCGGCCGTTCACCTTGAGCAGCGTCTTGATGTGCTGCACGAAATTGAGCTGCTTGTTCGAGGTGGTGGCCCAGAAATCGTCGCGCTCGTAGGTCTCCTTCTCCTTCGACGCCTCGCCATTCTCGCCGACCACGGTGAAGCTCGACTTCTTCCCGAACGGCGGATTGGTCAGCACGACTTCGAAGTGCTCGCCCGGATCGGCCTTGAGCGAGTCGTTGACCTCGATCGGCTCGCCCTCCAGCCCGCCGATGCCGTGCAGCATCAGGTTCATCGCGCACAGGCGCGCGACGCCCTGCACCAGTTCCACGCCCTTGAAAGCGTCTTCCTTCAACCGGCGCTTCTGATCCTTGGTGAGGTTGGGGTTGTTCGCGACGACATAGTCGTGCGCGGCAAGCAGAAACCCGCCCGTGCCGCAGGCCGGGTCGGAGACTCGCTCGCCGGGCTGCGGCGCCACCGCCTCCACGATCGCCTGGATGAGCGGCCGCGGCGTGAAGTACTGCCCCGCGCCCGACTTCGTGTCCTGGGCGTTCTTCTCCAGCAGGCCCTCGTAGGCGTCGCCCTTCACGTCCGCACCCATCGCGGACCAGTTCTCCTTGTCGATCAAATCGACGATCAGCCGCCGCAGTTTCGCCGGATCCTGGAACTTGTTCTGCGCTTTGCCGAAGATCAGGCCGAGCAGCCCCTTCGCCGCCCCGAGCTTCTCCAGCGTGTGGCGGTAGTGATCGAACAACTCGTCGCCGTCGCGCTTGAACAGGCTCGGCCAGTCGTACCCGGCTGGGATCGGGCTCTTCTGGTTGTACGGCGCCCGGGCGCGCTCGTCGGCCATCTTGAGGAACAGCAGGTAGGTGAGCTGCTCGACGTAGTCGCCATACGACATGCCGTCATCACGAAGCACATTGCAGTAGTTCCAGAGCTTTTGGACGATGGTGGAGGAGTTCATCGCGTGGCGAACCCTGCCAGTCGGGCAAGCTTTGCCTCGAGTTCGGGAAGTCGTGCCTGGCTCGCTTCGTCGCCCGGCAGGTGTCCCGGAAGGTAACTCGCGAACTTGGGCGTTGCCAACAGCTTGGCAACCATGTCTCCGACGAAGCTTGCCACCTCCGCATCAGCGTCTTCGAATTCCGCGAGCAGCTCCTCGCGACCGTCTATGACCGCGAGCGCGTCGCCAAGATCGTGGCTCATCAGGACGTCGTCGTTGCCCCGATCGAGAAACGCCTCGAGCTTGGTCGCGACGAACAGCGGCGCCCGGATGAGCCGGATCTGCGCACCGCTCGGCAACGCGGCCCTGCGCGCCGTCCTGACCACCAGCGGATACCATCGGTTGGCGAAACCGAGAATCCCCTTGTCGGTCGGCATGAGATCGAGAACGGCTTCCCCAGCCCGCCAACGGCAAATCGGCGCTCCCTCCCGCAGGTCGCGCTGGAATCCCGCAGCCGCCACCTCCTTCTCGAGCCTGTAGTAGTCGGCGAGCGTCGCGACTTCCACGACCACGTCCACGTCTTCAGTGACGCGGATCGCAGGCAGCGCGGGATCGGTGATGAGCAGCCCGGCCGCGCAACCGCCGACGAACACCACGCGCTCGCGCAGCGTGCCGAGCCGGGCGGCGACAATCTCGACCATCGCGACGTTTGGATCGTTCGGGTTCATTCCAGGCGCTCGGCCAGCAGATCGCTCGCCATCTTGCGCTCGCGCGCCGCACCCGCGCGTAATGCGTCGAACAGCGCGAGCAGTTCGTAGAGCGCCGCGTTCTTCGTCGCGGCCCCCGGAACGCTCGGATATAGCGGGTACAGCGCGACGCCACGAACGGGTCCCTTCGGATGCGGCCATACCGGCGGCGGCTCCGCGGCCGGCTGGGCAACAAGGTCACGAAGCGGAGCGGCGGCGTACGCCGTCGGAAATCCGCGCGTCGCTTCCCCGCGCACGGCAGGAAAGGCGTAGGCCGCGCCGTGGAGCGCGAAATGCCGGAGCGCCTCGCGCAGCAGCGCCGGCGGGCGCGACCGGTCCTTGCGCACGAGCTGCGCCGCGTGCGCGCGCTCGAGCGCCGCGTGCACCTCGGAGGCGGTCATTCCCAGCTCCGCAGCGAGTTCCGCATAACTCGGCACGCGTTCTTTCGCTAGCGAAAGGCGCAGAAGAACCACGAGGTCCTGCGGCTTCAGGGCGATTTGAGGATTTTTTCGCGACCGGTACATGGGGCCTCATTCGCTATTTGCAAATAGCGAATATAGTCCAAAGTGCATTGTTTTACAATGCTAACGTCTCGCAGTGTGAGCCGGGGTTGCACGCAAGCACCTGCGTGCTCGCGTGCCGGCGAACGGGCGACGCTCTATCCGAGCCGTGGGCCGTTACAGTAGTTCCAGAGTTTTTGGACAATAGTGCTCGTGTTCATCAATTCGGTTTCCTGTCTGGGGCCTGAAATAAGCCGTCGGCGTATACCTATTGCATGAAGCTTTCCAAGTCAAACCGTTTTCTGCGCTCCTCCGCCCAAGCTCGAACCGGCCTCTGGGTGTCGGCGAAGACATCCTCTGCCGTTGAAGGCATCCGCAAGCCGTTTGACGTGAATGCCAGTGAGCTGCAGCCGGCCGACACCAAGGCGCTCATCGCATACTGGAAGCGGCGCGCTTCCGGGTCTCCTCGATAACCCGTTCGAACACCTTTGCAAGCAGCCGGTAATCGCACCCCAGGGCGGCGTGGATGCCGGCAAAGTAGCGCTTCTTACCGCGTCACTCCAGCGGCGAGAAATCCTGTGGCGGCAGTCCGGCCTGCAAACCCATCAGTAGCGCCAGCAAGCACGCCAGAGTAGTCGACGCCGATGAAGAGGTCGTAATGGCTCAAATCCGCCGCGCGACTTCAGTGCCTCGCGCCAATCCGGCGCAAGCAGGGTCCAATCCCCATATTCGTTTCAGCGCAAGACATTGCGCTCACAACAAATCGACCCCGGTCCAAGAATTACGGGAAAGTTACTCCGATCCGCAATGCACTGAACAGCTAATCACCGTATTTGCACAACCTGAAGGCCAGCAACAGACGTGGTCCCGCTCGGGTGCCGTATTACCTCCCTTAACACAGTAAGCTGCGACGCCTTGACGCCCGAATGGAGTGCGTCAACGTAGGGATCAAGCGCCTGTTTCCCAATCACCTCGAATCGGTAGTCTGCACCCTGCGCCATATCTGCGGCCGCAAGCACCCGTAGTCGGCCTACGCCCGATTCGATGTCAAAGCGATACACTTTTGCCGTAATCACCCTGTTCTCCGCATCTATCTCGGTGCTCGGGTTGAAGTATTGATTGTCTTCAGCAGTGAGCGAAAGCGCGTGGCCCTGGGAACGCGATCCAATCTCCTTGATACGATCGCCATCGATATGCGATGTTAATTTTCTGAAGTGCGGTTCCGTCGCGTTTGCGGCATCAACAATATTTTGTGTGACCTGAATGGTTCCATTTCCCACGTTAAGATAAACCTGAGCGTTGGGACTATTCACGATTTCCACGCGAGGCTCCTTTCCAGTCTTCACGAATTGCTCGATTCTTGCCTTCAAAAACTTATAGGTAAGCTCAATAACCTCCGAGATGGTAAGAAAATGCGGAAGGCCGCTCCCCATTTCCACATAGCCTTGAAGCAGAGGCACAGCTACCACCGCTAGGTCCATCACGACAGAACCGTGCCGCCAGTCAAGTACGGTAACTGAGAACAACTCGCGGTCGCTCTTGGCTAGCCGCTTACGTCCGGAGATCGACAAGTAGGCTCGGTCTAAAATTTGCCGGTAGGCCCCGACAATATCGTCAAACTCATCAAGGCGAAGCGTCTTATCAACGCCAGGCCCCTGGATCGAAAATTCGATTCGCTCTTCTTTTTGCATCATTACCTCCCAATTACATCGTTGTGGCCACGGCTTTGTTCAACAGATGTTCTGACAAACACCGCGAATTCAACTTCAAACCCGATGCACTTTGGAGTTGGATGCGCGCTCCTTCATAACCGCGCTCCCCGCTCTCAGCCGTAAAAGGCGCTTACCCACCAAAGGCAGAACTTAGAGTCGCGTCACGCAGTCGCCCGGTGCGTCTTCGGTTGGTATCGACTTGGGCCTCGGTTTCGCGAACGAGGGAGAGGCGGCGGTCGACTTCAGCGATGATGCGGGTCTGCTCGGCCAAGGGCGGAAGCGGGAACTCTACCGTTGCGAGCCTCCCGAGGCTTAGGTGTGCAATATTCGTTGTAATAGTGCCTTCATCCACAAAACGTCCCGCGTGCATATTGTGGCGGCTTAGAAGCAAGGCGAACTCCACATTCATACCCCCGATGGCTCTGAGCCGAATCAACGTATTCGTAAAGCAAGCACCCCGAAGCTCACCACGATAGATCGCCGGACGCCCAAGGAGCTCTGGGCTTTGACCCTCGTTGAGAAGCAAATCCCCCGGTGCCAGCTGATACTTCTCAAAGTCGCCTGGCGAGAAATCCATCTCCATTACGTCAGAGAGATCGATTCGATCCTCAAAGACATTCTGGACCCGCAGGTAAGGACGCATATTCGGCCCCGAGTGGTACTTGGGTGCACGTTGTCGGCCGAGCTGCAATTGTCCAACTTGCCCATAGGTAGACCATGTCCATCCCTCCGGCAGTTCGGGTAGATGGGCGGTATCGGGAGGTTCGGGTTCCTTGTACTTCCCCTTGCCTTTCCATTGGCTGCGGCGGGTTTCGAGGATGCATTGCAGGAGTTGGGTGCCGGTCTCGTAGCGGCGGCCTTCGCGGCGGGCGAGTTCGGCTTCGGTGGGGACGAGGCGGCCTTCGACGGCGGCTTTTAAGACAGCGGCCTTGTAGCGCTTGAGGTTGGCCTTGACGCGCTTGAGGCTGGCGACGGCTTCGTCGAGGCGGGAGAACTGCTTTTCTATTTCGGCGACGATCCTATCTTGCGTCGCCAAATCGGAAAGTACGATCGGAAAATCAGCGAGCTGCTTCTGGCTCACTGAGGCCATGCCTACGACTTGTTGCGCGTTTCCTGAGAAGTAACGCCGACCAGAGGCAAGCAGTTGGTAGTTGATGAACTTCGGCCGCACCTTGTCCAGGTCTAGCCGCAGCCGAATGTTTTTGCTTTCGAAAACACTGGACTCAAGACCCGATGGTATTACGGCCGTTTTGCCGACGAGCTCGCGGCTGTTAACGCGATTTACCAACAGGTCACCCTCTCGCAGTCCGTACTCTTCGAGTTCGTCCGGGCTAACGCGCATCCGCTTAATGTCACGCCAGACAATCCGACCGCCATCGATGTTGTACATGCGCAGGCACGGTGTGCCGTCGTCTGCATATTAGGACACGGGCTTGTAAAGTCCATTCTTCATCGAGACGGCAACATCACCAAGGCGCGCCTCCTGCATCACGCTGCCAACCCCCTGTTCAACGCCTCAATCGCCTTCGGCAGCTTCCCACCGAAAAGCTTATGTACCTTGCCATTGCCGCCTCCCTTGTTGAACGGCGCGTACTCGAAGGCCTCGATCTCGATGCAGAGGTTGGTGACGATGTGGTCCCGCATCGTTGTGATCTGCTCACGCTTGCGCGAGCAGCCTTTCGAGGACAGCGCGTAGTGATGCGAGGTTTGCTTCAACCACGCCCCAGACCAGGCGGTTGTCCACGCTTGCGTAGCCGTGGATCAAAATGTTGCGGAACGCGACAATGTGCGGAAGCTCGGGAATTGCGGCAGCGGTTGCGGGATCGACGCGCCGCAGTTGGCTGAAGGCTTCGCCGATAATCTCGAACTGGCGCTCGACGGCGCTGCGGAGCATGTCGTCTACCAGGTAGTCGGCAAAGCTCTTGCCGGCGGTGTATTGCGCGACGCGGTCTGCCGCCTGCCGGGCGTCCCACAACAGCTTGCGTGCGTCAGCGTGCATAGACGGTGCGGCGCTCAGCGGCAACGCGCTCGCGGAAGTATGGGTTGGCGAGGCTCGCTTCGGTGACGAGGTCCACCGGGCGGCCGAACAGCGCTTCGAGCCCCTCTTTCAGCGCGAAATACGCCTTCGCGTACTGGGCCGGCGGCACCTCGTCAAATTCAACGAGGAAGTCAAGATCGCTCGTTGCCGGATCGAAATCGGCGCGAACGGCGGAGCCGAAGGCGTCCAGCCGGCGCGCGCCCGCGCGGCGGCACAGGGTGGCGACTTCGTCGCGGTGCTGATCAATGACGTTTGCCATAAAAGAACCTCCGACGGAATTATGCCGCGAGTGTGTTGTTAAGCAAAGCGAGCATTGTGGGCAATTCAGCGCCGAAGAGCTGATGCACCCTGCCGATGCCGCCCTCTTTGTTGAACGGCGCGTATTCGAAATCTTCGATTTCGATGCCGAGATTCGCCGCGATGTGGTCGCGGATCATTTCAAGCCATTTGAGTTGTTCGGGGGTGAAACGAGGGCGCTGAACCCCATCCCCACCCTGGCCCTCCCCTTGAAGGGGAGGGGGAAAAATGGCCCCCTCTCCCCGCCCCTCCCCCGCGAGGGGGGAGGGGGTGGATTGGTGGTGGGCGAGCCAGGCCTTGAAGTTGGCGGCGACGCGCTCGGGGTACGGCACCAGCTCGTTCTCTTGGTGCATCGCGAAGCGCACCAGCGAGACGAGGTCGGTGAGGATGCGCCGGCCGCTCGCGCCCTTGACTTTGTCTTTTTCCAGCGCGGCGTAGGCCTGCCAGAGCTGCGATTCGGTCCACAGGTGCGGCGGCGCGTTCAGGCGCTCGGCGAGGTCCTTTATGTCCTCGAACTTGAGGCGCTGGCGATAGGGCCGGCTGTAGAGCACCTGCAGCGCGGTGATCTCGTCCTTGTGCTCTTCGATGAAACGCTCGAAGGACTGCACGATGCCGCGGGCGCGGGCGAGCGCGTCGGCGGAGAAGCCCGCTTCGATCACGCTGTCCTGGCTCACGTGGTCGATGGTGATCTCGTTCTTGCGCTTGATTTCGATGAGAAGGTCGCGGAGTTTGGGGTCGAGGAGGGGTTTCACCGCTTCTTGACGCGCTTGTGTTACTGCCCCCTCACCCCGGCCCTCTCCCGCGAGGGGAGAGGGGGGAAATGCATCGGGGTCGAGCGCCCGCACGATCGCGCGGCTCAAGTCGCGTAGCCCCAAGCCGCCGCTCGCGGCGCGGATTCTGGCCTCGTCCTGGAGCGCGGTGCGGTGCTCCATGCGCGCGATGCGCGCGGCCACCGAGGAGAGCACGTCGCTTTCCGTGTTGCCGAAGGCCACGGCCTGCAGGAGCTTCTCGAATGAGACGGAGGGCTTTTTTTCCATCGGCCGGGAGTCGGTCTTCTCCGCCTCGCACACGCCCACGGCGTCCACGATCACGAAGTGGTCCTTGACCGGCGCGTCGGGGGTGACGGCCTTTAAATCGTCGGGCTCGATCACGCGCACGCCGCGGCCTTTCATTTGCTCGAAGAACGAGCGGCTCGCGACCCGGCGCATGAACATCACCACTTCCACCGGCTTGATGTCTGTACCGGTGGCGATCATGTCCACGGTGACCGCGATGCGCGGCATGGGGCTGTTGCGGAATAGTTTGATCAACTCTTTCGGGTCCGCGCCGGTGGTGCGGTAGGTGATCTTCTGGCAGAAGTCGTTGCCGCGGCCGAACTCCTCGCGCACGATCTGCACGATGTTTTCGGCGTGGGCGTCGTCCTTGGCAAAGATGAGCGTCTTCGGCACCCAGGTGCGGCCCGGGAAGAGGTCGGCGAAGAGCCGGTCGCGGAAGGTGCGCACGACGGTGCGGATCTGGTCGGGCGCGACCACGTCGCGGTCGAGTTGATTCGCCTCGTAGGCGAGATCTTCGTCAAGCTGCTCCCAGCGCCTGGCGCGCGTCTCGCGTTCCTGCTTCTCGACGAAGTAGCCCGCCTCCACCCTGGAGCCGGCCTCGCCGATCTGCGTGCGGATGCGGTAGACGTCGTAGTTGACGTTCACGCCGTCGGCCACTGCCTGCTCGTGCGGGTACTCCATCACCAGGTTGCGGTGGAAGAAGCCGAAGGTCTGCTTGGAGGGCGTCGCGGTGAGGCCGATGAGGTAGGCGTCGAAGTACTCCAGCACCTGCGCCCAGAGGTTGTAGATCGAACGGTGGCATTCGTCGGTGACGATGATGTCGAAGGTCTCGATCGGGATCTTGGGGTTGTACTCGATCGGCGGGACGTCCTTGAACACCTTCTCCAGCCCCTCGACCGACGCGTCGTCGTCTTCGTCGGCAAGCTCGCGGCCCTTCAGCATCGAGTACAGGCGCTGGATGGTGCAGATGCACACGCGCGCCGTGGTGTCGAGCTTATTGGAGGTGAGCCGCTGGACGATGTATTCCTCGGTGAACTTGTAGTTGTTGTACGGCGAAACGTATTGCTGGAACTCCTTGAGCGTCTGGTCGCCGAGGTTGCCGCGGTCGACCAGGAACAGGACCCGCTGCGCGCGGGCGAACTTGATCAGGCGGTAGATGAAGCTAATCGCGGTGTAGGTCTTGCCGGAGCCAGTAGCCATCTGGATGAGCGAGCGGGGCTTGTTGGCAGCGAGCGAGGCCTCCAGGTTTTTGATGGCGATGATCTGGGCGGGCCAGAGGTCGGCTTCGACGAGCGGGGGCAGCGACTGCATGCGGGCGAGGAAGGTTCCGGGACTCGCATCGTACCGGCCTGCGCTTACGCCAGTACCGAGTCGAGTCGCGTTCCCGAGTGCGTCGGCGGCTTTGAGCGCAGCCCCCTCACCCCAACCCTCTCCCACGAGGGGAGAGGGAGTAACAAAGTCGACAAGCCAGGCCGCGAGCGTCTCGGGCTTGTGGAAAGCAAAAACATTGCGCGAGCGCGGTTCCGGATCGAGGCCATTAGTGAAGCGGGTTTCGGTCCCGGTGGACTGATACGAAAACGGCAGGGGGTTTTCCCAGCTGGGAAGAGTGTCGGGAAGCCCCTTGGTGTATTTGTCCGATTGGGTCTCGACGCCCGTCAGCGTGAAGCCTTCGGGCTTCGCTTCCAGGACCCCCGCCGCCTTGCGATCGACGTAGAGCAGGTAGTCCGCGAAGCCGTGGCCGGGCTTGAGGGGAAACTCGCGAATCGCGACGCCGCGGGAAGCCTGGAGGTCGGCCTGATCCACGTCGCAAACACGCCAGCCTGCCGCGGCGAGCAGGCGGTCGATATTCTCTCTGGCTTTGTTCTCATCCGGCATGTGGGGGAAAAGTCTTTCCGGATTGGCTTCCAATGTCAATGGAGTCAAGGGGATTGGCGGGATAAGAACGAGGTTTCCCCGTTAAACGCGATGGATGATGCCTTTCCGGATCGCGGAATTCAGGGCGTCAGATTCGTGAAGGGAGTACCCCATCCCCGGCCTTTCCCTCCCTTGGAATGGGTCGAGGTTTCCTGATTACTCCGTCACCGTGCCCCGGAGCGCCTTGGTCCTGGCCCGCTTGGTCTTGGCCTCGAGCCGTCGCTCGCGGGAGCCGCGGGTCGGCTTGGTCGGGATGCGCTTGCGCCGGGCGATCGCGACGCTTTTCACGAGCTCCCGCAGCCGCTCCAGGGCCTGCTCGCGGTTTCGCTCCTGGGTGCGGGCGGCCTGGGCCTTGATGACGATGACGCCTTCCTTGGTGATGCGCGAGTCGCGCAGCGCCAGCAGCCGCTCCTTGTAGGTCTCCGGGAGCGAGGAGGCGCGGATGTCGAAGCGCAGATGCGCGGCGGTGGCGACCTTGTTGACGTTCTGGCCGCCGGCGCCGCGGGCGCGCACGAAGCTGATTTCGATTTCGGCGTCGGGGATGGCGACGTGGTTGGAAATCTTCAGCATGGGCGGGGTATTTCGCGAGGACCGGGCCGCGTGGATTCCTGTCCGTCCTTGGCCATGCTCCAGGGATTGGAAACCGTCCGCACGTCGAGGGGTTGAACGGCATCGAGATCATCCTGGGGCCGCAGCCGGCCTGCCGCACGGGCGCGTCCGTGCCAGATCTTCTTGTCGGTTTTTTCGCTCCGGCTGGTCGTCATGCCGAAGACCGGGGTTTTTCGACGGGAGCGAGCCATTTTTTGAACCCTAGCAGCCTGTCGGACTTAGAGTCACCCATGCGTTGCTGGCCAAAAAGCGCGATGGCACGACGCGAGGTGCAGTCCATATCGGGAATATGGGCCAGCCGAGCAACACAGCCAGCGCGCTTTTTGGCCGCAACCCGGAGGGACCGGGCGATTTGATCGCATTTCGTCGCCGCAAGCCGCCTCGTGGACACCCGGTACACGTCGCCGTCTTGCGTCTAGAACTGCAATCAAATCGCCACGGTCGCATGCGCGATCCTAAGTCCGACAGGCTGCTAGGTTATGCGTGCCTCTGAAGCCAGGTCCGCGGGGTCAGTTTTTGACCACTGCGGGCGTCCCCCGGGGGCTACGCCGCGATCCGGTGGACCCGGGACAGCTCGCGATCAGCCGTCCCCCAGGTTCGATCACGGAAACGGGCTACCTGATCCCTCGGGATACCGGCACCTTAAGCCGCTTTCCGGCCTTGATCAGCCCTTCATCCAACGTGTACACCGTCCTCATTTCGTTATTCCGGGCGATCGCGAGGTGCAGGGCATCTCCAGCCCGAAGTTTCGTGGCGTAGTTTTCTACAAATTCCTTTGCTGTATCGAAGTCTGATGCGGAAGGCGTGAGGATGTGGTAGGCATCTTCTACCATCCGATCGAATTGCCGACCGGCGGTTCGCGCTTCCGGCTGCGTGAGCCCACCGATCCTGACTTCCCGCGCCAGCACGCTCGAGAATTCGAGTCGGGTCCACTGGCTCACAAAAAGCGCGCCGGCCGGGAGTTTCGCCATGAACGATTCGATGCGCGCCGTCGTCGACTCCTCCAGAATCAGGGGCGCGAGAAAGCTGGTGTCGAAATAGTACACGGGGTTCAAAGGCCTTCGTCGCGCATCTCGCGGATGAGCTCGGCGCTGGATTTCCTCCAGCGGGGCATGTGCGCCCGGAATTCGGCCAGGGATCGCAGGGGCAGAGTTTTCTTCGGCCCTTTTTCCGCGGATAGGCGGGCCACTGCCTGGCCGCGCCGTGTGATGACGACTTCCTCGCCGGCTTCCACCCGGTCGAGCAGCTCGCTCAAGTGGGCCTTGGCGTCGGCAACGCTTACAGCTCGTTTGCGGGTGTCCATGATTTCTTCCAGATGGTCATATGGATAGTCATCTTAGCACTCGCCTCCGGCCTTGTCATGCGACTGCGGACGGTCTGGGTTGTGGCAGATCCACGGGTGTGAACCGGAGCGGGAAAGCCTGGATTCCGGCATGTGCCGGAATGACGACGTCGTAGGGAAGGGTTTCACCCCCTCCCCAGCCCTCCCCCCTCAAGGGGGAGGGAGTGATCTCCGCGGCTCACGCCGGGCCAGCCGGTCCGTGCCGACCTTCCCCCCTCAAGGGGAAGGGGGTTGTATCACTCGACGGTGACACTTTTGGCCAGATTGCGAGGTTTGTCCACGTCGGTGCCCTTCTGGAGCGCGGCGTGGTAGGCGAGGAGCTGGAGCGGGATCACGTGCAGGATGGGGGAAACCATGCCGGCGTGGTCGGTCATCTTGATGATGTGCACGCCCTCGGTTTCGTTGATATGGCTGTCCTGGTCGGCGAACACGTAGAGCTCGCCGCCGCGAGCGCGCACTTCCTGCAGGTTGGACTTGAGCTTTTCCAGCAGCGCGTCGTTGGGCGCGACCGCCACCACCGGCATGTCCCGGTCCACCAGCGCCAGCGGGCCGTGCTTCAGCTCGCCCGCGGCGTAGGCCTCGGCGTGGATGTAGGAGATTTCCTTGAGCTTGAGCGCGCCTTCCATGGCGATCGGGAAGTGCATGCCGCGCCCGAGGAAAAGCGCGTGCTGTTTGGGCGCGAAGCGCTTCGACCAGCCGGCGATGCGGGGTTCGAGCTTGAGGATGTGGGAGAGCGCTTTGGGGAGATGCCGCAGCGCCGTGATGTGGTCCTGCTCCTGCTGAGGCGTGAGCCGGCCGCGCAGCTTGGCGAGCACGAGGGTCAGCAGGAACAGCGCCGCCAGCTGGGTGGTGAAGGCCTTGGTGGAGGCGACCCCGATCTCGGGGCCGGCGCGGGTCAGAAAGCGCAGGTCCGACTGGCGCACCAGGGCGCTCTCGGCGACGTTGCAGATGCACAGCGTGTGCCTGTGGCCGATGGCCTTGGCGTGGACCAGCGCCGCCAGGGTGTCCGCCGTCTCCCCCGACTGGGAGATGGTGACGAACAGCGCCTCGGGATTGGGCACGCTGTCGCGGTAGCGGTATTCGCTGGCGATTTCCACGTTGCAGGGAATCCCCGCCAGGGATTCGAGCCAGTAGCGCGCCACCAGTCCCGCGTGGTAGCTGGTGCCGCAGGCGACCAAGGTGACGGCGTTGACCTTGGAGAGGGCCTCGGCCGCGCCCACGCCGAACAGCTCCGGCGACAGGGCGGTCGCGCCGATCACCATCTCCAGGGTGGCGGCCACCGCCCCCGGCTGCTCGAAGATTTCCTTCTGCATGTAGTGGCGGTAGGGGCCCAGTTCCACCGCGTCGGCAGACAGCTTGCTCTCGTGCACCGGGCGCTCCACGGTCCGGCCTTCGGCGTCGCAGATGGTGAGGCTGTCGAGCTTGAGGTCGGCCACGTCGCCTTCTTCCAGGTAGATCATGCGGCGGGTGACCTGGAGCAGGGCGGAGGCGTCGGAGGCGGCGAAGTTCTCGCCTTCGCCCAGACCCAGTAGGAGCGGCGCGCCCTTGCGCGCCACCACCAGCCTGTCGGGCTGCTGCGCCGAAACGATGGCGATGGCGTAGGCGCCGTGGAGTTCTGCCACCGCCCGGCGGGTGGCCTGGAACAGGTCGGCGAATTTCTTGAAGTGCAGGTCCACCAGGTGGGCGATAACCTCGGTGTCGGTGTCGGAGACGAACTCGTAGCCCACGCGCTTCAGGCGCTCGCGCATGACTTCGTGGTTTTCGATGATGCCGTTGTGCACCACCGCCAGGCCCTCGCCGGAGATGTGGGGATGGGCGTTCTTCTCGGAAGGCGCGCCGTGGGTGGCCCAGCGGGTGTGGGCGATGCCCAGGACGCCGTTGGTCTGGGCGCGCTCGGCCATGGCGGCGAGCTCGGCCACGCGCCCGACGCTGCGCAGCCGCCGCAGGCCGCCGTTGATCACCGCGATCCCGGCGGAGTCGTAGCCGCGGTATTCGAGCTTGCGCAGACCCTCGAGCAGGATGGGAACGACGTTACGCTTGGCGATGGCGCCGACGATGCCGCACATGTCAGGAATCAGGCAAGAGTAATTTGTTCACGACCCGGACCTACCTGGACCGACGTTCAAAGGAACCCAAGCCCTTTACTAATTTACCGAGGCCGGCTTTTTTGCCCAGTTCGATCACGCGCAGGTCATCGGTCACCAATACCGAATTCTCCGACTCGGCGAGGGCCAGGTAGAAGCAATCGTAGGCCGGGTGGTCGAATCGTAGCGCCAGCTCCAGGGCGCGCGATGACAGGGACGCGGTCGGCGCCAAGCGGTCGAAGGACAGGGGCAGGATTCGCACGATGGCCTCGGCCTGCTCGCGGGAAATATCGCCGCGGCCGACCTTCTTCCAGGCCGTGTTGCAGGTTTCCGGAACGATCAGGTCGGGGGCGATGACGGGTTCACCCGAGGCGAGCACCGCTCGTGCTCCAGCGGAGCGCACCTCTTCCACGAACCACTTCACCGCCACGCTGGCATCGACGACCCAAGTCACCGGTCCCGATCCTCGCGCACCAGCGCCGTGGAGTCGCTTTGACGCTTGCGGGGAGTCATCGCCCTTATCTGGTCCGCGAGCGCCAAGCGCTCCTGCGGCCCCGGTCTGGCGGCCTCGGCAAGAATCCTGCGCAGCTCCTGCTCCAGCGAATTGCCGTGCAGCGTGGCTTTCGCCTTCAGCGCCGCGATCGTCTCGTCGTCAAGGTTTCGCACGATCACCTGTCCCATGGTATACCTCCTGTGATGCTATCAAACATGATAGCGCCATGAGCCCATCGGATGCAACCCGGGTTGTCCTGGATTCCGGGGCACCGTTCACGTCTCTCCCTTTGGCTTTTTCACCGGCCGCTTCCAGCCGGGGACGGTGACCTGCTTGGCGCGGGAGAGGGTCAGCGCATCGGGGGGCGCTTCGCGGGTAATAGTGGAGCCGGCGCCGATCGTCGCCCCCTTGCGCACCGTGACCGGGGCCACGAGCTGGGTGTCGGAGCCGATGAAGACGTCATCCTCGATGATGGTGCGGTGCTTATTGATGCCGTCGTAGTTGCAGGTGATGGTGCCGGCGCCGATGTTGACGTTTTTTCCCACGGTGGTGTCGCCCACGTAGGCCAGGTGGTTGGCCTTGCTCCTGGCGCCCACCTGGCTTGCCTTCACTTCCACGAAGTTGCCGATGTGGACTTCCGCGTCGAGGCGGGTGCCGGGGCGGATCCGGGCGTAGGGACCGATGCGGCAGTCGCATCCGATCTCGGCGTCCTCGAGGTGGCTGAAGGGGTGAATCACCGTGCCGCTGTTCACGCTCACGTTCTTCAGCACGCAGTGGGCGCCCACGTGTACCTGGTCGCCGAGGCTCACCTTGCCCTCGAACACGCAGTTGACGTCGATGGCGACGTCGCGCCCGCAGGCGAGGCTCCCGCGAACGTCGATGCGCGCCGGGTCGGCGAGGGTCACGCCCTGGTCGAGCAGACGGTAGGCCCACTGGGCCTGGTAGACGCGCTCGATCTGGGCGAGCTGGGCCTTGCTGTTCACCCCAAGCACCTCCCACGGGCCTTCGGGCTGCGCCGCCGCGACTTTGACTTTGTCCTTCACCGCAAGCGCGATGATGTCGGTGAGGTAGTACTCCTTCTGGGCGTTGTTCGTTTTCAGGCGCTTCAGCCACCCGGCAAGCCGCGCGGCGGGGATGGCCATGATGCCGGTGTTGATCTCGCGGATCTTGCGCTCGGCGGGCTTCGCGTCCTTCTGCTCGACGATTCTCACCACGTCGCCCTTTGCGTTGCGCACGATGCGGCCGTAGCCGGTCGGGTCGTCGAGCTCCACCGTGAGAAGGGTGAGGGCCTTGTCGCCGTGGGCAAGTATTTTCTCCAGGGTTTCCCGCTTCACCAGCGGCACGTCGCCATAGAGGACGAGCGTTACGCCTTTGGGTTCCAGGTGCGGGAGCGCCTGCATCAGCGCGTGGCCCGTGCCAAGCTGGGGCTCCTGCTTCACCCAGATGATGACCCCGTGGCCGCCCATGACCTTGGGCACCTCTTCGCCGCCGTGGCCGTACACCACGGATAGGGTCTTCGGGCGCAGCGCGCGGGCGGTTTCGATGACATGGGCGAGGAGCGGCCGGCCCGCCAGCGGGTGCAGCACCTTGGGGAGATTGGAGTGCATGCGGATGCCCTTGCCGGCGGCGAGGATCACCACGTTGAGCGCGGTCATAACGGATGCGATGCGGGGTGCGACAAAACGCCAAGTATAAAACAAGAAAGGCAGCCGAAGCTGCCTTGGTGGGTTCGCGGTACCCGTGGAGCGGGGCAGGAGCGAATTCATTCGCGACCTCTGTCGGGGATGAATCCCCTCCTACAAGCAGATGTAGGAGCGAATTTATTCGCGACCCGGGCGGGCCGCGCTTTAGCGCCGGGTCTTGCGCAGCTTCTGGATGGCCTGGAGCTGGGCGATGGCTTCCGCCAGTTCCGCCTGGGCCCGGGCGTAGTCGATCTTGGAGGTCTGGTCCTTCATGGCCTCCTCGGCCCGGCGCTTGGCTTCCAGCGCCTTGGCCTCGTCGAGGTCCGCGCCACGCACCGCGGTGTCGGCCAGGATCGTCACCACGTCCGGCTGCACCTCCAGGATGCCGCCTGAGACGAACACCAGCTCTTCCTCGTCCTGCAGCGGCACCTTGATCCGCACCGAGCCGGGCTTGATGCGGGTGAGCAGCGGGGTGTGGTGGGGATAGATGCCCAGCTCGCCCACCTCGCCCGGGGCCACCAGAAACTCGGCGGCGCCCGAGTAGATCTGCTCCTCGGCGCTCACGACATCGACATGAAAGACCGTACCCATGATCTGTTCCTAATCCGCGGTTAACCGTTCACTGTTTACTGTTTACCGTTCACCGTTTACCGCTTACTGCAGCGTCTTCGCCTTCTCGAAGGCCTCCTCGATGCCGCCGACCATGTAGAACGCCTGCTCGGGCAGCGCATCGCACTCGCCAGCCACGATCATCTTGAAGCCGCGGATGGTTTCCTTGAGGGGCACGTACTTGCCCTTCTGGCCGGTGAACACTTCCGCCACGTTGAAGGGCTGGGACAGGAAGCGCTGGATCTTGCGGGCCCGGGCCACTGCCAGCTTGTCCTCGGGGGAAAGCTCGTCCATGCCGAGAATGGCGATGATGTCCCGCAGTTCCTTGTAGCGCTGGAGCGTCGCCTGCACCGCACGGGTGGTGTTGTAGTGCTCTTCGCCGATCACGTTGGGGTCCACCTGGCGGGAGGTGGAATCCAGCGGGTCCACGGCGGGGTAGATGCCCAGCGCCGCGATGTCCCGCGACAGCACCACGGTGGCATCCAGGTGGCCGAAGGTGGTGGCGGGGGAGGGGTCCGTGAGGTCGTCCGCCGGCACGTACACCGCCTGGATCGAGGTGATGGAGCCGGTCTTGGTGGAGGTGGTGCGCTCCTGGAGCCGGCCCATTTCCTCCGCGAGCGTCGGCTGGTAGCCCACCGCAGAACCGCAGAAGGCATCCGGCCCAGCAGCGCCGAGCACTCGGTGCCAGCCAGCGTGAAGCGGTAGATGTTGTCGACGAAGAACAGCACGTCGCGGCCTTCGTCGCGGAACTGCTCGGCGATGGTGAGGCCGGTGAGCGCCACGCGCAGGCGGTTGCCGGGGGGCTCGTTCATCTGGCCGTAGACCAGCGCCACCTTGTCAAGCACGTTGGAGTCCTTCATCTCGTGATAGAAGTCGTTGCCCTCGCGGGTGCGCTCGCCCACGCCGGCGAACACCGAGTAGCCCGAGTGCTCGATGGCGATGTTGCGGATCAGCTCCATCATGTTCACGGTCTTGCCCACGCCGGCGCCGCCGAACAGGCCGATCTTGCCGCCCTTGGCGAAGGGGCAGACCAGGTCGATCACCTTGATGCCGGTTTCCAGCAGTTCGGTGGTGGGCCGCAACTCCTCGAACGGGGGCGCCTTGCGGTGAATGGACATGGATTTCTCGGCGCCGATCGTGCCCTGCTCGTCGATGGGGCGGCCCAGCACGTCCATGATGCGGCCCAGGGTCTTGGGGCCGACCGGCACCAAAATCGGGTTGGCGGTGTTCTTCACCATCATGCCGCGGCGCAGGCCGTCGGAGGAGCCGAGCGCGATGGTGCGCACCACGCCGTCCCCGAGCTGCTGCTGCACTTCCAGCGTGAGCCCGATGTCATCCATCACCAGGGCGTCGTACACCCGCGGCATCTCTTCGCGCTTGAATTGGACGTCCACCACCGCGCCGATGCACTGAACGATCTTTCCTTCGGTCATAGCCATAGCTCGTTCCTAGATAGCGATTTGAATTCGTTAAACTGCGGCGGCGCCGCCGACAATCTCGGACAGCTCCTTGGTGATGGCAGCCTGCCGGGTCTTGTTGTAGATCAGCGTCAGCTCGTCGATCACCTTGCCGGCGTTGTCGGAGGCGGACTTCATGGCTACCATCCGCGCCGACTGCTCGGAGGCGATGTTCTCCGCCACCGCCTGGTAGATGAGCGCTTCCACGTAGCGCACCATCACTTCGTCGATTACCTTCTTGGCCTCGGGCTCGTAGAGGTAGTCCCAGAGGCCGGTCTGGCCGGTATCCTTGAAGCGCTCGCCGGGCAGCGGCAGCAGTTGCTCCATCACCGGCTCCTGCTTCATGGTGTTGATGAAGCGGGTGTAGAAAATGTAGAGCTGGTCGAAGCGGTCCTCGGCGAAGCCGTCGAGCATGATCTTCACGGCGCCGATGAGCTTTGCCAGGTGCGGCGTGTCACCCAGGCCGGTGACGTGGGACACCACGCCGGCCCCCACGCGCTGCATGAAGTTGAAGCCCTTGTTGCCGATGGCGCAGACCTCGATGCTCTCGCCCTGGCCTTCCCACTCCTTCATCCTGGCGAGCGCCATGCGCAGCACGTTGGTATTGAGCGCGCCGCACAGGCCCTTGTCGGAGGTGATGACGATGATGCCGACCCGCTTCACGCTGTCGCGCTGGATGAGGAAGGGGTGGCGGTATTCGACCGTCGCCCGGCTCATGTGCCCGACCACGCGGCGGATGCGCTCGCCGTAGGGACGCGCGTGCTTCATGCGGTCCTGGGCCTTCCTCATCTTGGAGGCGGCCACCATCTCCATGGCCTTGGTGATCTTCTGCGTATTTTTTACGCTTTTGATCTTGTTTCGGATTTCGCGGGAGCCGGCCATTGCAGGGTTCCTGGCTGATCAGTACGCGCCGCTCTTCTTGAAGTCCTCGATGGCGGCCGCCAGTTCCTTCTCGGCGTCCGCATCCAGGTCCTTGGTGCCGGCAACCTTGTCGATGAGCGCCTTGTACTTGGTCTTCAGGAAGGAGCGCATGGCGGACTCCACGGCCAGCGCCTTCTTCACCTCGACGTCGTCGAAGTAGCCCTTGTTCACCGCGAACAGGGTAACGGCCTGGTCGACCACGGAGAGCGGCGAGTACTGGGGCTGCTTCATGAGCTCGGTCACCATGCGGCCGCGGTCGAGCTGCTTGCGGGTGGTCTCGTCGAGATCGGAGGCGAACTGGGCGAAGGCCGCGAGCTCCCGATACTGGGCGAGCGCCAGGCGCACGCCGCCGCCCAGCTTCTTGATGACCTTGGTCTGGGCCGCGCCCCCCACCCGCGACACCGAGATGCCGGCGTTGATGGCGGGCCGGATGCCGGCATTGAACAGGTCGGTCTCCAGGAAGATCTGGCCGTCGGTGATGGAAATCACGTTGGTCGGCACGAAGGCGGTCACGTCGCCGGCCTGGGTTTCGATCACCGGCAGCGCCGTGAGCGAGCCGGTCTTGCCCTTGACCGCGCCCTTGGTGAAGCGCTCCACGTACGCCTCGTTGACGCGCGCGGCGCGCTCCAGCAGGCGCGAGTGCAGGTAGAACACGTCGCCGGGATAGGCTTCGCGGCCCGGGGGGCGGCGCAGCAGCAGGGAGATCTGGCGATAGGCCCAGGCCTGCTTGGTGAGGTCGTCGTAAATGATCAGCGCGTCCTGGCCGCGGTCGCGGAAGTACTCGCCCATGGTGCAGCCGGAGTAGGCGGCGAGGTACTGCAGGGCGGCGGACTCGGAGGCGGAGGCGGCGACGATGATGGTGTACTCCATCGCGCCGAACTCTTCGAGCTTGCGCACCACGTTGGCGATGGTGGAGGCCTTCTGGCCGATCGCGACGTAGATGCAGATCAGGTTCTCGCCCTTCTGGTTGATGATGGTGTCCACGGCAAGCGCGGTCTTGCCGGTCTGGCGGTCGCCGATGATGAGCTCGCGCTGGCCGCGGCCGATGGGCACCATGGCATCGATCGACTTCAGCCCGGTCTGCACCGGCTGGGACACGGACTTGCGCCAGATCACGCCCGGGGCCACCTTCTCGATCACGTCGGTTTCCTTGGCGTTGATCGGGCCCTTGCCGTCGATCGGCTCGCCCAGCGCGTTCACCACGCGCCCGATGAGCTCGGGGCCGACCGGCACTTCCAGAATGCGGCCGGTGCACTTCACCGTGTCGCCTTCCCGGATGTGCTCGTACTCGCCCATCACCACCGCGCCTACCGAGTCGCGCTCCAGGTTAAGCGCGAGGCCGAAGGTGTTGCGGGGGAATTCCAGCATCTCGCCCTGCATCACGTCCGCCAGCCCGTGGATGCGCACGATGCCGTCGGTGACCGACACCACCGTGCCCTGAGTCTTGAGCTCGGCGCTCACCGCGAGGTTCTGGATCCTGCTCTTTATGAGCTCGCTGATTTCCGAAGGATTAAGCTGCATGATCGCTCCTGAGTCTTCGAATCTGTCGGAGGCCGGCCGCTACTTCTGCAAGGCCACGGCCATGGCCTCGAGCTGGGCCCGCACCGAGGCGTCCACCACCTCGTCGCCCACTTCCACCTTGACCCCGCCGATGAGTTCCCGGTCCACTTCCACCTTGGCCTCGATCCGGCTCGCGAACCGCTTCTCGAGCTGCGAAACGAGGGTCTTGAGCTCCGCACCATCCATGGGAAAGGCGGAGACGATGCGGGCTTCCCTGACGCCTTCCTGGGCCGCCTTCAGCTCCTCATACAGCTCCACGATGTGGGGGAGCAGAGGCAGGCGGCGGTTCTCCACCAGCACCAGGATCAGGTTGCGCGCCTCGCCCGGGATCCCGTCGCCGCAGATGCCGAGGAACAGATCGCCCACCTGCCCGGCAGTCACGTTGGGATCGCCGATCAGCCGCTGCATGGTGGGGTCGGCCGCGACCCGGGCGATGAACGCCAGGGTCTCGGACCAGGCGGCAAGCGCGTTCTGGTCCTTGGCGAGACGGAATGACGCCTCGGCGTAGGGGCGCGCGATGGTCAGGGCTTCGGCCATGGCTTAGAGCTGGGCCTGGATCGAGGAGAGGATGTCGGCGTGGGCCTTGGCATCCACTTCCCGGCGCAGGATCTTCTCGGCGCCGGCGACGGCGAGCGCCGCCACCTGCAGCCGCAGGTTTTCCCGGGCCCGGTTCACCTCCTGGTCGATCTCCGCCTTGGCGGCAACCACCAGGCGCTCGCCCTCGGTCTTGGCGGAAGCCTTCGCCTCGTCGACCATCACGGCGGCGCGCTTCTCGGCCTGGGCCATGATCTCCTGGGCCTGATGCTTGGCCTCGCGCAGCACTTCCGCGGCGCGCTTGCCCGCGAGCTCCAGCTCGTGCTTGCCGCGCTCGGCGGCGGCCAGACCGTCGGCGATCTCCTTCTGCCGCGCCTCGATGGCGCGGATCATGAACGGCCAGACGAAGCGGACCGTGAACCAGATGAAGATCCCGAAGGCGATGGCCTGCGAGAACAGGGTGAAATTGATATTCATGGAAACCCTCCAGCGGGTCTTAGCCGGCGCTGGCCGTTACTTGGGGATGACGGCAAGCAGCGGGTTGCCGAAGGCGAACAGCATCGCCAGACCGACGCCGATAATGAACGAGGCGTCGATCAGGCCGAGCAGCAGGAACACGCGGGCCTGCAGGGTCGGCATCAGCTCGGGCTGGCGCGCGGCGCCTTCCAGAAACCGGCCGGCCATGATGCCGATGCCGATACAGGCGCCGGCCGCGCCGAGCCCGATCATCAGGCCGATGCCGATGCCGGTGTACGCTTGAATCATCGCCAACATCTGCAACTTTTCCATTTGGCTTTCCTTTCTTCGTGCGGGGGTTGATGGTTAAACGGGAAATCAGTGGCTTTCGTGGGCCATCGAGAGATAGACCACGGTGAGCATCATGAAAATGAACGCCTGCAGCACCACGATCAGGATGTGGAAGATCGCCCAGCCGGCCCCCAGGATGGCGCCGAACACGGTGCCGGCCAGGCCGGTCGCGGCCCACATGCCGAGCAGCAGAAAAATGATTTCCCCCGCGTACATGTTTCCGTAGAGACGCAGGGAGTGGGACAGGGGCTTGGAGACGTACTCGATCAGGTTGAACAGCAGGTTGGCGGGCCACAGCAGCGGGTTCTTGCCGAAGGGGGCGCAGAACAGCTCGTGGATCCAGCCGCCTAAGCCCTTCACCTTGATGCCGTAGAAAATCATCAGTCCCCACACCGAGAGCGCCAGCGCGAAGGTGGTATTGACGTCGGCGGTGGGCACGCTGCGCCAGTTGTGCAGCCCCAGAACGTGTTCGTAGAACAAGGCCATGATGTCCACCGGCAGGAAGTCCATGGCGTTCATCAGCAGCACCCACACGAACACGGTGAGCGCGGCCGGCGCGACGAAGCTGTGGCGGTTGCCGTGAAAGATGCCCTTCACTTGGTCGTCGATGAACTCGATGGCGAGCTCGACGAAGGCCTGGCGTTTGGAGGGCACGCCGGAGGTGGCGTCCTTGACCACCCACCAGATGAAGCCCATGCCCAGGATGCCGACGATGGCGGCAGTGACGAGGGTGTCGACGTGCAGGGTCCAGAACGGACCGTCGCCGATGGAGGCGGTCAGGTTGGTGAGGTGGTGGGAAATGTACTGATTGGGGGTGAGTTCTTGAGCGGCAGCCATTGTTTCTACCCTGTTCGACCTATTCCTCTCGGACGAATACCGCCATCGTGAAAACCAGTACCGTTACCACGAACGTGCCGATGAAACCGACCACGACGACGTCCCTGTACGTCGCCAGCACCAGCCACAGCAGCGCGATCATGACCACGATCTTCACCGCCTCGGCCCGCATGGCCGTGATCAGGACGCTCCCGGCGGTCCCCCCTTTCTGCAGGGAGGCGACCACCGCGAAACCCAGCCCGCCGATCATGCCCACCAAGCCGCCGAGGGCCGCGGAGATCGCGCCGTTGGTTCCCACCAGGTAACCCGCGACACCGGTCAGCAGCGCGGTGGCAAAAGCCTGCCACCGGAGTACGGCGCGGAACGGTTTCAACCGTGGACTCAACATGGGCGAAAACACAGCGGCTCGGGTTCTGCGAGTTCACCGGGTGTTCCGGTGAGCCGCCGGTATCGAGGCTGCGGTGCCTGCGGAGGATTCCTCCTGCTGCTCCCGGTACACCGCGCCGCTTTTGCAGCTGTCCTGCATTTTTCGGCCCCTCGGGCCGAAAAATTAAATTTTATTATGTGCCTATTAATGCGTCAATCCGAATTTGCACGTATTTTCGGGGAGCACCATCAGGGAATGCCGAAAATATATGAAAAAACATGGTATTGTGTATGCGGCTGAATTGATGCGCCGCACCATAAGGAGGCTGAAGGCTAGTCGTCGCCGTTATTTGATGCGGCCCAGGATGCCGTCCAGCTGATCCAGGCTTGAGTAAGTAATTACTATCTTGCCATAGCCCTTCTTTCCAGGCTTTATCGTTACGCCCGCTCCGAGTTTGGCGGATAATTCCTCCTGCAGCCGCAGCAGGTCGCGGCTGGCGCGGAGATGACGCCTCACCGGGGGGTGTTCGATGCGCTGCACCAAGCGCTCGGTTTCCCGCACCGACAGGCCGCGGGCAGCCACCATGTGGGCGGTCTCGATCTGCTTCGCCGACGACAGGGCGAGCAGAGCGCGGGCGTGCCCCATGTCGATCCTGCTTTCCATCAGCAGGTCCTGCACCGGTGGCGCGAGATTGAGCAGCCGCAGCAGGTTCGACACCCCGCTGCGCGAGTAGCCTACCGCCTGGGCCGCATTCTGGTGAGTCATGTGGAATTCGCCGATAAGCCGCTGAATGCCCGCCGCCGCCTCCAGCGGATTCAGGTCTTCGCGCTGGATGTTTTCGATCAGCGCCATGGCCAGGGCCGCTTCGTCGGGGACTTCGCGCACCAGCGCCGGCACGTCGTTCAGGCCCGCCATCCGCGCCGCCCGCCAGCGCCGCTCGCCGGCGATGATCTCGTAGCGGCCATCGGCCACCGGGCGCACCAGGATCGGCTGCATGATGCCCTGGGCCTTGATGGACTCGGCCAGCTCGCCCAGGGATTCCTGATCCATCCGGGTGCGCGGCTGGTACTTCCCCGGCTGCACCAAGGCCACGCTGAGCGTCTGCAGTGTCTCCTTGACGGCGGTTTCGTTGCCGCTCGACAGGAGGGCATCCAGCCCCCGCCCCAATCCTCTCAGCTTGGCCACGTTCTCCTCCTTTGCTTAATTCGCCGAATGTTTGTTGAGCATCTCGCCGGCGAGCGCGAGGTAGGCCTGGGAGCCCTTGGAATGCTTGTCGTGGTAGAGCACCGGCACCCCGTAGCTCGGCGCTTCCGCCAGCCGCACATTGCGCGGGATGATGGTGCGGAACACCTTGTCCCCGAAGTGCTGCTGCAACTGGTCCGAGACCTGCTGCGAGAGCGTGTTGCGGGGGTCGAACATGGTGCGCAGCAGGCCCTCGATTTCCAGCGCCGGGTTGAGATGGGCGCGCACCTTCTTGATGGTCTGCACCAGGTCCGAGAGGCCCTCCAGCGCGTAGTATTCGCACTGCATGGGAATCATCACCGATTGGGCGGCGGTGAGACCGTTCACGGTGAGCAGATTGAGCGCCGGCGGGCAGTCGATGATCACGAAGTCGTACTGGCCGGTCACGGTTTCGAGCGCGGATTTGAGCCGCGTCTCGCGCTGATCGATGTCCACCAGCTCCACTTCGGCGCCGGCCAGCTCCCGGTTCGCCGGTATGACATCGTAATCGTCGCGGCCGGAGCGGCGGCGCACCTGCACCAGCGCGTGGCTGCCGAGCAGCACGTGGTAGACGGTCTGCGCCAGCTCGCGCTTGTCGATGCCGCTGCCCATGGTGGCGTTGCCCTGGGGATCGAGATCGACGAGCAGCACCCGGCGGTTGGCGGCGGAAAGGCTCGCGGCCAGATTCACGCTGGTGGTGGTCTTGCCCACGCCGCCCTTCTGGTTGGCGACCGCGATGATTTTTGTCATTCGTTCTCCCTGATTACCCTGTGCTAGGAGCCTGTCGGACTTAGAGTCGCACATGCGTTGCCGGCCAAAAAGCGCGATGGCACGACGCGAGGTGCAGCCCATATCGGGAATATGGGCCAGCCGGGCAACACCGCCAGCGCGCTTTTTGGCCGCAACCCAAAGGGACCGGGCGATTTGACCGCATTTCGTCGCCGCAAGCCGCCTCGTGGACACCCGGTACACGTCGCCGTCTTGCGTCTAGAACTGCAATCAAATCGCCACGGTCGCATGCGTGATCCTAAGTCCGACAGGCTCCTAGGCCCGCTTCAGCATGACCAGGTGGCGCTCCCCTTCGACGCTTGGCACCGGCAGTTTTACCACCGCTTCAAGCTCCCAGCCGGCCGGCAGCCGGGCGATTTCCTGGTGAGGATAGAGCCCCTTCATGGCGGCAAGCCGTCCTTGCCGCGCCGCCAGGTGCCCGGCGATGCGGATGAATTCCGCCAGGTCGGACAGGGCCCGCGCCACGACTACCTCAAAGCCCTGCGGCGGACGAAAATCCTCGGCCCGGGCTTCCACGATCTCGACGTTTTCGAGGCCCAGCTCGATCGCCGCCTGGCGCAGGAACGCCGCCTTCTTGCGGTTGGATTCCACCAGTGTCACCCGCCATTCGGGCCGGGCGATGGCGAGCGGAATTCCGGGCAGTCCGGCCCCGCTGCCCACATCCGCCAGCGTCGCGCCCCCGAGCTGCGGCAGGAGCGCCAGGCAATCGAGCAGGTGATGGGACACCGCCCGCCCCGGTTCCCGGATCGCGGTCAGGTTGTACACCCGGTTCCACTTCCAGAGCAGCGCCAGGTACGCGAGCAGCTTGGCGCGAATCGCCGGGCCAAGGTCCAGCCCCAGGTCCGCGAGGCCCCGTTCGAGCTGGTCCTCCGGAGTCATGCCGTCTTTTTCTTGGCGTCGGCGAAGCCACGCTTGAGATGCACCAGCAGCACCGAAATGGCGGCGGGCGTGATGCCGCTGATGCGGGCCGCCTGGCCCAGGGTCTCGGGCTTGTGCTGGTTGAGCTTCTGCTGCACCTCCACCGACAGGCCCTTCAGCAGGCGATAGTCGAGGTCCTGGGGCAGGCGCGTGGTCTCGTACTGCTCCTGGCGCGCGATCTCGTCCTTCTGGCGCTCGATGTAGCCGGAATATTTGGCGGCGATTTCCACCTGCTCTGCGACCTGGGGATCGGTCACGGCCGGTGCCGCGCCGGGCAGCGCGGTCAGGCTCCGGTACGTCACCTCGGGCCGGCGCAGCAGGTCGTACAGGGAGTAATCCCGTTCCAGGGGCTTGCCGAAGACACGGGTGGCCTCTTCTTCGGGAAGCGAATGCGGACCGAGCGTAGTGAGCCTGAGCCGCTCCTGCTCTACGGCGATGGCCTCGCGCTTGGCCTCGAAGCGGGCCCACCGCGTGTCGTCCACCACGCCGAGGCGCCGGCCGGTCTCGGTGAGCCGCAGGTCCGCGTTGTCCTCCCGCAGTTGCAGCCGGTACTCGGCGCGGCTGGTGAACATGCGGTAGGGCTCGGTCACGCCGCGGGTGATGAGGTCGTCCACCAGCACCCCGAGGTAGGCCTCGTCGCGGCGCGGGCACCACGGTTCCCTGCCCTTTACCTTGAGTCCGGCGTTGATGCCGGCGAGCAGCCCCTGGGCGGCGGCCTCCTCGTAGCCGGTGGTGCCGTTGATCTGGCCGGCGAAGAACAGGTTTGCGATGGCCTTGTTCTCCAGCGACGACCTGAGTCCCCGCGGATCGAAGTAGTCGTACTCGATGGCGTAGCCGGGGCGCAGGATGTGGGCGTTCTCCAGCCCCTTGATCGAGCGCACCAGCGCCAGCTGCACGTCGAACGGCAGGCTGGTGGAGATCCCGTTGGGGTAGATCTCGTGCGTGGTCAGGCCCTCGGGCTCGAGGAAGATCTGGTGCGAGTGCTTGTGGGCGAACCGCACCACCTTGTCCTCGATCGAGGGGCAGTAGCGGGGACCGATCCCTTCTATGACGCCGGTATAAAGGGGGGAGCGGTCGAGCCCGCCGCGGATGATGTCGTGGGTGCGCTCGCTGGTGTGGGTCACCCAGCACGGCAGCTGCCGCGGGTGCTGGGACGCCTCCCCCAGGAACGAGAACACCGGAGGCGGATCGTCGCCCGGCTGCACCGCCAGCACCGAGAAGTCGATGGTCTTGCCGTCGAGGCGCGGCGGCGTGCCGGTCTTGAGCCGCCCCACCGGAAGCTTCATTTCCCGCAGCCGGTGGGCAAGGCTCATCGCCGGCGGGTCGCCGGCCCGCCCCGCCTGATAGTTGGATTGACCCACGTGAATCAGCCCGGCGAGGAAGGTCCCCGTGGTGAGCACCACGGCTTCCGCCTCGAATCGGACCCCGAGCTGGGTCGCCACCCCGGTCACCCGGTCGCCCGACAGCAGCAGATCGTCCACCGCCTGCTGAAACAGCCAGAGGTTCTCCTGGTTCTCGAGACGCCGGCGCACCGCCTGCTTGTAGAGCAGCCGGTCGGCCTGGGCGCGGGTGGCGCGCACCGCCGGGCCCTTGCTGGAATTGAGGATGCGGAACTGGATGCCCGCCTCGTCGGTGGCCGCAGCCATGGCCCCGCCCAGGGCGTCCACCTCCTTCACCAAGTGGCCCTTGCCGATGCCCCCGATGGAGGGGTTGCAGGACATCTGCCCCAGGGTCTCGATGTTGTGGGTGAGGAGCAGGGTCTTGCAGCCCGTGCGGGCCGCCGCCAGCGCGGCTTCGGTGCCGGCGTGGCCGCCGCCGACCACGATCACGTCAAAACGGGAGGGGAAGTTCATTTGCCGGGGGGTGCGCAAGGGCGCTCATGATACCGCAAAAACCGAGGCGCCCAAAGCACTTGACGACGGGGGCCGACGCCGGTGTTTCACGTGAAACACCGGCGGGTCGCGGCTAGCGCCAGGCCTTCAGGACGTCGTAGCCGAACTTGGCAATCAGCACCGAGACCACCACCAGGAACAGTGCGCGAATGAAGCCGCTGCCTCCCCTGATCGCCATCCGGGTCCCCACCACCGCCCCCAGGATGTTGAACACGGCCATGGGCAGCGCCACGGCGATCAGGATCGCCCCGGCGAATCCGAAATGGATCAGGGCGGCGAAGTTGGTGGCCCAGTTCACCACCTTGGCGGCGGCGGTGGCCCGCAGGAAATCCCAGCCGAAGAAGCGGATGAACAGAAACAACAGGAAAGTCCCGGTACCGGGGCCGAAGAAGCCATCGTAAAAGCCGATGGCCCCGCCCAGAACGGCGGCGATGGCCTTCTCCTTCAGTCCCTCGTGACGCGGAGCGTGGGTCTGCCCGAAATCCTTTTTGAGCCAGGTGAAAACCGCCATCACCACCAGCAGCACCAGTACCAGCGGGCGGATGATGTCGGGCGGGATGGCGCTGACCGCGCGCGCCCCCAGGTAGGAAAATCCGAAGGCCGCCATGGCGGCCGGCAGCGCAGCGCCCCAGTGAATCCGCACCCGGGCCGCGAACCGGGTCACCGCCACGCTGGTGCCGGCGATGGAGGCGAGCTTGTTGGTGCCGAACACCACCGCGGGCGACGCCCCGGGCAGGAAGCCGAACAGGGCCGGGATCTGCACCAGCCCCCCGCCCCCTACCGCGGCGTCAATCAGGCCCGCCACGAAGGCGCAGGCGTAGATCACCAGCAGTTCCGCCGAGAATTCCATCGTGAGTCGCTGCGCGATTGAGACAAAAAAAGGCCGCCCGAGGCGGCCTTTTCCCGGTGCGCCCGGAGCCTACCGCCAGAGGGAGAGCTGGAACAGCTCCCGCTTCAGGATGAACTCTTTGGGCAGCCGTTCCTGGAGCTTCTCGAACAGGTCCCCGTGGGAGGCGAGCTCCTGCTTCCACAGTTCGGTGTCCACGTGCATGAGCTTGTCGAACTGCCGCCGCGTGACCCCTTCCAGGCCTTCCCAGTCCAGGTCCTCGAACCGGGGCATCCAGCCGAGGGGGGTCTGCTTGGCATTGGCCGAGCCCTGGACCCGGCCCACCATCCACTTCAGGACCCGCATGTTCTCGCCGAAGCCCGGCCACAGGAAGTTCCCCTCCTCGTCCAGGCGGAACCAGTTGACGCAGAAGATGCGCGGCGGGTTGCCCACGGTGTGGCCGATCTGCAGCCAGTGATTGAAGTAGTCGCCCATGTGGTAGCCGCAGAACGGCAGCATCGCCATGGGGTCGCGCCGCACTTCGCCGATCTTGCCCGCCGCGGCGGCGGTGGTCTCTGAGCCCATGGTGGCCGCCATGTACACCCCGTAGTTCCAGTTGAAGGCCTCGAATACCAGCGGCACCGCGGTGGAGCGGCGCCCGCCGAAGATGAAGGCGGAAATCGGCACGCCGTCCGGGTTCTCCCACTCCGGATCCAGCGACGGGCACTGGCTGGCGGACACCGTAAAGCGCGAATTGGGATGAGCCGCCTTGCGCCCGCAGTCCGGGGTCCAGTTCTTGCCCTGCCAGTCGATGAGCTTCGCCGGCTTGGCCTTGGTCATGCCTTCCCACCACACGTCGCCCCCGGGAGTGAGCGCCACGTTGGTGAAGATGCAGTTCTCCCGCAGCATCGCCATGGCGTTGGGGTTGGATTCCTCGGAGGTCCCCGGCGCGACGCCGAAGTAGCCGGCCTCGGGGTTGATGGCGTAGAAGCGGCCATCCGGTCCCGGCTTGATCCAGGCGATGTCGTCGCCCACGGTGGTCACGGTCCAGCCCTTCATCGCCTTGGGCGGAATCAGCATGGCGAAGTTGGTCTTGCCGCAGGCGGACGGAAAGGCGGCGCTCACGTAGGTCTTCTGCCCTTCGGGAGAGGTCACGCCCAGGATCAGCATGTGCTCGGCGAGCCAGCCCTGCTCCTTGCCCATGTTGGAGGCGATGCGCAGGGCAAAGCACTTCTTCCCGAGCAGGGCGTTGCCACCGTAGCCCGAGCCATAGGACCAGATCTCCCGGGTCTCGGGGAAATGCACGATGTACTTCTGCTCCCGGTTGCAGGGCCAGGCGACGTCTTTCTCCCCGGGTGCCAGGGGCGCGCCCACCGAGTGCATGCACGGCACGAACTCGCCGTCCGTTCCCAGCACCTCGAAAACCTTTTTCCCCATGCGGGTCATCAGGCGCATGTTGACCGCCACGTAGGGCGAGTCTGAAATCTCGACACCGATGTGGGCGATGTGGGAGCCCAGCGGCCCCATGCTGAAGGGCACCACGTACAGCGTGCGGCCGCGCATGCAGCCGTCGAACAGGCGCTTCAGCGTCCAGCGCATTTCCTCCGGCGCCACCCAGTTGTTATTGGGTCCGGCCTCCTCCTCCTTCTCGGAGCAGATGAAGGTGCAGTCCTCCACCCGCGCCACGTCGGAAGCGTCGGAGCGGGCGAGGAAGCTGTTGGGCCGCAGCTTGGGGTTGAGCCGGATCAGCGTCCCGGAAGCCACCATCTCGTCGCACAGACGGTCGTACTCCTCCTGGGATCCGTCGCACCAGTAAACCCGGTCGGGCCGGCACAGGTGCACCATTTCCTGAACCCACGCCTTGAGCTTGGCGTGCTTGACGTAGGCGGGGGCGTTGGTATCCACGGTGGGAACGGCTTGGGCTTGGCTCATTCTGCGACCTCTCCTCGGCTCCGGGGGTTAAAAAAGGCTTGAACTTTACCACAAAACCCGGGGCTTCCTCCCGGGCTACTTTCCTATGCAAAAGCGGGAAAAGATCTCCCCCAGCAGGTCGTCGGCGCCGAACTCCCCGGTGATCCGGTTCAGCTCCTCCTGGGCGAGCCGCAGCTCCTCGGCGAGGAACTCCAGCTGCTGCCACTCCCCTGCCGCGCTTTCCAGGTGTGCGGCTGCGCCCATCAGGGCTTCCAGGTGGCGCTCCCGGGCCATGAACACCCCCTCGCTCCCGGTGCGCCATCCGCTCGCCTCCAACACAACCTCCCTGAGCAGCTCAATCCCCGCCCCGGTCTTGGCCGAGAGGTAAACCCTCACTTCCCCGCCCTCCCGCTCCACCCGCGGTGTCCCCGCGACCAGATCGAGCTTGTTCACCACCGTGACGAGGGCCGGGCCCGGGGGCATCTCGGCGCGGATTTTGCGATCCTCCTCGGTGACGCCGTTGGTGGCATCGACGACCTGAACCACGACATCGCCCTGGTGCAGGGCAGCCCGGGTGCGCGCCATGCCCAGCTGTTCCACCTTGTCCTTGCTGTCGCGCAGGCCCGCGGTATCCACCAGGTGCAGGGGCACGCCATGGATCTGCACCGCCTGGCGGATGGTATCCCGGGTAGTGCCCGGAATGTCGGTGACGATGGCCACGTCCTCGCCGGCGAGGCAGTTCAGCAGGCTCGATTTGCCGACGTTGGGGCGCCCCGCCAGGACCACGTGTATGCCTTCGCGCAGCAGGCTCCCCTGCCGGGCAGTGGCGAGAATTTCCGCCAGGCGCTCCTTCAGTCGATCGAGCTTGCCCTGCGCATTCGCGCGGGCGAGAACGTCCACCTCCTCCTCGGGAAAGTCGAGCGTCGCCTCCACCAGCATGCGCAGGTCGATGAGCCCGCGGGTGAGCCCGTGGATCGCCTCGGAAAACTCGCCATGCAGCGAGCGCAGCGCGCAGCGCGCCGCCTCCCGGGTGCTGGCGTCGATGAGGTCGGCGACGCTCTCCGCCTGGGCCAGGTCCAGCTTGTCGTTGAGGAAGGCCCGGCGCGTGAACTCTCCGGGCGCGGCGAGCCGCGCCCCCAGCTCGAGACAGCGCTGCAGCAGCGCATGCAGAACAGCCGGGCCGCCGTGGCCGTGCAACTCCAGTACGTCCTCGCCGGTATAGGAATGGGGCCCGGGGAAAAACAGGGCGAGGCCCTGGTCGATGGGCTCGCCCTCGGCGTCCCGGAACCAGCAGAGCTCCGCCTGCCGCGGCTGCGGTCGGCGCCCGAGGATGGCCTCGGCCAGTGGCGCCAGCCGGGGACCCGACATCCGCAGCACCCCGATGCCGCCCTTGCCGGGCGGCGTGGCGATCGCTGCTATGGGGTCAGCGCTTGCCATGGGCAGGCTTGGCCCGCTCCAAGGCGCGGGTAATCTGCCACTGCTGGGCAATCGAAAGGACGTTGTTGACCAGCCAGTAGAGCACCAGGCCGGCGGGAAAGAAGAAAAACATGACCGAGAAGGCGATGGGCATGATCTGCATCACCTTCGCCTGGATCGGATCCGGCGGGGTCGGATTGAGCCTGGTCTGGATCACCATCGTGATCCCCATCACCACCGGCAGCACGTAATACGGATCGGGCGCCGAGAGATCGAGGATCCAGAAATAGAATGGGGCGTGGCGCAACTCAACGCTGGCGAGGAGCACCCAGTACAGCGCGATGAACACAGGGATCTGGATCGCGATCGGCAGGCACCCGCCCAGCGGATTGATCTTCTCTGTCTTGTAGAGGTCCATCATGGCCTGGTGCAGGCGCTGGCGATCCTCCCCGTACTGCTCCTTGATCTTCTGCAGCTTGGGCGCGATCACCTTCATCTTGGCCATGGAGCGGTAGCTGGCGGCGGAAAGCGGGTAGAACGCGGCCTTGATGAGCACGGTGAGCAGGATGATGGCCACGCCCCAGTTGCCGGCCCATTTGTAGAACAACCCGAGCACCCAGAACAGCGGGGTGGCGATGACGGTGAGCCAGCCGTAATCCACCACCAGGTCGAGCCCGGGCGCGAGCTTCGCCAGATTGTCCTGTTCCTGGGGACCAACGTAGAGCGGCACCGTGACCGTCCCCGCTTTGCCGGGGTCGATGGCTCCCGCGGGAACGATCACGCCAACGGCATAGAGATTTTCGCCCACCCTGCGGGCGAAAAACTCCCGCGCGGTCTTGCCCTGGGGCAGCCAGGCTGCCACGAAGTAATGCTGCAGCATGGCAATCCAGCCGTTATCCGTGTTCTGGGGCACCGTCGCCTTGCCCTTCTCGATGGCCGAATATTCCACCTTCTGGAATTTGTCCTTTTCGGTGAAATAGGCGGCCCCGGTATAGGTGGGCACCATTTTCGAATCGCCCGTCGGCGGATTGCCGTCGCGCACCAGCTGGAAGTAGGCGTAGGGCTGGAGCGATGCGGCGCCGGCGTTCTTCACCTCGAATCCCACGTCGACCAAGTAGCTTCCCCGCCGGAAGGTGTAGGTCTTGATGACCTCCACACCTTGGCCGGCAGCGCTCAGCTTAAGCTCAAGCTTCTCGGCGCCGGCGGCGAGTTCCCGCGCTCCGGGGGCGGCGGCAAACCGCGTCTTGTGGTTGGGAAGGCCCTCCCCAACCAGCCCGCTCTGGGCCACATAGGTGCGGTTGAGCCCCGTCTCCAGCAGCACGAACCGCTTGTTCTTGTCTTCCCGGTCCTGGTGCCTCAGGAGCTCGACGCGCTTCAGCTCACCGCCCAGGGTGTCCACTTCGACGACCATGACATCGGTCTTGACGAGGATCTTCTCCGACGCCTCCGGGGCGGCGGCGGCCGAAGGAATCGCGGCCGCGCCGGGAGCCGCCGGCGCCGGGGACGCGGCCAGCTGCGGGCTCGGCTGCGGCGGGCTGCCGGCCTGCTGCGGCGCGGGCGCCGTAGCAGCCGGTTGCGGCGGGCGCTGCTCCTTCTGCCATGCCTCCCACAGCATGAGAATGGAGAAGGAGAAAATGATGAACAGGATCAGCCGTTGGGTATCCATGAATGTTCGGCTAGTCAGGGTACCGGGTCATACCCGCCCGGGTGCCATGGGTTGCAGCGCAGAATTCTCTTCAAGCCCAGCCACAGGCCCCGCACCACGCCGTGGTGCTTGAGGGCCTGACAGGCGTAGTCGGAGCAGCTGGGATGAAAGCGGCAGCAGGGACCAATGAAGGGACTCAGCGCATACTGGTAGGCGCGGACCATCGCGATCAGCAGGCGTTTCATTGCCTCACCTCGCCCAGCAGCCGCTCAAGCTCTGCCCGCGCCAACGGCGCGTCCTCACGCAGAATGGCTTTCCGCAGTCTCACCACCAGATCGAATCCCTGAATGTCCCGCAATCGGCTGCGCACCAACTCCCGGATCAACCGCTTCGCGTAGTTGCGGCGGGTCGCCGCGGGTTCGGCGCGTTTCGGGACGACCAACCCCAGCCGGCCCTGCGGCAGCTTGTTCGGCCTGAAATGGATGCGGAAATAAACGCCGGTGCGGGTGCTGCCTTGAGCGAAAACCGCCGCGAATTCTTCCGCGTACCGGAGCCGGTGCGCCCCGCGCAGGGAGTGCGGTAACGCCTTAGACGCCGAGCCGCGCGCGGCCCTTGGCCCGACGGGCGCGGATGACGGCTTGGCCGCCCTTGGTGCGCGAGCGGACGAGAAAGCCATGGGTCCGTTTGCGGCGGGTTTTCGAGGGTTGATAGGTGCGCTTCATGACCGAATCCTTTGCGGCAGGCTGCGGAAAAAACGAAATTCGCTATTAAAAACTTTGGCTTCCGTTCTGTCAACCGAAATTGTGGGGCGAGCCTGTGGATAAGTTCTCCGAAACCCACTAGAATGTTTCGCTCGTTCGCTTCAGCCACCCATAATAATTCTTAAAGTTGCCCACCTTGGCGATGGATAAGTTCTGGTCTTCGTGCCTCCAGCGGTTTGCCAACGAACTTAGCCCCCAGCAGTACAACACCTGGATCAAACCCCTGCGCTATGAAGCCTCCAAGGGGGCCCATACCCTGGTGGCCCCCAATCGCTTCGTGCTGCAGTGGGTCAAGGAGAAATTCCTGACCCAGGTATCGAGCCTCGCAGAAAATTATTACGGCAGGCCGACCGAGATCCGGCTCATGCTCGGCGAAACTGCTGCCCAACCGAGCCCTGCGCTGCGGCTCCCGGTGCAGAATGGCGCCAAGCCGCGCGGACGCGATCACAACCGCCTCAACCCCAATTTCACTTTCGAAAGCTTCGTCACCGGCAAGGCCAATCAACTGGCGCGCGCCGCCGCCCTGCAGGTCGCCGACCGTCCGGGCGCGGCCTACAACCCGCTGTTCATCTACGGCGGCGTGGGCCTCGGCAAGACCCACCTGATCCAGGCTATCGGCAATCTGATCCATGAGCAGAATCCCCAGGCCAAGGTGCGCTACATCCATGCCGAGCAGTATGTTTCCGACGTGGTCCGCGCCTACCAGCACAAGGCCTTCGACGACTTCAAGCAGTATTACCATTCGCTGGATTTGCTGCTGATCGACGACATCCAGTTCTTCAGCGGCAAGAACCGCACGCAGGAAGAGTTTTTCTACGCCTTCAATGCGCTGATCGAGGCCCACAAGCAATTGGTGATCACCTGCGACACCTACCCCAAGGAAATTTCCGGCATCGAGGACCGCCTGATCTCCCGTTTCGGCTGGGGGCTCACGGTCGCGGTGGAGCCGCCGGAGTTGGAGATGCGGGTGGCCATTCTGCTTAAAAAGGCGAGCGCCGAAAATATCGACTTGCCCCAGGACGTGGCCTTCTTCGTGGCCAAGCACATCCTGTCCAACGTTCGCGAGCTCGAAGGCGCGCTCAAGCGCATCCTCGCCTTCTCCCGCTTCACCGGGCATCCGATCAGCGTCGAGCTCTCCAAGGAGGCCCTGAAGGATCTCCTGGCGGTCCAGACGCGCCAGATTTCCATCGAAAACATCCAGCGGACGGTGGCCGATTATTACAAGATCAAGGTCTCGGAGATGTACTCGAAGAAGCGTTCCCGCACCATTGCGCGCCCGCGCCAGGTGGCCATGGCGTTGGCCCGCGAACTCACAGAAATGAGCCTGCCCGACATCGGGGATGCGTTCGGCGGCCGCGACCACACCACGGTGCTCCATGCCTGCCATAAAATCGGCCAACTGCGCGTCAGCAACACCGAAATTACCCGGGATTTCAACACCCTGTTGCAGATTCTCAGAAGCTAGGGGATTGCATGGGACGGTTTGTGGACAAGTACCCTTTTCCGCAGCACGTGAAAAAACCATCCCCATTCTGTCCACAGGTACCCCGATGGCTATGCCCAGGTTTTTTACTTATTTAACTTTTTGATATAGAATAGTTTTTGTTGGTTTTCCCGGAATAATCCTGCGCTTATTACTAGTCCCAAGGTTTATACATAATGTTACTAATACAAACCGATCGAGACACCCTTCTCAAGCCCTTGCAGGCTGTGACCGGCATCGTCGAGCGCCGGCACACGCTTCCCATTCTGTCCAACGTCCTTATCGAAGCCCGCCAGAACCAACTCTCGTTTCTGGCCACCGACTTGGAGATTCAAATATCGACTTCCGCCGAGGGCGGCAAGCTCGCTGAGTACGCGGTGACGGCGGCCGCGAAAAAACTCCACGATATCCTGCGGGCGCTGCCGGATAACGTTCCTGTGGCGCTGGAGGCCCAGAACAATCGGCTGCAGGTGAAGGCAGGCAAGAGCCGCTTCAACCTGCAGACCCTGCCGGCGGAGGATTTTCCCCGGCTGGCCGAAGGTGCCCAGACAGGCGCCCGATTCAGCCTGCCCCAGCGGGCACTGCGGCAGCTCTTCCTGGAAGTCCAGTACGCCATGGCCCAGCAGGACATCCGCTATTACCTGAACGGTCTGCTACTGGTCGTGGAGGAAGCCAGCGCCAAGGCGGTCGCCACCGACGGCCATCGCCTTGCGTACGCCAGCACGAGCTTCGAGGGCAGCGTGCCGCACCAGGAGGTGATCCTTCCGCGCAAGGCGGTGCTGGAACTGGCCAAGCTCATGGCCGACGTCGACGAACCGGTGAGCGTCGAAATTCTCCAGAACCAGGTGCGGTTCCGGTTTTCCAATATTACGTTGGTATCGAAAGTGGTAGACGGCAAGTTTCCCGACTATACCCGGGTGATCCCGGAAAACTACCAGAAGCACTTCGTGATCAGCCGGGAGACGCTGCAGCAGGCGCTGCAACGGGCCGCCATACTTTCCAATGAAAAGTTCCGGGGGGTGCGGTTCGTACTTACCGAGAACAGCCTGAAGACCGTGTGCACCAACAGCGAGCAGGAAGAAGCACAGGAAGAGCTCGAGATCGAGTACCGGGGCGATGCCCTCGACATCGGGTTCAATATCACCTACCTGCTCGACGTCCTCAATAACCTTGATGCGGAATCGGTGGACCTGTCCTTCGGCGATGCCAACAGCAGCGTGCTGGTGAGCGTGCCCGGCAACCCCGATTTCAAGTATGTCGTCATGCCGATGCGCATCTAGCGCCGGTTACCCGTGAAACCCAAGGACAGTGATGACTGAAAAAGCGGTGGCAGAACCCCTGGTCAAACAACCGGCGGAGGCCGACTACGATTCCTCCAGCATCAAGGTGCTGCGGGGCCTGGATGCCGTGCGCAAGCGTCCCGGCATGTACATTGGCGACACCTCCGACGGCACCGGGCTGCACCACATGGTGTTCGAGGTGGTGGACAACGCGGTCGACGAGGCGCTCGCCGGCCACTGCAACGAGATCAGCGTCATTATCCATCCCGACAACTCGGTGAGCGTGATCGACAACGGCCGGGGCATTCCCACCGACATCCATCCCGAGGAGGGCCGCTCCACTGCCGAGGTGGTGATGACGGAACTTCACGCCGGCGGCAAGTTCGACAGCAACTCCTACAAGATTTCGGGCGGCCTGCACGGGGTCGGCGTGTCGGTGGTGAACGCGCTCTCGCAGTGGCTGAAGCTAACCATCCGCCGCGACGGCAGGACCCACAACATGGAGTTCCGCATGGGCGAGCCGGTCGAGCCGCTCAAGGCGACCGGCAAGACCGAGCGCCGCGGCACCGAGGTGCATTTCCTGGCGAGTGCAGAGATCTTCGGCCACGTCGAATATCACTACGACATCCTGGCGCGGCGCCTGAGGGAGCTGTCGTTCCTCAACAACGGAGTGAAGATACATCTGCACGACCAGCGCACCGGCAAGGAGGACAACTTTGCCTTCACCGGCGGGGTGAAGGGTTTCGTCGAGTACATGAACCGGGCCAAGACCGTGCTTCACCCCAACATCTTTCACGGCGTGGGGACCCGGGAAGGCATCACGGTTGAGGTGGCGATGCAGTGGAACGACAGCTACCAGGAGCAGGTGCTGTGCTTCACCAACAACATACCCCAGCGCGACGGGGGCACCCATCTCACGGGCCTGCGCATGGCCATGACCCGGGTCATCAACAAGTACATCGAAGAGCAGGAACTCGCCAAGAAGGCCAAGGTGGAGACTACCGGCGACGACATGCGCGAGGGGCTGGCCTGCGTGCTCTCGGTGAAGATACCGGAGCCCAAGTTCTCCTCCCAGACCAAGGACAAGCTGGTCTCCTCCGAGGTGCGGCCGGTGGTCGAGGAGGCGGTCGGCCAGGCGCTGGCCGAATACCTCCAGGAGCGGCCCGCGGACGCCAAGATCATCACCACCAAGATCGTCGAGGCGGCGCGCGCCCGCGAAGCCGCGCGCAAGGCGCGCGAGATGACGCGCCGCAAGGGGGTGCTCGATGGCATGGGGCTCCCCGGCAAGCTGGCGGACTGCCAGGAGAAGGACCCGGCCCAGTCGGAACTCTACCTGGTGGAGGGTGATTCCGCCGGCGGCTCCGCCAAGCAGGGCCGCGACCGCAAGTTCCAGGCGATCCTGCCCCTGAAGGGAAAGATCCTCAACGTGGAAAAGGCGCGCTTCGACAAAGTGCTTTCCTCCCAGGAAATCGCCGCGCTGATCACCGCGCTCGGCACCGGCATCGGCCAGGACGAGTACAACCCGGACAAGCTGCGCTACCACCGCATCATCATCATGACCGATGCGGACGTGGACGGCTCCCATATCCGCACCCTGCTGCTGACTTTTTTCTATCGCCAGATGCGGGAGCTGGTGGAGCGCGGCCACATCTACATCGCCCAGCCGCCGCTGTACAAGGTGAAGCACGGCCGGGAGGAGCGCTATCTCAAGGACGAGCATCTGCTCAAGCAGTACCTGCTGCGCCTGGCCCTGAAGGAGGCGGAGCTGTACCCCGCGGCCGAGGGCGAGGCGCTGCCGCGGCAGGCCTTCGAGAAGCTTGCCAAGCAATACTTCCTTGCGGAGGCGGTGATAGACCGGCTGTCGCGGCTGATTGACCCCGCGATCCTGCACGCGCTGCTGAAGGGACCCGAGGTCGACCTGTCCTCCACCGAGGCCGCCTCACGCAGCGCGTTCCGCTTGGCCTCCGAGCTGACGGGCTACGAAGTGGCGCCGGAATACGACGTGGTGCGCGAGGTGAACCGCCTGGCGATCAAGGTGGTGCGCCACGGCAACGTCCACTACAGCTACCTGGACGAGGAATTCCTCGCCAGCGGCGACTACGCTACGATCAGGGAGACGGCCCAGGTGCTGAAGGGCCTGCTCAAGCCCGGGGCCTACGTGAAGCGCGGCGAGCAGCAGCGGCTGGTCGGGGAACTCAAGGAGGCCCTGGACTGGCTGCTGGAGGAAGTGAAGGGCGGCCTCACGATCCAGCGCTACAAGGGATTGGGCGAGATGAACCCGGCGCAGTTGTGGGAGACCACCATGGATCCCAAGACCCGGATCCTGCTGAAGGCACAGGTCGAGGACGCCATCGCCGCCGATGAAATCTTCAGCACCCTGATGGGAGACCTGGTGGAGCCGCGCCGTGCGTTCATCGAGACCAACGCCCTCGGGGTGAGGAACCTCGACGTCTGATCCTTCCCGGTAGGAGCGAATTTATTCGCGACTTACGCGCCGCATGAGGGTCGCGAATAAATTCGCTCCTGCGAGGTTGGTAGGAGGGGATTCATCCCCGACGAAGGTCGCGAATAAATTCGCTCCTGCGAGGTTGGTAGGAGGGGATTCATTCCCGACGAAGGTCGCGAATAAATTCGCTCCTACGGTGATATAGCCTAGCCCGCCGCCGCCCGCCGCCTGGGCGGTGCCTTGGGCGCGGCCTTATCGGCGGTCTTGGGTTTCTTCTCCCCGCGCGCCGCGAATTCGAACCCCACTTTTCCCTCCTTCAGCACCAGGTGCGCGGCGAAGCGCCGCCCGTTGCGCTTGGAGACGAAATTGGCGAGCAGGTCGGTCTTTCCGGTCGTCAGCATTTTCTTTACCTGCTCGGGCTCGATGGTCCGCTGCAGGATGACTTTTCCGGTTCGGAAGTCACAGGTCTTGTCTTTGCCCACGGCCTTCTGGCAGATATAGGCCATCCCATACTCGAACACCCCGGCGCCGCACTTGGGGCAAGTGCCAAGCGGCGTGTGCCCGGAGAAGTCCACCGCCTCCGCCGCACCCTCCTCGCCCCGGGAGCCATCCCCAAAATCGAACTCGGGCTCATGACCGTCGTTGAGCCGCACCATGGCGGCGAACGGGCGGCCAAGCTTGCTGCGGAAGCCCGTCAGCGGCCCCACCACGCGCTTCGCGAGGAGCTCGTCGATTTCCTCCGGCTCGAACTGGCGCGCCGACACCACCTTCCACAGGGAGTAGTCGCATTTCTCGCACTGGAATTTCTTGTAGCTCTCCTTCACCACGCCGCCGCACTTGGGGCACGGCGCCTTCAGGGTCGCGAAGTCTCCGAGGATGGTATCGTCCTGGTGCTCCTTGATCTGCTGCACCATGCGCCGGGTCGTGTCGGCGATCTCGCCCATGAAGGCGGCACGCTTCAATTTGCCGTGCTCCATCTCGGCCAGCTTGTACTCCCAGTCCCCGGTAAGCTCGGGAGAGGCGAGAGCGTCGATCTTGAGGCCCCGCAGCGCGGTGATGAGCTGGAACGCCTTGGCCGTAGGCTGCAGCTCGCGGCCCATCCGATGCAGGTAGTCCTCCTGCAGCAAGTTCTCGATGATCTGGGCGCGGGTCGCAGGCGTGCCGAGGCCTTTTTCGCGCATTGCCTCGCGCAACTCCTCGTCTTCCACCAGCTTGCCCGCGCCTTCCATGGCGGAAAGCAACGTCGCCTCGGTGTAGCGGGCCGGGGGCTTGGTCTGGTTTTCCTGGACGGCCACCTCCAGAGTGTCGGCTTTTTCCCTGGCGCCGACGGGCGGCAGCTTGGGCGCGGCATCCGCTTCCTCCGCTTCCTTGCCGTAAACCGCGGTCCAGCCCGGATTCACCAGGATCCGCCCCTCGGTCTTGAAGGGCTCGTCCTCGACCCGGGTGATGCGGGTCGTGACGAGATATTCGGCGGCCGGAAAGAACACCGCCAGGAAGCGCTTCACCACCATGTCGTAGAGTTTCTGCTCGGTCTCGGTCAAGTGCTTCGGGGCGAGCAGGGTGGGGATGATGGCGAAGTGGTCTGAGATCTTGGCGTTGTTGAAGATGCGCTTGTTGGGCCGCACCCAGCCGCCCTTGAGGACCTGGCCGGCGAAGGGCGCATAGGCGGAGCCGGAGAGCGCCTTGAGGGTCGCCTTCACCGTCGGCAGGTAGTCCTCGGGCAGCGCCCGCGAGTCGGTCCGGGGATAGGTAAGGACCTTGTGCTTCTCGTAGAGCGCCTGGGCGAGGCCCAGGGTCATTTTTGCCGAAAAGCCGAAGCGGCCGTTGGCCTCCCGCTGCAGGCTCGTGAGGTCGAACAGCAGGGGCGAGAGCTGGGTGGCAGGCTTGCTCTCTTCGGCGACATTGGCCGGCTTGCCCAGGCATTTGGCACGGATTGCATCGGCCCTGGTCTTTTCCCACAGCCGCTCGGCACGCTCGTGCTCGGTGGCGCGGCCCTTGTCGAAGCCTTCATCGAACCAGCGGCCGGTATATTCACCGGCGGCGACTCCGAAAGTGGCTTCGACTTCCCAGTAGGTCTTGGGCTGGAAGCGGCGGATGCGCTCCTCGCGCTCCACCACGATGGCGAGCGTGGGGGTCTGTACCCGCCCCACCGTGGTCTTGTGGAAGCCGCCGGTCTTGGAATTGAACGCGGTCATGGCGCGGGTGCCGTTGATGCCCACCAGCCAGTCGGACTCCGAGCGGCAGACGGCGGCATCCGCCAGCGGCCGCATGTCGGCGTCCCCGCGCAAGTGGGCGAAGCCGTCGCGAATCGCCTCCGGCGTCATGGACTGCAGCCACAGGCGGCGGATGGGCTTGCTGGTGGCGGCGTGCTGGACGATGTAGCGGAAGATGAGCTCGCCCTCGCGGCCCGCGTCGCAGGCATTGATCAGCCCCGTGACCTCCTTGCGCTTGATGAGCTTGACCAGCAGCTTGAGGCGGGAGGCGTTCTTCTCGATGGGAGCGAGCTCGAAGTGCGGCGGGATCACCGGCAGGTGGGCGAAGGTCCACTTGCCGCGCTTCACTTCGAATTGCTCCGGCACCGCGAGCTCCAGCAGGTGGCCGACGGCGGAAGAGAGCACGTACTTGTCGCTCTCGTAATAGTCGTCGTGTTTCTTGAACCCGCCGAGGGCGCGCGCGATGTCTCCCGCCACGGATGGTTTCTCGGCGATGATTAAGGATTTACCCATTTACGCTGAGGGCTCCAAGTCAGAATTCGTGAATGCGACTGCGCGGACCCGGCAGTCCCGCTGGCCGCGCCGCAACGGAGCGCAAGATAATAAGAACAAACGCCGGGTAAACGCAAGAACGTTCTCGCGCACGCGCGTACGCGCGTGCGAAAAATTCTTTCGTCAGGCCAGCCACTTAGCGCAGGCGTTGAAAGCGGCCGCCGGGCAGGGCCGCGACGGCGCCTTCCAGCTCCAGTTGCAGCAGGTGGGGCGCCAGCGCTTCCGGTGCGAGCCCGCTCCTCAGGCTAAGCGTATCGAGGTCTACCGGGTCGAACCCCATCACCTCGAGGATTGCACCGGCCCCGGCATCGCGCTCCGGCGCAGGCGCAGCGGTCGATTCCGCGGACGGGATTGCGCACAACTCCTCCAGGATGTCCTGGGCGGATTCCGCGAGCTTGGCGCCTTGCTTGATCAGAGCGTGGCAGCCCTTCGACAGCGGAGAATGGATCGAGCCCGGGACCGCGAAAACCTCCCGCCCCTGCTCCAGCGCGAACCGCGCCGTGATCAGCGATCCGCTTTCCTGGGCGGCTTCGACTACCAGGCAGCCCAGGGCGAGTCCACTGATCAAGCGGTTGCGGCGGGGAAAGTTTCCGGCAAGGGGGCGGGTGCCGAGGGGGAACTCGGAAACCAGCGCTCCGCTGGCTGCCAGCTCGTGGGCCAGAGGCCGGTTCCTGGCCGGATATACGACGTCAAGGCCGGTACCCACCACCGCAATGCTGCTTCCCTTTCCCTTGAGCCCCCCCCGGTGAGCCGCGGCGTCGATGCCCAGCGCCAGGCCACTCACGACGGTGAACCCGGCGTGGCTCAGGCTTGCGGCGAATTCTTCGGCGTTGGCGGCGCCTTGGGGGGTGGCATTGCGGCTGCCGACGAGGGCGATGGCCGGGCGGTTGAGCAGCTCTCGCCGGCCCTTCACATAGAGCAGACAGGGCGGATCGGGGATCTCGAGCAACGCGTTCGGATAGTCGGCATCGGCCAGAGTGACGATGTGGTTCTGCGAGTCAGCGGTCCAGGCGAGCGCCGCGTCGACGGCGCTATCCTCGGGTCCCTCGACAACGGCGCGCGCCACCGGTGGGGCCACCACTTTGCGCAGGGCCGACTCCGCCGCGTCCAGCACCCGTTGCGGGTCGCCGAACACCGAAAGCAGCTGCCGCATCCCCTGGGGCCCGACTCCGGGGATCAGCGTGAGGCCCACCCAGGGGCGAAGGTCGGGATCTGGCACCATGGGGCCCACAACGCCTCAGCGGCCCGGCCGGCCGACGCGCCGGGCGATACGAGGCGGGGATCGCCGCGACTTAGGGGTTTTGCACCACGTCGAGGACGTTGACCTGGCGCGAGCTCTGCAGGACCAGGGCGTAGGACACGCGGTCGAAAGTGCGGAACACGAATGCCAGCCCGTAGCGCTCATCGGGCAGCCGCTCACCCGACTCCTTGCGGGAAACATAGGCCGTATCCCCCGCGCGGTAGATCGCCAGCACGTGGCCGGGCTCCAGGCCGTCGCGCTTGCCGCGATTGATGCTGAGGATCGAATTGCTGCCCATTTCGGCCACACCGCCGTAGGACGACATCACGCGGCCCTTTATCGCCTTTTCGGGCGCATGGGGGGCGTAGCTGGCGAAGGTGGCGCCCGGCGAAGGCACGAAGCGGTCGCCCCGGGCCACTTCCTGCACCGCCTTGGTAATCTGCACTGTACTGATTTCGTCGAAACTCACCACTTGGGCCTCACCCAGGTAGAGCGCCTCGTGCCCCAGGGTTTCGCTGGTTTCGGGATCCACCAGGGGCCGGCCCGACCGGTAGATCTGCCACGCCTGGCCCTTGTCCCTGGACATGCCCTTGACGAACGCGGTGTCACCCCGCCCCAGCACGACCCGATGCTCGTAGGCCCCCACCAGCATCGGCGCCGTTTCCAGGCCGTTGGCCTCGATCACGAGCGGTTGGGACAGGAAGGGCTCGATGGCATCGGCCGGGATGGCCGGAATGGCGCCGCTGCCGAGGTCCTGAACCCGTATCTGGGGTGAAAGCCTCACGGTCTCGCGGGCGACCCTCAGGCGGGCCTGGCCTCCGTTTTTCTCCAGGACGATCACGTCCCCGGGGAAAATGCGGTGGGGGTTTTTTACCTGGTCCCGGTTCATGCCCCACAATTCGGGCCATTTCCACGGGTCCTTGAGGTATTTGGAGGCAATCCCCCACAGGGTGTCCCCCGGCACCACGATATGGCGATCCGGCGGATTGTCCGTCAGGGCCGGATCTGCGCCGAGCGCTGCCAGCGAAGCCAAACTGGGAAGCAGAATCAAAGATATAATTAGCCGTCGCATAACACGCTCCCGTCGCAGTTAGTGGGCCACATCCCCCCGGCATCCGGGGTCCCCTGCCGCCTGGCACCTGCCATACGGATTGATGCTTTGGTTTAAATTCTGCATCTAGTTTCTTAAATTAGCAAGCATTTATGGCGCTTCTCAAAATCCTCCAATACCCCGATGAACGCCTTCACAAAATCGCCCGGCCGGTCAAGGAGGTTACTCCCGAAATTCGCAGGCTGGTGGATGACATGGCGGAAACCATGTATGCGGCGCCCGGCATCGGTCTCGCGGCGACACAGGTGGACGTGCATCTGCGGGTGATCGTGATCGACATTTCGGACAATCGCGGCGATCTCAAGGTGTTCATCAACCCGAAACTGCTCGCCGCGAGCGGCGAGGCCGAGTGCGAGGAAGGCTGCCTCTCGGTGCCGGGCATCTACGAGAAAGTGAGGCGCGCGGAGCGCATCACCGTGGAGGCGCTCGACCGCGAAGGCAAGCGGTTCCGGCTCGATGTCGAGGGGCTGCTCGCAGTATGCGTACAGCATGAGATGGATCATCTCGAGGGCAAGGTGTTCGTCGAGTACCTGTCGCGGCTCAAGCAGCACCGCATTCTGGCCAAGCTCAAAAAGCTCAAGCGCAAGACCATGTAGCGCGCAGCTTTCTTCAGCGTTTCCGAATCCCCTTGAAAGTCATATTCGCCGGTACCCCGGAATTTGCCGCGCACGCCCTCGCCGCCCTCGCCCGGAGCCGCCACGAAATCGTGCTGGTGCTCACCCGGCCCGACCGCCCCGCCGGCCGCGGCCTCAAGCTCACCGCCTCGCCGGTGAAGCGGCTCGCCGAAGAGCGCGGTCTCCCGGTGCTGCAGCCGGCAACGCTCAAGGAGGCAGGCATCCAGGCGCGCCTCGCGGAACGCGCTCCCGAGGTCATGGTGGTGGCGGCCTACGGGCTGATCCTGCCCGCCGCGGTGCTGGCGATTCCGCGGCTGGGCTGCATCAACATTCACGCTTCGCTGCTGCCTCGCTGGCGCGGCGCGGCGCCGATCCAGCGGGCGCTGCTGGCGGGGGATCGGGAAACCGGCATCACCATCATGCAGATGGATGCGGGGCTCGACACCGGCCCGATGCTGCTCCGGGCCGCGATCCCGATCGCGGAAGACGATACCGCCCGGACGCTGCACGACCGGCTCGCGGCGCTCGGGGCCGAAAGCATCGTGCATGCGCTGGAGGCTCTGGAAGCGGGCAGCCTGAAGCCGGAACCCCAGGACCAAGCCCGCGCCTGCTATGCGCCGAAGCTCGACAAGCAGGAGGCGACCATCGATTGGCATAAGCCCGCCCGGGAGATCCACCGCGCCATCCGCGCATACGACCCGTTTCCCGGCGCGGGCACCACGCTCGATGGCCAGCTCATCAAGCTGTGGGGCGCGCGGCTTGGGGAAAACCTGCGCGGCGCGCCGGGGACGGTGCTTTCGGCATCGGGCGCGGGAATTGCGGTCGCCTGCGGCGACGGTGGCCTGGTCGTCACCGAACTGCAGCGCGCCGGGGGCAGACGAATGCCCGCCGCCCGGTTCCTGGCCGGTTTCCCGCTCACGCCGGGGGCGCGTTTCGGTGCTTGAAGCACAGCGGCTGGCGGCCGACACCGTGGCCGCCGTGCTCGCCGGGCGCAGCCTGAACGATGCGCTGGCCGCCGAGTTCGCCCGACGCCCGCGGCTCCAGGCGGGCGAGCGCGGGGCCGCCCAGGATCTTTGCTACGGAACCCTGCGCTTCTACGGCACGCTCGCCGCGGTGCTGGAAGCGCTGCTCAAGAAGCCTCTCTCCAGCGACCGCCTGCGGGCCTTGCTGCTGGTGGCGCTCTACCAGCTCGAGCACACCCGTGCCGCGCCCTACGCGATCGTGGATCATGCGGTGGGGGCGGCGGCGCGCCTGGGCGCGCCGGCCGCCAAGGGCCTGGTCAACGCCGTGCTGCGCAATTTTCTCCGGGATCGGGAGGGCCTGCTCGCCAATGCGCGCGCGAACGACGAGGGACGCTATTCCCACCCCCGCTGGTGGGTAGAGCGCCTGCGTGCCGATTATCCACTGCGGTACGAGTCGATACTCGAGTCTGCCAACCAGCGGCCCCCCATGACCCTGAGGGTGAACGCGCGGCGCAGCTGCGTGGCCGATTATCTGTCGGAGCTGGCCGCCGCGGGAATGGAAGCGAGCACCCTGGGTGCGGCTGCGATCCGGCTCACGCGCCCGGTTCCCGTGGAAGCGCTGCCGGGATTCGGCGAAGGGCGCGTTTCGGTGCAGGACTATGGCGCCCAGCTCGCGGCGCCGTTGCTCGACCCGCAACCCGGCATGCGGGTGCTGGATGCCTGCGCCGCGCCGGGTGGCAAGGCCGCCCACCTGCTGGAGCTGGCCGACATCCGCCTCGCCGCCGTTGACGTGGACGCGAGCCGGCTCGCGCGCGTGAGGGACAACCTCGCCCGGCTCGGCCTTTCCGCGGAACTGCGGGCGGGAGACGCAGCGCAGCCGGCCGCCTGGTGGGATGGCGCTCCTTTCGAGCGGATTCTCGCCGACGTGCCCTGCTCCGCCTCCGGGGTCGCGCGCCGCCATCCCGACGTCAAGTGGCTGCGCCGTGAATCCGATATTGCAGGTTTCGCAGCCCGGCAGCGGGCGATCCTGGAAGGCCTGTGGCAGACCCTGGCGAAGGGTGGTAAATTGCTCTACGCCACCTGCTCCGTGTTCCGGGAAGAAAATCAAACGCTGGTCGCCGGCTTTTTGCACGGCCACGGCGATGCCCGGCGCCTCCCCCTTTCCGGGATTGACGCCCCCGACGGTCAATTGCTCCCCGATGCCCGCCACGATGGTTTTTTTTACGCGCTTCTGGAGAAGGCGTAGGCGCTGCGCCGCGCCGGGCCGGTGGCTGCCGCGCCTCGCCGCCGCGGTGGGGCTGGCCCTCGCCCTCGCCGTCCCGGCCCACGCCGAAGGGGTGCTGGCCCAGGGCGCGGAGCTGGAGGCGGGCGAGGACGGCTATCTGCTCCACGCGGGGTTCTCGGTCCGGCTCACCGCCACGCTGGAGGAGGCGCTGCTGAAGGGCGTGTCCCTGTACTTCGTCACCGACTTCGAACTGCTGCGGCCGCGCTGGTACTGGTTCGACGAGCGCATCGCCGAGGGCCAGTTCCAGAGCAAACTCGGCTACAACGCCCTCACCCGGCAGTACCGCCTTAGCGCGGGTCCGCTGTACCAGAACTTCGATTCCCTGGAGGCGGCGCTTGCGGTGCTGGGACGGGTGCGCAACCGCCCGGTGGCCGACAGGGACGCCCTCCGGAAAGGCGCCGAATACCACGCCGCGGTGAGGATGCGGCTCGATGTCTCCCAGCTGCCGAAGCCGCTGCAGGTGAGCGCCATCACCTCCCGCGAATGGAGCATCGAGTCGGACTGGTTCCGCTGGAAGATCGGCCCATGAAGTTCGCGCTTCCCTTTACCCCCAGCCGCGGCGGCTTGGTGAAATTCGTGGTGATCCTGTGCGCGGGACTCGCCGCGGTGCTGCTCTACCTGCTGTCCACCGCCAGCGCCAACACCGCCCTGTTCGCCCGCAACTACCGGCTGATCCTCGGGCTGAACGGCGCCCTGCTGCTGGTGCTCTCGGCCGCCCTGTTCTACCAGCTGCGGGAGTTGCGCCGCAAGCTCAGGGCCAAGGTGTTCGGCGCGAGACTCACGCTCAGGCTGGTGCTGATGTTCGCGCTGATGGCGATCCTGCCGGGCGCGGTGCTCTACGGGGTGTCGGTACAGTTCCTGGCGAAGAGCATCGAGTCCTGGTTCGACGTGCGGGTGGACAAGGCCCTCGAAGGCGGCCTGGGTCTCGGGCGCGCGACGCTGGAGAGCATGCTGAAGGACCTCAACCGCAAGGCCGAGAACACGGCCTTGTCGCTGGCCGAGCATTCCGCGGCCGACGCGCTGCCCCAATTGAATCTGCTGCGGGAGCAGGGGGGCGTGCAGGAAGCCACGCTGTTCAACAGCCGCGGCCGAATCATCGTCTTCTCCGGCAGCGGCGCCGGACTGCTGCCGGAGCTCCCCGATCCGGCGGTGCTGCGCCAGGCGCGGATGCAGCGCTCCTATAGCGCTATTGAATCGGTGCCGGAGAAGGGCATCGTGTTGCGGGTGATCGTGCCGGTGAACGTGCTCTCGCTCTCCGAGGACATCCGTCTGCTGCAGTTGCTGCAGACCGTTCCCCGGCAGCTCGCCCAGGACCTGGAGATCGTGCAGGCCGGCTACCAGGACTACCAGGAACTGTCGCTGCTGCGGGTGGACCTGAAGCGGCTCTACGGCGTGACGCTCACGCTCTCGCTGCTGCTGGCGCTGCTCTCGGCGCTGGCGCTCGCAGTGCTGCTTTCGGAGCGGCTCTCGGCCCCCCTTTCCATCCTGGCCGAGGGCACCCGGGCGGTGGCCTCAGGGGACTTCAGCCAGCGCCACCCGGTGCAGAGCAGCGACGAGCTGGGGGTGCTCACCCAGTCCTTCAACTTGATGACTCACCAGCTGGCGGAGGCCCAGGCGGTGGCGCTGCGCCACCAGGCCCAGCTGGAGAGCGCGATGCTGCACCTGGAGAGCATTCTCGCCAACCTCTCTTCGGGCGTGCTCGCCCTCGACCACGACCTGAGCCTGCGCTCGGCCAATCCGCGCTCCGGTCAGATCCTGGGCGCGGAGCTGAGGGAGCTGGAAGGACAGCCCCTTGGCCGCTGGGACGAACGGGTGCCGGACCTGGGGCCGTTCTCGCGCGAGCTGAAGGAAGCGCTGAAGGGCGCGAACTCCGGCGACTGGCAGCGCGAGATCGAGCGCACCGCCAGGGGCCGCCTGCAGGTGCTGCTGGTGCGGGGCACGCGGCTGCCGGAGGCAGCAGGCCAGGGCTACGTGGTGGTGTTCGACGACGTCACCGATCTCATCCAGGCCCAGCGCGAAGCGGCCTGGGGCGAGGTGGCGCGGCGCCTCGCCCACGAAATCAAGAATCCCCTCACCCCGATCCAGCTCTCGGCGGAGCGGCTGCAGCGCAAGCTTGCCGACCGTCTCTCGGGAGAGGAAGCGGAAGTGCTGAAGCGCGCTTCCGACACCATCGTGGGGCAGGTGACGGCAATGAAATCCATGGTGGACGCGTTTTCCCAGTACGCCCGCTCCCCGGAGCTGAAGCTCCAGCCCCTGGATCTCAACCAGGTGGTCACCGGCGTGCTTGCCCTGTACGAGGCGGAGGGTCCGCGCGTTTCGCTCAAGCTCGCGTCCGGGCTGCCCCCGGTGCAGGGGGACCCGGCGCGGCTCGGGCAGGTGATCCACAATCTGCTGCAGAATGCCCAGGACGCCCTGGCCGAAACCCCGGACCCGTGGGTCGAGGTGCGCACCGAGGCGGCGGACCAGGCGGTCTGTCTCACGGTGAGCGACAATGGCGCGGGCTTTCCCGACCACCTGCTGCCCCGCGCCTTCGAGCCCTACGTCACCACCAAGGCCAAGGGCACCGGGCTCGGGCTCGCCATCGTGCGCAAGATCGTGGAGGAGCATGAAGGCGCCATCCGCATCGAGAACGGTGCACCGCGGGGCACCCGGGTGGTGATCACGCTTCCGACAAAGAGGGAAACCTGATGCGCCACATCCTCATCGTTGACGACGAAGCCGGCATCCGCGAGCTGCTCTCGGAGATCCTCAGCGACGAGGGCTATCAGGTGGCGCTCGCCGAGAACGCCGCGCAGGCCCGGGCATTCCGCGCCCGGAACCGGCCCGACCTGGTGCTGCTCGACATCTGGATGCCCGACACCGACGGCGTGACGCTGCTGCGGGAATGGGCCAGCGCCGGGCTGCTCACCATGCCGGTGGTCATGATGTCGGGCCACGCCACCATCGATACCGCGGTGGAGGCGACCCGCATCGGCGCTTTCGATTTTCTGGAAAAGCCCATCGGCCTGCAGAAGCTGCTGGCCACCGTCACCAAGGCCCTGACCCGGGCGAGGCACGACTCGGCGCCGTCGCTCTCCCTCGACAGCCTGGGCCGCTCCCCCGTGATCGCCGGGCTGCGCAAGCGGCTGGAGCAGCTGATGGCCTCCCGGGCGCCGGTGCTCCTCACCGGAGAACCCGGCTGCGGCGCGGAGCTGTGTGCGCGCTTCCTGCACCAGCCCAATACGCCGTGGCTGGAGTGCGCCAACCCGGCGGCCCTGGCCGAGGCCCCGCTGGAGCTGCTGGAGCAGGCCCGCGACGGCCTGCTGTTCTGCCCCGAGATCGGCGATCTCAACCGCATGGAGCAGAAGGGACTGCTGCTGGTGGCCGGGCGGCTCGACAAGTACAACGTGCGGCTGGTCACCGCCACCTCCCGTTCGCTGCCGGACCTGGTGGCCGCGGGCCAGTACGACGCCCAGATCTACCAGGCGGCGGCGACCATCAGCATCGGGGTGCCGAGCCTGCGGGAGCACCGGGAGGACATTCCGGACCTCGCCAACCTGGTGCTCTCCCGCTGCGTGGAGTCGGGCGAGGCGCCGCTGCGGCAGTTCACCACCGCGGCGCTCAACGCACTGCGCAACTACGACTGGCCCGGCAACCTCACCCAGTTCAACGGCGTGGTGCGCACGCTCGCGCTCACCGCGCTGGGCGCGCAGATCACCGCCGAGGACGTGGACGCCGCCATCTCCCGGGAAGCGCGCGCCGGCGCGCCGGCGCTGCCGATCGATCTCGAGCAGCCTCTGCGGGAGGCGCGCGACCAGTTCGAAAAGCTCTACTTCGAGCACCACCTCGCCCGGGAAAACGGCAACATCAGCCGGGTGGCGGAGAAGGCCGGCCTGGAGCGCACCCACCTCTACCGCAAGCTCAAGCAGCTGGAAGTGCGCTATCTCAAGAAGGGCGGCGAGTAGTCCACGCGCCCTTATTGTCATCATAAAAACATTCAATTGCCGCTTATGGTAGCGGCCGCCATAATTCCCCTGCCAAACGCATCGCGTCCGAGGGCGGGCGCGATCGTCGTTTTCGGTTGCGATGGGGAGGCCTGCGGGTAATAATCGCCCACTTTCCCGACGCAGCAGGACGGAAAACATGAAAGGCCGAAATCCCATGGGAACCTTCAAGGACTTTGAGCAGCCGGTTTTCAAGAGCCTGACCAGCGCCATCCGGGCGCTGGCAATGGATGCGGTGGAAAAGGCCAAATCCGGGCACCCGGGAATGCCCATGGGCATGGCCGAGATCGCCGAGGTGCTGTGGCAGCACCACCTGCGCCACAACCCGGCGAACCCCAAGTGGCCGGACCGGGACCGCTTCGTGCTCTCGAACGGCCACGGCTCGATGCTGCTCTACGCGCTGCTGCATCTCACCGGTTACGACCTCTCGATCGAGGACCTGAAGCGCTTCCGCCAGCTCCACTCCAGGACCCCGGGGCACCCGGAATACGGGATGGCGCCGGGCATCGAGACCACCACCGGCCCGCTGGGCCAGGGGCTCGCCAACGCCGTGGGCATGGCCATCGCCGAGAAGCTGCTGGCCGCCGAGTTCAACCGCGAGGGCTTCGAGATCGTCAACCACCACACCTATGTTTTCCTCGGCGACGGCTGCCTGATGGAGGGCGTTTCCCATGAGGCCTGCTCGCTGGCGGGGACGCTGGGGCTGGGCAAGCTCATCTGCTTCTACGACGACAACGGCATCTCCATCGACGGCCACGTGGAAGGCTGGTTCACCGACGACACGCCGAAGCGCTTCGAGGCCTACGGCTGGCACGTGGTGCCGAACGTGAAAGGCCACGACCCCATCGCCATCGAGGCCGCGATCGAGCTGGCCCGGGCCCAGAAGGACCGACCCACCCTCATCTGCTGCAAGACCGTGATCGGCATGGGCGCGCCCAACAAGGCGGGGACCCACGACGTGCACGGCGCGGCCCTCGGCGACGCGGAAATCGCTGCGGCGCGTCCCCACATCGGCTGGAACTACCCGCCGTTCGAGATTCCGCGCCAGGTCTATGACGCCTGGGACGCCCGGGCCCGCGGCAAAAAGCTGGAGGGCGACTGGAACCACAAGTTCGCCGAGTACCGCAAGGTCCATCCCGAACTCGCCGCGGAATTCCAGCGCCGCGTCGGCGGCGAGCTCCCGGCCAACTGGAAGGAGCACGCAGAAGCCTTCGTGACCCGGGTCAACGCCAAGGAAGAGACCATCGCCACCCGCAAGGCGTCGCAAAACACGATCGAAAGCCTGGCGCCGGCGCTGCCCGAATTGATCGGCGGCTCGGCGGACCTGGCGGGCTCCAACCTCACCCTGTGGTCCGGCTCCAAGGGCGTCAGCCGCGCGGGCGGCGGCAACTACATTTACTACGGGGTGCGCGAGTTCGGCATGAGCGCCCTCATGAACGGCATCGCGCTGCACGGCGGATTCATTCCCTACGGCGGCACTTTCCTCATGTTTTCCGAGTACGCCCGCAATGCGCTGCGCATGGCGGCGCTGATGAAGCAGCGGGTGCTGTTCGTGTTCACCCACGATTCCATCGGGCTCGGCGAGGATGGCCCCACCCATCAGCCGGTCGAGCAGGCCGCCACGCTGCGCTACATTCCGAACATGGCGCTGTGGCGGCCCTGCGACTCGGTGGAATCCGCGGTGGCCTGGATCGCCGCCATCGAGCGCAAGGACGGCCCCAGCGCGCTGCTGTTCTCGCGCCAGAACCTGCCGTTCCAGAAGCGGGACACGGAAAAGCTCGCCGCCATCCGGCGCGGCGGCTACGTGCTCTCGGAGGCCGAAGGCGGCAAGCCCCAGGCGTTGATCATCGCCACCGGCTCGGAAGTGGCGCTCGCCATGGGGGCCCAGAAGGCACTGGCCCAGGAAGGCATCCCGGTGCGGGTGGTGTCGCTGCCCTGCACCCATGCCTTCGACCGCCAGGATGCCGCCTACCGGGAGAGCGTGCTGCCGAAGGGCATCGCACGGGTGGCGGTGGAGGCGGGCGTGACCGATTACTGGCGCAAGTATGTCGGCCTGGAAGGCGCGGTGGTGGGCATCGACACCTTCGGCGAATCGGCGCCGGCCGGCGAGCTGTTCAAGCATTTCGGCTTCACCGTCGAGAACGTGGTCAAAGCGGTGAAGGGCGTGATTTAAGAATTTTCACCGCGGAGGACGCGGGGGAACCCAAAGCTTGCGGCGGGCGGCATGGCGGTACCCGCGTTGCGACACCTGGCCTAGAGCGTTCCACGGAGCGGAGCATCGTTTAGAAATAGCGCTGCGTCCTCTGCGTCCTCTGCGGTAAAATCTTTCCTTTTTATCGGGAGGAACATCATGGCAATTCGCGTCGCAATCAACGGCTATGGCCGCATCGGCCGCAACATCCTGCGCGCCCTGTACGAATCCGGCCGCAAGGATATCCAGATCGTCGCGGTGAACGATCTGGGCAATGCCGAAACCAACGCCCATCTCACGCGCCTGGACACGGTGCACGGCAAGTTTCCCGGCACGGTGGTGGTGGACGGCGACAGCATGGTGGTGAACGGCGACAAGATCCGGGTCTGCGCCACCAAAAATCCCGCCGAGCTTCCCTGGAAAGCGCTCAACGTGGACGTGGTGCTGGAGTGCACCGGCCTGTTCCGCACCAAGGCAAAGTGCGAGCCCCATCTCGCGGCGGGCGCGAAGAAGGTGATCATTTCCGCGCCGGCCGACAAGGCCGAGGCCGACGCCACCATCGTCTACGGCGTGAACCACGGCGTGCTGAAGTCCTCCATGACCGTGATCTCCAATGCCTCCTGCACCACCAACTGCCTGGCGCCGCTGGTGAAGCCGCTCAATGAAAAGCTGGGCCTGAAGAGCGGCCTGATGACCACGATTCACTCCTACACCAACGACCAGGTACTGACCGACGTCTACCACAGCGACCTTTACCGCGCTCGCGCCGCGGCTCTCAACATGATCCCCACCAAGACCGGCGCCGCCGAAGCCGTGGGCGTGGTGATGCCTGAGCTCAACGGCAAGCTCACGGGGTTTTCGCTGCGGGTGCCGACCCCCAACGTGTCGGTGGTGGACCTCACCTTCGTGGCCGGCCGGTCCACCACCAAGGATGAAGTCAACGCGATCATGAAGGAGGCCTCCGAGGGCAGCCTCAATGGCATCCTCGGCTACAACACGGCGCCGCTGGTTTCCAGCGACTTCAACCACGACGACCGTTCCTCGATTTTCGATGCCAGCCAGACCCGCGTCATCGACGGCACGCTGGTGAAGGTGCTCTCCTGGTACGACAACGAGTGGGGCTTCAGCAACCGCATGCTGGATACCACCGTCGCGCTGATGAGCGCGAAGTAGGAAAAGCCTTTTTGCCGCAGAGAACACAGGGAGCACGGAGAGCCGTTATTTCGTGGCTGCACCACACAACGATTTACGATCGGCCGCATTGGCTCGATCTTGACTTTCTCTGTGTCCTCGGTGATCTCTGTGGCTAATGAATTGGTGAAACCCGTCATGACCGTCAAGAAAATGACCGACCTGGACCTGCGCGGCAAGCGGGTCCTGATTCGCGCCGACCTCAACGTGCCGGTGAAGGACGGCAAAGTCACCTCCGATGCCCGCATCACCGCCAGCATGCCTACCATCGAGCACGCCCTGAAGGGTGGAGCCCGGGTGATGGTCACTTCCCACCTGGGCCGTCCCGAGGAAGGCGTGTATTCCGAGGAGAATTCCCTCAAGCCCGTGGCCGACGTGCTGTCGCAGAAACTCGGCAAGCCGGTGCGGCTGGTCAAGGACTGGGTGAAGGACGCGTTCGACGTGGCCGCCGGCGAGCTGGTGCTGCTGGAGAACTGCCGCTTCAACCAGGGCGAGAAGAAAAACAGGGACGAGACCGCCCAGGCCTACGCCAGGCTCTGCGACGTGTTCGTGATGGACGCTTTCGGCACCGCGCACCGGGCCGAGGCCTCGACCCACGGCGTGGCCAAGTTCGCCCCCGTGGCCTGCGCCGGCATCCTGCTGGTCGAGGAGCTCGACGCCCTCAACAAGGCGCTCGCGAAACCTGCCCGGCCCATGGTCGCCATCGTCGGCGGCTCCAAGGTGTCCACCAAGCTCACGGTGCTGGAGTCCCTCTCGGAAAAGGTGGACCAGCTGGTGGTGGGCGGCGGCATCGCCAACACCTTCTTGAAGGCGGTGGGCAAGCCGGTCGGCAAGTCGCTGTGCGAGGACGAGCTGGTGCCGACGGCGAAGGCGCTGCTCGCCAAGATGGCGGCGCGCGGCGCGCGCATCCCCATCGCGGTGGACGTGGTGGTGGGCAAGAAATTCGACGCCGCCGAACCGGCGGTGCTCAAGGACGCCGGGTCGGTGGCAGAGGACGAGATGATTTTCGACATCGGCCCGAACAGCGCCCAGGAGCTGGCCGACATCATCATGAAGGCCGGCACCGTGGTATGGAACGGGCCGGTGGGCGTGTTCGAATTCGACCAGTTCGGCGCGGGCACCCGGAAGATCGCCGAGGCGATCGCCGCCACCAAGGCGTTCACCCTGGCCGGCGGCGGAGACACCATCGCCGCCATCCAGAAGTACGGCATCTTCGACAAGGTGTCCTACATCTCCACCGCCGGTGGCGCCTTCCTGGAATTCCTGGAGGGCAAGACGCTGCCCGCGGTCGAGATCCTGGAGCAGCGCGCGAAAGTGTGAACAGTGAACGGTAAAGAGCGAGCGGTGGACAGCGGCCCTGTTCACTGTTCACCGTTTACCGCTTACTCACAAAGGTCAGGAGGACCACATGCCCCTCGTATCGATGCGCCAGTTGCTGGACCACGCGGCCGAGAACGGCTACGGACTGCCGGCGTTCAACGTCAACAACCTGGAGCAGATCCAGGCCATCATGCTGGCGGCCGATGAGACCAACAGCCCGGTGATCATGCAGGGCTCCGCCGGGGCCCGCAAATACGCGGGTGAAGCCTTCCTGCGGCACCTGATCGCCGCCGCGGTGGAGGCCTATCCCCACATTCCCATCGTCATGCACCAGGACCACGGCGCCTCGCCCGCGGTGTGCGTCAACGCCATCCGCAGCGGGTTTTCCAGCGTGATGATGGACGGTTCTCTGATGGAGGACGCCAAGACCCCCTCCTCCTACGACTACAACGTGGGAGTCACCCGGAAGGTGGTGGACATGGCCCACGCGGTGGGCGTCACCGTGGAGGGCGAGCTCGGCTGCCTGGGGTCGCTGGAGACCATGAAGGGCGACAAGGAAGACGGCCACGGGGCGGAAGGCACCCTTACCAAGGACATGCTGCTCACCGATCCCGAGCAGGCGGCGGATTTCGTGAAGCAGACCCAGTGCGACGCGCTGGCGATCGCCATCGGCACCTCCCACGGCGCCTACAAGTTCACCCGCAAGCCCACCGGCGACATTCTCGCCATCGAGCGCATCAAGGAAATCCACAAGCGCATTCCCACCACCCACCTGGTGATGCACGGATCTTCGAGCGTGCCCCAGGAGTGGCTCGCCGTGATCCGCGAGTTCGGCGGCGAAATGAAGGAAACCTACGGGGTGCCGGTGGAGGAAATTCAGGAAGGCATCAAGCACGGCGTGCGCAAAGTCAACATCGACACCGACATCCGGCTCGCCATGACCGGCGCGGTGCGGCGCTACCTGGCCAAGAACAAGAGCGAATTCGACCCGCGCAAGTTCCTCAAGGACGCCATGGTGTCGGCCAAGGACATCTGCAAGGCCCGGTTCGAGGCCTTCGGCTGCGCCGGCCAGGCCGCCAGGATCAAAGTCGTGGCCCTGGACAAGATGGCCGACCGCTACGCCAAGGGCGAGCTGAAGCAGGTGGTCAAGTGATGTTTTTCCCTCCCCCTTGAGGGGGGAGGGCGAGGGTGGGGGTGAACCCAAGGGCGGCGCGGCCGCCCTTTCTGCTTTCCGGGCTGGTGCGCCCTGCGCACCGCCTGCGGTCGCCGGAACCTCCCCGGCCTGGTCTATAGTCAAAGCACATATGGCCAGACCCCCCAAGGAGGACACCATGAACACCCTGAGCAACTCGGGGGCCCGCTACGTGGAGAGCCCCCAGGTACGCAGCATCGCGCCTTCCCGTCCCCTGCAATGGCTCGCCCTGGGCTGGGAGGACATGAAACGCGGGCTGCCGCTGAGCCTCGGATACGGCGCCCTGTTCGCCGGCGCGGGCGGCATCGTTACGCTTCTGGTGTGGGACCGCCCACACCTCGTCACGGCCCTGATCTCGGGCTTTCTGCTGGTGGCGCCGTTTTTCGCCCTCGGCCTTTATGAAATGAGCCGGCGCCTGGAGCGGGGCGACCTGCCCACCTGGTCCCACACCTTCAAGGCATGGAGTGCCAACCCCGATTCCATCGCCATGTTCGGGCTGGTGCTCGCCTTCCTGCTGGTGTCGTGGGAGCGGCTCTCGGCCATCCTGTTCGCGCTCTTTTACAGCGGCAATGTGCCGGCGGTGGAAAACCTGGTGCAGGAGGTGCTGTTCTCCGGCCAGCACACTGCGTTCGTGGTCGCCTGGTTCGGCTTCGGCGCCATCCTGGCGGCGGTCGCCTTCGCCATCAGCGCGGTGTCGGTGCCCCTGCTGCTCGACCGGGACGTGGATGTGGTGACCGCCATTTCCACCAGCATCAAGGCAGTTGTGATAAACCCGGGCCCCATGCTGCGCTGGGCCGCCATCATCGTCGTCCTTACCGCGATTGGCTTTGCCACCTCGTTCATCGGGCTGGTGCTGGTGTTCCCGCTGCTGGGCCACGCCACCTGGCACGCCTATAAGGACCTGGTGGAGTAGCGCGAGCGCCGCGTCCCGCGGCGCGGCGCCTTCACGCGGGTCCGCGTGGGGCGTGACGCCACGCTTCAATCCGGCACCACCCACTCAGGATTCCAGGCGACTTCCCACAGATGCCCGTCGGGATCCGCGAAGTACCCGGCGTAGCCTCCCCAGAACGTATCCTGCGCCGGCTTCACGATGGTGGCGCCTGCCGATCTTGCCTGATCCATGACCGCGTCCACCTCCGCCTTTGAAGACACGTTGTGCCCGATCGCGAATTCGGTCGCGCTTGGCGTTCCCAATGGAAGGCCCGAGTCGTGGGCCAGGCTCCTGCGCGGCCACAGGGCGAGCCGCAGACCGCCCTGCAGCTCGAAGAAGGCCACGGCGCCGTGTTCGAACTGCGTTCCGACGATGCCCTCCGTCCTCAAACCCAACCCGTCGCGGTAGAACCGGACCGAGCGCTCCAGGTCATCGACGCACATGGTAATGAGACTGATGCGGGGCTTCATGGGCCAATCAGCGACTTGTGTGCTGCGACCTGATCGAAGATCACGGTTTCCCGGCCGACCTCGACTTCGCCGGTCCTGAGGCCGCCGGGCGCCTGCATGACGCCGTCCAGAGTGAGGAAGGTGCCGACAACCAGCTTTCTCATGGCCCACTTCTCCTCTTACAGGGGAACCGCGAAGCTCATGAACCCTTCCCGACCCGGCCTCGCCCCGCAGAAGGTTCCTCGGGCGCCCAACGTTAAGGTAACCGGCGGCCGCGAGCGGCGACGTGCTCGCTACAGCACGGCGTTGTTGACTCGCGACGACATTGAACGGAGGCACGCTCGCGGACGTCCGCGTTCACCGAAATGTTAGCCATGGTCGCCGGCACCGTGATCTGAGTGGCGATGGGGGGGTTAGCCACCGCTTGCCGTTCCCCAGGTGCGAAAGAGCGCATTGAGCTCCCGCCCCGGCGCGCCTGCGAATCCATCGAACTTGCCCTCGTTCGCTATCAGCCGCGCAGCACGCATGAAACCGAGCCACGCTGAGCTCGCAAGCGCGCCGCCGACGCTCACCCGCCGCACACCCAGGGCAGCGATGTCCGAAAGCGTAAGCTCGCTCGCCCACCCGATGAGCAGATTCACCGGCTTCGGCGCAACGGCGTCGACCACAGACGCAATCTGCTCAGGGGTGCGTAAAGCTGGAGCATAGAGACAATCAGCGCCGGCCTGCGCGTAGGCTTTGAGCCGCGCAATCGTCTCCTCGAGGTCGGGGCGGCCGACGAAGAAGCACTCGGCACGTCCGACCAGCAGGACATCGCCCCCTGCTTTGTCAATGGCTTTGCGAGCCGCGCGCAGCCGTTCGACCGCTATGTCCAGCGAATGCAGTGGTTGCGCGGGATCGCCCGTTGAGTCTTCTATCGACAGCCCTGCAATGCCGGTCTCGATGGCGAGGCGCACACTTTCGGCCACGCCCCCCGCGTCGGGCGCAAATCCGCTTTCAAAGTCGGCGTTGAGGGGCAGATCCGTCGCATCGACTAGGTCGCGTAGGTGCGCGAGCACCAAATCGCGGGTGATGCCGCCATCAGCGCATCCGCGCGACCAGGCGAAACCGGCGCTGGTCGTGGCCAGCGCTTTGAAGCCCAGACTCTGCAGGAAGCGCGCGCTGCCGACGTCCCAAGGGTTCGGAATGACGAAGCACCCTGCCTCGTGTAGTTGTCGGAAGGTGCGGCGCTTGTCGGCGATGCTCGGACGAATCGGGGTCATGGGCGCTCCGATGGGGTGGGTCGGGAGCTTGCGCTGTGGCTAGACAGAATGGCTTGCCGGTAGTTGGAGGCGGCCCGCCTCCCCGGTATCGTGGATTGCGTGGCGAGCCACGCAGAGCCACCCGTTGAACCCGCAGGGATCAACCGAGATGAGGAGGCAGGCCATGGGTAAGTCTAGCAA
>JACPEG010000034.1 GCA_016183615.1 Betaproteobacteria bacterium
CATCGTGGCGGGCGGCGGCGTGGCGCTGCTGCGGGCCCGTGCCGCCATGGGCAAGCTCAAGGGCGACAATCCCGACCAGGAGGCCGGCATCAAGATCGTGATGCGGGCCCTGGAAGAGCCGCTGCGCCAGATCGTGGCCAACGCCGGCGACGAGCCCTCGGTGGTGGTGAACAAGGTGCTGGAGGGCAAGGGCAACCTGGGCTATAACGCCCAGACCGCCGAGTACGGCGACATGCTTCAGATGGGCGTGGTGGACCCCACCAAGGTGACCCGCTTCGCCCTGCAGAACGCCTCCTCGGTGGCGGGCCTGATCCTCACCACCGACGCCATGGTGGCGGAGCTGCCCAAGGACGAGAGCCCGATGCACGGCGGCGGAATGGGCGGAATGGGCGGAATGGAAATGTGACGGGCGCCCGACGGTGCTCGTCCCCCCGGTAAAAACCGGGGTCCGGTACCAGCCTCGAAACCCCGCTCCGGCGGGGTTTCGTTTTTGGGCGCCGGCTATTCCGTGCGCATGTTTCGCTGCAACGCAAAATCGCGTAACCTAGCGGCGTTCCCACGCTACCTTGCGCATGATGGCCCGCAGCGCCCCGATCCCGACGCCCGACCCGAGCACCGTCATTGAGGTCTTGAGGCGCCACGAGCCGTTCGCTTCAATGGACCAGGCCCATGTGGCGCGGGTCGTCGCCCACGGCACGGTCGTGGAATTCCGGGACGGCGAAAACGTGCTCGACACGGGTGAGTCCCCGCGCCACCTCCATATCGTGCTCCAGGGCTCGGTGCAGGTCGGCGACGACACCGGCCTCGCGCTGGAACCCGATCTCCCCGAGGGCAGCCTGTTTCCGCTGGGCGCCCTGCTCTCGGGCCGCGCGGCGGGTTGTCCCTATCGCGCCGCCGCCGCTACCCGATGCCTTGCCCTTCCCGCAGACGCATTCCGGGAACTGCTGGACCAGAGTCCCGAGCTGCGGCGCTTCTGCTCGGAGCGCGTGGCCTCGCAGCTGGAAGACGTGCTCGAGGCCGCGCGCGGGTCCCAGGCCCTGCGCCGGGCCGACCAGCAGCCCCTGTCCCAGCCCCTGTCCCGTCTGATCCGGCGCAAGCCCGTGACCTGCGGACCGGAGACGCCGTTGGGCGCGGTGCTGGAAGCCATGCAGCGCGAGGAGATCGGGTCCATGATCGTGTGCGAGGCCGGCGGCGCGCCGGTGGGAATTTTCACGCTCTACGACGTGCTGTTCCGGGTCGCGTTCCAGCAGCCGGACCTGGATCAGCCGGTGGCCAACCTCATGAGCCGCGAGATGGTTTCGCTGGCCCCCAATGCCCCGGCCTACGAGGCGACGCTGGCGATGGCGCGCCACCGCATCCGCCATATCCTGGTGGTGGAAGGGCCGGAACTGCTGGGCGTGGTGTCCGAGCGCGACCTGTTCTCGCTGCAGCAGGTGAGCCTCAGGATCATCAGCCAGGGCATCCGCAATTCGGCCTCCAGCAACGAGCTGGTGCGCTGGAGCGCGGAGATCCGCCAGCTCGCCCTCAACATGGTGATCCAGGACGTGGCGGCGGAGCAGGTGATCAAGTTCGTGTCCACCCTGAACGAAATGCTCACCCGGCGGGTGATCGAGGTCGAAACGGCCGGAATCGAGTTGCCCGGCGTCCGGGTGTGCTGGATCGGCATGGGCAGCCAGGGTCGCTCGGAGCAGACGGTCGCCACCGACCAGGACAACGGCATCATCTTCGTGACGCCCGAGGGAATGGAGCCGGATCGGGTGCGGGAGCGGCTGCTGCCGGCGGCGAATCGCGTGAACCAGACCCTCGACCGCTGCGGCTTCCCCCTGTGTAAGGGCAACATCATGGCTGGCAATCCCGATTGCTGCCTGTCGCTGGAGGAATGGAAGCGCAAGTTCGCCCGCTGGATGCACCGCATGGACGCGCCGGAGCTGCTCAACGCCACCATCTTCTTCGATTTCCGGGCGATTCACGGCGATCCGGCCCCGGCGGCGGAGCTGCGCGACGCGCTGCACGCCCTGATCGAGGAGAACCGCTTTTTCGTGAAGCGCATGGTGGAGACGGCGCTCGACAACAGCCCGCCCCTCGGCTTCATCCGCGACTTCGTGGTCTCCGACAAGGAGGGGCAGCCCCACACCCTGGATCTCAAAGTGAACGGGGTGACCCATTTCGTGGATGCGGCCCGCATTTTCTGCCTCACGGCCAAGATCCACGAGACCAACACGCCGCGGCGGCTGCGGGCGGTGGGCAGGAAATGGAAGCTGGACGCAGGACAGGTGGAAGGCTGGATTCAGGCGTTCTACTATATCCAGGGCATTCGCCTGAAGGCCCACCAGGACCAGATCGCCCGCGGGAAGCCCCTCAGCAACCGGGTGGATCCGGACCGGCTCAACAAGCTGGAGCGCCGCATCCTGAAGGAGGCGTTCCGCCAGGGCCGCAGCATCCAGTCCTTGATGGAGAAGCTCTACCAGTTCTGAAACGCCGCCTTGCGATGGCCGCCTTCCTGCACGCAACCGAAGACACGATCCGCGACCTGAGGCGCTACGCGCCGTTCGACGCCATGGAGCCGGGACACCTGCGTTTCCTGGCGGAGAATCTGACCGTCGAAAAGTTTGCGGCGGGCGCCGAAGTGCTGGTGCCGGGCCGGGGCGAGCCGCGCTATCTGTACATCGTCCGCTCGGGCAGCGTGCTCTCGGAGCAGGCGGTGGCCCGGACCGAGGAGGACGAGAGCGGCTGGCAGCTCGCGGCGGGAGATTGCTTTCCGCTCGGCGCCCTGGTGGCGAAGCGGCCGGTGGCGAGCCTCTATCGGGCGACGGAGGACACCACCTGCTTCCTGCTTCCCGCCGTCCGGTTCCAGGAGCTGCTCGCCTTGAGCCAGGTGATGCAGGCCTATTGCACGCGCCGCCTGGCGGTCCTGCTGGAGCGCTCCAAGAAAATCATCCAGAGCCAGTACTCGGAGGCGGGGGCCGAGCAGCAGTCGCTCACCAGCCCGCTCTCGTCAGTCGTGCGCCGCACCCCGGTGTCCTGCGGACCCGAAACGCCGATCCAGAGCGTGCTGGAAACCATGCACCGCCTGGGCATCGGCTCCATGATTGTCACGGACGGGGAGAACCGTCCCATCGGCATTTTCACCGAGCGCGACGTGCTCGATCGTGTGGCGCTCGTTCGCGCCGACCTCGCGGCCCCCGTCTCTTCGGTGATGACCAGCGGTCGTCTGACCGCGCTGCCGCCCACCGCCACCGCCTACGACGCTGCGCTGGAGATGGCGCGCCACGGCTTCCGCCACGTGCTGGTGACCGAGCAGGGCCGGCTCGCCGGCATCGTTTCCGAACGCGACCTGTTCTCCATCCAGCGGGTGAGCCTGCGCCAGCTCTCGAGTGGCATCCGCCGCGCCGAGGACCTGGACAGCCTCAGGCAGTACGCCCGGGACATCCAACAACTCGCCCAGAACATGCTGGTGCAGGGTGTGGCGGCCGAGCAGCTCACCCAGCTCATCGCCACCCTCAACGACAACCTGACCCAGCGGCTGATCGAGCTGGAAGCGGGGCGCGAGGAGCTGCGCGGCGTGCGTTTCTGCTGGCTCGCCCTGGGGAGCGAAGGCCGCATCGAGCAGACTTTCAGCACCGACCAGGACAACGGGATCATTTTCGCGGTGCCGCCGGGAATGGACACGGAAGCGGCGCGCCAGGCGCTGCTTCCCATGGCGGAGCGCATCAACCGGGCGCTCGACGCCTGCGGCTTCACCCTGTGCAAGGGCAAGATCATGGCGGGCAACCCCACCTGGTGCCTGGCGCTGGAGGAATGGCAGCAGAAGTTTGCGGGATGGATCGACGCCGGGGCTCCGGAGGCGCTGCTCAACGCCTCGATCTTCTTCGACTTCCGGCCGCTGTGGGGGCAGGAAACACTGGCGTTGCAGTTGCGGCAATGGCTGATCGGGCATGCCATGGCCAATCCCCGGTTCCTGCACCAGATGGCGGCCAACGCGCTGCGCAACCGGCCGCCGCTCGGGATGTGGCGGGATTTCGTGGTGGAAAAAAAGGGGGAGCGGCCGGATACCCTGGACCTGAAGATGAACGGCACGACGCTATTCGTGGACGCGGCGCGCATTTTCAGCCTTGCCACCGGCGTCGAGCACACCCAGACCGCTCAGCGCCTGCGGCTGTCCGCTCCACAATTGAACGTCCCGCCCGAGGAAGTGGAAGCCTGGGTGGAGGCGTTTTTCCTGATTCAGACGATCCGGCTCAAGAACCAGTACGCCCAGTCGGGAAGAGGGGAGAGCATGGACAACCGCCTGAACCCCGGAGCCCTCCACGAGCTGGATCAACACATCCTCAAGGAGGCATTCCGCCAGGCGAAGAAACTTCAGGCGCGGCTGGGGATGGATTATCAGGTGTGAAGAAGTGAACAGTGAACAGTGAACGGTAACCCCGGCGGTGGTTCCTGTTTACGGTTTACTGTTCACGCCGTCAATGTTCTTGATGATCCAGCTGGTAGCCGCGGCCATGGAGGGTACGCACCGTCATGCCGCTGCCCTCGAGCTTCTTGCGCAGCCGGTGCACATAGACCTCGATGGCGTTGAAGCTCGCGGAATCGTCGTAGCTGTAGAGCCGTTCCAGGAGCTGCTGCTTGGAAACCGCCCGGCCATAATGGGAGAACAGTACCTCGAAGATGCTGACTTCCTTCGCCGAGAGCTCGATCGCCCTGCCGTCGACCAACGCCGTACGGGTGATGGTATCGAAGCAGACCCCGGCCTTGAACTGCTGGGTCGCTGAGCCGCACTGCCCCCTTCTCAGCAGGGCCCTGACCCGGGCCTGGAGTTCGTTCAGGGAAAACGGCTTGACCAGGTAATCGTCGGCGCCCAGATCCAGGCCCCGGGCCTTTTCATCCGGATCGTCGCGGCCCGAGAGGATCAAGACCGGCAAGGTGGCGTTCCGATGACGCAACCGCTTCAGCACCTCGAAGCCGTCGAGCTTGGGCAGCCCGAGATCAAGGATCAGGAGATCGAAGCAGCCGTCCCGAAGGGCCTGGTCCGCAGCCGTCCCGTTGGCCACCCGGTCCACCGCGTAATTGGACAGCTTGAGGGCAAAGCACAGGGCATCGCCCAGCGTGGGATCGTCCTCAACCACCAGAATCCGCAACAGCCCCCTCCTAGCCAGTACCGCCCTTGGAGGGCGGAAAAAATGAAAAACCCATACCTTTCAGCCAGCCTGGCGAATTTTGCGGCGCAACATCATGGCGCGCACCGTTAGCCCTTGATTCGTATTGCAGCCCCTGATTGCCGCTGCTACATTAATGCCCGGTACCGGGACCCCCAGGCAAATCGTTCATCCCCCTTCCCGGCCCGTAAGGCTTTTGTAAGCTGCTTAACCTTACCATAAAAAAACAGTAGTCCTGGTATTGGGGCCCTGCCCCCCGAAAGTTGCATCTCTCAACCCGTACGAGGAGGACATCATGCAGTTATCCGAGAAGCATCGGGCGTACTGGCAGAAGAACCTCAGGATCACGGCGATACTGCTGTTTCTCTGGTTCTTCGTCACGTTCGTTCTGAACTGGTTCGCCAGGGAACTCGCGAGCATCACCATCCTGGGTTTCCCGTTCCCGTTCTACATGGCGGCCCAGGGCGCGTTGATTATCTACGTGCTGATCATCTGGTTTTACGCCAGGTACATGAACAAGCTTGATCTCGAGTACGGCGTACATGAAGGGGAGGACGAGTAATGGCTACCCAGTCCCAAGCGGCATTCACCGCTTCCTTGAAGAAATACTACAGTTTCTATACCGGCGGCTTCATCGGCTTCGTCATCCTGCTCGCCATCCTGGAGCAGATGGGCGTTCCCAACAAGTGGCTCGGCTACATGTTCCTGTTCGCCACCATCGGTCTCTACGCCGGCATCGGCATCATGAGCCGCACCGCGGACGTGGCCGAGTACTACGTGGCGGGGCGCCGGGTGCCGGCCTTCTTCAACGGCATGGCGACGGGCGCCGACTGGATGTCGGCCGCCTCCTTCATCGGCATGGCCGGCACCCTGTACCTCACCGGATTTGACGGCCTCGCGTTTGTCACCGGCTGGACCGGCGGCTACTGCCTGGTGGCGCTGTTCCTCGCGCCCTACCTGCGTAAGTTCGGCCAGTTCACCATTCCCGACTTCCTGGGTGCCCGCTACGGCGGCCACATCCCGCGGACGATCGGGGTGTTCGCCGCCATCGTCTGCTCGTTCACCTACGTGATCGCGCAGATCTACGGCGTGGGCCTGATCACCAGCCGCTTCACCGGCCTCGAGTTCGGCATCGGGGTGTTCGTGGGTCTGGCCGGGATTCTGGTGTGCTCGTTCCTGGGCGGCATGCGGGCGGTGACCTGGACCCAGGTGGCCCAGTACATCATCCTGATCGTGGCCTACATGATTCCCTGCGTCTGGCTGGCGGCCAAGCAGACCGGCGTTCCGGTTCCCCAGTTGGTCTATGGCTACCAGCTGGAGAAGGTGACGGCCCGGGAAAAGGTGTTGAATGACGCCAATACGCCGGAGGGCAAGAAGGAAGCCGAAGTCCGGGCGATCCTCAAGGGCAAGGCCGACGCCGCCGCTGCGGCGCTGAAGGACCCGGCCAAAGCCTATGTCGACAACAAGGCGGCGCTGGAAGTCAAGCTCAACGAGATGAAGGCGGCCAACGCGCCGGCCGACCAGCTCAAGGCCGCGGAAGACGCCGTCGCCAAGTACCCGAAGGACGTGGAAGCGGCCAAGGCCAAGTGGAACAAGGAGAAGGGCATGGCTGCCCGTGCCGCCCCGATCCGCGCCCATGCCGACATGTTCCCCGGCAAGGACGATGCGGCGCGCAACACGTCACGGCTCAACTTCCTGGCCCTGGTGTTCTGCATGATGGTGGGGACCGCCTCTCTGCCCCACATCCTGATGCGCTACTACACCACGCCCAGCGTGAGAGACGCGCGCATGTCGGTGTTCTGGTCGCTGTTCTTCATCTTCCTGCTGTACTTCACGGCGCCCGCCCTGGCGGTGCTGGTCAAGTACGACGTCTACCATAACCTGGTGGGCAGCTCGTTCGCGGCCCTGCCGGGCTGGGCGGCGGCCTGGGCCAAGGTGGACCCGGGGCTGATGAACATCTCCGACCTCAACGGCGACGGCCTGGTGCAGTTGGCCGAAATCGTGATCGGCGGCGACCTGATCGTGCTGGCGACCCCGGAAATCGCGGGCCTGCCGTACGTGATCTCGGGCCTGGTGGCGGCGGGCGGTCTGGCGGCGGCGCTTTCCACCGCCGACGGGCTGCTGCTCACCATCGCCAACGCCCTGTCCCACGACGTGTACTACAAGATGATCGACCCCCATGCGCCGACCACCCGGCGCCTCACCGTGGCCAAGACCCTGCTGCTCGTGGTGGCGGTGATCGCGGCCTACGTGACCTCGCTCAAGCCCGGGGACATCCTGTTCCTGGTAGGTGCAGCGTTCTCGTTGGCGGCCTCGGCCTTCTTCCCGGCCCTGGTGTGCGGCGTGTTCTGGAAGCGCGCCAACAAGCTGGGGGCCATCGTCGGCATGAGCGTCGGACTGGGCACTGCCATGTACTACATGTACACGACCTACCCGTTCTTCGGTGGAACGATGGCCAGTTCGTGGTTCGGAATCAATCCGATCTCGGCGGGGGTCTTCGGCGTTCCCATCGGCTTCCTCGGGGTGATTGTCGGCAGCCTGATGAGCCCGGCGCCCGACAGGGAGGTTCAGGAGCTGGTGGATCACGTGCGCTACCCGGTTCTGGCGGGCGATATCGACACCCGCGGCACCTGATCGATTGCAGCAATAAGAGGAGGAGGATCGACATTCAAGGCCCGCGCAAGCGGGCCTTTTTTTTGGGGCGGGTGTAGGAGCGGATTCATCCGCGACCCCCCTCGCGGATGAATCCGCTCCTACACGACGAGGTCCTTCACCAGGTGGGCGAGATCCGCGCGCTCGGCGTCCTGGATCAGGCGCCGCGCCATTTTCGGATCGAAGCGGTGGACGTGGGTGATGATTTCCTTCACCCGGTCGGGATGGTTGAGGTGGTGATGCGCCATGCCCAGGTTGTACCAGGCATGGGGATTCATGGGTTGCAGCGCCGCCGCCTCCTCCAGGGCTCTTGCCGCTTCCTCATGCTGGCCCAGCGCGGCGTGGGCGAGCCCCATGCCATACCACGCCCGGTCCAGCTTGGGCCGTAGCCGCACCGCTTCCCTGAACGTGGTAATGGCCTCGGCGTGCTGGCCCTGCCGGTCCTGAATGAAGCCCAGGTTGAAAAAGGCATCGGCATCCTGGGAATTGATGCGGGTCGCTTCGCGGAAATAGCTCACGGCTTCCCCATGGCGTCCCAGGGTGGCAGAGAGGTAGGCCAGGCAGTTCACCACGACGCCAGATTGGGGATCATGCCGAAGGGCGGCCCGGTATTCCTCGATGGCCTGCTCGGGCCGCTTCAGCATGACGAGCATGCGGCCGCGAAGATAGTGGCGCCAATAGTCGAAGTTCATTCCCCTCATCCTCTGGCTGTGCAGTATCGGAAGGCCGCATTGTGGGCCCTGGGCGCAGGGCTTTCAAGGGTGGCCGTGCGGGCAAAACGGTAAACCGTAAACCGTAAACCGCGAGCGTGCCGCCGGTTTCCCCGTTGGCGTTCACGGTTCACTGTGTACCGATCTCTTGAACTGGACGGTAAACACCGTGCCGATCCCGTCGCGGCCCTCGGCGATCCCCGCCCCGGCGTGGTGCGCCTGAGCCACCTCCCGCACGATGGCGAGCCCGAGGCCGCTGCCCTCCTCGCCGCTCCCCAGCACCCGGTAGAAGCGCTCGAAGACCTTTTCCCTGTGCTCCAGTGCGATCCCCGGACCAGTGTCCTCCACCGTCAGGGCTACCGAATCGGGCTCGCCCCTTACTGAAACCGTGACCTGGCCGCCCGCGGGGGTGTAGCGGATCGCGTTGTCGATCAGGTTGTTGATCATTTCCCTCAGGCTGTCGCCGTTGCCGCGAATCCACAGCGGCGCCTCCTCCTCCTCGAATCCCAGGTCGATTGCCTTGTCCACGGCCCGGGGCACCCAGCTGGCGGCGGTGTCGCGGGCGAGGGCGCGGAGGTCGACCGGGACGAGGGGCGCGGCCGCCAGGGCGCCGGGCTCGTTGCGGGCGAGAACCAGGAGCTGGGTTACCAGGTGGTTGCAGCGTTCCGCCGAGACCAGCATCTGGCGTACCCCATGCTTGATGGGTCCAGGATCGGATTCCCGCAGCAGCAGCTCCGCCTGGGATTTCAGTCCCGCGAACGGGGTGCGCAACTGGTGGGCCGCGTCTGCCACAAACCGCTTCTGGGACTCGATGACGGCGGCCAGTCGCCATAGCAATTCATTCACGGCGTGGATCAACGGCCGCACCTCCTCCGGCGCGGTCTCCTCATCGAGGGGACGCAGATCGTGGGCCGGTCGGCGCGACACTTCATCGCGCAGCCGTTTGAGAGGTGTCAGCCCGCGCCCCACGCCGTACCAGATGGCGAGCCCGGCCAGCGCCATCACCAGCAGCTGGGGAATCACGATGTTGGCGAGAATGCTGCGGGTGAGGGCTTCGCGCTCGGCCGTGCTCTCGGCCACCTGCAGCACCACATGCTGCTCGGGATACGCTCCCTCCAGGGTGTAGCGCAGGTTCACGATGCGGAGCTTCCGGCCATCCAGCTCGTGGTTGCGGTAGGAGGGTTGGTCGCGCTCAAAATCCGTGGGGCTGGGCCGGGGGAACGCAGCATTGCCGCCGAGCATCTCCCCGTCGGAATCCACGATGGCAAACAGGTAGCCCTCGGCGCCCAGTTGTTTCCGGGTCTGGCTCCGGATGCCGGGCTTTTGCGGGCCGCCGCCCTCGAGCCGCAACTGGGCCGCGAGGCTCTGGGCCCGCTGCAGCAGCGCCCGGTCGAAGGGACGGTTGGCCGAGGTGATGGCCACTACGTAGCCGGAAATCAGGCTGAACAGGAACAGGATAAACAGCGGCGTGAACAGCCAGTTTATGAGCTGACTGCGCAGCGACAGGGGTGTTTCGGTCATGGCAGGGCTTCCTGAGTTGCGACGGCGCGAAGTTGCGGCGGGCCGGGAACGGGCACGGCGAGGGATTCAACAACGCTTGCGAATCCCGTTTCCTGCGAAGCGGAGAGACGGCTACCGCGGCTTGAGCTTGTCCAGCATGTAGCCCAGCCCGCGCACGGTGCGGATGGTGACGCCGCCGCCCTCGATTTTCTTGCGCAGCCGGTGCACGTAGACCTCGATGGCGTTGCTGCTCGCCTCCTCGCCGGCGTCGTAGAGACTTTCCAGCAGCTGCTCCTTGCTCACCACCCGGCCGGCCCGGGCAATCAGCAGCTCCAGCACACCCAGCTCCCGGGCCGACAGCTCGACGCCGGCGCCGCGCACCGTGACGTGGCGGTTGACGCTGTCGAAGGCGAGCTGGCCGAATTCAACGGTGGGGCCGGATCCGCCGGCGCCGCGCCTGAGCAGCGCTCGCACCCGTGCTTCCAGCTCCGGCAGATCGAAAGGCTTGGTGAGGTAATCGTCGGCTCCCAGGTCGAGTCCCGCCACCCGGTCCTCGATCCCGTCCCGGGCCGTGAGGATCAGCACCGGAACCCTCTGCCTGCGGGCGCGCAGCTGCTTCAGCACTCCGAAGCCGTCGAGCTTCGGCAACCCCAGGTCCAGGATCACGAGATCGTAGGGCTGGCTTTGCGCCGCCCTCACGGCGTCGGCGCCGTTGTCCACCCGGTCCACCGCGTGGGACATGCGGCGCATGGACTGCATCAGCGCGTCCGCCAGGACCGGGTCGTCCTCGACAATCAGTATCCGCATGGCAGGTCCCCCGGCATCCGTAAGCTTGATGTAAGGGTGGGTAAGGGTGATGTAAGGGTCAGCCCCTATAGTACCCGGGTCGATGCTGGAAAAGTCTAGCACGCCGGGAGCATGTCCCCGGAGGCGCGACCCGACCGGCACGCGAAATTCACCAAGGAGGTAGCCATGTCTCATCCCGCAATGAACTGGGCGGCGATCGATTCCGATCCCCGCTTCCAGGAACTGCATGCCAGGAAAACCCGTTTTCTGTGGTCGATGATGGCGTTCTCGATCATCTATTATTTCCTGCTGCCCGTCGGCGCCGCCTACTTCACCGATCTGTTCAAGATCAAGCTGTGGGGGCCGATCAACGTCGGCCTGGTGTTTGCGCTCTCGGAGTTCGTGGTGGCCTGGAGCATCGCCTGGTTCTACGCCAGGAAGGCAAACGCGGAGTTCGACGCCATGTCAGAGGAAATCAACCGCCTGGCCTTCTCGATCGGAGGTTCCAAATGAAGCGCCTTCTCACGACTCTCTCGGGCCTGGGGCTGCTCGCGCTGAGCGAGCTCGCCCTGGCCGCCGACGTCAGCGCGGTCGCCGACAAGTTCAAGTGGCTCACCTTCGTGGTGTTCGGCGCCATCATCGGGATCACCATGTACGTGACCTATCTCGCGGCCAAGCGCGTGAAGAGCGCGACCGAGTTCTACGCCGCGGGCCGCTCCGTGTCGGGGATCCAGAACGGCTGGGCGATCGCGGGGGATTATCTCTCCGCGGCATCCTTCCTCGGCATCGCCGGCCTGATCTCCCTCTACGGCTACGACGGCTTCATGTACTCGGTGGGCTGGCTGGTGGCCTACATCACCGTGCTGCTGGTGATCGCCGAGCCGTGCCGCAACATCGGCAAGTACACCCTGGGCGACATCCTCGCCTTCCGCAATAACCCCAAGGCCGCCAAGACCGTGGCGGCGGTATCCACCATCACCGTGTCGATTTTCTATCTCACCGCCCAGATGGTGGGCGGCGGCGTGCTGGTGAAAACCCTGATCGGCATCGACTACGAAATATCGGTGATCGTGGTGGGCGTGCTGATGCTGGCCTACGTGCTGTTCGGCGGCATGGTGGCCACCACCTGGGTGCAGATCATCAAGGCGGTGCTGCTGGTGACCGCGTCGATCCTGCTGGTGGCCTTTACCTGGGCGCCCTACGGCTTCTCGCTTCCCGGCTTTCTGCAGGGCGCGGTCGATTCCGTCAACATCCAGGGCCAGGTGACCAAGCTGATCGGCGATGCGGCCAGGAACATGACCGCGCAGGAGCTCGGCCAGCGCTTCCTGGAGCCGGGCCTGTTTCTCAAGAATCCCATTGACCAGATCTCACTCGGCATGGCGCTGGTGCTCGGCACCGCCGGGATGCCTCACATCCTGATGCGCTTCTTCACGGTCCCGACGGCGAAGGACGCCCGCGTGTCCGTGATCTGGGCCATGGCCATCATCGGCGGCTTCTACGTGCTGACCCTGTTCCTGGGCCTCGGCTCCGCCATCAACGTCGGCCAGGCGCAGATCACCGCCATCGACAAGGGCGGCAACATGGCGGGTCCGCTGCTGGCCCAGTTCCTGGGCGGCGGTGCGGACTCCATGCTCGGCAACCTGTTCCTTGCGTTCGTGGCGGCGGTGGCCTTCGCCACCATCGTGGCGGTGGTGGCGGGCCTGGTGCTGGCCTCGGCTTCCGCCATGTCCCACGACATCTGGGTGGGTGTGGTGAAGGGCGAGCACGCGACGCAGGAAGAGGAAGTGCGCGCCGCGCGCATCTCCTCCCTCATTGTCGGCGCCGTGGCCATCGTCATCGGCATCGCCGCCAAGGGCCAGAACGTGGCCCACCTGGTGGCGCTGGCGTTCGCGGTGGCCGCTTCCGGCAACCTGCCGACGGTGTTGCTCACCCTCTACTGGAAGCGTTGCAATACCGGCGGCGTCGTGGCCTGCATGATCGTGGGCGCGGTGGCCGCCATCGGGCTGGTGCTGGTCTCCCCCAACATGGCCTATCCCCTGCAAGTGAAGGCCGCACAGGAGAAGATCGTGAAGGGCGCCGACGACAAGCTCGTCAAGCTCAACGCGGATCTCGCCGTCGCCGCCGACGATTCCGTCAGGGCGAAGCTCGCCAAGGACATCGCCGCCCAGGAGAAGGCCAGGGCCGGCGCCCAGGCCGCGATCGCCAAGCTGGGCGACGAGCGCACCAGCCTGGTGGGCCTGGAGAAGCCCCTGTTCGACCTCAAGAACCCGGGCCTGATCTCCATCCCGCTCGGCTTCCTGGCGGTGATCGTCGGCTCGCTGCTCTACCGCGACCGGCGCGCCGAGGACATGTGGGACGAACTCTACGTGCGCCAGAACACCGGCATTCACGCCGAGACGGCCGTCGCGCACTAAATAATCGACATCAGCGGTCCTCCTCCTTGCCCCCGGCTTGCCGGGGGCTTTTTTTTGGACCATGAACCGCCGCCCCCGGGGCGATTTTTGAGCACTGGGACGGGGCGAACTCCGTTAAAATGGCGGGGTTTGACGCGCTCCGGCGCAGGATTTCACAGGAGGAAAGGTGCCCTTTGAATTGACCCTGGTGACCATGCTGCGGGTGCTGGTGGAGGTGGCAGGCTTCACCATGATCGGCCAGGCTGTGCTCTATCTGTTCGCGGGCCGCAACCGCCAAAATAATTTCGTCTATCGCCTGTTCCAGATTGTCACCTACCCGGTGTACAAGGCGGTCCGCGCCATCACGCCGCGCTTCATCATTGACCGGCACATTCCCTGGATCGCGTTCGGCCTGATCTTCTGGATCTGGATCGGCCTGGGCGTTGCCAAGCGTTACATCTGCCTGACCAACAATCTCGCCTGCTGACCCGGGCGCAAACCCGCGCCCGGCTTGACCTTGGACAGGTTAAACGGTTTAATATCGCCCTTTTCCCGCCAGGCCGAAATAATCCCAATCAGGCGGGATCAGAGTCAAAATCCTGTTCCTGGCGTTTTGCAGTAAGCCTCTCAAACGGGGCCAAGTAGCTCAGTTGGTAGAGCAGAGGACTGAAAATCCTTGTGTCGGCGGTTCAATTCCGTCCTTGGCCACCACCCCTTTCTCGGCGATTCTCTGGAATTGGACGGGGATTTACCCGCGGGAAAACAAAACGTCCGGCGCGGCCTTCTGGTCTTCGGCATGTGTAAACGCTGTGGTCAGGCGATGCGCCGGGCCTGGTGCAGCACTCGGACAATCCTGATTTTTGTTGCCGTTACCCGGTAATGGATGTTATAGGGGTAGCGGGTCAGCACCAGCTTCCGTGGCGCTCCCGGCTTTGTCGGCTTTCCGGTGAAGGGATGGCGAAGCAGCAGGTCCGCCTGCTGTAAGACGTACTCGACAACCGCAGTGGCTGCCTTCGGGTTGTCGCGGGCGATGTAGGCGTCAATGGCGAGCAGGTCCAGCGCTGCCCGGCGGGCGAACTCAAGCCGCCTTAGCGCGCGCCCTGGCACCTGCGGCCCGCTCTTCGCGGAACTGCGCCTCCCACCCAGTCCGCGGATTGGCGCGCACCTTGGCACGTGCGACCCGCTGCCTGTCCAGGGCGGCGCGAAGCTCTTGGCCCGTAACCACTCGTCCGGCCTTGAGGTCGGCATCGCCCTCGGCGACCATGCGTTCCTCCCACTCCAGGTAATCCAGGCGCTCGGCGATGGCCTGGCGCGCCAAGGCTTCCGGGCTCCGGCGAATGGCGCGCGCGGCCTTTTCCAGCCGGCTGCGCAGGGTTTTGGGCAAGGTCAGGGTGTCGTGCATGTGGCCTCCTACGGTGATGCGGTCATTGTACCGCCTCCACGCCGGACGAGGCCACCTGGGGGCGGCGCGTTCTACAATGCAGCACCGGCCCTCGGATTGGCGAGAATCGCGGACAGGGCCCGCTCTATCCGCTCGGCCAGCCGGACCGCGGTTTGCGGGTCTTCCTCGGCAATGTGGGCGAGGGTGCCTAAGTAGGCTTCAGGGGCGCGTGGTGTCCACTCAAGCCGCCGCACGGGCCTTCCGGGCATGGGCCGGCGAGAACGGCTTTGACCTGGCGCTTTACTTCCTGATGGGGGATGTACCCTCGCCGGTTGGCGTCGCGCTCGGCAGCGGTTCCTTCGCGGACTTCCCACTCGCAGAAGTCGAACCCGTCCCGCAGCACGAATCGAAGCATGGCGTGCGGCGTGCGGCCGGCGTCCGTGGCGAGCTTTTCCAGGCGGCGCTGCTGTGCCGGGGTAAGGGACATGGGCAACATGATCTGAACCTCCCGGTAGGGAACGGTTTCATTCTACCATCCGGCGCGGCGGGTTCAGCCTCGCAAGTTGGTGGTCTAAGGGTCATCAGACTATTATAATCATCAGCTTTTTCAGCGTTTTCAGAGGCTCCGCCGCGCTTACACCGGGATGCAGCTCTTCGCCTTCGGCGTCAACCACAACACCGCGCCCCTCGACGTGCGGGAGCAGGTCGTGTTCCAGCCTGACGGCATGGAGCAGGCCCTGCGCGACCTGGTGGATCACCGGCCGGTGACGGAAGCGGCCATCATTTCCACCTGCAACCGCACCGAGGTGTACTGCAACACCCCGGAGCCGGAGGCGGCCGTCCAGTGGCTGGCGGATTACCACAAGCTGCGGGCGCCGTCCCTCGATCCCTACCTTTACCGGCTGCCGCGGGAGCAGGCGGTGAAGCACGCCTTCCGGGTCGCCAGCGGGCTCGATTCCATGGTGCTGGGGGAGCCCCAGATCCTGGGCCAGTTCAAGGACGCGGTGAAGTCCGCGGAGAAGGCGGGCACCCTGGGGCTGCTGCTGCACAAGCTGTTCCAGCGCACCTTCTCGGTGGCGAAGGAGGTGCGCTCCCAGACCGAGATCGGCACCAGCTCCATGTCCATGGCTTCCGCCTCGGTCAAGCTTGCCCTGCGCATCTTCCCGTCGATTTCCGAGCAGGCGGTGCTGTTCGTGGGGGCGGGGGAAATGATCGAGCTCTGTGCCATGCACTTCTTCGCCCAGAAGCCGCGGCACATCACGGTGGCGAACCGCACCTTGGAGCGGGCCAGCCATCTCGCCGACCGGGTGAACGGCCAGGCGATCACCTTGAACGAGCTGCCCGACCATTTGCCGCTCCATGACATTCTCATCACCTCTACCGCGAGCCCGCTGCCCATTCTCGGCAAGGGCCTGGTGGAGCGCGCCATCAAGGCCCGCAAGCATCGCCCCATGTTCATGGTGGACCTCGCAGTGCCCCGGGACATCGAGCCGGAGGTGGCGGAGCTGGACGACGTGTTCCTCTACGCCGTGGACGACCTCGCGGCGATCGTGCGCGAGGGGATCGACGCCCGCCAGGGTGCGGTGGCCCAGGCCGAAGCCATCATCGAGACCAGCGTCAACCACTTCATGCACTGGCTGGAATCCCGCGAAATCGTCCCTACGATTCGAGCGTTGCGGGACCACGCCGAGCGCTTCCGGCGCCACGAGCTGGAGCGGGCCGAGCGCCTGCTGGCCAGGGGCGAGGACCCGCAGAAGGTGCTGGAATCCCTGTCCCACGGCCTCACCAACAAGTTCCTGCACCTGCCGAGCCACGCCCTCAACAGCGCCTCCGCCGCCGAGCGCGACGAGCTGCTGGAATTCATCAATCGCCTGTACCAGCTCCACGCCAAGGAATGAACAAGAGCATCGCCACCAAGCTGGCCCAGCTTGCCTCGCGCATCGAGGAGCTGAACCGCCTGCTGTCTTCCGAAACCGCCACCCGGGACATGGACGCCTACCGAAAGCTCACCCGCGAGCATGCGGAGATCGCACCGGTGGTGGAGCTGTATCACGCCTATCAGCGCCAGGAGCAGGACCTGCTGGCGGCCCAGGAGATGGTGTCCGATCCGGAAATGAAGGAATTCGCCGAGAGCGAAATCCGGGCGGGCAAGGAGCAGCTTTCGAAAATCGAAGTCGAGCTGAAAAAGCAGCTCCTGCCCAAGGACCCCAACGACGAGCGCAACATCTTCCTGGAGATCCGCGCCGGCACCGGGGGCGACGAGTCCACCCTGTTCGCCGCCGACCTGTTCCGCATGTATGCCCGCTTCGCCGAGCGCAGCGGCTGGCGGGTGGAGGTGATCTCCCAGAGCCCCTCGGAAATGGGAGGCTACAAGGAAATCATCGCCAAGATCATCGGCCAGGGCGCCTACTCCAAGCTCAAGTTCGAGTCGGGAGGCCACCGGGTGCAGCGGGTGCCGGTCACGGAAACCCAGGGCCGCATCCACACTTCGGCCTGTACGGTGGCGGTGTTGCCGGAGGCGGACGAGATCGCCGACGTGGTGCTCAGCCCCGCCGAGCTCAAGATCGACACCTACCGCGCGTCCGGTGCCGGCGGCCAGCACGTCAACAAGACCGACTCGGCGGTGCGGGTCACCCACCTGCCCACGGGCATCGTGGTGGAATGCCAGGACGACCGTTCGCAGCACAAGAACAAGGCCCAGGCGCTTTCGGTGCTGGCAGCCCGCATCAAGGACAAGCAGATCCGCGAGCAGCAGGCGAAGCAGGCGGCGACCCGCAAGTCGCTGATCGGCAGCGGAGACCGCTCCGAGCGCATTCGCACCTACAACTTCCCCCAGGGGCGGGTCACCGACCACCGCATCAACCTCACCCTGTACAAGATCGCCGACATCATGGACGGGGACCTGAAGGACCTGGGCTCGGCGCTCATGGCCGAGCACCAGGCCGAGCAGCTCGCCAACCTGGGCGAGGACGCCAACGGCAGCCAGCCGGTGGCCGCCGCCCGCTGATCGTCTCCCTTTTGTGCCTCCCACCATCAGAGACGCCCTTGCTGCTACGGGCCTCGATTCCCGGGAGGCGCAGCTCCTGCTGCGGGAGGCCCTGGGCGTCGAGGCGGCGTACCTCATCGCCCATCCGGAGCAAGCGCTCACCTCCGATCAATCACGCGTCTTTTCGGAATGGACTTCGCGTCGCGCCGGGGGCGAGCCGGTGGCCTATGTCACGGGGCACCGGGAATTTTACGGGCTGCGCCTGCGGGTCACGCCCGCGGTCCTGATCCCCCGGCCGGAAACCGAGACCCTGGTGGAGGAGGCGTTGAAGCGGCTGCCGCCGGGGCGCGAGGCCCGGGCGCTCGACCTGGGCACCGGGAGCGGCGCCGTGGCGGTGGCGGTGGCGAAACACCGTCCCCGCTGCCAGGTGGTGGCGAGCGAGCTTTTCGTCGCGGCCCTGGGGGTGGCCCGGGAAAACGCGGCGATTCATGGGCTGGGGAACATCCGCTTTGTGCACGGGGACTGGTACGAATCACTGGAGAGGCAACGCTTCGACGTGATTGTCGCGAACCCCCCTTACGTGGCGGCGGGGGATCCCCACTTGGGTCAGGGCGATCTGCGCTTCGAGCCCCACGAGGCCCTGGTCGGCGGCGCCGACGGGCTGGATTCGATTCGGCGCATCGTCTCGGGCGGACCGCAGCACCTGGTTCCCGGGGGCTGGCTGCTGTTGGAGCATGGTTACGACCAGGCGCCGGCGTGCCGGGAACTCCTGGCGCAGGCCGGATTCAGAGAGACTTTTTCCGTTCGGGATTTGGCGGGAATCGAGCGGGTGAGCGGCGGGCGAGCCGGTTGACCGGGAAGGGCCGGGGCCGGTAAAATAACCAAGTTTTTTAGTCAGGTATTAATTCAAGGAGTGTTCATGAGCGTTCAGGATGTGATCAGGGAGCAGGTGACAGGCCACCCGGTGGTGCTTTACATGAAGGGCTCGCCGGATTTTCCCCAGTGCGGGTTTTCCGCCAACGCGGTGCGGATCCTCAAGGCCTGCGGGGTGAACGAGTTCTTCACGGTGGACGTGCTGGCGAACCCGGAGATCCGGCAGGGCATCAAGGAGTACGCCCACTGGCCCACCATTCCCCAGCTCTACGTGAAGGGCGAATTCGTCGGCGGCTCGGACATCCTGACCGAGATGTACCGGAACGGAGAATTGCAGAAGCTGCTCAAGTAAACGGGCGCCAAATCGGACAAGCCGGCCCGCGGGCTGGCTTTTCATCTGGCGCGGGGTCCCGAACTACCCGTAGGGTGGATTAAGGCCGCAGGCCGAATCCATCGACTCCAGGGTCGCGAATAAATTCGCTCCTACGGGGAGCTCGGCGAATGGTGGGGTTGTAGGAGGGGATTCATCCCCGACATCCGGCATCGCCGACCGGAGTCGCGAATAAATTCGCTCCTACGCCGCCCGCCGCCGGGGGTGCGTCCCGCGCACCGTCAATCGCCGGGAGACCGATTCAACGCGAGCTGCAGCACCTCAGCGACATGCAGGGTTTTCCTTCCCAGCGCCTGCTCGATCTGCTCGCGGCAGGAAAAGCCGTTGGTGACGATGAGCGCATCGTCCGGCAGCGCCCGCAGCGCCGGGAACAGCACCGTCTCGCCGATCTTTTGCGATAACGGGTAGTGCTCCGGCCTGAAGCCGAAGGCGCCGGCCATGCCGCAGCAGCCGGTGTCAGGAGCGCTCACCTGCAATCCCATCTCCCGCAGCAACCGCAACTCCGGCTCCATGCCGAGGGAAGCCTTCTGGTGGCAGTGGCCGTGGACCAGGGCCGTGCCTGTGAGCTTCGGCGGCCGGTAGCCGTTTCTCACCAGGTAATCCGCCAGCATGAAGGACTGGGCCGCGAGCCGCTTCGCCCGCGGATCGTCGGGAAACAGGTTTGGCAGCTCGTCCCTGAACACCGACAGGCATGAGGGCTCGAGCCCGACGACAGGAATGCCTTCGTCAACGTAGGGCGCCAGGTGATCAAGGATTTCCGCGAGCTGCGCCTTGGCCCGGTCCAGGAAGCCGAAGTCGTACAGCGGCCGGCCGCAGCACAGGTGCTTCCGGGGAACGATGACTTCGCAGCCGGCATGCTCCAGCACCTCGGCGGCGGCCAGCGCCGTCTCCGAGCGGAAGTGGTTGTTGAAGGTGTCGGCCCAGAGGATGACGCGGGGTCGCAGTTCACCCCCACCCCGGCCCTCCCCTTCATTGGAGGAGGAAGCAGCGAGGCGCCGCCGCTCCGCCGTCAAGGTGGAGGAAGTCCGAGCAGGGCGCGCGAACCGGTGGCGAAAGGTCTCGGCCGAAAAGCGCGGCAGACTGCGCTCCTTCGCGATTCCCGCCACCGCTTTTGCGATATCGCCAAGGACCGGTGCCCGGGTAAGGAAGTTGGCGAGCCGCGGCAGTTTTCCCGCAAGGGGCACCCAGCTGCCGATCATCCCCATCGAATAGGCCTGGCGCGGCCGCGCCTTTCCCTCGTAGTAATGGGACAGGAACTCGGCCTTGTAGGTGGCCATGTCCACGTGGGTGGGGCAGTCGCTCTTGCAGCCCTTGCAGGCGAGGCACAGGTCGAGGGCTTCCTTCACTGCGTCGCTTGCCCAGCCTTCGGTGACGACTTCGCCTTGCAGCATCTCGAACAGCAGGCGCGAGCGGCCCCGGGTGGAATAGCGCTCCTCGCCGGTGGCGCGGTAGCTGGGGCACATGGTGCCGCCGGCGACCGCGCGGCAGCGTCCCATGCCGATGCAGCGTTCCAGCGAGCGCGAAAAACGCCTGCCGTCCCACGGAAACACAAACCGCGTCGCAGGCTGCGCCGGCCGGTAGTCGGGGCCGAGGCGGAGATTCGAATCCAGCGGATAAGCGTCGATGAGCTTGCCGGGATTCATTTTGTTTCCCGGGTCCCAGATGGCCTTGAACTCCCGGAACGCCTGCATCAGCTCCTCGCCGTACATGATGGGCAGGAGCTCGCCCTTGGCCTGGCCGTCGCCATGCTCCCCCGAAAGGGAGCCGCCATACTTCACTACCAGTTCCGCCGCCTCCATGAGAAAGCGGCGCCAGGTGCGAATGCCCTCCTCCGAGCGCAGATCGAAAGTGATGCGGGCGTGGATGCAGCCGTCGCCGAAATGCCCGTAAAGCGAAGTCTTGTAGTGGTATTTGTCGATCAGCGCCTGGAACTCCCGCAGGTAATCGCCGACGCGGGCCGGCTCCACCGCCGCGTCCTCCCAGCCCACCACCGGATCGGGCTCGTCGGGGGCCAGCGAAAGGGCGGTGGCGGAAGCCCCGGTTTCGCGGATGCCCCAGATGCGGGTCTGGAGCAGCGGATCTTCCAGCAGCAAGGAGCTCGGCCCGTTGGGCGTGCGCGAGAGCTCCGCCATGATGCGCCGCGCCTCTTGCGCCGCTTCCTCGCGGGTGTCCGCCCCCAGCTCGCACATGAGCCAGGCCTGGCCTTCGGGCAGCAGCGCGATGTCATTCAACCGCAGGCCCCGCTCCCTGAGGCCGCCGATGATGCGCCAGTCGAGGCCTTCCAGCGCGATGGGGCGATGGGCCATGATTCTCGGCACCGCGTCCCCGGCCGCGTAGATGTCGGGATAGCCCAGCACCAGCAGCACCCGCCCCTGGGGACTTTTCACCAGCTTTGTCCTCGCCTGGAGCACCGTGACGCAGGTGCCCTCGGAGCCCACCAGGGCGCGGGCCACGTTGAAGCCGTTTTCCGGGAGCAGCTGGTCCAGGCTGTAGCCCGACACCCGCCGCTTGATTTTCGGAAATTTCGCGCGAATCAGGTCCGCGTACTGGTCCCGCAGCGCTTTCAGTTTGCCGTAGATTTCGCCGCGCCGGCCGCCATCGCGGATGATTGAATCCAGCTCCGCATCCGACGTCGGGCCGACCCAGAAGCGGGCGCCGTCGTAGGTGAGGATTTCCAGGGACTCGATGTTCTCCGAGGTCTTGCCCGCCATCACCGAATGGGCGCCGCAGGAGTTGTTGCCGATCATGCCGCCCAGCGTGCAGCGGCTGTGGGTGGCGGGGTCGGGCCCGAAGGTGAGGCGGTGGGCTTCCGCCGCATCCCGCAGCACGTCGCACACCGCGCCGGGCTCGACCCGCGCGGTTCGCGCCGCCTCGTCCACTTCCAGCACCCGGTTGAGATACTTGGAGGTGTCGACGACCACCGCCACGTTTACGCACTGGCCGTTCTGGGAGGTGCCCCCGCCGCGGGGCAGGATGGGCGCGCCGAACTCGCGGCACAGGCGCAGCGTCTCCACGATGTCCTCCACCGAGCGCGGAATCACCACCCCGATAGGTACCTGGCGGTAGTTGGAAGCGTCCGCGCTGTAGGTGGCGCGGGAGCCGGCGTCGAAGCGCACTTCGCCCCGGATCGTTGAGCGCAGTTTTTCGGCGAGGGCGGGATAGGCGGGCATGACTTAGGGGAATTTCGGAAAAGCAGTATTATAGGCGCCCTGAACGACAGTTCATTTATGCCGCCGATTCCTTGCGCCAGGGAGAATAGCCGGGCCGACCGCGCGTTCGGGAGAATCGCGCACCGACTGCGGGAGACTGCCGCGCTGCCTTCCAGTCTGAGCGCGCGTTATCTTTTCATCTCACTGCTCGCGGCGCTGGTGCCCCTTGCCGCCACGGTTATTCTGTACGACCGATTTGCGGCGGGCCTGGTATTGAGGCTTGCCGACGAGCGGGTCGAGAGCAGGCTGCTCGCTGCCGCCAACAAGCTCAGCGATTTTCTGAAAACCAAGGCCTTCCAGCTCGAAGCGCTGGCCGATCTCCCGGAACTGGCGGACATCGTCCATGGGGATCCGCAGCCGCTCGACGCGCGCCTCCTCAGCCTGCTGCGCCACGAAACCGATGTTCCCGACCTCTATGGGGTGCTGTTTTTCGACGCGGCGGGACGCGTCGTCGCCGCGGTGCCCGAGCCGGGCGCCGCGGGATCGCCACTTTCAAGCGAACAGGACGTTCGCCTCGAAGCGCTGCCCCGCGTGGAATTCCAGGAGGTCGAGCTCATCGGTCCGCTGCTGCCGAGCGACGGTCGCCCCGGCTGGCTGCTGCTGCGCCGGCGTCTCGGGGCGGGGCCGATAAGCGTCGGGCTCCAGATCCGGCTTGCTTCGGTCACGGAGCTGCTGACGGGCAGCGCCCTCGATGTCTATCGCCCCGCACTGCACACCCCCGGCGGGCGCGTCTTCTCCGAGGTTGGCACGGAGCTGCGAATCGAAGCGCCGCTCATTCACGGGCCGGAAATCGCGCCCGGCTGGTTTCCCGCGATGTTGCGGGAAGCGGCGGAGCTGCCCTCCCCCGGCGCCACCGTGCGCTACATCATGCTCGGGCTCGCGCTCGGCTCGGCGGGGGTTCTGGTCGTGCTGTTTCTGCGGCTCGGAGCGCGCATCCGCCGCAGGATTTCCCCGCTGGTGGCCGGGGCCGAGTCGGTCGCCCGCGGGGAGCTTGCGCTCGAAGTTCCAGTGGAGGGCAGGGACGAGATCGCCGCACTTGGGGGGGCGTTCAACCGCATGAGCGCCCAGCTGAGGACGTTGATTCAGGCGCGGGTGGAAACCGAGAAGCGCGCGGTGCTGGGCGAATTCGCCGCCGGCGTGGCGCACGAGGTGCGCAATCCCCTGGCCACCATCAAGACCAGCATCCAGGCCCTCGGCGCGAGGGAAACCGAGCCCGCGCGACGCGAACTGGTCGGCCTCGTGGTCGAGGAGATCGAGCGCATCAACGGCGTGATCGAAGGCCTGCTCACCTTCGCGCGGCCCCACGAGCCGGAGAAGCACCCGGCGACCGCGGGGGAACTGCTGCGCCGCGTCGCGGCGTTGGCCGGGCCCCTGGCCGAGGAGTCCGCGATCGCAATTTCCATGCTTGGCGAGCGCGACCTGCGGTTCTTTCTCGACCTCGGTCAGGTGCAGCAGATTCTGATGAACCTGGTGCTCAATGCGCTGCAGGCGATGCCCGGCGGCGGAGTGCTGACGCTGCGGGCTTATCGGGACGGAGAGAACGGATGCCTGGCGGTATCGGATACCGGTCCCGGGATCGGGCCGGAACTGATGGAGAAGGTGACAGAACCTTTCTTCACCACCAAGCCCGGGGGAACGGGCCTGGGGCTTGCCATTTCGCGCCAGCTCGCCGAGATGAACGGAGGCACGATCGAGATCGCGAGCGCGGCCGGTGCGGGCACCACGGTGACCGTGCGCCTTCCCCTTGCCGAAGAAGGAAACCATGAAGACCTCGCCGCTGGTTCTCATCATTGACGACGAGCGCAAGCTGGTGCGCTCCCTCGAGCTCGCCCTCAAGGAGGCGGGCGTGGAAGCGCGCGGCGCGTTCGACGGCGCGAGCGGCCTGAAGCTCGCGGCCGAAATCGCCCCCGACGCGGTGCTCCTCGACCTGAAGCTGCCCGACCTTTCCGGCGTCGAGGTCCTGGAGGCGCTCAAGAAGTCCCGGCCGGACTGTCCGGTGATCATGATCTCCGCCCACGGCGACACGCGGGCGGCGGTGCAGTGCGTCAAGGCCGGGGCGTCCGATTACCTCACCAAGCCCTTCGACCTCGACGAGCTGGTGCACCTCATTGGCTCCACTCTGGAGCGCCGGCAGGTGGCCGAGGAGCTCGCCTACCGCCGGGCGCTGGGCGCAAACGATGCGCTCATCGTCGGCGAGCATCCCGCCACGCAACGCCTGCGCCAGCAGGTCGCGCGGGTCGCCATGAGCGGCGCCCGAACCATCCTGCTGCTGGGCGCTTCCGGCACCGGCAAGGCGGTGGTGGCGCGGGCGATCCACCAGGACAGCGAGCGCTGCAAGGGACCGTTCGTGGAAGTGAACTGCGCCTCGCTACCCGAACAGCTTCTGGAAGCCGAGCTGTTCGGCGCGGAAAAGGGCGCCTATACCGGCGCCCACCAGCGGCGCGTCGGCCTGGTGACCCTGGCCGACCGGGGAACCCTGTTCCTCGATGAGATCGGCGAACTGGCGCCGCCGCTGCAGGCCAAGCTGCTCTCCTTCCTCGAAAACCGGACCTACCGGGCGCTGGGCAGCGGGCGCGAGGCGGCCGCGGACGTCCGGGTGGTGGCGGCCACCAACCGCGATCTTTCCGCCGACGTGCGCTCGGGCCGGTTCCGCGAAGACCTGTACTACCGCCTCAACGTTTTCCCGGTCGAGCTCCCGCCGCTCAAGGATCGGGGCGATGACGTATTTCTTCTCATGGCCCATTTCGCCGAACGCTTCGCGCACGATGAGGGTTGCGAGCCGATCCGGCTGGGAGAGGAGGCGCGGGAGCTGTTCCGCGCCCACCCCTGGCCGGGCAATGTGCGCGAGCTGCGCAACCTCGTGGAGCGCCTTACCATTCTCCACCCGGGGCAGATGATCGAGCCGGGACATCTTCCTCCGGAGATGAAGGTCCCCGGAGCGAATCGGCCCGACGCCGGCCGGGTGCTTCCCGATCAACTGGCGGCGGCCGAACGGGACCTGCTGCTCGAGGCGCTTACGCGGGCCCGCGGACAGAAGGGCCGCGCGGCCCAGTTCCTCGGCATTTCCCGCCACGCCCTCAAGCGCAGGCTCAAGCGCCTCAACCTCGACTGAGCGGGAACCGCTCATCGAGGGCGCCGCTTGAGCGCATTCCGCGCAGCTCTCCGCCGGATGCTCGTGTAAGCCATTGAAACACGGAGAGGCTTGCAGCAGGCACGCAACCTGCTACAACGGCGTCATGCCTGTGCCGCTTCGCATCATCCTGTGCGCGATGCTCACCCTGTTCGCGGCTGCGCCGCCGGCTGTGGCGCGCATGGAGTTTGGCGCCTCGCCGGACAAGGCCGACGCGATCGTCGGCTGCATGTTTCCAATGACCGGACGCGGCGGGCTGTACGGCCGCGACAGCGTGGTCGCCATCGAGCTCGCCCTCGCTGAAATCCGGGAGCGCCCGGGCGGCTGGCCCCGGCTGCGGGTTCTGATCGAAGACACCAAATCCAAGCCCTCCCTCGGCGCCGCGATTGCCCAGGGCTTCATCGAGAAAGACCGGGTCCAGTTCCTGTGCGGCGTCGTGTCCTCGGCGGTGGCCCTGGCGGTGACCGAGGTCGCAAAGCGGCAACGCGTCGTGTTCGTCGGCACCGACCATGCCTCCTCGCGGCTCACCGAGGAGGCGCTGCACCGGTACTACTTCCGGGTGACGAACAACACGCGCCAATCGATGGAGGCGGGGGCCCGTTACCTGCGGGAGCTGCAGAAGCGCACCGGCTGGCGGCGCCTTGCCTTCATCGGCCCCGATTACGACTACGGGCACCGCCAATGGTCGGATCTGCGGGAGGCGCTCGCGCGGGTCGGCGTGCATTACGAGACCGCGGCCGTGCTATGGCCGAAGCTGTACGAACCCGATTATTCGCGCTATCTGGCCGCGCTCCTCGAAGCGAAGCCCGACATCGTGGTGAACGGCCACTGGGGCGGGGACCTGGTCGCGTTCATCCGCCAGGCGCGCGCCATGAAGCTGTTCGAGCGCGCCCAATTCGCCAATTTCGACGCCGGCGGCAACTTCGAGGTCATGGCCGAGCTCGGCGCCGACATGCCCGTGGGCCTGATTCTTTCCGCAAGACACCATAACAACTGGCCGGACACCGAGCGCAACCGCGGCTTCGTCGAACGGTTCCGGGCCCTTGCCGGACGCTATCCGTCCTACGCGGCGCAGGGCGCCTACACCGGAATGCTTGCGATTGCCGACGCGGTCCGGCGCGCCGGCGGCGCGCGCGATCCGGAAAAGCTGGTCGCGGCGCTCGAGCGGGTCAAGCTGAAGCTGCCCGAGGACCCGGACGGGTTCGAGTCGTACATGGACCCGGCCACCCACCAGATGCAGCAGGTAATTGCGATCGGCGAGGTCGTGCCCGACCCGCGCTTTCCGCCGGCAAAAGCGATGCTCGGCCGATTCACGGTGTACCCGCCCGAGGCGCTCGCCGCGGGGCGGTAGTGCGTTCTTATACACAATGCAAAGGAGGATGAGATGAAAGTGACGGCACATATCGGAAAAGCGTCCTGCGCGCTGGTGCTGGGGGCGGCGCTCGCGGCTTCGGCAACACCGGGACTTGCGCAGGAGTACAAACTGGGGCTGGTGACGTTCCTGTCGGGAGGCGCCGCAGGCCCCTTCGGCATTCCTGCGCGCAATGCCGGCGAGCTCGTGATCGACGCCATCAACAGCGGCACCCTGCCCGCGCCCTACAACACCAAGGGCATCGCCGGGCGGCCGATCCAGCCGATGTGGGTGGACGAGGCCGGTGGCCCCTCGAAGCAGGTGACCGAATACCGCAGCCTGGTGCAGAAGCAGGGCGTGGATGCCGTGATCGGCTACATTTCCTCGGGCGACTGCCTCGCGCTCGCACCCGTTACCGAGGAGCTGAAGAAGCTTACCGTGTTTTTCGATTGCGGCACGCCGCGCGTTTTCGAGGAGCGCTCCTACAGCTACCTGTTCCGCACCGGGCCGACGGCGCTGATGGACAGCCTCGGGGCGGCGCGCTACATCCTGTCGCTCAATCCGGGAGTTACCAGGGTCAACGGCATCAACCAGAACTACGCCTGGGGCCAGGACTCCTGGAACGACTTCATCGCCTCGCTGCAGAAGCTGAAACCCGGGGCCCAGGTGGGCGTCTCCCAGATGCCCAAGCTGTTCGCCGGCCAGTACAGCGCGGAAATCTCGGCGTTGATGCTGCAGGACGCCCAGTTCGTGCACTCCAGCTTCTGGGGCGGCGACATGGAAGGTTTCGTCCAGCAGGGCAAGGCCAGGGGACTGTTCGACAAGCAGACGGCGATCCTCACCACGGGCGAAACGGCGATGTTCCGCATCCCCGAGCAGATCGCCGAAGGCACGGTGATCGGCGGCCGCGGACCCTACGGCGTATTTGCCCCGGACAACGTCCTCAACAAGTGGTTCCGCGAACAGTATTTCAACCGCTTCAACACCTGGCCCACCTATCCCTCCTACAAGATGGCGCAGGCGATCCTCGGGCTCAAGGCCGCCGCCGACAAGGCGCTGGCGAAGAATCCCGGCCCGACCGAGGCCGACATCATCGCCAATCTGAAGGGGCTCGCCTTCGAGGCGCCGAGCGGCACCGTCAAAATGGCGATCGGCAACGGCCACCAGGCGATCCAGGAGATGGTTTACGGCCGCTTCAAGCTTCAGGGCGGAAAGCCGGCGATCGTGGACGTCAAGCGCTATGCCGCCGAGTGCGTGAATCCGCCCGACGGCGTCAAGAGCGAACAGTGGATCGCCCAGGGCTTCCCGGGCGCCAGGTGCAACTGAGCCGCTGATCGGAAGCGGGGCGCGCGTCGCGGCGCGCCCCGGCCGCGCCATGCTCACGCTCACTGCGATTCTCGTCGACGGCGTGATTTACGCCTCGTGGCTGTTCATCGTCGCCGCCGGCCTCACGCTGGTCTACGGCGTGATGCGCATCCTCAACCTCGCCCACGGCAGCCTGTATGCGATCGGCGCCTACGCGGCGGCCTCGGCGGTCGGCTGGTACTTCGGCGCCGGCCATCCCCCTGCCGGCAGCTACCTCCTGATCGCGGTCAGCGCGCTGGCCGCCGGCGCGCTGGTCGGAATCGCCGTGGAGCGCGGCGTGCTGCGGCTCATGTACGGCCGTGACGAGGTGGTGATGGTGCTCGTGACCTACGCCGTGCTGCTCGTGCTCGAGGACCTGATCAAGCTGGTCTGGGGGGTCGAATCCTATTCCGCCTACCAGCCGTACCAGCTCCTCGGCCGGCTGACTGTCGGACCGATGAGCTTCGCCAACTACGACCTGGCGCTGGTGGCGGTGTCGTTCCTCCTTGCGCTGGCGCTCTGGTGGGGACTCAATCGAACGCGCCAGGGAAAATTGCTGCTGGCGGTGATCCACGACCGGGAAGTATCCGCGGCGCTGGGGATCAACGTCACCCGGGTGTTCATGGTCACCTTCGCCATTGGTGCGGCCCTCGGCGCGCTCGCCGGCGCCCTCACCGCGCCGGCGATCTCGGTGACCACCGGCCTCGGCGTCGAGGTGATCGTGCTGGCGTTTGCCGTGGTGGTGACCGGAGGACTGGGCAGCGTGGAGGGTGCGCTGGTCGGAGCCCTGATCGTCGGGCTTGCCAGGGCGGCGAGCGTGCACCTGCTGCCGGAGGTCGAGCTGTTCGTGATCTACGGCGTGATGGCCCTGGTGCTCGCGCTGCGGCCCCAGGGCCTGTTCGCGCGCGCTGCCGCGAGGAAAATCTGAAATGAAGCTCGACCGCTCGACCCGTTACCTCGGCGCCACCGCGCTGCTCCTGCTCGCGGCCGGCCCGTTGCTGCCGAACTGGCTGCGCTTTGTCGGCACCGTGGGCCTCGCCAATTCGCTGGTGGTGCTCGGCGTGATGCTGCTGATGCGCGCCGGCCTGGTGTCTTTCGGGCAGGGGCTCTACTACTGCATCGGCGGCTACGCCGCTGGCGTCGCCGGCAAATACTGGGGTTTTACCGACGCCTTCGCGCTGCTGGCGCTCGGCGTGGTCATTGCGGCGGCGGTGGCGGCGGTGCTGGGACTCCTGCTCTCCCGCTACCGCGAGATCTTCTTTGCAATGTTCACCATGGCCTTCTCGATGCTCCTTTATGGGCTTCTTTCGAAGACCCAGGCCCTCGGCTCGACCGACGGTTTCAACGTGGTGCAGGCCAGTTTCGCCGGCTTCCGGCCGCCCGAGGAGAGCCTGAGGGGGTGGGTGTTCGCGCTGTCAGTGCTGACCGCCTTCGGCTGTGCCATCGCCCTGCAGCGCTACCTGCGCTCGGGCATGGGCTTCGCCGGCGAGGCGATCCGCGAGAACGAGATCCGCGTCGAGTACCTGGGCGTCTCGGTGCAGCGGGTGATCTACGCCAAGTACCTGCTGGCGGCGGTCCTTGCGTCCCTGGGGGGCGGGCTGCAGGCGCTCGCCTCGGGCCACGTGGGGCCGGACATGGCCTACTGGACGACTTCCGGCGAGTTCGTGTTCGTGGTGCTGCTCGGGGGCACGGCCCACGTCGGGGCGGCCCTTTCGGCCGCGTTCCTGTTCGAACTGGTCAAGAGCTACGTGTTCCAGCTTTCTCCCTACACCTGGCAGCTTTCGCTCGGCGTGGTGCTGCTGGCGGTCATTCTGTTCCTGCCCAAGGGTCTCTGGTCGCTGGCCGGGCGCTTCGCGCGGAGGCCGGCGTGAGCGCAATTCTGGAGGCGAATTCGCTCAGCAAGAGTTTCGGGGCCGTCACCGCCGCCGCCGATATCAACGTCGGGGTGCAGGAGGGGGAGGTGGTCGGCGTGATCGGCGCCAACGGCGCGGGCAAGACCACCTTCATCAACATGGTCACCGGGTACCTGAAGCCGACCGCGGGAACGATCCGGTTCCGCGGGCGCGACATTACCGGATTAAAGCCGCGGCAGGTGGTGCGGACCGGGATCTGCCGCTCGTTCCAGGTCTCGCAGCTGTTCCGGGATCTGTCGGTGCTGGAAAACATGCTGATCGCCCTCGGTATGCTGCGCGAGGGCCGGCTGTCGTGGCTGGCGCCCCTGCACACCGCGGAGCGCGAGCGGGAGGCGCGGGCGGTGCTGGCGCGCTACACCGTCGAAAGCCACGCCGCGACCCAGGTGGCGACCCTGCCGCAGGGGGTGCGCAAGCTGCTCGACATCGCGATGGCGACGGTGAGCGAGCCGGCGCTGCTGCTGCTCGACGAGCCCACCAGCGGGGTTGCCGTCGAGGAAAAGTTTCCCCTCATGGACACGGTGATGGGGCCGCTGCAGGCAAGCGGCGCGGCGTGCCTGTTCGTCGAGCACGACATGGAAATCGTCGAACGCTATGCCGGCCGCGTAATCGCGTTCTACGACGGCCGCATCCTGGCCGACGGTCCGACGGCGCGGGTTCTGGCCGATCCCGAGGTGAGGAAATACGTGATCGGGTCGGAAATCCACCGGGCGAGGGTGGTCTGATGCTCGAAGTGAGCGGGCTCGAAGTCGACATCGAGCGCACGCGCATCCTGCGCGGCGTGGCGCTGGCGCTGCCCGGGGGGACGATGGGCGGGCTGATCGGCCGCAACGGCGCGGGCAAGACGACGCTCATGCGTTCGATCATGGGGCTCGTCCGCCCGGCCGGGGGCACCATCCGCATTGGCGGCGCCGATGTCACCGGGGCCCCCGCCCACGGGCGCGCGCGCCGGGGCGTCGGCTACATGCCCGAGGACCGGCGCCTGGTTCCCGAGCTCACGGTCGAGGAGAACATCCTGGTCCCGGCATGGGCCACCGGCGCCCCGGACTCCTGCTCGCGGCTCGCCTGGATCTACGACCTCATTCCCGAGATCGCCGCCTTCGCCCAGCGCCGGGCGCTGCAGCTCTCCGGCGGCCAGCAGAAGCTGGTCGCCCTGGGGCGCGCGCTGATGGCGGGCGAGCACCTGATGCTGCTCGACGAGCCGTTCGAGGGCATCGCGCCCGCCCTCGCGCACCGGCTGGTGGAGGTGCTGCACGCGATCAAGGCCGAGGGAATGTCGATCCTGCTGTCGGAGTCGGATTACACCCATTCCCAGGGGCTGGTGGACCGGCTCTACGTCATCGAGCGCGGGGCGGTGACCGAAAGACCCCATCAAACGATGGGGGGCAAGACATGAAAGGTGATAAGTTACGCAACCGGTGGCCGCCGCGGCGGCGCGGGATCGGGGGATTGCGGCGGGTTTCCGAAAAGATTGCGCGGATCTATTGAGCGAGGAGTGCAGCGATGAAAATCAAGGGCGCGGTACTGAACCGGATGGGGGTGGAACCCCCCTACGCGGCCACGCGGCCGCTGGCCATCGAGGAAGTGGAGCTGGCGCCGCCGGGGCACGGTGAAGTGCTGGTCAGGATCCGGGCGGCGGGGCTTTGCCATTCCGACCTTTCCGTCATCAACGGCGACCGGCCGCGGCCCACGCCGATGCTGCTCGGCCACGAGGCGGCGGGTGTGGTGGAGGAACTCGGTCCGGGGGTGGAGGATCTCGCCCGCGGCGACCACGTGGTGCTGGTGTTCGTGCCGAGCTGCGGCCACTGCCTGCCCTGCGCGGAGGGCCGCCCCGCCTTGTGCGAACCCGCCGCCGCGGCCAACACCGCCGGCACGCTGCTCTCCGGGGAGCGGCGGCTGTCGCGCAACGGCGCGCCGCTGAATCACCACATCGGCTGCTCGGCGTTCGCCGAGTACGCGGTGGTGTCGCGCCGGTCGCTGGTGAAGATCGATCCGGAACTGCCGTTCGAGGAAGCGGCCCTGTTCGGCTGCGCGGTGCTCACCGGCGTGGGCGCCGTGGTGAACACCGCGAAGATCGCCGCGGGCGCGACCGTGGCCGTGGTGGGGCTGGGAGGAGTGGGCCTCGCCGCGGTCCTCGGCGCGGTGGCGGCGGGCGCCTCGCGTATCGTCGCGGTGGACCTTGCCGAGGACAAGATCGCCCTGGCGCGCTCCCTGGGCGCCACCGACTCAGTGAGCGCCGGGTCCGCGGACGCCGTTGAACAGGTGCGCGCGGCGACCTCCGGCGGCGTGGAGTTCGCCCTGGAATTCGCCGGATCGGCCAGGGCGCTGGAGCTTGCCTACAAGATCACCCGTCGCGGCGGCACCACGGTCACCGCCGGGCTTCCCCCGCCCAACCAGACGCTGCCGGTGCCCATCGTCAACCTGGTGGGCGAGGAGCGGACGGTAAAAGGCAGTTATATCGGCACCTGCGTGCCGGTGCGGGACCTGCCGCGCTACATCGCGCTGCACCGTCAGGGCCGGCTCCCGGTGCGCAAACTGCTTTCGGGCGTGCTGACCCTCGATGCCATCAACGAGGGCTTCGACCGCCTGCGCGAGGGCAAGTCGGTGCGGCAGGTCGTGGTATTTTGAGAGGAGGCGACGATGAATGATCCGAAGATTGGCGGTAACGCCCCGCTGAACCTCGACGACCCGTCGCTGTTGCGGCGCCAGTGCTGCGTCGGCGGGGACTGGATCGACGCCGAGGGCGGCAAGACGCTCGCCGTCGACAACCCCGCCACCGGCGAAATTCTCGGCACCGTGCCCGACCTGGGTGCGAAAGAGGCGCGCCGCGCCATCGAGGCGGCGCACGCCGCGTTTCCGGCCTGGCGCGCGAAGACCGCCAAGGAGCGCGCCGCGGTGCTGCGCAAATGGTTCGAGCTGCTGATGGCGAACCAGGAGGACCTGGCGCGGCTGATGACCGCCGAGCAGGGTAAGCCCCTGGCCGAGTCCCGCGGCGAGATCGCCTATGCCGCCGCCTACGTCGAGTGGTTCGCCGAGGAAGCGAGGCGGGTCTACGGAGACGTGATTCCGCCGCCCCAGGCCGACAAGCGGATCGTGGTGCAGAAGGAGCCGGTCGGCGTGTGCGCCGCGATCACGCCCTGGAACTTTCCCACGGCGATGCTGGCGCGTAAGGTCGCTCCCGCGCTTGCCGCCGGCTGCACCATGGTCGCCAAGCCGGCGTCGCAGACACCGTACTCGGCGCTCGCGCTCGCCGCCCTCGGCGAGCGGGCCGGAATCCCCAAGGGCGTCTTCAGCGTGATCACGGGCGACGCGCGGGCCATCGGCGGCGAACTCACAGGCAACCCGATCGTGCGCAAGCTCACGTTTACCGGCTCCACGGCGACCGGCAAGCTGCTCATGGAGCAGTGCGCGCGCACGGTGAAGAAGGTTTCCATGGAGCTCGGAGGCAACGCCCCCTTCATCGTGTTCGACGACGCCGACCTTGACGCCGCGGTCGAGGGGGCGATGGTGTCCAAGTACCGAAATTCCGGCCAGACCTGCGTCTGCGCCAACCGCTTTCTGGTGCAGGACGCCGTGTACGACGCGTTCACAGCGAAGCTCGCCGCGAAGGTGCGCGAGATGAAAGTGGGCAACGGCCTGGAGGCGGGCGTCGTCCAGGGACCGCTGATCGACGCCGCCGCCGTCGCCAAGGTCGAGGAGCACGTCCGTGATGCGCTCGCCAAGGGCGCGCGGGTGGTCACGGGCGGCAAGCGCCACGCGCTCGGCGGGCGCTTCTTCGAGCCGACGGTGCTGGCGGACGTCGATCCGTCCATGAAGGTGAGCCGCGAGGAAACGTTCGGGCCAGTAGCGCCACTGTTCCGTTTCGGCGCCGAGGCCGACGCGATCCGGCTCGCCAACGACACCGAATTCGGTCTCGCCTCCTACTTCTACGGCCGCGACATCGGCCGCGTGTGGCGCGTGGCGGAGGCGCTCGAATACGGCATGGTCGGCATCAACACCGGCCTCATCTCCACCGAAGTCGCTCCCTTCGGGGGCGTCAAGGAATCCGGGATCGGCCGCGAGGGCTCGAAATACGGCATCGAGGACTATCTCGTCGTGAAGTACCTGTGCCTCGGGGGAATCGGCGCGTGAACAAGGTTCGGCGTCGGCTACGACGACCGCGACATCGAGGCCCTCGCCAAGGGCGCGTTTTCCCAGCAGCGGCTGGTGAAGAACGCGCCGAAGCCGGTGACCCAGGATGATCTTACCGGGCTGTTCCGCGGGGCGATGGCGTATTGGTGAGATGTTGAGAAAGTAGACCCCCTCCCTTTCCCCCGGGGTTGGGGAGGGGAGGAAGGCAATCGGCCAATCCGACCCCTGTCCCCTTGGGAACGCTCTGCCGTTCTCCCCGTTTTGAGCTTCCCCCGCCGAAGGTTTATATTCTGGGTTCGCCGAGCCCGTCTAAGCGGTCCGCCTTTTTTCAGGGAGGCCATGTGCGGCCGGCGCCAGCCTGGATCTGGCAACCAATAACAACCCGTACCGGGGATGGACTCCTACACCGAAGCGGATACCTGCCGTAAGTTCGTCGTACCCAAGCTACAGGACGCCGGCTGGGACGACGATCCCTGCTCCATCGCCGAGCAGCGTTCGATTACGGACGGGCGTATCGTTCCCGCGGGCCAAGGGTTTATCCGCAAGCCGCCGCTGCGCGTTGACTATCTTTTGCGCTTTCGCCGCGACCTGCCTCTTGCGGTCGTGGAAGCGAAGGCCGTCTACAAGTCCGCAGCCGACGGTCTCCAGCAGGCCAAGCGCTACGCCGAAATGCTGGGCCTCAAATTCGCGTACGCGACCAACGGCCGCGACATCATCGAGTTCGACTTCTTCGCGGGTCTGGAGACCAACCGCGCCGATTTTCCGACTCCGACCAAGCTGTGGGCGCGCTACCGCAAAGGAAGCGGTCTCGGAGATGACGGCGCCGCCGAGCGCATCGTGACGCCGTCCAATCATGAGGTGGGCAAGGGCGAACGCTACTACCAGCAAATCGCCATTCAGCGCGCGGTGGAGGCCATCGTCACGGGCCGGCGCCGGCTGCTGATCACCATGGCGACCGGCACCGGAAAAACTGCGGTGGCGTTTCAGATCTGCTGGAAGCTGTGGAATGCCCGCTGGAACCGGACCGGCGAGCACCGGCGGCCGAAGATCCTGTATCTCGCCGACCGCAATATCCTGGTGGATCAACCCAAGGACGGCATCTTCGCGGCCTTCGGGGATGCGCGCTGCAAGCTCGGGGACGATCCGCTCTCGCTGGGCCGCGAAATGTATTTCGCCATCTACCAGGCCCTTGCCGAAGACGAGCGGCGGATCGGCCTGTTCAAGGCGTTCCCGCCCGATTTCTTCGATCTTGTCATCGTGGACGAGTGCCACCGCGGCAGCGCCCGCTACGACAGTGCCTGGCGCATCATTCTCGAATACTTCGAGCCTGCGGTGCAGCTCGGCATGACGGCCACGCCGCTGCGGGACGAGACGCGGGACACCTACCTCTATTTTGGCAACCCGATCTATACCTACTCGCTGCGGCAGGGCATCGAGGACGGTTTCCTCGCCCCGTACCGTGTGCACCGGGTGATCACGGAATGGGATGCCGCCGGCTGGCGGCCCACCAAGGACGAGATCGACCGCTACGGCCGCGTGATTCCCGACGAGGAGTATCAGACCAAGGATTTCGAGCACATCGTCGCTTTGCGCGCCCGCACCGAGACCATGGCCCGGCATCTCACGAAGTTCATGAAGAAACACGACCGCTTGGCCAAGACCATCGTGTTCTGCGTAGATCAGGAGCACGCAAGCGAGATGGCCAGAGCCCTGGGTAACCTCAATGCCGATCTGCGAACGCAATACCCGGATTACGTGTGTCGCGTTACGGCGGATGAGGGCGATATAGGAAGGGGCCACCTGAGCCGGTTCCAGGACGTGGACACTCGTGCGCCGGTCATCCTTACCACCTCTCAGCTCCTGACCACAGGCGTGGACGCGCCCACCTGCAAGAACGTGGTCCTTGCCCGCATCGTCGGCTCGATGACCGAGTTCAAGCAGATCATCGGCCGCGGCACTCGCGTGCGCGACGACTACGGCAAGCTCTGGTTCAACATCGTTGACTATGCCGGTTCCGCCACCCGTCAGTTCGCGGACCCAGATTTCGACGGCGAACCCGCCCACATCACCGAGGAAGAGCTGCTGGCGGACGGCGAGAGCCGCGTGATCCTCGACGAGTATTCCGACGAGACGTCCCCTCAACTCGACTCTCCGGCCGTGCAGGAGCCGCCGCCCGAAGAGCGCCGCAAGTACTACTTCGACGGGGGCCGGGTGGAAATCGCCGCCCATCTTGTCTATGAACTCGATGCGGAGGGCAGGCAGTTGGGCGTCGTGCGTTACACCGAATACGCCGCCGATAAGATTCGCACTTTATGCCCCACGGCCCGGGATCTGCATCAGCGCTGGGCCGACCCGGAGCAGCGGGCCGAGATCATCCGGCTTCTCGCCGAGCGCGGAATCGCCTTCGACCAGCTCGCCGAAGAGGCAAAGCAGCCCGAAGCCGACCCCTTCGACCTGCTTTGCCACCTCGCGTTCAACGCGCCCCTGCGCACCCGCCGCGAGCGCGCGCAAAGGCTGAAGAGCGAGCGCAAGGACTTCTTTCAGCACTACGGTCCGGAGGCGCGGCAAATCCTCGACGAGTTGCTGGAAAAATACGCTGCGCATGGCGACGCCCAGTTCGTGCTGCCGGATGTGCTGCATGTGCCGCCGATCTCGGCGCACGGCAGCCCGGGTGAAATCATCCGGCTGTTTGGCGGTGCCGAGCAGTTGCGGGACGCGGTTGCACGCCTCCAGGCGGAACTCTATGCCGCATAGGGCGCGCGCCGTCCTCGGTATTGACGCCGCATGGACTGCGCACAAACCGAGCGGAGTCGCGTTACCTGATCATGCCTAGGACAAAAGTGAAAACGGTTACACCCCTCACCACTGCCCAGTCCCTCGGCAGCCTGCTCAAGTCCGCGCGCGACATCATGCGCAAGGACAAAGGGCTGAATGGCGACCTGGACCGACTGCCGCTGCTTACCTGGATCATGTTCCTCAAGTTTCTCGACGACCTGGAACTGCAGCGGCAGGACGAGGCGAAGCTCGCCGGCAAGCGCTTCCGCCCGGCGGTGGAGCCGCCCTACCGCTGGCGCGACTGGGCGGCGCGGCCTGACGGCATTACCGGCGACGAGCTGCTCGCCTTCATCAACCAGGAGCGCTGCGTGCGGCCCGACGGCACCAAGGGCCCGGGCCTGTTTGCTTATTTGCGTAGCCTGACTGCCTCGAACGGCGACGACCGCCGCGACGTAATCGCAACGGTCTTCCGCGGCGTCGACAACCGGATGAAGAGCGGCTACTTGCTCAGGGACGTTATCAATAAGATCCACAGCATACACTTTACGGCAAGCGACGAACTACACACTCTGGGCGCGCTCTACGAGTCCATGCTGCGGGAGATGCGGGACGCCGCGGGAGACTCCGGGGAGTTCTACACTCCGCGCTCCGTGGTGCGCTTCATGGTCGAGGTCACCGACCCGCGGCTGGGCGAGACCATCCTCGATCCGGCGACCGGCACCGGCGGCTTTTTGGTCGAATCCTTCAACCATTTGCAGGCACAGGTAAAGACGGTGCAGGACCGCAAGCGCTTGCAAGCGGCTTCCATCTTCGGCTGTGAGCCCAAACCGCTGCCGTACCTCCTCGCGCAGATGAACCTGTTGCTGCACGGGCTGGACGCGCCGCAGATCGATCCGGGCAATGCGCTCCGCTTCAAGCTCACCGAAATCGGCGAAAAAGACCGGGTGGACGTCATCCTCACCAACCCGCCCTTCGGGGGCGAGGAGGAGAAGGGCATCCAGGGCAATTTTCCAGAGGACAAACAGACCGCCGAGACTGCGCTGCTTTTCCTGCAGCTCATCATGCGGCGGCTCCATCGCCAGCCAACGCCCGTAGGCCGTCCGGCCCGTGCGGCAGTAGTGGTGCCCAATGGCACGCTCTTCGGCGACGGCGTGTGCGCCCGCATCAAGCAGGACCTGCTCACAGAATTCAACCTGCACACCATCGTGCGGCTACCCAATGGAGTATTCGCGCCCTACACGAGCATTCCCACGAACCTCCTTTTCTTCGACCGCTCCGGTCCGACGAAGGAAGTTTGGTATTACGAGCATCCGCTGCCCGAAGGCCGTAAGAACTACACCAAGACCCAGCCCATGCAGTATGAGGAGTTCCGCCCCTGCCTCGAGTGGTGGGAGAGGCGCCAAGAAAACGAGCGTGCCTGGAAGGTGCCTGCCGAGGAACTGCTGGCCAACAACTGCAACCTCGACCGCAAGAACCCGCGCGGGAAGGAGGATTTCGAGCACCTGCCTCCGGAGCAGCTGGTCGAGGACATCCTCGCCAAGGAGCATCGGATCATGGAGATCATGGGGGAAATCAAGACGCTGTTGAAGGAAAAACCGTGAGGAAGAAATCGGGGGCTGTCGCGGGAATCGGCGGGGAGATCGTCCTGTATCGGGAGGAAGGCCGCCCGGCGCTTGACGTGCGGCTGGAAAAGGAAACTGTTTGGCTCACCCCGCGCCAGATGGCAGACCTGTTCGACAAGGACACCGATACCATTGGGTTGCATATCCGGAACCTCTACAAGGAAGGAGAACTGAAGGCCGAGGCAACTACCGAGGATTCCTCGGTAGTTCGCGATGAGGGAGGGAGGCAAGTTCGCCGGACTGTCCGCTTCTATAACCTCGACGTCATCATTTCCGTTGGCTACCGCGTCAAATCCAGGCGCGGCACCCAGTTCCGCATCTGGGCCACCAAAGTCCTGCGCGACCATCTCGTCCAGGGTTACACCATCCACCAGCGGCGGGTGAAGGAACTCAACCGCGGGGTACGCCTGATCGCCGACGTCGCCGCTCGCCGCGAACTCTCCGGCGACGAGGCCGCGGCCCTGCTCCATGTCGTCTCCGACTACGGCTATGCCCTGGAAGTGCTGGACGACTACGACCACCAGCGCGTGCAACTGGGCAAAGTCTCGCGTGGGCCGGTGCGTGCCCTTACAGCGGAAGAAGCGCGGCGGGTGGTGGCCTCGATGCGCGAACGCTTTGGCGCCTCGCAATTATTCGGGCGCGAGAAGGATGTGGGACTGGAAGGTTCGCTCGCCGCCGTGATGCAAACGGCCGGACGGAAGGAGGTCTATCCCAGCCTGGAGGAAAAGGCATCGAACCTCCTCTACTTCCTGGTTAAGAACCACCATTTCGTGGACGGCAACAAACGGATCGCCGCCGCGCTGTTCCTGTGGTTCCTGGAGAAAAACCGCGCCCTCTACCGGGCCGACGGCGGCAAGCGCATCGCCGACAACGCCCTGGTCGCCATGACCCTGCTCATCGCCGAGAGCCGCGCCGAGGAAAAGGACGTGCTGGTGCGGGTGGTGGTCAACCTCATCAACAAGAGGAATCCGTGAGCGTGAAGTGGCCGCAGGTGCGATTAGGGGAGGTGCTGCTCCATAGAAAGGAGTTTGTCACTATTGATGATCTCCAGAGCTACCGCCGTCCCCGGGTGCAGCTACACGCTCAGGGTATCGTGCTCCGGGACAAGCTCTCAGGTGCCATGATCAAAACTAAAAAGCAACAGGTTTGTCGGGCTGGTGAATTCCTTGTTGCCGAGATTGATGCCAAGGTAGGCGGGTTCGGGATAGTTCCTCCAGAGCTGGATGGAGCAATTGTAAGCAACCACTACTTTTTGTTTGTTCTTAACCAAAAGTGCGTCGACCGTAATTTTCTCGGGTGGTTCGTCAAGACGCCCGCGTTCCGGGGGCAAGTCGAAGCGCAGGGGTCCACAAACTACGCAGCAATTCGCCCAGATGATGTCCTTGACTACGAAATCCCCCTACCACCCTTAGCCGAGCAGCGACGCATTGTGACGCGCATCGAGGAACTGGCCGCCAAGGCCGCCGAGGCCCGCAGCCTCCGCCAGCAGGCCACCGAGGAAATTAACGCACTATGCCGGAGCATCATCACGAACGACCGGACAGTAAGAGCAACACCAATGCGAGAGCTTGTCCGCCTGCGCACCCCGGACGTGACCGCTCGTGTTGATGAGGTGTACCAGTTCGCGGGTGTTTATTCGTTCGGGCGCGGCGTATTTCGAGCACAGGCGAAGTCGGGAATGGATTTCGCTTATCCGAAGTTGACGCGATTGAAGGCAGGGAATTTTGTCTATCCAAAGCTCATGGCATGGGAGGGCGCGCTTGGCGTCGTGCCGCCTCAATGCGACGGTTGTGTCGTTTCAACCGAGTTTCCGGTCTTTGAGGTGATTGAGGAAAAGGTATTTCCCGAAGTGTTGGATACTTACTTCAGAACGCCTGCCGTGTGGCCAGCAATATCCGGATCAAGCACAGGAACAAACGTCCGGCGACGCCGCCTTAATCCGGAGGGCTTCTTGAACTACCGTATGCCACTTCCCTCACGAACAACGCAGGCGCTTCTCCGCCAAGTCCGTGCGGAGGCAGCTAAGCTTACGGACTTGCAGGCCGAAACGGCTGCTGAACTCGACGCCCTGCTTCCCACCATTCTCGACCGCGCCTTCCGCGGAAATCTATGATGCTTATGGCGCCACGAGCGAGATTCGAATTGATATATTTCAAGTACAGCTCGAAGCGACGCCACTGCTGCAATTCCAACGTCTAAGAAATAAGCTATCGGGGGGAAATAATCCCCAAATTGGTTAGCCGAAATTCCATCGCCTGACTGCTAACTTGGAACGCTGCCGCCAGTTCATCGATCAAGAGTAACTCAGACAGTTTCGATTTCTTAACGAGCCGCTTCTTTGCTTCGGCAGAGACCAATTTTTCCGGCATCAGCAATTCAGCAGCAAAGCGGTTCGCGTCAATCTCTCGCGGATCGATTGCCAATGACGACTTGGCGTCGCGATTTAGCCGGACAGCTTTGTCGACGAAGATTGCGCCCTTATGCATAACCAAGTGACCAATTTCATGGGCGATGCTGAATCGCTGGCGTGTTTTCGCGTGAGAGGAATTTATGCCGATTACAATATGATCGCCATCGCGAAATAGCATCCCAGAGATCTCATCCTGCCCCTCAAATGGCTCATAAGAGAGCTTCGCGCCAAGCTTGGCAGCAATATCCTCAACTGGTACCGGATTGCCTTTTACGCCGAATTCTCTCAGGATTCTTTCGGCTTCCTTCGCGGGATTCGTTTCCATTGCCATCTCCTTCTTTCTCTAATGCAGTCTTTAGAACTATCCGCTCGATCCAAAGTCTGTCGGGCTTATTCAACTCTTGCTTGTCGAGTTCTCGAGCAATACGGGAGTCTAAGGCGATAATTTGCCTTCCCAGAAGTGCAAACTGCTTTCCGGGAAGCAGTTTTTCCGGGGAAGTCCCGACAGCCGATGCTAAGGTGTACAGAAAGTGCAACGGGATATGCTGGCGCCCCGACTCGATATTAGTAATCGAGGTTCTACTGAGACCAACTCGATTCGCCAGGTCTAACTGAGAAAGATGGGCTTCCTTGCGGTAGCTCCGCAAAATCCGGCCAAATTCCTTGTAGAGCCGTTCCACAAGACACTTTATAACAGAGCTTCATAAGAATGTCAATATAGCTGACATGTCATTATTGCAAACATATTATTTATTATAACGTTTCCATGCTTGACATATGCCCACGTTTTGTGAGATTGTAAAAAAAGGCTCATCAGGAAATCGAGTGGGTAATTCTAGAGGGAAATGTGGCTGGAAGCCGCATGGATATTGGCTTGCAGGGGTTTCGTAAGGTGCTTGAATTCGGCATCATGTTTAGATGGCCAATTCAGCGAAGCGACAGCG
>JACPEG010000033.1 GCA_016183615.1 Betaproteobacteria bacterium
ATGTTGTGGGCCATGGCGATCCGGGGCACGTTCTTGCCCTGGCCGAACACGTTGCCGGGCTCCGGGCCCACCGGCATGGTGGTGGCGGTGCGGGCCGCGGGCGGGGTGGCCGAGGAGCGCTGTACGCCGGTGTTCATGTAGGCCTCGTTGTCGTAGCAGATGTAGAGCACGTCGTCGTTGCGCTCGAACATGCCCGACAGGCAGCCGAAGCCGATGTCGGTGGTGCCGCCGTCGCCGCCCTGGGCGATGACGCGCACGTCCTGGCGGCCCTTCACCTTCATGGCGGCGGCGATGCCGGTCGCGACCGCCGCGGTGTTGCCGAACAGCGAGTGGATCCAGGGAATCTGCCAGGAGGTCTCGGGGTAGGGGGTGGAAAACACCTCCAGGCAGCCGGTGGCGTTGGCCGCGATCAACTGGTTGCCGGTGACGTTCATGGCGGCGTCGATGGCGTAGCGCGCCCCCAGCGCCTCGCCGCAGCCCTGGCAGGCGCGGTGGCCGGAATTGAGGGAGTTCGTGCGCTGCATGTTGGCCTGCACCGAGCGCTCCTCGAGAGCGAGCAGGCGGTTGCCGACGGTGAAGGTGCCGGTCTGGTAGAACTTGACGGGTTGGAAGGCCATTTTTCTCTCCTGTCAGCGCACGGCTAACGCCGCGCAGACGGAAAAAGCGTTTACCGCGGAGGTCGCTGAAGACGCAGAGGAATTCGGAAAATCATTGTTGCGCTCCTCGGCGTACTCCGCGTCTAACAAGCGTAGGTTGGGCTTCGCCCCGCGGAGCCCAACGATTCGAAGTCGGCCCTGGCGGCGTTGGGCTGCGCCGAAGGCGCAGCCCAACCTACGGGATCGCGGTGCCATGGCGCTCCTCTCCTCAGGCGATCTTGGCGGCGACCACGCCGACGTCGCGCAGGATGTTCTCGGCGATGGGACCGGAGCGGCGCTTCCGGCGCTCGCGCTCCAGCTCCTTGTTGACGATGCTCCAGTCGAGATCGAGGAAGTGCACCGGCTCGAGCTGCTCGTGAATCGCCTGGCGGAACACCCGGTGCAGCGAGGCCTTGGTGATGGCGCGGCCGCCGAGACCCGCGATCACCGTGTAGCCGTGGAGGTGGATGCCGGAGAGCGCCATCCGCACGTTGGTCGAGACGATGCCCCCCAGTCCCACGGCGAGGGATTTCTCCAGCACCACCACCCGCTTCGCGCTCTTCAGGACTTCCCGGATCGCGCCCAGGGGGAAGGGGCGGAAGGAGCAGATGCCGAGCACGCCGATCCTGACGCCGGCATCGCGCATCTCGTCCACCACGTCCTTGACGGTGCCCAGCACCGAGCCCAGGGCCACCACGATGGTCTCCGCGCCCTCGCTGCGGTAGGGGTGCACCAGGCCGCCGGAGTCGCGCCCGAACCCCTGCTTGAACTCCCGGGCGAGGTCCGGGATGCGCTCCAGCGCCTGCAACTGCTTGGCGTGGGCCAGATAGCGCACTTCGGTGAAGGCCTCCGGCCCCACCATGGCGCCGATGGACACCGGCTGCCGGGGGTCGAGCACCTGGCGCGGCTGGTAGGGGGGCAGGTAGGCATCCACCTGCTCCTGGGAGGGCACGTCCACCCGCTCATAGGCATGGGTGAGGATGAAGCCGTCCACGCACACCATCACCGGCAGCGACAGCTCTTCGGCCAGGCGGAAGGCCTGGATGTGCAGATCGAGGGCCTCCTGGTTGGTTTCCGCGAACAGCTGGATCCAGCCCGAATCGCGCATCGACAGGCTGTCGCTATGGTCGTTCCAGATGTTGATGGGGGCGCCGATGGCGCGGTTGGCCTCGGTCATCACGATCGGCAGTCCCAGGCCGGAGGCGTTATAGACCGCCTCCGCCATGAACAGCAGCCCCTGGCTGGCGGTCGCGGTGTAGGTGCGGGCCCCCGCCGCCGAGGCGCCGATCGCCACGCTCATGGCGGCGAATTCGGACTCCACGTTGATGAATTCGCAGTTCCTGATCTCGCCGGCCTTCACCATCTCCCCCAGGCCTTCCACGATGTGGGTCTGGGGGGAAATGGGATAGGCGCAGATCACTTCCGGCCGACACAGGCCGACCGCTTCGGCAACGGCATGGGAGCCTTCGGTCTGTTTAAGCATGGGCGGCCTCCTGCTGTTGTTCCAGCACCGCGTTGTAGGCCTCGGTGGCGGCGGCGATGTTGCCGTCGGCCACCTTGCCCGAGAACTTGTCCTTGATGGCGGCCGCCACCGCATCGAGCGAGATCACGCCGCTGATGGCGGCGAATCCGCCGAGCAGGGCGGCGTTGGGCACCGGGCGGCCCACGTGCTTCAGCGCCAGTTCCGTGGCGGGCACCGTGCGCAGGCGCTCGGGCCGGAAACCCTTGGCGAAATCGGCGAGCCCCAGCTCGGCGAAGCTGCGGTTGGTGTTGATGAGGATGTAGCCGTCCTTCACCAGCCCCGCGAACACATCCACCTGGTGCAGCAGCGTCGGGTCCTGGATGATGAGGGCGTCGGGCTGCATGATGGGCTCGCGCAGCCGGATCTCCTTGTCGTCGATGCGGCAGTAGGCCACCACCGGCGCCCCGGTGCGTTCGGAGCCGAAGTTGGGAAAGGCCTGGGCATGCTTGCCCTGGAGGAAGGCGGCGATGGACAGCATCTCGGCGCCGGTGACGACGCCCTGGCCGCCGCGCCCATGGATTCGCACTTGGAACATACGCCCTCCTGGTAGAGAAGTTGCAGTTGGCGGGCGCTCGCGGCCCGCTTCAGGGAGTCTCCAGCAGTCTAGGAGTGATTCCGGCTGCGCAAAATTGCGGAAAACACTTACAGGCAGGGCACAAGGCCGGGCGGGTTTCTCCGCTCCTACCGGGGAACCGTCCGCCGGTGCCGGTCCACCCAGTAGCCCCACGCCACCAGCAGCCATTGCGACTGCCCCACCCAGGTGATCGCGGTATCGCTGGGCGGCGAGGAACAGCGAACCCAGCGAGGTGCGGGGCGCCGCCGCCTTGGCGGCGAAGCCGACGCCGAAGTGGCCGAGGAACATTCCAGAGTCCCGGTCCGCGAGAGCTTCAGTGGGCCCCCGGCGGCGCGGAGGCGGGCTTTGTCCCCGCTCCCTTCAGCCGCACCGGCGGGCCGGCGCGGTCTTCCTCGTAGGCATATACCACCCGGCCGTCCTTCACTACCCCCATCACCGGGATGTTGACGCTGATGGCCTCGTGGTCGTCGGCAGAGTACGGGTGATCGTAGGTGGTGATCACGCCCTCGATTCTGTCTTTGAGGTTTTCCAGCGCGGCGCGGATTTTCGGGCCGTCGGTGGAGCCGGCCTGCTCGATGGCCGCGGCAAGAAGGTGCATCGAATCGTAGCCCTGGGCCGCCGACACCGGGGAGGGAATGCGATCCACCCGGTAGCGGTTCTGGTAAGTCTCGATGAAGGCCCTGCGCTTCGGCGTGTTGGGATCCTGGATGAAGGTCTGCGGCATTCTTGCACCCTCGGCGTGAGGTCCCGCGTTGTCGATGAAGTTGGACATGGAGAGCGTCCAGCTTCCGATCAGGGGCACCCTCCACCCGACCCGCTCCATGCCGACGGCGATCTGGGCGAGTTCCGGCCCGATGCCGTAGGTGAGGATGGCATGGGCGCGCGTCCGCTTCGCCTCCTGCAGCTGGCGCGTCATGTCGGTATCCCGGATGTTGAACTTCTGCACCGTCACCGGCTTGATGCCCTTCGCCGCGAGCGCCTGCTCCAGGTCCTCGCGCCCGAGCTGGCCGTAGTGAGTGGCGTCGGCGAAGATCGCCAGCCGGATGATCTTGAGACGGTCCACCGCCTCGTTGACGATCATCGCGGCCTGGATGGTGTCGTTGGCCGCGAGGCGGAAGATGTAGTTTTCGGCGTGCCGCGGCGGCAGGAACTGCTTGGTGACCAGCGTGCCGGTGGCGACGTTGGTGAGCAGCGGGATGCGGGCGTCCTGGTAGAACTTGGCGCTGGCGAGCGCCACGCCGGTGTTGACGTTGCCCAGGCCGGCCACGATCTTCTGCTTGTGGATGATCTCCCTGGCAATGCGTGCGCCGAGATCGTTGCGCGCCTCGTCGTCGCGCTCGATGAGCAGGATGCGGCGCCCCAGCACGCCGCCGGCGGCGTTGATCTCGGCGGCGGCGAGCCGCACGCCGTCGCGCATGCTGATGCCCATGGGCGAGGACCCGCCGGTGAAAGGCCCGGTGAGCCCGATGCGGATGGGCTCGGCGTGAAGCGACGCGGAAAAAAGGCCGGCGGCGAGGGCAAGGACGGGCAGGAATTTCATCGGCGCAAATCACATCTGTCCGGTAGATTTCAGAACAAAAACATCTGGTTATCGACGGGGTAGTCGTCAAAATTCAGTATTGCATCGGCAACCAGTTGATCGATTGGAGTTTTCTCAAACATATTGACCTCGAAGATGTTCAGTAAGAGC
>JACPEG010000031.1 GCA_016183615.1 Betaproteobacteria bacterium
CGCCGACAGGCTGCCCTGGAGCAGGTAGAGCAGGAACGGAATCAGCAGAAACAGCCCGGCGCCGCTGACGCGGTGCAGGATCGACACGAATCCCGGAATCGGGAGCCGGATCTTGGGCAGATCCAGGTGCTTCGGGCGTGGTTTTTTGGACATTGCGGTTTCCTCGGTTCGCGGGCTCGGCGTCACGGGGGTCCGGGTCGCGGTTCCCCCTAGACGATCTTGTTCATGTAGTGGAATTCCCGGGTGTCGCACAGGGTGCGACGCCATTCCACCGGCTTGTCTCCAAAGGTATAGGCCAGCCGGTCGATGTTGAGAAGCGGAGAATGCTCGGGAACCCCCAGGACCTGCGCGGCTTCCGCCGGGGCGGGCACCGCCTTGATCTGCTCGGCCACCTGCAGGATGCGTACGCCGTAGGCGGATTCGAACATGGAATACAGGCGGCAGCTGAATTCGTTGATGCGGCTGGCATTGAGCCCCTTGAACAGCGCGGCCGGCAATCGCACCTCCTCCCACGCCAGGGGCCTGCCCTCCACCTTCATGACCCGGGTGACGACCACGAGGGTGGCGCCGGTGTTGATTTCGAGCAGCCGGGCCATTACGCTGTCCGCCTTGCCGCGGCGACAGGCGAGCAGCTCGCCGTCGGGATAGACCTGCCGGCCCTGGTCGGGGGCAATGCGCATGAAATGGAACTTCCGGCGCTCCTCCGTGTGCGACGCAACAAAGGTGCCCTTGCCCTGGTGCCGGATGAGGAGATTCTCGTCCGCCAGTTCGTTGATGGCCTTGCGGACCGTGCCCTGGCTGACGTTGTAGCGGTTGGCCAGCTCGATCTCGCTCGGAATGGCCTCGCCGGGACGCCATTCGCCGGAGATAAGACTCTGAGTAATCAGGATCTTAATCTGCTGGTAAAGCGGCTTGAAAGCGGGGGAAGAATCAGGCGCGCTCATTTTTTAATGATCTCATAAAATAGATTGTTCGTCCAGAAGTGAGTTGTCTTTTATAAGATATAAGATTTACGTTGACAGGCAAGGGGGACTTCCCTTACATTGCCCGCGATTTGCGCGCCGCAATAAAACCGGATTGCGCGGAGTGAAAGCTGCCGCGACAAGGCGCCCGCATAGCAACGGCTTATCGATCAACCTCTTATCTTTGGAGCCCCGCCCATGAAACGTCCCGTCCGCGTCGCAGTCACCGGTGCCGCCGGCCAGATCGGTTACGCCCTGCTCTTCCGCATCGCCAGCGGCGAAATGCTGGGCAAGGACCGGCCCGTCATCCTGCAGATGCTGGAGTTGCCGATCGAAAAGCCCCAGAAAGCCCTTCAGGGGGTGATGATGGAACTGGAGGATTGCGCCTTCCCGCTGCTCGCCGGGATGGTGGGGACCGGCGATCCCAAGGTCGCCTTCAAGGACGCGGATTACGCGCTGCTGGTGGGTGCCCGGCCCCGCGGCCCCGGCATGGAGCGCAAGGACCTGCTGGCCGAGAACGCCAAGATCTTCACCGAGCAGGGCCGCGCCCTCGATGAAGCGGCGAGCCGCGACGTGCGGGTGATCGTGGTCGGCAATCCGGCCAACACCAACGCCTACATCGCGATGAAATCGGCGCCCGGTCTGCCGAAGCAGAACTTCACTTCCATGATGCGTCTCGACCACAACCGTGCGGTCTCCCAGCTCGCCGTCCGGACCGGCAAGGACGTCTCCAGCGTCCAGAAGATGGTGGTCTGGGGCAACCACTCCCCCACCATGTACCCCGACCTGCGCTTTGCCACCGCGGGCGGCGGGAAGGCGAAGGACCTGGTCAACGACGAGAACTGGTACCGCGGCACCTACATCCCGACCGTGGGCAAGCGCGGCGCGGCCATCATCGAGGCCCGCGGCGCCTCCTCCGCGGCCAGCGCCGCCAATGCGGCCATCGACCACATGCGCGACTGGGCGCTCGGCAGCAACGGCCAGTGGGTCACCATGGGCGTGCCCTCCGACGGCGCCTACGGCATTCCCGAGGAAATCCTCTACGGCTTCCCCTGCGTCTGCACGGGCGGCAAGTACGAGGTCGTGAAGGGCCTCGACATCGACGGCTTCTCGCGCGAGAAAATGGACGCCACCCTCAAAGAGCTGCTGGAGGAGCGCGACGGCGTCAAGCACCTGCTCGGATAACTTCCGCTCAGGCCATTCCCGCAAACGGGTGCGTTCCGGCGCACCCGTTTTTTCTTGCCCCCCTGGTCAAAAGGGGCGGCGAGCGTAGCGAGCCGGGGGATTTCTGCCCCATAATGACGGGCAACGTGTCCACACTCCAGCACCCCTCCGACGCCCTGTTCCAGGGCGAAACGCCGTTCCCGGTGATCCCCTGCTGCGACCATTACGCCGGGTCGGAAAAGCTCATGCTCAAGGCCCTCGCGCTGCAGGACGAGCTGGGGCCGGTGTTCGACCTCACCTGCGACTGCGAGGACGGCGCCCCGGCGGGCCGGGAAAAGGAGCACGCCGAAATGGTAGTGGCGGTGCTCAACGGCCCCGCCAACCGCCACCGCATGGCGGGCGTGCGCATTCACGATTTCACCCATCCCCACTGGCGCTCCGACGTGGACATCCTGGTCGGTGGCGCCGGCGCCGTCGTCTCCCACATCACGCTGCCCAAGCCCTCGAGCGCGGCGGAGGTCACTGCGCAAATCGGGTACGTCTGGGAACGGCTGGATGCGGCGGGCATCCAGCGCGAAATTCCGATCCATGTCCTCATCGAAACCCACGGCGCGCTGCGGGACGTGTTCGACATCGCGGCGCTCCCCGGGGTGCGATGCCTGGACTTCGGCCTCATGGATTTCGTGAGCGCCCATCATGGGGCGATTCCGTCGAGCGCGATGCGCAGCCCCGGCCAGTTCGAGCACCGGCTGGTGGCCCGCGCCAAGACCGAGATCGTCGCCGCGGCGCTCGCCAACGGCAAGGTGCCCGCCCACGGCGTGACCCTCGACGTGAAAAATCCGGCCGTGGCGTACCAGGATGCGCTGCGGGCGCGGCGGGAATTCGGCTTCCTGCGCATGTGGAGCATCCACCCGTCCCAGATTCCCGCCATCGTGGATGCCATGAAGCCGGAGCACGGCGAGGTCGAGGACGCCGCCGCGATCCTGCTCGCCGCCCGGAAAGCGGCGTGGGGACCGATCCAGTACCAGGGCGAGCTCCAGGACCGGGCGAGCTACCGCTATTACTGGGAGCTGCTGCAGAAGGCGCGGGTGACCGGAGTGGAAATTCCCGGCGAAGCGCTGGCGGCGTTCTTCTCGTAAAGCGCGGCCGGCCCCGCGAAATGTCGGGCATGAATGCCCGACCTACGGCGTTGCGTCCGGCGAGCGCATGATCGCCTTGCGCACCCGCCGCACGCCTGCCCACACCAGCCCCAGCACCACCGGAATCGCGAAGCCGGTGGCAATATCCACGTTGACCTCCACGCCCATCGCCTTCACCGCCTTCAGCACGTAGGCCGCGAGGCTCACCGCGTAGTAGCTGACCACCACCACCGAGAGGCCCTCGACCGTCTCCTGCAGGCGCAGCTGCAGCTGCGCCCGCCGGTTCATGGAGCGCAGCAGGTCGCGGTTCTGGCCCTCCAGCGCAATGTCGACCCGGGTTCGCAGCAACTGGCTGGCCCGGGTGATTCTTGCCGAAAGCCCTTCCTGCCGCAGTGCCACCGATTTGCAGGTATCCATGGCCGGGGCGAGGCGCCGCTCCATGAACTCGCCGATCGTGGGCACGCCTTCGATGCGCGCCTCCCGCAACTCGGCGATGCGCTGGTTCACCAGGGCGTAGTAGGCCCGCGCCGCCCCGAAGCGATAGTTGTTGGCGGCGGAGAGTCCTTCCACCTCGGCGGCAAGCAGCGTAAGCCGGTTCAGCAGCTGGCGCTCCTGGTCCAGCCCCTCGATGCCGGCCATGGACCCGGTGATCTGCGCCAGATCCCGGTCCACCCGCGCCACCACCTGTCCCGCGGTGCGCGCCGGCGGCAGCGCCAGCAGCGCCATGACGCGGTAGGTTTCGATCTCCAGCAGGCGCTGGGTGAGCCGCCCCGCCTGCCGCTCCCGCAGCCCGATGTCGCGCACCAGGAAACGCCCGAAGCCGTCGGCGTGAACGCGGAAATCGGTCCAGACCTCGGCGCCCCCGGCGAGCACCCGGCTGCCCGCCACGGGGTTGCTCGTGAACCGCCGCGCCACCTCTTCGATGCCGCCCGAGGGAGCGGTTCCCGATTCCACCGCGGCGTGCGCGGCGACCATGACCTTTCCCCTTAGCGACTCGATCCAGTCCGCCGGAATCCGGCTGATTACCGGGTCCGCGAAGGGCGCCGCGAACGGCCCGTGAACCATGAAGGTGTAGGTGGAAAACTCCGTGTGCCGTTCCCACTTGAGGCGGAACGGCCCCAGGTCCGCCACGAAATGGTTCTCGGTGGAACGCGGGCCGGCCGCGTTGAAGCGGCGGCAGAGCGCTTCCAGCTGTTCGCGGTCTGCCTCGCCGCCGTCCTCCCACACCAGCGCCAGGTGCGAGACCCGTTCCGGGGGCACGAGCACCATGAATGGGCGCGCGTGGACTTCGTTGCTGAGGGAATGGCGCTGCGGATGGTCGGGAAGGTCGATCAACGGATTCTCCTGGGTCGCTATTTTTCTTGTGGCAGCTCGCCGGCCGATGATAGCGCATTAGCGGTTTCGGCTGCCCGCCGATGAGACGATCGCCGTCACAGATCCTCGGCAACAAGTTCGCGCACCTGCACCAGCCCATGGATCGCCGCCTTGCGCCCGGCCTCGATGGCAGTGCGCGCCCGATGGAACTCCATCAGCCCCAGGTGCGCCAGCCGCGGCGCGATCAGCACGTCCGCCGGCTCGCCCACCAGGCGGCTGCGGGTGATGCGAACCTGCATGATGTTGACGCTGGTGGCCATCACCTCCAGCACTGAAGGGACGCCCTTTTCGTGTCCCGGCGCGGCGATGCCCAAGGACGCGATCCCGGCCTGGAGCCGGTCGAGCACGGCTTCCGCGAGACCGTTGGGCTTGGCCGGCTTCCCGGCCGGCGCCGGTCCCTCCCGCCTCAGATGCCGGCCCAGGAGGTCGGAATTGAGATCCACCGCGATCACCAGGTCGGCGCCCATCGCCCGGCACAGGGACACCGGCACCGGATTCACCAGGCCGCCGTCCACCAGCCACCGGCCGTCGTGACGTACCGGAGCGAACAGGCCGGGCAACGCAATGGACGCGCGCACCGCGTCGGCCAGCAGGCCTTCCCGCAGCCAGACCTCGCGCCCGTTCTCCAGATCGGTGGCCACTGCGGCAAAGGGCAGCGGCAGCTCGGAGATGGTCTTGTCAACGAAATTGCTGCGGAAGAACTCGATCAGCCGGTCGCCCTTGATCACGCCGCCGCTCAGGCTGAAATCCAGGAAGCCCACCACGTCCTTCCAGGTGAGCCCGCCGACCCATTGCTCGAGCCGGTCGAGGTCGCCATCGGCGTAGGCCGCGCCCACCAGCGCGCCAATGGAAGTGCCGCACACGATGTCCGGCCGGATTCCCGCCTCGTCGAGGGCCCGCAGCACGCCGATGTGGGCCCAGCCGCGGGCCGAGCCGCTGCCCAGGGCCAGGCCGATCTTCGGTTTTCGCGTGGCACTCGCCATATTCCGTCAGCGGGAGAAGCCCGGATTCAGAGCTTGTAGCCGATCTGGCGCAGCAGGTCCTTGCGCCACGTGATCTCCGCGTCGTCCTCGACGCCCTTGGGACCGAAGCCGTCCACCACACCCAGGATCGCGCGCCCCTGCTCCGTTTCCGCCAGCACCGCTTCCGTCGGGTTGGCGGTGGCGCAGAAAATCCGGCACACCTCGGACACGGCCTTGACGGCGTTCAGCACGTTCACCGGGTAGAACCCCTCGCCGAGGAAGATGAGGAAGCAATGGCCGGCGCCGATGGCCAGGGCGTTCTTCTGCGCCAGCCCGATCATGGCGGGATCGTTGCCCGACCAGCGCACCAGGCACTTGCCGGAGGCCTCGCAGAAGGCCAGGCCGAACCGGATGCCCGGCACCGCGCCCACCAGCGCCTCGTGGAGGTCCTCGACGGACTTGATGAAATGGGTTTGCCCGAGGATGAAGTTGGTCGCCTCGGGCTTTTCGATCGTTACCGTGACGAGTTGCATGGCGGATACCTCCTGTTTCCCGGTCGTTCCCCGACAGCCGGAATCTTCTGTTGCTATTGTCGCCCCAGGCGAAATGCCTCGGCAAACGCCCTGGCATCCGGGAAGAACGCCAGAAAATCGTCCTCGAACTCCCGGTAGCGGGCCTCCAGCTCGGCGGCCGATCCGGCGAGCGTGTTGGGACGGGTGAGCCGCCGCACCGCGATCCGGTCGAGGGCCCGGCCCACCGCCTCCACCGAACGGTAGGAACTCAGCCAGTCGTATTTGCGCATAAGGGGAAACATTTCGGCCAGCCGCGGCGGCATCAGCCCGGCGTGGGCCGCCATCAGGGCGTAGATTTCGGCGGCGAACTCCTCCAGCGGCTGCGCGCTGTAGCGCTCCCAGTGCCGCGCCAGGAAATGATCGTAAAACAGGTCGATCATGATCCCCGACACCCGGCGCCGCTCCGGGCTCACCCGGGCGCGGCTCTGCCGGAACGCGTCATGGCCGTCCGCAAAGCTGTCGATGCGGCGATGCAGCTGCACGCCCACCGCTACCGCCGGAGGCAGCCCGGCCGGAAGCGGCCCCTTCACAAAATCACCGAGCACTCCACCGAGGCGGTGCGAGGCGTCGGGGCCGGCGAGGACGGCGTGGGCAAGGAAGTTCATGGCGGCGTGCAGTGCGGGGAGCAACTCCCGCATCGGGCGGTCAGGGTTTCGCCATCAGCCGCTCCAGCTCGGCGGCGACCTCGCGGCTGAGGCGGGTCAGCGCCTCACTGTGAGAGGCAACCAGCGCACCATAGTTCCCTGCCGCTGCCGGGACGGTGAAGCTGCTGCGGCGCCGGGGCGCGAGTTCCCTGCCGTCCCGTCCCTCAACCGACCAGCGCGCCACCAGGCTTACCGAACCGTCCGGGCCGCCGTCGAACTGCACCACTTGTACCCGGACCTGGTAATCCACCGCCTGGGCGCGCTTCCACGGATAGGCGGCGACACGGTCGGTGCGCAACAGGCTCGACAGATTTTCGGCGAGAACCCGGGTCACGTTCTCGGCAAGCGGCTCGGCCCAGCGGTGGCCGTCCGCCAGTTCCAGGCGGTTCGCCGAACTGCGGGTCACGATCTGGGCCCGGTCCAGGTACTCCGGCAGCGCCACCGGCCCGATGCCGATCACCTTCTCCCCGCGCGCTCTCTCGGCGGCGCCGGCGTCCCGCGTTGCGGACAGCACGTAGAACTTCGCCGGCGAAGTAGTGCCGCAGCCGGCCAGCAGCAGAACGCAGGCCACCATGGCGCCGATTCCGTTCACTGCCCAACGCAGTGTTTCCATCATTGTCCTTCCGGAGTTCTTTTTCCCCTGACCAGCGATTCGGGCTGCTGCTCGAGGGTTTCCACCAGCGCCCGCAGCGACCGCGCCGCCTTCGAGGTCTCCCTGAGCGCGCGGTTCAGGTTCTGGACCGTCGGTGAATCCTCCTCCGCCAAATCGCGCAGGGCCCGGGACGCGCGCTCCAGTTCTCTTGAGGCCGCCGCAAGATTTTTTACCGCATCCGCGTCCGGGCTGGCGAGCGCTCCGATCCGGTCCGCGGCCGCCTCCACCCGGGAAAGCGCGCCCTGGACGGCGACGAGCGTCTTGCGCGCCTCGGCCAGGTCGCCGCGCATCGCCTCCAGCACCGGCCCGCCCTGGGCGTCGAGCTTCTGCGCCAGGGATTCCAGGTGCCTGAGGGTCGCATCGAGCCTTTGGGCCAGGTTATTCGCCGCAGGAGAGGATACGATCTTGTTGATCGAATCGCTGATCGAGGAAAGGTCCGCCAGGAACTTGTCCGCGGCGAAGCTATCGAGCCGCTTGGTGATCTCCTCCACGGTACCGCGGACCGTGGGGATCTCGCTCACATCGGGATCGACGGAAACGAAGCGCACCGGCCGGTCGGGAAAAAAATCCATCTCGATGTAGAGCTGGCCCGTCAGCAGGCTCTGCAACCGGAGCCGCCCGCGCAGCCCGCGGTCCACCAGTTGCCGAATCACCGCCCGGTCCCGCAGGTCAATCTGCTCCCCCGCGCCCGAACGCACCACGCTGTGCGCGACCTCGATGGTGACCGGCACCACGAACCGGCGGCCCTGCTCCTCCAGCCCGATCTCGATCTTCTTGACGGCCCCCACCTGGACGCCCAGGAATACCACCGGCGCCCCGACCTGCAGGCCGTGCACGGCGCCCTCGAAGTACATGACGTGCTGGCGCCGCTTCTGGAACAGCTCTCCGCCCGTCAGCAGCAGGGTGGCGATCACGGCGAGCGCGAGGGCGCCGAAGACGAAGCTGCCGACGAGGGTAGGATTGGCGCGTTTGCTCATGCCGCACCCCGCGACAGGAACCTGCGCACCGTCGGGTGGCCGGACTTGAGAGCCTCCCGGGGGTCGCCGGTGGCGATCATGGTGTGGGTTTCGGTATCCATGTAAATCGAATCGCTGGCAACGGCGAAAATGCTCGCCAGGTCGTGGGTCACCACCACGATGGTGGCGCCGAGGCTGTCGCGCAGCTCCAGGATCAGCTCGTCGAGGCGCCGGGCCGCAATCGGATCGAGCCCGGAAGACGGCTCGTCGATGATCAGGATCTCGGGGTCGAGGGCCATGGCGCGGGCGAGCCCCGCGCGCTTCCTCATGCCGCCGCTCAGTTCCGCGGGGTACAGTTCCTCGAAGCCCGCCAGCCCCACCAGGGCCAGCTTGAAGGAAACGATCTCGCCGATTCTCTGCGGCGGCAGGTCGGTGTACTCCTCGAGGGGCAGTCCCACGTTCTGTCCCAGCGGGAGGGAGCTCCACAGCGCCCCGCCCTGGAACATCACCCCCAGCCGCCGCTTCAGCCGCTCCCGGTCTTCCGGGCCGGCGCTCCAGAAGTCCTCGCCGCCGTAGAGCACCGCGCCCCCGGCAGGGGGCAGCAACCCGATCATGTTGCGCATCAGTGTCGTCTTGCCGCAGCCGTTGCCGCCCATGACCACGAAGATGTCTCCCTTCCTGACCGTGAAGCTGACATCCCGTTGCACGACGAAGTCGCCGTAGGCCATGGTCAAATCCCGGATTTCGATGTGGGGCGCGCCGGCCATCTCAGATTCCAAGGTTGTAGTAGAGGATGGTCATGACCGAAGCGACAATGGTGATCAGCAGAATCCCGGTTACCACCGCCGAAGTGGCCGCCTCCCCCACCGCCTCGGCGCTGCGGCCGCACTGGATGCCGCGCAGGCAGCCGGCGAACGCCACCACGGCCCCGTAGGCCAATCCCTTGCTCACACCCACCGCGAAATGCCTGAGCTCGAGCGCCCGCAGCGTCTCGTTGTAGTACTCGAACACGCCGATGTCGAAAATCGTCACCGACACCAGCAGTCCCGCCAGCATTCCCACGAACCCGGCATAGAGCGTGAGCAGCGGCACCATCAGCATCAGGGCGAGGATGCGCGGCAGCACCAGGAAGTCCACCTGAGAGATGCCCAGTGTCCTGAACGCGTCGATCTCCTCGTTGACCTGCATCGTTCCCAGCTGCGCGGCAAACGCCGCTCCGGTCCGGCCGGCGATGATGATCCCCGTCATCAGCGCCCCGATCTCCCGCACCATGCCGATGCCCACCAGGTCGGCGATGAAAATCTGGGCTCCAAACAGGGCCAGCTGGTCGGCGCCCAGATAGGCAAGAATGAGCCCCACCAGGAAGCTGATCACGGAGACGATGACCAGCGCCCGCGGCCCCACCTGCTCCACCAGCAGCCACAGCTCGGCGCGCCGGTAGTGGGCGCGGCCGGTGACAAAGCGCCCGAGCGACAGCGTGACCTCGCCAAGGAAGCGCAGCATCTCCGGCGCCCCGCGGAAAAATTCCAGCGTCGCCGTTCCCACCCGCGCCAGCAGCCCGCCGGGCGCCTCGGCGCGCGCGAGCTCCCGCTCCGGCACGGCAAATGCCATCGCCAGCAGGCGCTGCACGCCGAGCGGCAATCCGCTGCGGTCCACCTCGATGCCGCGCTCGGCGCAGCGCTTGATGAGCTCCGCAAGAAAGGTCGGCAGGCCTGAATCCCACGCGCCCAGTTCCGCGGCCCCGAAACGCAGCCGGCGCAGATTTTCGAAGAGCGAAGCGTCGAGGCTTGCCGCCGAGGGCAGGTTCTCATCCAGGGACCAGCGCCCGGCGAGCGCGATCTCCAGTTCGTCCTCTGCCACCCGGCGCGAATCGAGTTTCCAGCCCGCCGCTCCGCGGTTCGCCGCCGATGAATGCGCTGCCGTCATGGTCGTCCGTGTGTAACCGGGCCCGGGATTCTGTTTTCCCCGGCGCGACGCGCCTTCCCGGTTGACTGCACCTTTTACCCGAAACGACGAACGCCGTCACCCCGTCCCGCCGCCGGTTCCTGCCCAGCGGCGCGCCGCCAGCGAACGCGGCCGGCGGTACTCCGGGCAAAACTAGGCCTTCACCGCCCCCTGAAGCGTGTAGCGCAGGCACTCCGCGATGGCGGAGGCGTCGAGCTGGACCCCGGGCCGGGCGCTGAGCGTGAGAATCACGATCCCCGCCTCCGTCCGGTCTGCGATGGATTCGATGTTCACGCACTCGCCCGAGGGACAAGCCCAGGCGCTCTGCCGGCACTGGCGGATGGCCTCGACCAGCGCCTGCTCCTGCCCCGCCACGCCCTCGATGTGAACCCTGAGTCCGTCGCCCTGCTTTTCGATGTGGAATTTCATGGCCCCTCCTCCGGCATAATGATTCCGCCGCGCATACGCGCGGTATGCTCACCCCTTCGCCTGCACCGCCACCACCGGCGCGGCTTCCCGCAGGGCCGCCAGGTCCTCCTCGCCGAGAGTTTCCCTCTCCAGCAGGAGTTGCGCCCCGCGCTCCAGACTGTCGCGTCGCTGCCGGATGATGCCCACCGCTTTTTCGAAGGCCGCCTTGATCATGTCGCGCACCGCGCAGTCGATTTCGCGCGCGGTCTCCTCGCTGAACTCGCGCTCGCGGAAGGTGTCCCCCGGCACGCCGAGCAGCGTGGGGCGCTCCGTCCCGTAGGCCACGTGCCCCAGCTTTTCGTACATGCCGTAGCGCATCACCATGCTGCGGGCGATGTCGGTGGTCTTGGCGAGATCGTCCGCCGCCCCGGTGGAGAGATGCCCGAACACGATGTGCTCGGCGGCGCGCCCGCCCAGCAGCACCGCCATCTTGTTCTCCAGTTCGCCGGCCGTCATGAGATAGCGGTCCTCGGTGGGCCGCTGGATGGTGTAGCCGAGCGCGCCGATCCCGCGCGGGATAATGGAAATCTTGTGGACCGCATCGGTGCCGGGCAACGACATCGCCACCAGAGCGTGGCCCATCTCGTGGTAGGCGACGATGCGCCGCTCGTTGGGATTGAGCACCCGGTTCTTCTTCTCCAGCCCCGCGATGATGCGCTCGACGCCGCGGGTGAAGTCATCCGCGCTCACGGTGTCCGCGCCGCGGCGCGTCGCCAGCAGCGCCGCCTCATTCACCAGGTTCGCGAGATCGGCGCCGGTAAACCCCGGGGTGAGCGCGGCGACCTTTTCCGGGATCACGTCGGGCGCGAGGCGCAACTTCTTCAGGTGCACGTTGAGGATCGCGATGCGCCCCACCTTGTCGGGGCGGTCCACCAGCACCTGCCGGTCGAAGCGCCCCGCCCGCAGCAGCGCGGGATCGAGGATCTCGGGACGGTTGGTGGCGGCGAGCAGCACCAGCCCCGTGCTGGGGTCGAAGCCGTCCAGCTCGGACAAGAGCTGGTTCAGCGTCTGCTCCTTCTCGTCGTGCCCGCCCAGGGAGTAGGCGCCGCGGGCGCGTCCCAGGGCATCCAGCTCGTCGATGAAGATGATGGCCGGCGCCTTCTGGCGCGCCTGCTCGAACAGATCGCGCACCCGCGCCGCGCCCACCCCCACGAACATTTCCACGAACTCGGAGCCGTTCATGGAAAAGAACGGCACCCCGGCCTCGCCGGCGACCGCCCGTGCCAGCAGCGTCTTGCCCGTGCCGGGCGGTCCCACCAGCAATACGCCCTTGGGCACGCGCGCTCCGAGCCGCCCGTAGTCCTTGGGGTTCCGGAGGAAGTTGACCACCTCCTTCAGCTCCTCCTTGGCCTCGTCCACCCCGGCCACGTCATCGAAGCTGACGCCGGTCTCCTTCTCCATGTACACCTTGGCCTTGCTCTTGCCGATGGCCATGAAGCCGCCGCCCATCCCCTGCTGGGCGAAGCGCCGCACGGCGAACATCCAGATCGCCACGAACACCGCCGCCGGGACGATCCACGACAGCAGATCGCGCAGGAAGGTGGACTCCACCACCGCGCCGAATTTCACGTCGTACTTTTCCAGGTCCCGAGCCAGCTCCGGATCGACCCGCACCGCGACGAAGCGCGTGCGCCCGCCCTCCATGGGCTGCTTGAACGTGCCCTGGATGGTGTTGCTGGTGACGGTGATCTCCTTGATCTGGCCGGTCGCCAGATGATGCTGGAACTCGCTGTAGGTGATCTGCTCGACCTGCCGCGACTCGACAATAAGGCTCTGCAGCCACAGGACCCCGAGCAGGGCAACCATGACGTAGATGGCGTTGATGAGGGATTGTCGTTCCACGGATGGACTCCCGGCGCGGACCAGGAACGCCCCCGGCCCTGTAGGCATGCTAGCGCGCCGTGCCGGCCACGCTTTGACCCAGGTCAAAGGCCGGGTCGCCATTTCGCGGGCAAACCCGCGCCCGGGGGTTCACCCCGAGGCTCGCCCGCTGCTTCCCGTTTCATATCTGCCCAGGCGCCACGGAGACCGGCGCTGCCACTCGGTGAACTCTTCCGCCGGGAGCGGCTCGGTCAGGTAATGTCCCTGGGCCATGTCGCAGCCCAGCGCGGCAAGGCGGTCCCAGATCTCCCGGTTCTCCACGCCCTCGCCCACGACCTTCAGGCTGAGATCGTGGGCGAGGTCGATGGTGGACTGCACGATAGTCGCGGAATTTGCATCGACGGCGATGTCCCGGACAAACGACTGGTCCACTTTCAGGGTGTCGACCGGCAGCCGCTTCAGGTAGCTCAGCGACGAATAGCCGGTGCCGAAGTCGTCGATGCCGATCTCGATGCCCATGGCGTGAAGGCGCGTGAGGGTTTCCAGGGCACCGGCCGGGTCTTCCATTAGGGCGCTCTCGGTCACCTCGATCTGCAGCAGGCCCGGGTCGGTCCCCCAGGTCGAGAGCAGGCCCTTCACCCGGTCTACGAACAGGGGCTCGCGCAGATTGCGCGCCGAGACGTTCACCGCCAGCGGTATCTCGCACCCCGCTTCGCACCAGGCGTGGCACTGGCGCAGCGCGGATCCGATGACCCAGTAGGTGAGAGGCCTGATCAGGCCCGTTTGCTCTGCGATCTGAATCACCTCGGTGAGCGCCATCATGCCGTGCCGGGGGTGCCGCCAGCGCACCAGCGCCTCGGCGCCGCATAGCGTGCCCGTCCGGATATGGGCCTTGGGCTGGCAGTACAGGAGCAGCTCGTTGTCCTGGATGGCCCGGTGGAGCTCGCCGACGAGCGCGAGCCGGCGCGCGTGCTCCCTGCTCTTGCCGCCGGGGTGAACCGCGTACCCGCTGCTCGAGTGCTTCGCCTGGTACATGGCGGCATCGGCCCGCAGAATCAGCGAATCCGGGTCGGCGCCGTGGCCCGGAAACAGCGCGATGCCGATACTGGCCCGGACATCGATAAGCAATCCCGCCGCCTCGAACGGCTGGTCCAATGCCTTGAGGATTCTTCGCGCCGCATCCGCCCCGTGCTCCGCGTCGCCGCCGGGCAGCAGTACGGCGAACGCATCCTCCCCGATATAGGCGAGGAACTCCTGTTCCGCGAGCGCTTTCGCAAGTCGCGGCCCGATTTCCTGCAGCAGCTTGTCCGCCTGCACGTAACCCAGTGCCTCGTTGATCTCCCGGAAGCGATCCAGGTCGAGGACCAGCAGCGGGAAGGAGCGGTTGTTGCGCTTCGCGTCGGCAATCGCCTGCTCGAGCCGCTGCCTGAGCATCAGGCGGTTGGGGAGCCCCGTCAGGGGATTGTAGAAGGCCATGCGCCTGATCTTCTCTTCGGCCTCCCGTTGCCGGATGCGGGTGCGCAGCGCCGAAATGCCGTAAGCCAGATCATCCGCCATCTCGCTGAGCAGTTCGAGTTCCGCCTGGTCGAAGGCATCGGGCTCCTGGGCATAGATCACCAGCGCGCCCCCCACCTCGCCGTCAATGCGCAGCGGCAGCCCCAGCACCGAGGCGTAACCGCGCTTCGTGGCGGCTTCCCGCCAAGGGGCGAAATAGGGATCGGTCTGGACGTCGCGTACGATGAAGGGCTTGCCGGTGCGGATCGCGTTGCCGCTTGCTCCGCGGCCCCGCTCGGTCGACTCGTCCCAGGTGGCCCCGGGCCTTTGCAGGAATCCCGACTCGAACCCGGCGTACGCCATGGGGCGGATGGTCTTTTCCGCGTCGTGCTGCGCGTAGCCGACCCAGGCCATGCGGTAGCCCGCGACCTCCACCACCGCCCGGCACATCTCCTCCAGCAGCTCCTGTTCGCCGCCCGCCCGCAGCAGCGTGCGGTTGCCGGCGCTCAGGGCCATGAGGGCGCGGTTGACGCGCACCAGTTCCGCTGAATCCACGGGACCTCCGTTCCGGGCCTTTATCTCAGTATAGATAGGCCAGATGCCGGCAGTTCAGGTGTTTTCGGGAATTTTCCCCTCTTCGATTTGGGCAACATGCAGCAGATTGGTGGTGCCGGAGCGGCCGAAGGGAATACCGGCAACCACCACGACGGTTTCGCCCCGGGTGGCGAATCCCTCCGAGAGCGCCGCCAGGCATGCGTGCTCGACCATCTCGCCCACATCGTGGATTTCCTCGAACGGCACCGCATGCACACCCCACACCAGCGCCAGGCGCCGGGCCGTCGCGAGATGAGGCGTGAGCGCCAAAATCGGCGCCACCGGCCGCTCACGCGCAGCGCGCAGGCTGGTGAAGCCCGAGGAAGTGTAGGTGATGGTCGCGGCGGGCGAGAGCACTGCCGCCACCCGGCGCAGCGCGCAGCACACCGCATCCGCCGTAGTCGCTTCCGCCGTCGTCGTGTGAGTCGCCTCGATGCCTTGGCGATACGCCGGGTCTTTCTCCACCTGCGCGATGATGCGGTTCATCATCGTTACCGCCTCCACCGGATACTTGCCCGAAGCCGACTCCGCGGAAAGCATGACCGCATCCACCCCGTCGTATACCGCCGTGGCCACGTCGGAGGCCTCGGCGCGGGTGGGCAACGGCGCGCTGACCATCGATTCGAGCATCTGGGTAGCCACCACCACCGGCTTGCCGGCCTTGCGGCAAATCCTCACGATGCGCCGCTGCAGCCCGGGCACCTGCTCCGGCAGCAATTCGACACCGAGGTCGCCGCGGGCCACCATGATGCCGTCTGCCAGCGCGACGATTTCTTCCAGTCGCTCCATGGCGGCAGGCTTCTCCAGTTTCGCCATGACCCAGGCCCGGCCATTGATGAGCGCTCGGCCCTCCTCGATGTCCTCGGGTCGCTGGACGAAAGACAGTGCGACCCAGTCGACCCCCAGGGACAAACCGTATTCGAGATCCGCGCGGTCTTTCGTGGTAAGCGGTGAAATGGGGAGCACGAGGCCGGGCGCGCTCACGCCCTTGCGATCTGAAATCGTGCCGCCCACGATCACTGTGGTTTCGGCGAAATCCGGTCCGAAGCGCTCCACCCGCAACCGGATCTTGCCGTCGTCCAGCAGCAAATCGGCGCCGTCCCGCAAGGCCGCAAAAATTTCGGGGTGTGGCAGCGGCGCGCGCCCCGCGCCGCCCGCTGTTGGATCCATATCCAGGCGGAAGGCGCTACCCTCGGCAAGCTCGGCCTTGCCGCCGGCAAAGCTCCCCAGGCGCAGCTTGGGTCCCTGCAGGTCCATGAGCACGCCTATCGGCCGCCCGAATTCCGTTTCCAGCCCGCGAATGATCGACAGGCGCCTCGCGTGATCCGCGTGCGTGCCGTGGCTGAAATTGAGGCGGAACACGTCCGCACCGGCTTCGAACAGCGCGCGGATGGCAGCCGGGTCCGAGCTCGTCGGTCCCAGTGTGGCGATGATTTTGGCGTTTCGTTTCCGACGCAAGATCTATCTCCCTCTGCGGGCCGCCCGCACCGCGTCCTCGGTGATGAGGATTGCGCGGAAGTCATTCACGTTGGTGCGCGTCGGACCGGTCACGATGAGATCGCCCAGGGCGCTGAAAAAGCCATAGCCGTCGTTACGCGCGAGCGCGGCTTTGGCATTCACGGACAAGGCTTCTGCGCGCGCCAGGCTATCCGGCGAAAGCAGCGCGCCTGCATTGTCCTCGGTGCCGTCGATACCGTCGGTATCGCAGGCGATGGCGTGGATGCCGGGGTGGCCCTCCAGCGTCACGCCCAGCGCCAGAAGGAACTCGGCGTCGCGTCCGCCACGGCCGTCGCCCCGCACGGTCACGGTGGTTTCCCCCCCGGAGATGATCACGCAAGGCACTTCGGCCGGCTGACCGTGACGGGCGATCTGCCTTGCGATGGCTGCATGCACCAGCGCCACGTCGCGCGATTCGCCTTCGATGGTGTCGCCGAGGATCAGCGGCGTGATGCCGGCTTCCCGCGCCGCCCGGCCGGCTGCCTGAAGAGCGTCCTGAGCCGTGGCAACGACCATGGTCTGCGAACCGGCGAGGCGCGGATCGCCCGGCTTGGGCGTCTCGTCCCTGCCTTCCCCCAGATGCCGCAGCACCGGAACCGGCGTGTCGATTCCGTATTTCCTCAGCACGGCCAAGGCATCTTCGCGCGTACCGGGATCGGCTGTCGTCGGCCCCGAAGCCACCACCGAAGGATCGTCGCCGGGCACGTCCGAGATCACCAGCGTCACCACCCTGGCCGGGGCGCAGGCGGCGGCAAGCCGCCCGCCTTTGATCGCCGAGAGGTGCTTGCGCACGCAGTTCATCTCGCCAATGTTGGCGCCCGATTTGAGCAGCGCCTTGTTGACTGCCTGCTTGTCCTCCAGCGTCAGGCCGGGCGCCGGCAGGGCAAGCAGAGCCGACCCGCCGCCGGAGACCAGGCACAACACGAGATCATCGGCAGTGAGCCCTTCCACCGTCTCCAGGATGCGCCGGGCGGCAGCGAGTCCGGCGGCATCCGGCACCGGGTGCGAGGCTTCGATGACTTCGATGCACCGGGTTGGCAGACCGTGACCATAGCGCGTCACCACCAGCCCGGACAGGGGGCCGATCCAGTTATCCTCCACCGCCTTGGCCATCGACGCCGCGGCCTTACCCGCGCCGATCACGACGGTGCGCCCGCTGGGCCGGGGCGGCAGATGCCGCGGCAGGCATTTTTCGGCCGAGGCCTCCGCAACCGCGGCATCGAACAGTTTGCGCAGCAGCCGTCGCGGCGCGCTGCCCGGTTGTCCCTTCATCCCGCCGTTTGACTCCGGCGCGGTTGTGCCTTTTTCTGGCCGATCTCGTGCCCGGCCATCAGCTCCAGCGCGCGCACCAGCGCCGAATGATCCCAGCCGGAGCCGCCGTGGGCCGCGCAGGCGTTGAACAGCTCCTGGGCGGTGGCGGTGTTGGGCAGGGACAGGCCGAGGACCCGGGCGCCCTGCAGCGCGAGGTTGAGGTCCTTCTGATGGAGCTCGATGCGGAAGCCCGGATCGAAGGTGCGCTTGACCATGCGCTCACCGTGGACTTCCAGAATCCGGGAAGACGCAAAGCCGCCCATCAGGGCCTGACGCACCTTGGCGGGGTCGGCGCCCGCCTTGGAGGCGAACAGCAGCGCTTCCGCCACCGCCTCGATGTTCAGGGCCACGATGATCTGGTTGGCGACCTTGCAGGTCTGGCCGTCGCCGTTCCCGCCGACCAGGGTGATATTCTTGCCCATCAGATCAAATAGCGGTTTCACCTTGTTGAACGCCGCTTCCGGGCCTCCCACCATGATTGTCAGGGCGGCCGCCTTCGCTCCCACGTCGCCCCCCGAGACCGGGGCGTCGAGATAGTCGCAACCGAGTTGGTTGACGCGTATCGCGAACTTCTTGGTCTCGATGGGCGAGATCGAACTCATATCGACCACGATCTTCCCCGGCGAAAGGCCATCGCCCACGCCGTTTTTGCCGAATAGCGCAGCTTCCACGTGGGGTGTGTCGGGCACCATGGTGATGATGATGTCGGCTTTCTGCGCCACCTCCTTCCCGGAGGCACAGGCAACCGCACCCTTCTCCAGCAGCGTTGCCGGAGCCGGCTTGATGTCGTGAACATAAAGCTTGTGGCCCCCCGAAATCAGATGTCCTGCCATCGGGGTGCCCATGATGCCCAATCCGATAAATCCGACTTTGCTCATTCAAATGCTCCTGGAAATTCCCGTGTGTGTTGGTCAAACCGTTTCGTTCAGTCCAGCAAGGCGATCGCGGTCGGCGCATCCTCGCGCTTCTCCGCGAGCTCCTCGAACTCGATGATGTTGTTGATTTCGGTGCCCATGGAGATGTTGGTGACGCGCTCCAGAATGATCTCAACGACCACCGGAACCTGGTACTGTTTCATCCATGCCCGAGCCTGGGAAAACGCCGGCTGGATTTCCTCCGGCTTCGTCACCCGCAGCGCCTTGCAGCCGAGTCCTTCGACCACCTTGACGTGGTCCACGCCGTATTCACCGACCTCCGGGGCATTGATGTTTTCGAACGACAGCTGTACGCAATAGTCCATGTCAAACCCGCGCTGCGCCTGCCGGATCAGTCCAAGATAGGAGTTGTTCACCAGCACGTGCAGATACGGCAGCTTGAACTGGGCGCCAACCGCGAGCTCCTCGACCATGAATTGGAAATCGTAGTCCCCGGAAAGCGCCACCACCTGCCGTCCGGGATCGGCCACGCATACCCCCAGCGCCGCCGGCACCGTCCAGCCCAGCGGACCGGCCTGACCGCAGTTGATCCAGTGCCGCGGCTTGAAGACGTGCAGGAACTGCGCGGCAGCGATCTGCGACAGGCCGATGGTGCTGACATAGCAGGTATCCCTGCCGAAAGCCAGGTTCATCTCCTCGTATACGCGCTGCGGCTTTATCGGCGTGTTGTCAAAGTGGGTCTTGCGCAGCATCCCGCGCTTGCGCTCGCGGCACACCTCCGCCCAGCGATTCCAGTCCTTGAGCTTGCCCCCGGCCTTCCACTCCCTGGCGACTTGCACGAACAACTCCAACGCGACGCCGGCATCCGACACGATGCCGTAATCCGGCATGAACACCCGGCCGATCTGGGTCGGCTCGATGTCCACGTGCACGAACTTGCGGCCCTTGGTGTAGACGTCCACCGATCCGGTATGGCGGTTGGCCCAGCGGTTGCCGATGCCCAGCACAAAATCGGACTCGAGCATGGTGGCCAGCCCATGAGGGTGGGAATCACCGGCACGCCGGTAATCTCGGCCAATTCCACAAGGAGCGAGGATGCATCGGCATTGATGATGCCCCCGCCTGCCACGATCAGCGGGCGCGTGGCCTCGTTGAGCATGGCGAGCGCTTTTTCGATCTGCTTGCGGCTCGCCCCGGGTTTGTAGACCGGCAACGGATCGTAGGTATCCGGGTCGAATTCGATTTCCGCCATCTGCACGTCGAACGGCAGGTCGATCAGCACCGGACCGGGTCGGCCGGAGCGCATGAGGTGGAACGCCTGCTGGAACACCCGCGGCACCAGCGCCGGCTCGCGCACCGTGACCGCCCACTTGGTCACCGGCTTGGCGATGGACTCGATGTCCACCGCCTGGAAGTCTTCCTTGTAGAGCCGGGCCCGCGGGGCCTGGCCG
>JACPEG010000035.1 GCA_016183615.1 Betaproteobacteria bacterium
CACGGTCGCGAGCTGCATGATGATCGAGGAGGAGATGTAGGGCATGATGCCCAGGGCAAAAATGGTGAAGCGCCCCAGCGCGCCGCCCGAGAACATGTTGAACATGTCCAGGATGCCGCCCTTCTGGCTCTTGAACAGCTCGGCCAGCACTACGGGATCGATTCCAGGCACGGGAATGTGGGCGCCGATGCGATAGACGATCAGCGCACCCAGCAGGAAAAACAGGCGACGTTTCAGGTCACCCAGCTTCCCGGACATCCCCAGCACGGAATTGGCGGTGGCCATCAACCCTACTCGCTGACGCTGCCGCCGGCGGCTTCGATGGCGGCCCTGGCGCCCTTGGTGGCGAGCACGCCCTTGAGATTCACCTTACGCTTGATCTCGCCCTTAAGGATCACTTTGGCGGTGAGCGCGCGAGTCGGGACCAGGCCTGCGGCTTTGAGCGACAGAATATCGATGGTGTCGCCGTTGACCTTGTTCAGCTCGTGCAGGCGGACCTCCGCGGTGTCGTCGCGCGAGGGGGAAACGAAGCCGCGCTTCGGTAGCCGCCGCTGCAGCGGCATCTGGCCGCCCTCGAAGCCCACCTTGTGGTAGCCGCCGGCACGGGCCTTCTGTCCCTTGTGGCCACGGCCCGCGGTCTTGCCCGTGCCGCTGCCGATGCCGCGGCCGACGCGCTTCTTGGCGTGCTTGGCGCCCGCCGCCGGTTTGAGTTGGTTCAGCCGCATTTCAGCCCTCGAATCTGACTAGGTAGCTCACTTTGTTGATCATGCCGCGCACCGCGGGAGTATCCTCCAGTTCCACGGTATGGTTGAGGCGCTTCAGGCCCAAGCCACGCACCGTCGCGCGATGGTCCTGGTTGGTATTGATCAGGCTTTTCACCAGCGTGACCCTGACCCGTTTCTTGGCCTGGCTCATTTCACGCCCTCCAGTATCTCCTCCACGCTCTTGCCGCGCTTGGCGGCGATTTCCGCTGGAGAATTCATGGCCTGAAGTCCGTTGATCGTGGCGCGCACCACGTTGTATGGGTTGGTGGAGCCGATGCACTTGGCAAGCACGTTGGTCACCCCCATGACCTCGAACACGGCCCGCATCGGTCCGCCGGCGATGATCCCGGTACCCTCGGAAGCGGGCTGCATGATGACCGTGGAGGCACCATGCCTGCCGATGACCGGGTGCTGCAGCGTGCCGTTCTTCAGGCTCACCCTCGCCATCTTGCGCCGCGCCTCGTCCATGGCTTTTTGCACCGCCACCGGAACCTCCCGGGCCTTGCCCTTGCCCATGCCGATGCCGCCGTCACCATCGCCCACCACGGCGAGTGCCGCAAAGCCCAGGATGCGACCGCCCTTCACGACCTTGGTGACGCGGTTCACCGCCACCATTTTCTCGCGCAGGCCGTCGCCGCGTTCTTCCGTCTGCTGAATTTTTGCCATGACTCGTCCCGTCTAGAACTTGAGCCCGCCTTCGCGGGCGGCATCGGCCAGGGCCTTGACCCGGCCGTGATACCTGTACCCGGAGCGGTCGAACGCCACCTGCTCGATGCCGAGCTGCTTCGCTTTCTCGGCAATTCGCTTGCCGACCGCCGCCGCCGCCGCAACAGTGCTTCCCTTGGGGGCGGAGTTGCGCACATCAGCCTCCAGCGTGGACGCCGCCGCCAGGACCTTCGCTCCACTGGCGTCAATGACCTGGGCGTAGATGTGGCTGTTGGAGCGGTGGACGGCAAGTCGCACCGCCTTCAGCTCAGCGATCTTGGCCCGGCTCTGCCGCGCCCGGCGCAAACGCGCGAGATTTTTTTCCATAGCCTTCGCTCCGATTACTTCTTCTTCGTTTCCTTCAGGATCACCACCTCGTCGGCGTACCGTACACCCTTGCCCTTGTAGGGCTCGGGGCTGCGGTAGGCGCGCACCTCGGCGGCCACCTGGCCCACCTGCTGCTTGTCCATACCCTTGATCACGATTTCGGTCTGGGAGGGCGTCTCGACCTTAACGCCCCGGGGCATCTTGTGGGCGACCGGATGGGAGAACCCCAGCGTAAGGTTGAGCGTGTCACCCGCGGCCTGGGCCCGGTAGCCCACGCCCACCAGGTTGAGGCGCTTCACGAAGCCCGTGGTAACCCCAGCCATCATATTGTTGAGCAGTGCCCGCACCGTGCCCGACATGGCGTCGGACTGGATTGACTTGTGGCGCGCCTTGCACTTCAGCGTGTCGCCCTCGCGCTCCACCGCGACGTCCGAGGTTAGTCGCTGAGTGAGGGTGCCGAGGGGCCCCTTCACCGAAACCTGGCCCGCGGCCAGGGTGACTTCCACCCCCTGGGGGATGGCAACCGGAAGATTGGCAATTCGGGACATGGGTCTACCTCATCACGCCACGATACACAGCACTTCGCCGCCGATTCCGCTGGCCCGTGCCTTGCGATCAGTCATCACGCCCTTGGAAGTGGAGACGATCGCCACCCCAAGGCCGTTCATCACCCGGGGAATGTCCTGACAGCCCTTGTAGATGCGCAGGCCCGGGCGGGAGACGCGCTCGATTTTCTCTATCACGGGGCGGCCCGCGTAGTACTTGAGGCCGATCTCCAGCATCGGCTTGCCCTCGTTCTCCCGGACCAGGAAGTTCTCGATGTAACCTTCGTCCTTCAACACCTGGGCGATCGCCGCCTTGAGCCTGGAAGAAGGCATTGCCACCGAGGTCTTCTCCGAAAGCTGCGCATTGCGGATGCGCGTCAGCATATCGGCGATCGGATCATTCATGCTCATGGACTCTCTCCTACCAGCTGGCCTTGATCATGCCGGGGATCTCGCCGCGCATCGCGATTTCCCGCAACTTGTTGCGCCCCAGGCCGAATTTCCGGAACACGCCGCGGGGACGGCCGGTGAGCGCGCAGCGGTTCCTGAGCCGCACCGGCGAGGCATCCCTCGGCAGCTGCTGCAGCTTCATCCGGGCCTCGTGCCTCTCCTCATCGCTCGCCCTGGCGTTGCGGACGATCGCGATCAGTTCGGCGCGCTTGGCGGTGTACTTCTTGACGGTATCGCGGCGCTTCTGCTCACGGTTGATCAAAGCGGTCTTAGCCATAATGCCTCAATTCTTGAACGGAAATTTGAATGCCGCCAGCAACGCCTTGGCCTCGGCGTCGGTCTTCGCGGTGGTGGTGATGGTGATGTTCATCCCCCGCAGCGCGTCGATCTTGTCGTACTCGATCTCCGGGAAGATGATCTGCTCCTTCACTCCCAGGCTGTAGTTGCCGCGCCCGTCGAAGGACTTGGCCGACACCCCGCGGAAGTCGCGGATGCGGGGAATCGCCACCGTCACCAGGCGGTCGAGGAATTCGTACATGCGGGCGTGGCGCAGGGTCACCGAGCAGCCCACGGGGTAGCCGGCGCGGATCTTGAACGTGGCGATGGACTTGCGCGCCTTGGTCACCACCGGCTTCTGCCCGGCGATCTTGGTGAGATCCGCCACCGCGTTGTCCATGACCTTCTTGTCGGCCACGGCTTCGCCGACCCCCATGTTGAGGGTGATCTTGGTGATGCGCGGAACCTGCATCACCGACTGGTAGCCAAACTGCTGCATCAGCTGCTTGACCACGGTGTCCCGGTAATACTGTTGCAGACGGGCCATACGGTCTTCCTTATGCGTCGATCACTTCGCCGTTGGACTTGAAGTAGCGCACCTTGCGTTTGTCCTCCAGCGTCTTGAAGCCGATCCGGTCGGGCTTCTGGGTGGCGGGGTTGTAGATCGCCACGTTCGAGACGTGGATCGGCATCTCCTTCTCGACGATGCCGCCGGTCGTCCCCTTGAGCGGATTGGGGCGCTGGTGCTTCTTCACCTTGTTGGCACCTTCGACCACCACGTGGGCGTCGTCCACGATGCGCAGCACGGTGCCGCGTTTCCCCTTGTCCTTGCCGACGGTGACGATCACGTCGTCGCCTTTTCTGATCTTGCGCATGCTCTCTCTCCTACAGAACTTCCGGCGCCAGGGACACGATCTTCATGAAGCGCTCGGTCCTAAGCTCCCGGGTCACCGGCCCGAAGATGCGGGTCCCGATGGGCTCCAGCTTGGCGTTGAGCAGCACCGCAGCATTGGAGTCGAACCTGACCAGAGAGCCGTCGGGACGACGAACACCCTTGGCGGTGCGCACCACCACGGCGTGATAGATCTCGCCCTTCTTGACGCGGCCACGGGGGGCGGCGTCCTTGACGCTCACCTTGATGACGTCGCCGATGCCGGCATAGCGGCGCTTGGAGCCGCCGAGCACTTTAATGCACATGATGGTGCGGGCGCCGGTATTGTCCGCAACATCGAGCATGGTCTGCATCTGTATCATTTGCTTGTTCTCTCCAACTTGTCCCGCCTGGGGCGGTCAGTCTTGGATCCCGTCCGGGATGGAACGCCCCCAAAAGGGGCGAAGCGAAAAGGTTGGGATTATACGGGGATTGCCATGAACCTACAAGGGCTTATACCGCCTTCGCCTTCTCGACCCGCGTCACCACCCGCCACGCCTTGTTTCTGGCGATGGGGCGGCACTCCTCGATCACCACGGTATCGCCCTCGTGGTACTCGTTTTTCTCGTCGTGGGCATGGTATTTCCTGGAACGCACCATCACCTTGCCGTAGAGGGGGTGCTTCACCTTCCGCTCCACCAGCACCGTGACAGTCTTTTCCATCTTGTCGCTCACCACGCGCCCGGTCAATGTCCGCTTGAGGCCGGCTCCACTCATGCTTTCCTCGCCTTTTCGTTCAAAATCGTCCTCACCCGCGCGATGTCGCGCCGCACCCTGGAAAGCTGGCTGGTATTCGCCAGCTGCTGGGTGGCCTGCTGCATGCGCAAACCGAACTGGGCCTTCAGCAGCTCGTTAAGCTCCTGCTGCAGTTCCATCGGGCTCTTGGCCCTGAGTTCACTCGCTTTCATGACTCATCCTAGAAGTGTCGCGACACGAACGCAGTCGCAATGGGGAGCTTGGCCGACGCCAGCCGGAACGCTTCCCGGGCCGACGCCTCGTCCACTCCGTCCATCTCGTAGAGCATTTTGCCGGGCCGGATCTCGGCCACGAAGAATTCCGGGTTGCCCTTGCCGTTGCCCATCCGCACCTCCGCCGGTTTCTGGGAAACCGGCTTATCGGGGAAAATCCGGATCCAGATACGGCCACCGCGCTTCACGTGCCGGGTCATGGCACGGCGCGCGGCCTCGATCTGGCGTGCGGTGAGCCGCCCGCGGCCCGTGGCCTTGAGGCCAAACTCGCCGAAGCTCACTTTGTTGCCTCGGGTCGCGATGCCCTTGTTGCGGCCCTTCTGCTGTTTGCGGTACTTGGTTCTAGCTGGCTGCAGCATGCTTGCCTCCTGACTTCCTGGGCTTGCGCTCGGGCTCCGGCGCCGCGGGCGCGGGCGCCGCCACCGGCTGGTCACCTTTGCCCAGCACCTCGCCCTTGAACACCCAGACCTTGACCCCGATCACCCCGTAGGTGGTCTTGGCCTCGGAAACGCCATAGTCAATGTCGGCCCGCAGGGTATGCAACGGCACCCGGCCCTCCCGATACCACTCGCAGCGGGCGATTTCGGCGCCGTTCAACCGGCCCGAGCTCATGATCTTGATGCCCTGGGCCCCGAGCCGCATCGCATTCTGCATGGCGCGCTTCATGGCGCGGCGAAACATGATGCGCTTCTCCAACTGCTGTGCGATGGAGTCCGCCACCAGCTGGGCGTCCAGCTCGGGCTTGCGGATTTCCTCGATATTGACGTGGACCGGCACGCCCATCAGTCTCTGCAGCTCGCCGCGCAGGTTCTCGATGTCCTCCCCCTTCTTGCCGATCACCACCCCGGGGCGGGAGCTGAATACCGTGATCTTGGCGTTCTTGGCCGGGCGCTCGATCACCACCCTCGCCACCGAGGCATGGGCGAGCCGCTTCCTGAGGAACTCCCGGACCTTGATATCCTCATTCAGCATGCCCGGGAAGCTCTTGCTGTTGGCGTACCAGCGCGAGGACCAGTTCCTCAGCACCGACAGCCGGAACCCGGAAGGATGAATTTTCTGTCCCATAGCTTTTCCCTTAGTCTCCGACGGTAACGGTGATGTGGCAGGTGGGCTTGGTGATGCGAAACCCGCGGCCCTTGGCACGCGGCATAAAGCGCTTGAGGGAGGGGCCCTGGTCCACGCAAACGGTGGTAACTTTCAGCTGATCGATATCGGCGCCGTCGTTGTGCTCAGCATTGGCGATCGCCGATTCCAGCACCTTGCGGATGATCCCGGCACCCTTCTTGGGCGAGAAGGCAAGGATGCTGAGCGCCTTCTCCACGGGCTGGCCACGCACCAGGTCAGCGACCAGGCGCCCCTTCTGGGCCGACAGCCGCACGCCACGCAATACTGCAGTCGTTCTCATGAGCGCTCTCCTACCTCTTCGCCGGCGCCGCCGCCGGAGCCGCCACCTTCTTGTCGGCGGAGTGCCCCTTGAAGGTGCGCGTCAGTGCGAATTCGCCCAGCTTGTGCCCCACCATGTTCTCGGTGATGTACACCGGGATGTGCTGCTTGCCGTTGTGCACGGCAATGGTAAGGCCCACGAAGTCAGGCACAATGGTGGAACGCCGCGACCAGGTCTTGATCGGGCGCTTGTCGTTGGCGGCGCGGGCCGCTTCCACCTTGTCCATCAGGTGGTGGTCGACGAATGGTCCTTTTTTGACAGAACGTGCCATTCAATTACCCCTTAGCTCTGATGACGGCGGCGCACGATCATGCTGCGCGTACGCTTGTTGCGCCGGGTTCGGTAGCCCTTGGTAGGTGTGCCCCACGGGCTCACCGGGTCGCGGCCGGCCGCGGTCTTGCCCTCGCCGCCGCCGTGCGGGTGGTCGATGGGATTCATGGCCACGCCGCGCACCGTGGGACGGATGCCCCGCCAGCGCTGGCGTCCGGCCTTGCCCACCGACTCCAGGTTGTGCTCCTCGTTGCCCACTTCGCCGATCGTTGCGCGGCAGTCCACGTGGACCTTGCGGATTTCGCCGGAGCGCAGCCGCAACTGGGCATAGCTTCCTTCCCGGGCCAGCAACTGCACCGAGGTGCCGGCCGATCGGGCGAGCTGAGCACCCTTGCCGGGCAGCATCTCCACGCAGTGGATGGTGGTGCCCACCGGGATGTTCCTGAGCGGCAGCGCGTTGCCGGCCTTGATGGGAGCGTCCGAGCCGCTCATGATCTGTTGCCCGGCGGAAATCCCCTTTGGCGCAACGATGTAGCGGCGTTCGCCGTCGGCGTAGCACAGCAGCGCGATATTGGCGCTGCGGTTGGGATCGTGCTCCAGGCGCTCCACCTTGGCAGGAATGCCATCCTTGTCGCGCCGGAAGTCGATCAGCCGGTAGTGCTGTTTGTGGCCTCCGCCCTGGTGGCGAGTGGTCACGTGACCGCTGTTGTTGCGGCCCGCCTTCTTGGCCTGCTTCTCCACCAGCGCGGCATGGGGCTTGCCCTTGTGCAGGTCGGCATTCACCACCTTGACCACGGCCCTGCGGCCGGCGGAAGTGGGTTTGACTTTGACGAGCGCCATTACTTGGTCTCCCCTGCGGCGAAGTTGATTTCCTGGCCGGGCTTCAGGCAGACGAAGGCCTTCTTCCAGTTGCGGCGCCGGCCCAGATTGCGGCCGTAGCGCTTTTGCTTGCCCTTCACGTTGGCCACCTGCACGCTTTCCACCTGCACCTTGAACAGCAACTCCACCGCCGCCTTGATCTCCGGCTTGGTGGCGTCATCCGCCACGCGGAAGATTACCTGTTCGTTCTTGTCGGCGACAAACGTGCTCTTTTCGGACACCTGGGGCGCCAGGATCACGTTCATCAGGCGCTGCTGATCGAAGGTCCGGGCGCTCATTTCAGCATCTCCTCGAGTTTGGCCACCGCGCCCTTGGTGACGAGCACGTTGGAGAAGCGAATCAGGCTCACCGGGTCGGCGCGCCCCGCCTCCACCACCTGCACGTTGGGCAGGTTGCGGGCCGACAGGTACAGGTTGTCATCCAGGCTGTCGGTGATGATCAGGGCCTCGGTGAGCCCCATGCCCTTCAGCTTCTGGGCCAGCATCTTGGTCTTGGGGGCATCCACCGTGAACTTCTCCACTACCGAAAGCCGCCCTTCCCGCGCCAGTTGCGACAGGATCGAGCAGATGCCGGCCCGGTACATCTTCTTGTTGACCTTGTGGCTGAAGTTCTCGTCCGGGGTGTTGGGAAAAATCCTGCCGCCGCCGCGCCACAGAGGAGACGAAACCATGCCGGCCCGGGCGCGGCCCGTGCCTTTCTGGCGCCACGGTTTCCTGGTCGTGTGGCGCACCGTGCCGCGGTCCTTCTGGGCTCGGGTGCCAAGGCGCGCATTGGCGAGATAGGCGGTCACTACCTGGTGGACCAGGGCCTCGTTGTAATCGCGGCCGAACAGCGCGTCCGATGCCGCAACGCTGGCAGTTGTCTTGCCGCTTTCATTGATCAGTTTGAGTTCCATCACGCACCCACCTTGACAGAGGGACGCACCACCACATCGCCACCCTTGGAGCCGGGCACGGCGCCCCGGATCAGCAACAGCTGGCGCCCGGCGTCGATACGGACGATTTCCAGGTTCTGGGCGGTGCGTCGGGCATCTCCCAGGTGACCCGGCATGCGTTTGCCGGGGAATACCCGGCCCGGGTCCTGGTTCTGGCCGATGGAGCCGGGCTTGTTGTGGGACACGGAATTGCCATGGGAGGCCCGGTTGGAACTGAAGTTGTGGCGCTTGATCGCTCCTGCAAAGCCCTTGCCCTTGGAGGTACCGATCACATCCACCTTTTGGCCGACCTTGAAGATGTCGACGCCGATGGCAGCACCGGGCTTCAGGCTCGCCGCCAGGTCTGCCTGGATCACGAATTCCTTCAGGATGTGGCCCGCCTCTGCGCCAGCCTTGGCGAAGTGACCGGCGGCGGCCTTGCTGACGCGGCTCGGGCGCCGCCTGCCGAAGGTCACCTGGACCGCACAGTAGCCGTCGGTCTCCGGCATCTTGATCTGGGTCACGCGGTTGTTCGACACGTCCAGCACGGTCACCGGGACGGTGTCGCCATCGTCGGTGAAGATGCGGGTCATGCCAACCTTGCGGCCGACAAGTCCTAGACTCATTTTAGTTACCCTCTTTCAAGGTGCCGACTTCAATTGGCCGGCAGTTTAAAATCCGCGAGAAATCAAGCGTGAATCGCGACGCGCATTTCCTCGGTGCAGTTACCTTTCACGTTTCACTTCTCGCGCTTTTACTGCAGCTTGATTTCCACGTCCACACCCGCCGGAAGATCCAGCTTCATAAGCGCGTCCACCGTCTTGTCGGTGGGGTCGATGATGTCCATGAGCCGCAGGTGTGTGCGGATCTCGAACTGGTCCCGGGAAGTCTTGTTTACGTGGGGCGAGCGCAGCACGTCGAAGCGTTCGATCCGGGTGGGCAGGGGCACGGGGCCCTTGACCACGGCGCCGGTGCGCTTGGCCGTTTCGACAATCTCCAGCGCGGACTGGTCGATCAGGCGATAGTCGAACGCCTTCAGGCGGATACGGATTTTCTGGTTTTGCATTGCAGCCATGTCTTTGAACCCCAGTCGAGAGTCATGAGTTGCGAGTCGAGAGCAATCGGCGGGAATGCCTTACTCTCCACTCTCTACTCTCGACTCGTTACTCGATAATCTTCGCCACCACTCCGGCGCCCACGGTGCGGCCGCCCTCGCGAATGGCAAACCG
>JACPEG010000036.1 GCA_016183615.1 Betaproteobacteria bacterium
CGGTTTGCCATTCGCGAGGGCGGCCGCACCGTGGGCGCCGGAGTGGTGGCGAAGATTATCGAGTAACGAGTCGAGAGTAGAGAGTGGAGAGTAAGGCATTCCCGCCGATTGCTCTCGACTCGCAACTCATGACTCTCGACTAATAAAAGGCCAGTAGCTCAATTGGCAGAGCGTCGGTCTCCAAAACCGAAGGTTGGGGGTTCGAGACCCTCCTGGCCTGCCCCCAGCGGCGAAACAAGGATGGAAGCCGGCGAAAGGTCGCCCACAAGGTTAAAGGCATGACAGACAAGGTGAAATTAGGGCTGGCGCTGCTTCTGGTAGTGGCGGGCATCGCCGGCTTTTACTTCCTGAGGGACAGTGCGCTGGTGATCCGCGTAGCGTCGGTACTCGCTGGAATCGGGGCGGCGGTGGCGGTGACGTGGTTTACCGAGCCCGGCAAGCAGTTTTTTGCGTTTGCCCAGGAATCGACGACGGAAACCAAGAAGGTGGTCTGGCCGACCCGAAAGGAGACGTTTCAGACCACCGGGGTCGTGTTCCTGTTCGTTGTGGTGATGGCGCTTTTCCTGTGGATCGTGGATGCGGGGCTTCTGCTGGTGGTGCAACTTCTGATGGGCCGGAGTGAGTGATGACAAAGCGCTGGTACGTGGTTCATGCCTATTCCGGGTTTGAGAAGAGCGTGCAGAAGGCGCTGCTGGACCGAATCCAGCGCCAGGGCATGCAGGACAAGTTCGGCCAGATCCTGGTGCCTGTTGAGGAAGTGGTGGAAATGAAGAGTGGCCAGAAGTCCATCAGCGAGCGCAAGTTTTTCCCGGGCTATGTGCTGGTTGAAATGGAAATGACCGATGAGACTTGGCACCTGGTGAAGAACACACCAAAGGTGACCGGCTTCGTCGGGGGCTCCGCCACCAAGCCGACGCCCATCAGCGAAAAGGAAGTGCAGAACATCCTGAAGCAGATTCAGGAAGGGGTGGAGAAGCCCAAGCCCAAGGTGTTGTTCGAGGTGGGTGAGGCGGTGCGGGTCAAGGAAGGCCCGTTTACCGACTTCCATGGCAACGTGGAGGAGGTGAATTATGACAAAAACAAACTGCGGGTGTCGGTGTCCATTTTCGGCCGCGCTACGCCGGTGGAACTGGATTTCGGACAGGTCGAAAAGGCTTAAAGCCGGCGCAGGGCTCCGGCTGTAAGTCCGCGAGTTCGAACCGACGCGAAGCGCGGTTCAACTCGCGGAGTTCGCGGCGAAAGCCGCATTGGAACGGGGAGAGCGCCTAGGCGTTCGCTTGGACCCGATAGGAGAGTAACGTGGCAAAGAAAGTTGTCGGCTTCATCAAGCTGCAGGTGCCGGCGGGCAAGGCGAACCCGAGCCCGCCCATCGGCCCCGCATTGGGTCAGCGCGGACTCAACATCATGGAGTTCTGCAAGGCGTTCAACGCCCAGACCCAGAAGATCGAGCCCGGGCTTATGCTGCCGGTGGTCATCACGGCCTACCATGACAAGAGCTTCACCTTCATCATCAAGACCCCGCCGGCTTCGGTGCTGATCAAGAAGGCCCTGGGGCTGGAAAAGGGCAGCCCGCGGCCCCACACCGACAAGGTGGGGAGGCTCACGCGCAAGCAGGCCGAGGAAATCGCCAAGGCCAAGATGCCCGACCTGACCGCCGCCGACCTGGACGCGGCGGTGCGTACCGTGGCCGGAAGCGCCCGGAGCATGGGCGTTGATGTGGAGGGCAAGTGACATGACGAACATTTCCAAGCGATTCAAGGCGATTCAGGGTAAGGTGGACCGCACCAAGGCCTACCCTGTGGGGGATGCGCTGAAGCTCATCAAGGAAACCGCCACCGCCAAGTTCGACGAGTCCATCGACGTGGCCATCAACCTCGGGATTGACGCCAAGAAGTCCGACCAGTTGGTGCGCGGCTCGGTGGTGCTGCCGGCGGGCATCGGCAAGAAGGTGCGCGTGGCGGTGTTCGCCCAGGGCGACAAGGCCAAGGACGCCAAGGCCGCCGGCGCCGACATCGTGGGGCTGGATGACCTGGCCGAGCAGGTCAAGGCCGGCAAGATCGAGTTCGACGTGGCGATCGCCGCGCCCGATTGCATGCGGGTGGTGGGCGGATTGGGCCAGATTCTGGGTCCGCGCGGACTGATGCCCAACCCGAAGGTGGGTACGGTGACCGCGGACATTGCCGGGGCGGTGAAGAACGCCAAGGCGGGTCAGGTCCAGTACCGCACCGACAAGGCGGGCATCGTCCAGTGCACCATCGGCCGCGCTTCCTTCAGTGTGGATCAGTTGCAGGAGAACCTGAAGGCCCTGGTGGAGGCCATCAACAAGGCCAAGCCTTCCTCCGCCAAGGGGGTTTACCTCAAGAAGATCTCGATCTCCAGCACCATGGGGGTCGGTGTCCGGGTGGACCAGGGAAGCCTGCAGGGATAGGGACGTGAATTCGGCGGGGGCGTCTGGTGCGCCCCCCCAAGAAGGGCTTTGGGCCGTCCGGTGGCTCCCATAGAACCGGGCGGGTTGTCAAAGACCGTAGGAACCCGCGAGGGTTTAATTGCTGGAACAGGCCGAAAGCCGATGGCTGGCGGCGCGAGACCAGGATCCTACGCAGATGGCGCACCCGAAAACAGGATAGCTCCTGAGCTAAGGTCGCCGCATGTTGAGGATGAAGGCGGAAGGCGATTTTCCTCGTTCCCGCTCCTTCAGCCCCAATCCTTTAAACGAAAGGAGGTTAGACCTTGGGTCTTAATCTTGAAGAGAAAAAGGCGGTGGTAGCCGAGGTGAGCGCAGAAGTCGCGGGCGCCCAGGCCATCATTCTCGCCGAGTACCGTGGCATGGAAGTGGGGGACATGACCCAGTTGCGCGCCAAGGCGCGTGGCGCAGGGGTGTACCTCCGCGTCCTGAAGAACACCCTGGCCCGCCGGGCCGTCGCCGACACGCCGTTTTCGGGTCTCGCCCCCCATATGGTGGGGCCGCTCGCCTACGGCATCAGCGCCGACCCCATGGCGGCTGCCAAGGTGCTGCACGAATTCGCCAGGGGCAATGAGAAATTCGTCATCAAGGGCGGTGCCATGGCCAATCTCGTCATGTCCTCCAAGGACGTGGCGCGGCTGGCCACCATGCCGAGCCGGGACGAGCTGATTGCGAAGCTGCTGGGCACGATGCAGGCGCCCATCGCCAAGTTCGCCCGGACCCTGAACGAAGTGCCCGGAAAATTTGTCAGGACGCTGGCCGCCGTGCGCGACCAGAGGGAAAAGGCTGCCGCTTGAGGCGTACCCGGATTCCAAGCCACCAATCTATTCACGACTTTAATTTAGGAGTTTCATCATGGCAGTAGCCAAAGCAGATATTCTCGACGCGATCGCGAACATGACGGTGCTGGAGCTCTCCGAGCTCATCAAGGCGCTGGAGGACAAATTCGGCGTGTCCGCCGCCGCCGCCGTGGCCGTGGCGGCCCCGGCCGCCGGGGGTGGTGCCGCCGCCGCCGCCGCCGAGGAGAAAACCGAGTTCACGATCATTCTCAACAAGGCCGGCGACAACAAGGTGAACGTGATCAAGGTGGTGCGGGCCGTCACCGGACTCGGCCTCAAGGAGGCCAAGGACCTGGTGGATGGCGCCCCGAAGCCGGTCAAGGAGGGGGTCTCCAAGGCCGACGCGGAAGCCATCGCCAAGCAGCTGGCGGAAGCCGGCGCGGCCGTCGAGATCAAGTAACGTTTTATTGTTGGAACAAGGCTGGCGGGTACCCGCCAGCCTTTTCCCTCTTTTGAGAGCTTGAAAATCAGAAGCCAGAACTCAGCAGACACTGCCGCCGTCCAGGTTCACCGGGCCGGTATGCGCCGGAACCAACGGGGGTTTCGGGTGTCTTTTGAGTCCTGCCCTCTCTCTCAGTCCCCTGCCGCGGAGTGACCATGACCTACACGTTCACCGAGAAAAAGCGCATTCGCAAGAGCTTCGCCAAGCGGGCGAGCGTTCTGCCGATTCCGTTTCTGCTCGCCACCCAGATCGAGTCTTACGCTGCGTTCCTGCAGACCAACCTCGCCCCGGATGCCCGGCGCACCGAGGGCCTGCAGGCGGCGTTCAACTCAATCTTTCCCATTTCCAGCCATTCGGGCAACGCCCGGCTGGAGTTCGTGAGCTATACCCTGGGGGACCCGCCCTTTGACGTGAAGGAATGCCAGCAGCGGGGGCTCACCTACGCGGCGCCGCTGCGGGCCCGGGTGCGGCTCACCATAATGGACCGGGAGGCGGCCAAGCCCACGGTGAAGGAAGTCAAGGAACAGGAGGTGTACATGGGCGAGATTCCGCTCATGACCTCCACCGGGTCTTTCATCATCAACGGCACCGAGCGGGTGATCGTGTCCCAGCTCCACCGCTCTCCGGGGGTGTTCTTCGAGCACGACCGGGGCAAGACCCACTCTTCCGGGAAGCTGCTGTTCTCGGCCCGGGTCATTCCCTACCGCGGCTCGTGGCTCGATTTCGAGTTCGACCCAAAGGACTACCTGTACTTCCGGGTGGACCGGCGCCGCAAGATGCCGGTCACCATCCTCATGAAGGCGCTGGGCTACACGCCGGAGCAGATCCTGGCGGAGTTCTTCGTTTTCGACGCGTTTCACTTCACCAAGGCCGGCGTCGAGTTCGAGCTGGTGGCGGAGCGGATGCGCGGTGAGGTGGCGCGCTTCGATATCGTGGGCAAGGGCGGCAAGCTCATCGTTCCCAAGGACAAGCGCATCACGGTAAAGCACGTGCGCGACATGCAACAGGCAGGACTCGATCGGCTCCAGGTGCCCGACGAGTTCCTGCTGGGCCGAGTGCTGGCGAAGAACGTGATCGACCGGGAAACCGGCGAAATCCTGGCCAAGGCGAACGACGAGATCGCCGAGGAATTGCTGCGCAAGCTCAAGGAGGCCAACGTCCCGCAGATCCAGACTATCTACACCAACGATCTGGACCAGGGTTCCTACATTTCCCAGACCCTGAGGATCGACGAGACGGCGGACCAGACCGCGGCCCAGGTTGCGATCTACCGCATGATGCGCCCGGGGGAGCCCCCCACCGAGGACGCGGTGCAGACGCTGTTCAACGGTCTGTTCTTCAGCGAGGACCGCTACGACCTGTCGGCGGTCGGCCGCATGAAGTTCAACCGCCGGGCCTACCCGGAAAAGCAGGATGAGCGCACCGCCGAGTGGCTGAAGGTGTTCTACAAGCGGGTCGGCCCCAAGGGCCAGGAGGGTGCTGGGACGCTCTCCAAGGAAGACATCATTGCGGTGATCGGCATCTTGCTGGAACTGCGCAACGGCCGCGGCGAGATTGACGATATTGACCACTTGGGCAACCGCCGGGTGCGGTCGGTGGGGGAGCTCGCCGAGAACCAGTTCCGCGCCGGGCTGGTGCGGGTGGAGCGCGCCGTGAAGGAGCGCCTGTCCCAGGCTGAATCCGAGAACCTGATGCCCCACGACCTGATCAACGCCAAGCCGGTTTCGGCGGCGATCCGGGAGTTCTTCGGCTCCAGCCAGCTCTCCCAGTTCATGGACCAGACCAACCCGCTGTCCGAGATCACCCACAAGCGCCGGGTCTCGGCCCTGGGTCCGGGCGGTCTCACCCGCGAGCGGGCCGGCTTCGAGGTGCGCGACGTGCATCCCACCCACTACGGACGGGTGTGCCCGATCGAGACCCCGGAAGGTCCGAACATCGGTCTCATCAATTCGCTGGCGCTGTATGCCCGTATCAACGAATACGGCTTCATCGAGACCCCCTACCGCAAGGTGGTGAATGGCAAGGTGAGCGACGAGATCCACTACCTGTCGGCGATCGAGGAAAGCCAGTACGTGATCGCCCAGGCGAACGCCGAACTGGACCGCCACGGCAAGTTCACCAACGATATCGTGTCCTGCCGCAGCAAGAACGAGTTCACGCTGGCGACTCCCGACAAGATCCAGTACATGGACGTGGCGCCAGCCCAGATCGTGTCGGTGGCGGCCTCGCTAATTCCGTTCTTGGAGCACGACGACGCCAACCGGGCACTGATGGGTTCCAACATGCAGCGCCAGGCGGTGCCCTGCCTGCGGCCGGAAAAGCCGCTGGTGGGCACCGGCATCGAGCGCGTGGTGGCGGTCGACTCCGGCACCGCGGTTCAGGCGGTGCGTGGCGGCGTTGTGGACTATGTGGACGCTTCGCGGATCGTAGTGCGGGTGCATGACAAGGAGACCCGTGCCGGGGAAGTCGGTGTCGATATCTATAACCTCGTGAAGTACACCCGCTCCAACCAGAACACCAACATCAACCAGCGGCCGCTGGTGAAGGTGGGCGATGTCATCGAGCGCGGCGACGTGATCGCGGACGGCGCCTCCACCGACACCGGGGAGCTGGCCCTCGGCCAGAACCTGCTGGTCGCGTTCATGCCGTGGAACGGCTACAACTTCGAGGATTCGATCCTGATCTCGGAACGGGTGGTGGCGGACGACCGCTTCACCTCCATCCACATCGAGGAGCTCTCGGTGGTAGCCCGCGACACCAAGCTTGGGCCGGAGGAAATCACCCGTGACATCTCCAACCTGTCGGAAGCGCAGCTGTCGCGACTCGACGAGTCGGGCATCGTGTACATCGGCGCCGAAGTGGAAGCAGGCGACGTGCTGGTGGGCAAGGTCACTCCCAAAGGCGAGACGCAGTTGACGCCCGAGGAGAAACTGCTGCGGGCGATTTTCGGCGAGAAGGCCTCCGATGTGAAGGACACTTCACTGCGGGTACCCTCCGGCATGGCCGGCACGGTGATCGACGTGCAGGTCTTTACCCGGGAAGGCATCGAGCGCGACAAGCGCGCCCAGCAGATCATCGACGACGAGCTGAAGCGCTACAAGAAGGACCTCGCGGACCAGATGCGGATCGTGGAAGCGGACGCCTTCGAGCGGATCGAGCGCCTGCTCAAGGGCAAGGTGGCGAACGGCGGTCCCAAGCGCCTGGCCAAGGGTTCCCGCATCACCAAGGAGTACCTGGAAGGCGTGGAGCCCCACCACTGGTTCGACATCCGGCTTGCCAACGAGGAAGCGGCGCAGCAGCTGGAGAGCGCCAAAGAGGGTCTGGATCAGAAGCGCCGGGAATTCGACGCGGCGTTTGACGAAAAGAAAAAGAAGCTCACCCAGGGCGACGAGCTGCCGCCGGGCGTGCAGAAGATGGTCAAGGTCTATCTCGCCGTGAAGCGCCGGCTGCAGCCGGGCGACAAGATGGCGGGCCGCCACGGCAACAAGGGCGTGATTTCCAAGATCGTGCCGGTGGAGGACATGCCCTACATGGCGGACGGAACCCCGCTTGACGTGGTGCTGAACCCGCTGGGCGTGCCCTCGCGGATGAACGTGGGCCAGATCCTGGAGACCCACCTGGGCTGGGCCGCCAAGGGCCTGGGCAGGAGGATCGGAGAGCTGCTCACCGCTCATGCCAAGCTGGTGGAGTTGAGGAAACTTCTTAACAAGATCTACAACACCAGCGGCAAGCCGGAGGATATCAACTCGCTCAGCGACGAGGAAATCCTGCGGCTGGCGGCCAACCTGAACGACGGGGTGCCTTTTGCCACGCCGGTGTTCGACGGGGCCACCGAGCACGAGATCAAGGACATGCTGGAGCTGGCGGGGCTGCCGCGCTCGGGCCAGATCGCGCTGCATGACGGGCGCACCGGCGACGCATTCGACCGGTCGGTGACGGTGGGCTACATGCATATGCTCAAGCTGCACCACTTGGTGGACGACAAGATGCACGCGCGTTCCACCGGCCCGTACAGCCTCGTCACCCAGCAGCCGCTGGGCGGCAAGGCCCAATTCGGCGGCCAGCGTTTCGGAGAGATGGAAGTATGGGCCCTGGAAGCCTACGGCGCCTCCTACACCCTGCAGGAAATGCTTACCGTGAAATCCGACGACGTCACGGGACGCACCAAGGTGTACGAGAACATCGTCAAGGGTGACCACAAGATCGATGCCGGCATGCCGGAATCCTTCAACGTGCTGGTGAAGGAAATCCGCTCGCTCGCCATCGACATCGATCTGGAGAGGTATTAAGCGATCAGCGGTCAGCGGTCGGCCATCAGCCGGCCGCTCGCTGAACACTAGGGTAGAAGCTGAAGGCGGATAGCTGAAAGCTCAAACCGGAGGTTGGAATGAAAGCACTGCTCGATTTGTTCAAGCAAGTCACCCAGGAAGAGGAATTTGACGCGATCAAGATCGGTCTCGCGTCGCCGGAAAAGATCCGCTCCTGGTCCTACGGCGAGGTGAAGAAGCCGGAGACCATCAATTACCGGACCTTCAAGCCCGAGCGCGACGGCCTGTTCTGCGCCAAGATCTTCGGCCCGGTGAAGGACTACGAGTGCCTGTGCGGCAAGTACAAGCGGCTCAAGCACCGCGGGGTGATCTGCGAGAAGTGCGGCGTCGAAGTGACGCTGTCGAAGGTGCGCCGCGAGCGCATGGGCCACATCGAGCTGGCAAGCCCCGTGGCCCACATCTGGTTCCTTAAGTCGCTGCCGTCGCGGCTGGGGATGGTGCTCGACATGACCTTGCGGGACATCGAGCGGGTGTTGTATTTCGAGGCCTATGTCGTGACCCAGCCGGGAATGACCCCGCTTTCGCGCGGGCAGCTCCTTACCGAAGACGACTACCTCGCCAAGGTGGAGGAATACGGCGATGAGTTTTCGGCCAGCATGGGTGCGGAAGGCATCCGCGATCTGCTGCGTAACCTGGATCTGGGCGGGGAGATCGACCGCCTGCGGCGCGAGCTCGAGGCCACTGGCTCCGATGCCAAGATCAAGAAAATCGCCAAGCGCCTCAAGGTGCTGGAGGCCTTCCATAAGTCCGGGATCAAGCCCGAGTGGATGATCATGGAAGTGCTGCCGGTGCTGCCGCCGGAGCTGCGGCCCCTGGTGCCCCTGGATGGCGGGCGCTTTGCCACTTCCGACCTCAATGACCTGTACCGGCGCGTCATCAACCGCAACAACCGCCTGAAGCGGTTGCTGGAGCTGAAGGCGCCAGAAATCATCGTGCGCAACGAGAAGCGCATGCTCCAGGAGGCGGTGGATTCGCTGCTCGATAACGGCCGTCGCGGCAAGGCCATGACCGGCGCCAACAAGCGCCCGCTGAAGTCGCTCGCCGACATGATCAAGGGCAAGGGAGGGCGCTTCCGCCAGAACCTGCTGGGGAAGAGAGTGGATTACTCCGGCAGCTCGGTGATCGTCGTGGGCCCGCAGTTGAAGCTGCACCAGTGTGGGCTGCCGAAGAAAATGGCGCTGGAGTTGTTCAAGCCCTACATTTTCCATAAGCTTGAGGTGATGGGCCTTGCAACGACCATCAAGGCGGCCAAGCGCCTGGTCGAGCAGGAAGTCCCGGAAGTGTGGGACATCCTGGAGGAGGTGATCCGCGAGCACCCGGTGATGCTGAACCGCGCGCCCACCCTGCACCGCCTGGGCATCCAGGCCTTCGAGCCGGTGCTGATCGAGGGCAAGGCGATCCAGCTGCACCCGCTGGTGTGCACGGCTTTCAATGCCGACTTCGACGGCGACCAGATGGCGGTGCATGTGCCGCTTTCCCTGGAAGCACAGATGGAGGCCCGCACCCTTATGCTGTCCTCCAACAACGTGCTCTCGCCGGCCAACGGCGAGCCCATTATCGTGCCCTCCCAGGACATCGTGCTGGGCCTCTACTATGTCACCCGCGAGAAGATCGGGGCCCTGGGCGAGGGCATGGCCTTCGTCAACGTCGCCGAAGTGTCCCGGGCCTACGACACTCACAAGGTGGAACTGCAGGCGAAGGTCAAGGTGCGCATCAAGGAACAGGAGCTGGGCGCCGACGGCGGGTGGCGGGAAAAGATCACCCGCTACGACACCACGGTGGGGCGGGCGTTGTTGTCCGAGATCCTGCCCGCCGGGCTTTCCTTCGAGCTCATCAACCGGCCACTGAAGAAGAAAGAGATCTCCAGGCTCATCAACGCCAGCTTCCGGCGCGTCGGCCTCAAGGAGACGGTGGTATTCGCCGACAGGCTCATGTACACCGGCTTCTCCTACGCCACCCGCGCCGGAATTTCCATCGCGGTGGACGACATGCTGGTGCCCGCCCAGAAGAATGAAATCATCGGGGTGGCTGAAAGGGAGGTAAAGGAAATCGAAGCCCAGTACACCTCGGGCTTGGTCACTCAGGGCGAGCGCTACAACAAGGTGGTGGACATCTGGGGCCGCGCCGGCGACCAAGTGGCCAAGGCCATGATGGAGCAGCTCGGCACCGAGCCGGTGATGGAATTTGACCACCGCAAAGCCGCGTGGCACCCCATGAAGGACAAGAAGGGCCATCCCCTGAGCCAGGAGGCCTTCAACTCCATCTACATGATGGCGGACTCCGGGGCCCGGGGCTCTGCGGCCCAGATCCGGCAGCTTGCGGGAATGCGCGGCCTGATGGCGAAACCCGACGGCTCCATCATCGAGACGCCCATCACGGCCAACTTCCGCGAGGGCCTGAACGTGCTGCAGTACTTTATTTCCACCCACGGCGCCCGTAAGGGTCTCGCCGACACGGCGCTGAAGACCGCCAACTCGGGTTACCTTACCCGGCGCCTGGTGGACGTGACCCAGGACCTGGTGGTGACCGATCACGATTGCGGCACCATCCAGGGCGTCGCGATGCGGGCCCTGGTGGAAGGCGGCGAGGTGGTGGAAGCCCTGCGCGAGCGTATCCTGGGGCGCGTCGCCGCCGTGGACATCATTAATCCGGAGAGCCAGGAAGTGCTGCACGAGGCGGGTACCCTGCTCGACGAGGACGCAGTGGACGCTATCGAGGCCTTCGGCATCGACGAGGTCAAGGTGAGGACGCCCCTGACCTGCGAAACCCGGTACGGCCTGTGCGCCAAGTGCTACGGGCGCGACCTGGGCCGGGGACAGCTCGTCAACGTGGGCGAGGCGGTGGGCGTGATGGCGGCCCAGTCCATCGGCGAGCCGGGCACCCAGCTCACCATGCGCACCTTCCATATCGGCGGCGCTGCCTCCCGGACTGCGGTGGCGAGCCAGGTGGAAAGCAAATCGGTGGGCGTGGTGCGCTTTACCCAGACCATGCGCTACGTGACCAACGCCCGGGGCGAGCAAGTCGTCATCTCCCGAAGCGGCGAGGTGCTGGTGCAGGATGAGAACGGGCGGGAGCGGGAGCGCCACAAGGTGCCCTACGGGGCGACCCTGCTGGCGACCGATGGCGCGCCCGTCAAGGCTGGGCAGGTGCTCGCCACTTGGGATCCCCACACCCGGCCCATTATTACCGAGTACGCGGGCGGCATCCGCTTCGACAACGTGGAGGAAGGGGTCACGGTGGCCAAGCAGATCGACGAGGTCACGGGTCTTTCCACCCTGGTGGTCATCGACCCGAAGCGCCGGGGCGTCGCCCAGGCCAAGGGCCTGCGGCCCCAGGTGAAGCTGCTCGATGACAAGGGCAAGGAGGTGAGGATCGCGGGGACCGACCTGCCCGTGAACATCACCTTCCAGATCGGCTCCATCATCACCGTGAAGGACGGCCAGCGGGTATCGGTGGGCGAGGTTCTGGCGCGAATTCCCCAGGAGACTTCCAAGACCCGCGACATCACGGGCGGTCTGCCACGGGTGGCGGAGCTGTTCGAGGCGCGCAGTCCCAAGGACGCGGGGGTACTGGCGGAGGTCACCGGCACGGTGTCCTTCGGCAAGGACACCAAGGGCAAGCAGCGGCTGGTGATCACCGATCTCGACAACGTCGCTCATGAGTACCTGATTCCAAAGGATAAACACGTGATGGCCCACGACGGCCAAGTAGTGAACAAGGGCGAAATGATCGTGGACGGTCCGGCCGATCCTCACGACATTCTGCGACTGCTGGGGGTGGAGGCGCTCCTTCGCTACATTACCGACGAGGTGCAGGACGTGTACCGGCTACAGGGCGTGAAAATCAACGACAAGCACATTGAAGTCATCGTGCGCCAGATGCTGAGGCGGGTGACCGTGGCCGACTCGGGCGATACCCGGTTCATCCCCGGCGAGCAGGTGGAGCGGGCGGACGTGCTGGAGGAGAACGAGCGGGTCCAGCCCGAGGGCAAGGAGCCCGCGACCTTCGAGTACATGTTGCTCGGCATCACCAAGGCCTCGTTGTCCACCGACTCCTTTATCTCGGCGGCCTCCTTCCAGGAGACGACCCGGGTGCTGACCGAGGCGGCCATCATGGGCAAGAAGGACGACCTGCGGGGCCTCAAGGAGAACGTCATCGTCGGACGCCTCATTCCGGCGGGCACGGGTCTCGCGTACCACCGGACCCGCAAGAAGCAGGCGCTGGGCCTCGACATGGCAGAGGGCCGCGGGCTGGCGGAGGAGGAGGCTCCGGCCGCCGAAAACAAGGAGCACGCGGCTTGACGCTCCATACCTAAGCTTTTATAATTCACAGTCTTTTTAGCACCGAAACCCCCGCGGCAACCGCCGCGGGGTACAACCAAGCGCGATCAGGGACGGCACGCAGAGGTGCCGTCCCGGTTTTTTGAGACAAGGGTTCTTATGCCAACCATTAACCAGCTCGTGCGCAAGCCGCGAGCCACTAAGCGGGCAAAAAGCAAGGTGCCGGCCTTGGCGCAAAGCCCCCAGAAGCGGGGGGTGTGCACCCGCGTCTACACCACCACGCCCAAAAAGCCAAATTCAGCTCTGCGCAAGGTGGCCAAGGTGCGGCTGACCAACGGCTTCGAGGTGATCAGCTACATAGGTGGCGAAGGCCACAACCTGCAGGAGCACTCGGTTGTGCTGATCCGCGGCGGCCGGGTAAAGGACCTGCCGGGCGTGCGCTACCACACGGTGCGCGGCAGCCTGGATACCGCCGGGGTGAAGGACCGCAAGCAGAGTCGTTCCAAGTACGGCGCCAAGCGCCCCAAGGCGGCATAAGGCGGAATTGAAGATTCAGGAACAGGGACAGCGCAAAAATGCCTCGACGCAGAGAAGTGCCGAAACGGGAAATCCTCGCGGACCCGAAGTACGTGAGCCAGGACGTGGCCAAGTTCATGAACGTCATCATGACCCGCGGCAAGAAGTCGGTCGCGGAGCGGATCGTCTACGGCGCGCTATCGCAGATTGAGAAGAAGGCCGGGAAGAGCCCGTTGGAGGTGTTCAGCCAGGCGCTCGCCAACGTGCGGCCGACCGTGGAGGTTAAGAGCCGGCGGGTGGGCGGAGCCAACTACCAGGTGCCGGTGGAAGTGCGGCCGGTGCGGCGCACCGCGCTCGCCATGCGCTGGATCCGCGACGCCGCCCGCAAGCGCGCGGAGAAGTCCATGGGCGCGCGGCTGGCCAACGAGCTGATGGAGGCCGCGGAGGGCAAGGGCGGTGCCATCAAGAAGCGCGAGGAAGTGCACAAGATGGCGGAGGCCAACAAGGCATTCGCCCACTATCGATTCTAACTTTGCAGTGAAAGCCTAGAAGTGGCACGCAAGACCCCCATTGAGCGGTACCGCAACATCGGCATCAGTGCCCACATCGATGCCGGCAAGACCACGACCACCGAGCGCATCCTGTTCTACACCGGGGTGTCGCACAAGCTGGGCGAGGTCCACGACGGCACCGCGGTGATGGACTGGATGGAGCAGGAGCAGGAGCGGGGAATCACCATCACCTCGGCCGCCACCACCACCTTCTGGAAGGGGATGGACGGCAAGCGCCCCGAGCATCGCATCAACATTATCGATACGGCCACGTGGACTTCACCATCGAGGTCGAACGGTCGCTGCGGGTGCTGGACGGCGCCTGCATGGTGTACTGCGCCGTGGGCGGCGTGCAGCCCCAATCCGAGACTGTTTGGCGCCAGGCCAACAAGTACCGGGTGCCACGGCTTGCGTTCGTCAACAAGATGGACCGCCAGGGCGCGGACTTCTTCAAGGTCTACGACCAGATGCGCGCGCGCCTCAAGGGCAACCCGGTTCCGGTGCAGGTTCCCATCGGTGCCGAGGACAAGTTCGAGGGCGTGGTGGATTTGATCCGGATGAAGGCCATTTACTGGGACGATTCCACCCAGGGGATGAAGTTTGAGGCACGCGACATTCCCTCGGACCTGGAGGATCTGGCCAAGGAGTGGCGGGAGAAGATGGTCGAGGCAGCTGCCGAGGCCAACGAGGATCTGATGCACAAGTACCTCGAGGGCCATGACCTCTCTGCCGAGGAAATAAAGCAGGGTTTGAGGCTCCGGACCGTCTCCAACGAGATCGTGCCCATGCTGTGCGGCTCGGCCTTCAAGAACAAAGGGGTGCAGGCCATGCTCGATGCAGTTATCGATTTCATGCCGGCCCCCATCGACATTCCACCGGTGAAGGGCGAGCTGGAGAACGGCCAGCCTGCCAGCCGGGAGTCGCGCGATGACGACAAGTTCTCGGCGCTCGCGTTCAAGATCATGACCGATCCCTACGTGGGACAGCTCACCTTCTTCCGCGTGTACTCGGGCGTGGTGAACTCGGGCGACACCATCTACAACCCGGTGAAGGGCAGGAAGGAGCGCATCGGCCGGATCCTGCAGATGCACGCCAATCAGCGCGAAGAAATCAAGGAAGTACGGGCCGGCGACATCGCGGCGGCCGTGGGCCTCAAGGAAGTAACCACCGGCGATACCCTGTGCGACCCGGAAAACGTCATCACTCTGGAGCGCATGGAGTTTCCCGATCCCGTAATCCACGTGGCGGTGGAGCCCAAGACCAAGGCCGACCAGGAGAAGATGGGCATCGCGCTCGGACGGCTGGCGCAAGAAGACCCCTCGTTCCGGGTGCGCACCGACGAGGAGTCGGGTCAGACCATCATCTCCGGCATGGGCGAGCTTCACCTGGAGATCATTGTCGACCGCATGCGGCGCGAGTTCGGTGTGGAAGCCAATGTGGGCGCTCCCCAGGTCGCCTATCGCGAGGCCATCAAGAGGGCGGTCGAGGCCGAAGGCAAGTTCATCAAGCAGTCGGGCGGTCGCGGCCAGTACGGCCACGTCTGGATCAAGCTCGAACCCAACGAGCGAGGCAAGGGCTTTGAGTTCGTGGATGCCATCAAGGGTGGCACCGTGCCGCGGGAATATATCCCGGCGGTGGCAAAGGGCCTGAACGAGACCCTGCCCAATGGTGTGCTCGCGGGCTTCCCGGTGGTGGACGTGAAGGTTACCCTGTTCGACGGTTCCTATCACGACGTTGACTCCAATGAAAACGCCTTCAAGATGGCCGCCTCCATCGCGTTCAAGGACGGCATGCGCAAGGCCAGTCCGGTGCTGCTGGAACCGATGATGGCGGTGGAGGTGGAAACCCCCGAAGAAAAGATGGGCGACGTGATGGGGGACCTCTCTTCCCGGCGCGGCATCATCCAGGGAATGGAAGACCTGCCCGGGGGCAAGGCGATTCGGGCAGAGGTGCCGCTGGCGGAAATGTTTGGCTATTCCACCACCCTGCGGTCGCTTACCCAGGGCCGCGCCACCTACACCATGGAATTCAAGCACTACGTGGAAGCGCCCAAGAACGTGGCTGAAGCGGTGATCACCAAGACGGCCGGCAAGTGACGCGGGAAACGGGTTCAGTCATCCTTTGATCGAGAAAAAGGGAAGCGTATGGCAAAGGGCAAATTTGAGCGGACGAAGCCGCACGTGAACGTTGGGACGATTGGTCACGTGGACCATGGGAAGACGACGCTGACGGCGGCGATCACGCACGTGCTGTCGAAGAAGTTTGGGGGCGAGGCGAAGAACTACGACCAGATTGACAATGCACCGGAGGAGAAGGCGCGTGGGATCACGATCAACACGGCGCACGTGGAGTACGAGACGGCCAAGCGCCACTATGCGCACGTGGACTGTCCGGGGCACGCTGACTACGTGAAGAACATGATCACGGGGGCGGCGCAGATGGACGGGGCGATTCTGGTGGTTTCCGCCGCGGACGGTCCGATGCCGCAGACGCGCGAGCACATTTTGCTGGCGCGCCAGGTAGGGGTGCCCTATATCGTGGTGTACATGAACAAGGCGGACATGGTCGACGACAAGGAGTTGCTGGAGCTCGTCGAGATGGAAGTGCGGGAGCTGTTGAACAAGTACGAGTTTCCGGGGGACGACACCCCGATCGTGATTGGGAGCGCGTTAAAGGCCTTGGAAGGCGACAAGTCGGATCTGGGGGAGGGCTCGATCTGGAAGCTGGCGGAGGCGCTGGACTCCTACATTCCCGAGCCCAAGCGGGCGCTCGATGGGCCGTTTCTGATGCCGGTGGAAGACGTGTTCTCGATTTCCGGGCGGGGCACGGTGGTCACGGGGCGGGTCGAGCGCGGGATCATCAAGGTGGGCGAGGAGATCGAGATTGTGGGGTTGCGTCCCACCATCAAGACCGTGTGCACCGGGGTCGAGATGTTCCGCAAGCTGCTGGACCAGGGGCAGGCGGGGGACAACATTGGGGTGTTGCTGCGCGGCACCAAGCGCGAGGAGGTGGAGCGGGGGCAGGTTCTGGCGAAGCCGGGCTCGATCACCCCGCACACCAAGTTCACGGCCGAGATCTACGTGCTTTCGAAGGAAGAGGGCGGGCGGCACACCCCGTTCTTCAACGGCTACCGGCCGCAGTTCTACTTCCGCACCACCGACGTGACGGGCTCGATTGAGCTGCCCTCGGGCACCGAGATGGTGATGCCGGGCGACAACATCTCGATCACGGTAAACCTGATTGCGCCGATCGCGATGGAGGAGGGGCTTCGGTTTGCCATTCGCGAGGGCGGCCGCACCGTGGGCGCCGGAGTGGTGGCGAAGATTATCGAGTAACGAGTCGAGAGTAGAGAGTGGAGAGTAAGGCATTCCCGCCGATTGCTCTCGACTCGCAACTCATGACTCTCGACT